>JACMLY010000131.1 GCA_014379345.1 Chitinophagaceae bacterium
CTACCACTACGGTGGGTGACCTTATCCGTGACTTTATTGAAAACAGGATTCCCTCAACGGTTAACAAAAGTAATATCGCGTTGAGTAAATCGACAATTATATAAATAAAAACCTATAATGTCTTTGTTAAACTCCTATAATTGGTAAGAGATCTTACAAGACCTTGTAGGTTTAATGATGGTTAAAAAGGAAAATCTATAAGGTCTTTGTCAAACTCTTATAATTGGTAAGAGATCTTACAAGACCTTATAGGTTTAATCCTCGCAAAAAAAGTTCTTTGTTTATCAAAAAGGCGGCAGTATATTCGTAATACAATTTCCTCTATGTTACAACGCAGCATAAATAGCATCACTTCTATTACCGCAATCATTCTTGTGGTCGTGGTGATTATTCCTGCACTGCATGGAGGAGGGTAAATGTATTAACGAATTAAAAAATACTATGAACCCGCCTCCAGGAGGCGGGTTTTTATTTTGATATGGATATGAAATGACATTTTTTATGTCTTAGGACCTTTGTTGCAAAGGTTAATGATAACGTTTTAAAGAAATAACTTATGGCATTATATTATAATGAACATACGATTCTCTATCACAATGGAGAATATTTGCAGGCATCAGAAGTTAAAATTGACTTGTACAGCCAGACTTTACATTATGGTTATGGGGTGTTTGAGGGCATTCGCTCCTATAAAGCAGAGAATGGCTCAACCAGGATATTCAAAGCTGTTGAACACTACGAACGGTTAAAGAATTCGGCCAATGCATTGAATATTCCGTACCATTATTCTTCAGGCGAATTGATAAAAGCAACCTATGAAGTATTAACGAGGAATAATTTGCAGGACGCATATATACGGCCGCTAGTATATGCGCCGGCTAATATGAGTTTTATCAAAAATACAGTCTCAAATATCGTCATCGCTGTTTGGGAAATGGCGCCTTTTCTTGGCGACAAATTATTAAAAGTGATGACTTCGTCTTTTCAGCGTCCGAACCCAAAGGGATTTAAAATTGAAGCAAAGGCAACGGGGCACTATGTCAATTCTATCCTTGCAAGCCAGGAAGCAAAAGCCAATGGCTACGACGAAGCATTGTTAAACGATATGAATGGTTATGTAGCTGAAGGGCCGGGTGCAAATGTATTTTTTGAAAGGAATGGGAAATTGATCACGCCACCGGAAGGAAATATTCTTCCCGGTATTACACGGGCAACTGTGGTAGAAATATGCAACAAACTCAATATTCCTGTGGTAGAAAAATTGTTTACAACAGAAGAATTGAGGAATGCGGATGCAGCATTTTTTTGTGGAACAGCTGCGGAGGTGATCGGATGGGAATCACTTGACGGCGTCAATTTTAGAAAGCCATGGAATGAATCACTGGGAAGGATCATTCAACAGGCATACAAGGATAGAGTAATTGAATTCCGGGAACACGAAGAAAGCAAAAAGGAAAAAGCAAACTTATTGGTTACTGAATAATGAGTGTACGCCTTGCCGGCAGTGAGAGTGGTTAATACGATCGCTAAGTACTTAAACAGAATGAACAACGAACTGAATAAATATTCGAAGACGATTACGCAGGATGTTACTCAACCTGCAGCGCAGGCTATGTTCTACGGGATTGGCTTAACGGATGATGATCTGAAAAAAGCACAGGTTGGAATTGTTAGCATGGGGTATGATGGAAACACGTGCAATATGCATTTGAACGACCTGGCAAAACTCATCAAGACCAGTGTATGGGACAACGAACTGGTTGGATTGATCTTCAACACCATTGGCGTTAGCGATGGAATGAGTAACGGAACAGACGGTATGCGTTATTCGCTTGTCAGCCGTGATATTATTGCAGATTCTATCGAAGTGGTTTGCGGAGCGCAATATTATGATGCCCTGATCGCAGTTCCCGGATGCGATAAGAATATGCCGGGTTCAATAATGGCTATGGGAAGATTGAACCGGCCTTCTATTATGGTATACGGCGGTACGATCGCTCCCGGACATTATAAAGGGCAGGACCTGAATATCATTTCTGCCTTTGAAGCGCTTGGACAAAAAATGGCCGGTAAATTAAGTGATGAAGATTTCAAAGGGATCGTCATGAATAGCTGCCCGGGTGCAGGGGCTTGTGGCGGTATGTATACAGCCAATACGATGGCTTCGGCAATTGAAGCTTTGGGAATGAGTTTGCCTTATTCATCTTCTAACCCGGCATTAAGCTCAGATAAGCAAAGAGAATGTTCCGCTGCAGGTAAGGCAATTCGACTGCTGATAGAAAAAAATATCTGTCCTAAAGACATCATGACCCGCAAAGCATTTGAAAACGCAATTACGGTGATCATGGTCTTGGGTGGAAGTACAAATGCCGTATTGCATTTGATAGCAATGGCCAAGAGCGTTGATGTTCCTTTAACACAAGACGATTTTCAAAAGATCAGCGATACAACACCTGTACTGGCAGATTTTAAACCCAGTGGAAAATATTTAATGCAGGATCTGCACGCGTATGGCGGTGTGCCTGCCGTAATGAAATATTTGCTTGGAAAAGGTTTGTTGCATGGCGAATGCTTAACAGCGACCGGTAAAACATTGGCAGAAAATTTAGCATCTGCTCCCGACCTGGACTTTGAAAAGCAAAAGATTATTCTTCCGGTAGAGAATCCAATCAAGGCAACAGGGCATCTTCAGATCTTATACGGTAACCTCGCAGAACGTGGGAGTGTGGCTAAGATAAGCGGAAAAGAGGGAGAACGGTTTGAAGGGCCTGCAAGAGTATTTGATGGGGAGTTCGAATTGATCAACGGGATCAATTCAGGGAAAATAAAAGCCGGCGACGTGGTAGTGATCCGTCATGTCGGCCCTAAAGGAGCACCCGGCATGCCGGAAATGCTGAAGCCAACGTCGGCGATTATAGGTGCCGGGCTTGGTAAAAGCATAGCGCTGATCACCGATGGAAGGTTCAGCGGAGGTACTCATGGTTTTGTAGTAGGTCATGTTACTCCGGAAGCATTCGAGGGTGGAGTGATCGCACTGGTAAATGATGATGATGTGATTGAGCTGGATGCATCCACAAATAAAATCAACCTGAAAGTAAATGAAGAAGAGATCAATAAACGAAGGGCGTTATGGAAAAAACCGGCATTAAAAGCAACCAAAGGAATTTTATTTAAGTACGCGCAGGTGGTAAAAGATGCATCTGAAGGATGTGTGACGGATGAGGCCACGGCTCCCTAAATGCCCCTGGTGGGGGACTTGTAATTTATTTATAAATTTTTTTATATGGCACAGACTATAGAGATACCAAAAAAAGATAACGACATTCAAAACACCTTACCGAAAGTCTCCCCCACTGAAGGAGGTTTGGAGAAGGCGGCCACTGTCAGTGGATCTGTTGCCGTACTGGAAGCTTTTTTGGCAGAGGGAGTCGATATTATTTTTGGTTATCCGGGTGGCGCCATAATGCCCATATACGATGCCTTGTACGACTACCAGGAAAAGTTAAAACATATATTGGTTCGCCACGAACAGGGCGGTATACATGCGGCACAAGGGTATGCAAGAACATCAGGCAAAACAGGGGTAGTGTTTGCAACAAGCGGTCCGGGTGCAACTAACCTGGTGACCGGCCTGGCAGATGCCATGATCGATAGTACGCCGCTGGTTTGTATAACAGGGCAGGTGTTTGCTCATTTACTCGGCACCGATGCATTCCAGGAAACCGATGTGATCAATATTACTACGCCCGTTACAAAATGGAATTACCAGGTTACTGATGCAACCGAAATTCCGTCGGTTTTAGCGAAAGCATTTTATATAGCAGGAAGCGGGCGTCCGGGACCGGTATTGATTGACATTACAAAAAATGCACAGTTACAAAAGTTTGAATTCGAAGGATACAAAAAATGCGATCATATACGCAGTTATCGTCCCAGGCCGATCGTTCGGGAAGAGTACGTTCAACAGGCTGCAAAACTGATCAATGAAGCCGAAAAACCGTTTATCATTTTTGGACAGGGAGTGATACTTGGCAAGGCCGAAAAAGAATTAAAAAAATTTATTGAGAAAAGTGGAATTCCTGCGGCCTGGACAATACTTGGTTTAAGCGCTTTGCCTACTGATCATCCGCAAAATGTTGGCATGTTAGGAATGCACGGAAATTATGGTCCAAATGTTTTGACCAATGATTGCGATGTATTGATAGCAGTTGGGATGAGGTTCGATGATCGTGTAACAGGTCGCCTTGATAAATATGCCAAACAGGCTAAAATTATTCATCTCGATATTGATCCATCAGAAATTGATAAGAATGTAAAAGCGACTGTACCTGTATGGGGCGATTGTAAAGAGACCCTGCCGTTATTAACCGAATTGATTGAACATAAAGTATATCCCAGGTGGTTGCAGAATTTTAAAGATCATCAGGTAAAAGAAGAAGAAGCCTGTATATATGATGAGCTAAATCCTACTGCTGATCAGATGACCATGGGAGAGGTTATTAATATTCTCAATCAATTAACCGGTGGCAATGCGGTGATAGTGACCGACGTCGGTCAGCATCAGATGGTAACCTGCCGGTATGCAAAGTTTAATCAATCAAAAAGCAATGTTACTTCCGGCGGTTTGGGTACGATGGGTTTTGCATTGCCTGCAGCTATAGGCGCCAAATTCGGCGCACCTGACAGAACAGTTGTAGCGATCATCGGTGACGGAGGTATTCAGATGACGATCCAGGAATTGGGTACCATTATGCAGAGCGAAGTGAACATAAAGATTTTAATAATGAATAATCAATTCCTGGGGATGGTTCGTCAGTGGCAACAGCTTTTTCATGATAAGCGCTATTCATTTGTTGATATTGCCAGCCCCGATTATGTAATGGTTGCGAAAGGATATGGAATAGCCGGACAAAGCATTTCTGATCGTAATGATCTGAAGAGCGCTTTAAGCGCGATGCTGGATCATGACAGTGCCTATTTACTGGAAGTGATGGTAGGAAAAGAAAACAATGTGTTCCCCATGGTGCCGCAGGGATGCAGTGTGGCAGAGATCAGGCTGAAGTAGGTGAGTGGTGAGTGGTCAATGGTGAGCGAAGTTGAACCAGTGAAGTCGAACCTTGCCGATCGGGCGAAGTCGAGATATGAACGGAAGACATATATTTTTTATAATAAAGTTGAATAATGAGTTTACAGAAAAATGACCAATTGCAATTCTCTGCGTCTGCTGCGGAAAGTGTCGGCAGTGGGAGTGAAGAATTTACGGTAACGGTTTACACAGAAAACCAGATTGGTTTGCTAAATCGTATTGCGATTATTTTTTCCAGGAGAAAGATCAATATTGAAAGCCTCAATACTTCCCCTTCTGAAGTGGAAGGAATTCACCGTTTCACGATTGTGATCAATGAAACCGAGGAAGTGGTACGTAAACTCTGCAGGCAAATTGAAAAGCAGGTGGAGGTATTAAAGGCCTATTTCAATACAGCGGATGAAATTATATGGCAGGAGTTGGCTTTGTACAAAGTGCCGACAGACGAAATTGCGGAAAAAGTGAAGGTAGAGAGATTGCTTCGCAAGTATGGTGCAAGAGCGGTGGTCATTCGCAAGGATTATACAATATTTGAAGCTACCGGTCAGCGGGAAGAAACAGATAAGCTGGTGAAAGTATTGGAACCTTATGGGCTTATAGAATTTGTACGCAGTGCCCGGGTCGCGATCATTAAAGCCAGTCATGGATTCCATGCGAAGCTAAAGGAATTTGAAAAAACAGCGCCTGGCGAAGAAGTTATAGAAAACGAATATTTGAATAAACAGGCCGAGGTATTTAGTATGTAAATAACCAGGATGCACAGGATGAAAGAATAGATCAAAGAAAGATTTTATCAGATTGTTTGAAGGAATTTCCCGGGCCGATCCGGTGATCCTACAATCCTGCATCAGAATAATGATAATAACTGTAAACATTTAAACTTGTAAAAATGGCAAAATTAAATTTTGGTGGCGTTGAAGAAAATGTTGTTACTCGCGAAGAGTTTCCATTAGCAAAAGCCCAGAAAGTATTAAAAGATGAAGTGGTGGCTGTGATCGGTTATGGGGTGCAGGGTCCGGGCCAGGCATTGAATCAAAAAGAAAATGGCGTCAATGTCATCATCGGGCAACGTAAAAACTCAAAATCATGGGATAAGGCTGTCCGTGATGGATTCGTTCCCGGTGAATCATTGTTCGAGATCGAAGAGGCGCTGCAACGCGGAACGATCATTTGCTACCTGCTGAGCGACGCTGCCCAAATTCAATTATGGCCAACTGTTAAAAAATATTTAACCCCCGGTAAGGCTTTGTATTTCTCCCATGGCTTTGGCATTACGTATAGTGACCAAACAGGAATTATTCCTCCTCCGGATGTGGATGTTTTTCTTGTTGCTCCAAAAGGTTCCGGTACTTCATTACGCAGAATGTTTCTGCAAGGGCGTGGATTGAACAGCAGCTATGCAATTCACCAGGATGCAACCGGTCGCGCATTCGAAAGAGTGGTTGCGCTTGGCATTGCCATAGGAAGTGGTTATTTGTTTGAAACAAACTTCAAAAAAGAAGTATATAGCGATTTAACGGGTGAACGCGGAACATTAATGGGAGCGATCCAGGGAATTTTTGCTGCGCAGTATGAAGTATTGCGCCAACGCGGTCATTCGCCTTCTGAGGCATTTAATGAAACAGTGGAAGAACTCACGCAATCGTTAATGCCATTGGTTGCTGAGAATGGAATGGACTGGATGTACGCAAATTGTTCCACTACCGCGCAACGTGGCGCATTGGATTGGTGGAAAAAATTCCGTGATGCAACCCTGCCCGTGTTTAACGATTTATATACTAGCGTTGCCGCAGGTAAGGAAGCCGCTTTGTCAATAGAAAGCAATAGTAAACCTGATTACAGAGAAAAACTGGAACAGGAATTAAAAGAGCTTCGTGAAAGCGAATTATGGCAATCGGGTAAAACGGTAAGAAGTCTCCGTCCCGAAAATCAAAAGCCGGAAACCTCCGCTCCTAAAGGGGAGGAAGAAAAGACTCCATCAATGCAAACTGCATAATTAATAGAAATCACAAATGTCTATTCTTAATCAGGCTATCGAAGAAGTTAAACAGCCCACCTTTAGGGGGGCTGGGGGAGTTCTCGATTTTCACAAGGCGGCAGATCGGTTAAAAAAGGTGGTTAATAGAACGCCATTGATCTTTAATCAAAATCTTTCGCGCAAATACCAATGCAATGTATACCTGAAAAGGGAAGATCTCCAGGCAGTACGTTCTTACAAATTGCGTGGTGCGTACAACATGATGAGCAGTCTGCCTGAAGCCCAGATCCAGAAAGGCGTTGTATGTGCGAGTGCCGGTAATCACGCGCAGGGTTTTGCTTATTCGTGCAAGAAACTAAATGTAAAGGGAGTTGTTTTCATGCCTATTATTACTCCCAAACAAAAGGTGAACCAAACGAAGATGTTTGGGGGTGAGAGTATTGAAATAAAATTGGTAGGTGATACATTTGATGATTGCGCAATTGCTGCTAAAGAATTCACGGATGATAATAAAATGACGTTTATTCCTCCGTTTGATGATTACCGGATCATAGAGGGACAGGCAACAGTAGGTGTTGAAATTGCCGAAGATCTGGATGGTATTGATTATTTGTTTATTCCGGTAGGAGGCGGGGGGCTGAGTGCCGGTGTGGGAAGCTATTTCAAAACATTCTCACCCAATACGAAGATAATAGGATTGGAGCCGGAAGGAGCCCCCGCTATGTTTGAGGCATTGAAGGCGGGGCATCCTGTTACTTTAGAAAGTATAGATCGTTTTGTTGATGGCGCTGCCGTAAAAAGAGTAGGTGAAATAACATTCTCTATCTGCAAGGAAGTATTGGATGATTTACACCTGGTTCACGAAGGGAAAATCTGTTCTACGATTTTGAGATTGTACAACGAAGATGCGATCGTAGTTGAACCTGCCGGGGCATTATCAATTGCGGCGCTGGATGATTTTGCAGGGCAGATAGCCGGTAAGAACGTGGTATGCATTCTAAGCGGTAGCAACAACGATATCGACCGGATGCCTGAGATCAAAGAACGTTCGCTGCAATACGAAGGACTAAAACACTATTTCCTCATTCGTTTCGCCCAAAGACCAGGTGCCCTGAAAGAATTCGTCAATAATGTTCTTGGACCTGATGATGATATAACCCGATTCGAATACATGCAAAAAACCAACAAAGAAACGGGACCTGCTCTTGTGGGCATTGAATTACAGGATCGTGATGACTATGATGTACTGCTGGCCAATTTGAAAAATTTCAATATTGAGTTTTCCGAGATAAATAAGGATGATAAATTGTTTGGATATCTGGTTTAGTTCGACTTCGCTCACTACCTACTTCGCTAACCTACCCACTTCGCTCACCTTACCCACTTCGCTGGCTGTCGGCATCGCTTGTAACCGACCAGGCTTGCGATTGGCGGGGTTTGTGACCGACTAGATTTGCGAAGCTGAGTGTGGGAAATTTTATTGAATAAAACTGAGAGAAAAAGTGAGATTTTTCGTATTTTCATGCTATTGCTGCCATATTTCTCGATAACTATTACGAAAAGCCATCTTTTCTTGAAAATTTTTTGAAACACTGAGAATATGATAAGCAATCAAGGTTTATACTCCCCGCGATTCGAACATGATGCCTGTGGAATTGGTTTTGTTGCCAATATCAAAGGAAATAAATCGCATCAACATATTGCAGATGCTCTCACAGTGCTTGAAAATATGGAGCACCGTGGCGCCTGCGGATGTGAAAATAATACCGGCGACGGTGCAGGTATCCTGATTCAAACGCCACATGAATTTTTCTTTGATGAATGCATAAAACTCGGCGTTCATTTGCCTTCGTTTGGTAAATACGGAGTGGCTGTCATCTTTTTTCCGCGCGATCTTCGCTTAAGGGAAGAATGCCGTGATATTTTCAATCGCTCTGCCGAAAAAATGGGGTTAGAAGTACTTGCTTACCGCAAAGTTCCCGTGAACCCTGATGGAATTGGCGCAACCGCTTTATCTGTTGAACCTGAAATGGAACAGGTATTTATTGCATGCCCTGATCATATCAACAATCCGGAAGATTTCGAAAGAAAATTATTTGTTCTTAAGAACTATGCTAGTCATACCATTAACAACACCGTGAAAAAAGATGCGATCGGGTTTTATGTAGCTTCCATATCGTATAAAACGGTTGTGTATAAAGGTCAGCTAACGAGTATGCAGGTACGTCATTATTTCCCCGACCTCAGCAACAAAAGGGTCGTTAGCGCATTTGGTCTTGTTCATTCACGGTTTGCCACAAATACATTTCCTTCCTGGAAACTTGCCCAACCTTTTCGCTATATCGCCCATAATGGTGAGATCAATACATTACAGGGGAATCTGAACTGGCTTAAAACGAGTGAAAAAGGATTTGTATCTCCCTATTTTACAAGGCAGGAAATGGAGATGCTTTTACCGATAGTTACTGAAGGGCAATCAGATTCTGCCTGCCTGGATAACATGATTGAATTGCTTGCTTTAACAGGCCGCTCATTGCCTCATGTGATGATGATGCTGATCCCGGAAGCCTGGGATGGCAATGATCATATGGACCCTGTTAAAAAAGCTTTCTACGAATTTCATGCATCCATGATGGAACCGTGGGACGGTCCTGCTTCTATTTCATTTACCGATGGAAAAATAATCGGCGCCACCCTCGATCGTAATGGCCTACGGCCATCCAGGTATTGCGTTACTCATGATGACCGCGTGATCATGGCCTCTGAAACAGGTGTGCTTCCCATTGATCCCATACTAATTAAGGAAAAAGGCAGGTTACAACCGGGAAAAATGTTTGTAGTCGATATGGAACAGGGGCGCATCATCAGCGATGAAGAATTGAAACAATCGATCTGTTCGCAGAAACCCTATGCAGAATGGTTGAATAAATATAAGATCAGACTGGAAGAATTGCCCGAACCAAGGGTCATGTTCACTCATTTGGAGCCGGACCAAGTGTTTAAATATCAGAAAGCTTTTGGATATTCAACCGAAGACCTGGATACATTAATCGCCCCGATGGCTCTTGACGGGAAAGAACCGATCGGCTCCATGGGAACTGATATCCCGTTGGCTGTTTTAAGTGATCAGCCCCAGCATCTCAGTAGTTATTTTAAACAATTGTTTGCCCAGGTAACCAATCCACCGATCGATCCCATCCGGGAGAGAATGGTCATGTCGCTGGCCGCATTTGTGGGAAACAATGATAACCTGTTAAATGAAGAACCGCTCAGTTGTCATACAGTGGCCTTAAAACATCCCGTGCTTTCAAATCATGAGCTGGAAAAAATAAGAAGTATAGACACAGGTATATTCCAGGCGAAAACACTTCAATGTTATTTTAGGGCTGATGGGAAACCTGGTTCATTAAAAGCAGGCCTGGACAGGATCTGTCGTTATGCAGTAGACGCGGTTGAAGACGGATTTGAAGTGTTGATACTAATGGATAGGGCCATCGATTCGGAGCATGCGCCGATCCCTTCTTTATTGGCAACTGCCGCTGTACATCATCACCTCATCCGGAAAGGATACCGGGGAAAGGTAGGAATTATCGTAGAAGCAGGTGATGTTTGGGAAGTACACCATTTTGCCTGCCTGATCGGTTTCGGTGCAACAGCTATTAATCCATATCTCGCGCTGTCCAGCATTCGGGATATGAAATTGAATGGAAAAATTCAAACAGATCTCGACGTTGAGTATCTCAAAAAAAACTATATCAAGGCGGTGAATGATGGATTGTTGAAAGTGTTCTCAAAAATGGGAATATCGACATTACAATCATACCAGGGCGCACAGATATTCGAGATCATCGGCTTGAATAATGATGTTGTTGACAGGTATTTTACCGGCGCCACTTCTCGCATTGGCGGTATGGGCCTGGATGAAATTGCGAAAGAAACCCTTTCAAAACATTTCTACGCGTTCAGCAAAAAAGATATTCCTGTTGATCGCCTACCGGTAGGTGGAATTTACCAATGGAAAAGAAAAGGGGAGTTTCATTTATTTAATCCACAGACCATTCACCTGTTGCAGTATTCAACAAGGATGAATGACTATAATACTTTTAAAAAATATTCAAAGCTTGTAAACGAGCAAAGTGAAAAAGCCGCAACCCTCAGAAGTTTATTTCAGTTTAAACGCAATCGTCCATCTATTTCTATGGATGAAGTTGAACCGGCAGAAAATATTTACAAACGTTTTGCCACCGGTGCCATGTCTTTTGGTTCTATCTCATGGGAGGCACATACCACTTTGGCTATTGCGATGAATCGTTTGGGTGGAAAAAGCAATACTGGTGAGGGTGGGGAGGATGAGAGACGTTACGAGTTATTGCCAAATGGCGATTCGATGCGTTCTGCTATTAAACAGGTTGCATCTGCCCGATTTGGTGTAACATCTTATTATCTCACAGAGGCGGATGAATTACAAATAAAAATGGCCCAGGGCGCCAAGCCCGGGGAAGGAGGCCAGTTGCCAGGCCATAAAGTAGACGAATGGATCGGTAAAACGAGGCACTCGACACCGGGTGTTGGATTGATCTCTCCGCCGCCACATCACGATATTTATTCGATCGAAGATTTAGCCCAGCTCATTTTCGATCTGAAAAATGCCAACAGGGCCGCGCGTATCAACGTAAAACTGGTTTCGAAGGCTGGCGTAGGAACCATTGCTGCCGGTGTTGCGAAAGCAAAGGCAGATGTTGTATTGATCTCAGGCCACGATGGTGGTACAGGCGCCTCACCCATCAGCTCTATCAAACATGCCGGTTTACCCTGGGAGCTAGGCCTGGCCGAAACACATCAAACCCTGGTTAAAAATAAATTGCGCAGCAGGGTAGTAGTACAGGCAGACGGGCAAATGAAGACCGGCAGAGATATAGCTATTGCCGCTTTATTGGGAGCAGAGGAATGGGGAGTTGCCACTGCAGCTCTTGTAGTAGAAGGATGTATCATGATGCGCAAATGCCATTTGAACACATGCCCGGTAGGTGTAGCTACCCAGGATCCCGAGTTGCGGAAAAGATTTTCAGGTAATGCAGATCATGTCGTAAACTTATTCAAATTCCTTACACAGGAATTACGTGAAATCATGGCCGAATATGGATTCCGCACGATCAATGAAATGATTGGTCAGGTTGATTATCTCGAACCAAGAGAAGATATTTCACATTGGAAATACAAGAAATTAGACCTGGCTCCGATTTTATTCAAAGAACCCGCATCACTCTATACCGGTTTATATAACAATGAACAACAAGATCATGGCTTGGAAGAGGTACTGGATTGGAAACTGCTGACTGCTGCCACGCCTGCCATTGAGCACCAACAACCGGTAAAAGCTGATTTTCTTATTAAGAACACAGATCGAACTACCGGAACTATCTTATCTAATGAAATAACAAAAAAGTACAAGGCCGCAGGATTGCCTGATAATACCATTCATTTTAAATTTAAAGGAACTGCCGGACAAAGTTTCGGTAGTTTCAATACCGCTGGTGTTACCCTCGAACTTGAAGGCGATGCCAATGACTATTTTGGAAAGGGTTTAAGCGGAGCCAGGTTGATCATCTATCCGCCAAAGCAGGCCAGCTTTGTTCCTGAAGAGAACAGCATCGTGGGAAATGTTGCTTTTTACGGCGCAACTTCGGGTGAAGCATTTATTCGTGGCAAAGCCGGGGAACGTTTTGGAGTTCGTAACTCAGGAGCAGATGTAGTAGTAGAAGGTGTGGGTGATCACGGATGTGAATACATGACAGGGGGGCGAATCATCATACTTGGTGGAACAGGAAGGAATTTTGCAGCAGGGATGAGCGGGGGAGTTGCTTTTGTATATGATGTAAAGGCACAATTTGGCGCACTTTGTAATAAAGAAATGGTAGACCTTGATGTTTTGGACGAAGATGATATTCAATGGCTGCAATCAATGATCTCCAAGCATTACCAATACACCGGCAGTACGGTTGCAAAATTCTTGCTGGATGATATAGAAAATCAGTTAAAGAATTTTGTGAAGGTCTTCCCCAAAGATTATAAGCGGGCTCTTATTGAAAGAAAAGAAAAAGTGAAAGTAGGATAAGCAGATCGAACCAACCAACAAACAAAAACAGATAGTAAACCAAAGACGCTGACATGGGCAAACCAACCGGGTTTTTAGAATTTACAAGAGAGTTACCGGATAAGCAACCGGTAAAAGAGCGTTTGCAGCATTTTAATGAATTTATTGAAAGATATAAGGACACAAAACTTAATCAACAGGCAGCCCGTTGCATGAATTGCGGCATCCCTTTTTGTCATCATGGATGCCCGTTGGGAAATATTATTCCGGAATTCAATGACGCTGTGTACAGACAGCAATGGAAAGAAGCATATGATATATTGGTATCTACCAATAATTTTCCCGAATTCACCGGAAGGATTTGTCCGGCTCCTTGTGAAAGCGCCTGTGTTTTAGGAATCAATCAACCCGCGATAGCCATCGAGGAAATCGAAAAACATATTATTGAAATCGCTTTCGATAAGGGTTTTGTAAAGTCCAGAAAACCGAACGTGAAGACCGGGAAAAAAGTGGCAGTAGTTGGTTCAGGCCCGGCCGGGTTAGCAGCAGCAGCCCAATTAAATTATGCCGGTCATATGGTCACAGTATTTGAAAGAGACGATACGCCCGGTGGCCTCTTACGTTACGGCATTCCGGATTTTAAATTAGAAAAATGGGTAGTGGAGCGCCGCATCAAACTGATGGAGGAAGAGGGTGTTGTATTTAAATGCAATGCCAATGTGGGGGTGAATGTGCGTATTAATGATTTGTTGAGAGAGTTTCATGCCATTGTGTTGGCCGGGGGTTCAACGATCCCGCGTGATCTGCAGATTGCGGGAAGAGAATTGAAAGGCGTTCATTTTGCAATGGATTTCTTAAAGCAACAGAACAAATACGGATCGGGAACATTCAAAGAAAACGGGCATCACCGACTCATAGCTACCGGAAAGAATGTTGTTGTTATTGGGGGAGGGGACACAGGAAGCGATTGCGTGGGAACCTCTAACCGGCATCAGGCTGTTTCAGTTACCCAGTTCGAACTGCTGCCAAAGCCACCTGAATCCAGAACTCCTTTTATGCCCTGGCCTAGTTATCCGATGGTTTTGAAAACATCCTCTTCCCAGGAAGAAGGCGTAGAGAGGCAGTGGGCAATTGCCACCAAAGAGTTTATCGGCGATGATGAGGGAAATTTAAAAGGATTGAAAATTGTTAATCTCGAATGGAAATTAATGGAAGACGGAAGGCCGGCACAGTTTGTAGAAGTTGCCGGTAGTGAACAGGATATACCCTGTGAACTCGCCCTGCTTGCGATGGGTTTCTTACATCCTCAACATGAAGGGATGGTGCAGGAGCTTGGGGTTGAGCTGGATGAAAGAGGAAATGTGAAGGCCACAGAAAAAAAATTTAGTACAAGTATACCAAAAGTCTTTTCAGCAGGAGACATGCGTCGCGGGCAATCATTGGTAGTATGGGCAATCAGTGAGGGGAGAGAATGTGCGCGTAGAGTCGATGAGTATTTGATGGGATCTTCTATCCTTGAATCAAAGGATGATAATTTAATAGCAGGCATGTGAAGATGAAAAACGTGTTAAGACCACCGGCTGCCGGTGGTTTTTTTTACACCAGTTGTATACATTAAAAAATATTAAATATATATAAATTTATATGATTTAAAATATATAATCCGTAATTTGGACCTTTAAACGTTACATTATTATTTTTATTAATTTATCACCCCAAAATTAACAGGAATGAAAAAACTTACAATCAAACAGATTGCTCCGTTTTTAGTGTTGACTGTTGTGGCTATCGCAGCAATTTTCATTAAACCCGCGGCAGATTATGTTCCCGGCGCAAATGATCCGCAGTACAACTCAGCGGATATAGCCTGGGTTCTGGTATCTACTGCTTTGGTTTTTTTAATGACTCCCGGATTGGCGTTTTTTTATGGCGGCATGGTTCATCGTAAGAATGTAATCTCTACGATGATCAAAAGCGTTGTTGCAGCTGGTGTAGTTGGTGTGTTATGGGTAACTGTGGGTTTCAGTTTAAGCTTCGGCGAATCAATTAACGGATTCATCGGAAACCCATCGACCTATGCTTTTTATCAGGGCGTTAAAGATGGTGCGGCCTGGCCATTGGCAAACACAATTCCATTAACACTGTTTTCTCTTTTTCAGTTGATGTTTGCTATCATTACTCCTGGCCTGGTAGTGGGTGCTGTTGCCGAGAGAATACGTTTTACTTCTTACATTTTGTTTATAGTATTATTCAGCCTGCTGATTTATGCACCCGTAGCACATTGGTCCTGGCATCCTGAAGGATTCCTCGCAAAAATGGGCGCATGGGATTTCGCCGGTGGTACCGTGGTACATATTACTGCAGGCTGTGCGGCCCTTGCCGGCGCCCTGGTATTAAAAAGAAGAAAATCACATATTGAACACCGGGAAATACCGCCTGCCAACGTACCATATGTATTGATTGGCACTGGTTTACTGTGGTTTGGTTGGTTTGGATTTAATGCAGGATCTGCCGTTGGCGCTACTCCCCTTGCAGTAAATGCTTTCGGAACCACTACTACAGCTGCGGCTGCCGCAGGCTTGGGATGGATGTTTTTTGATGTAATGAAAGGCAAGAAGCCCTCCGTTCTCGGATTTTGCATTGGTGCCGTAGTTGGCCTGGTTGCCATTACGCCCGCTGCTGGTTACGTAGGAATTCCGCAAAGTATTATAATCGGTCTTGTTGCTTCCATCATTTCAAACATAGCTGTAGGCATCAAACAAAAGTCAAGACTGGACGATACATTAGATGTTTTTCCTTGTCATGGAATTGGTGGAATGGTAGGTATGCTCTTAACCGGTGTATTTGCTAACCAGCTTGTTCACGGTATTAAGGACGGCCCTCAGGGTATGTGGTATGGCAATCCTTCGTTCTTTTTTACCCAGTTGAAAGCGATGTCGATCGTAGCTGTTTATAGCTTTTCTGTTTCATGGCTCATTTTTAAATTCATCAACTTCATCCTTCCATTAAGGGTTACTTCTGAAGAAGAAGAACTTGGTCTGGATGCCAGTCAGCATAATGAAAAGTATCTCCAGGGAACTTTGCTGGTGAAAAACGGCAATGGGAAATTAGACGAAACAGAAATAGAAAAAGGTACAGCATCTTTAACGAACTTCTAGTAAAAGTTCATTAAACCGTACCCTTTCCTTTAACACTTAAAATCTATAGTAATGTTACAAAAAATTTTTGCAACAGGTATTGTTTTATCGTTTTTTGTTAATGGTTTTTCGCAGGAGGTTGCTGTAGCTCAAACACCTGCGACCAAAGTGGATTCAGTGATCGCGACTCCCGACGAAGAAAAAAAACCTGCTTTATCGATTACAGGCGGAGCCGACGTTTACTACAGGTATGATTTTGCAAAAACAAGATTTAATAATCTTACCAGCTTCACTAATTCCCATAACAGGTTTGAATTGGGGATGGCCACTGTAAAGCTCGAGCATAAAACCGATAAAGTAGGTGTGGTGATAGACCTCGGATTCGGAAAACGGGCACAGGAATTTGCTTATAACGACCAGGGTATACTAGCCGCGATAAAGCAATTATATATAACCTATTCACCTGCATCGTGGGTTAAATTTACGGCGGGTAGCTGGGCAACACATGTTGGGTACGAGTTGGTCGATGCCAACCTAAACCGCAACTACAGTATGTCGTATATGTTTACCAATGGTCCATTCTTTCATACAGGTCTTAAAGCAGATTTTACTGCAGGTAAACATGGATTTATGCTGGGTATCGCTAATCCGACCGATTATAAGTATGTTCCGGATTACCAGATTAATAAAAAGGCATTTCTTGCTCAGTACAGCGTTGCTATCTCCGATAATTTTAAAGCATACCTGAATTATGTGGCTTCACAGGCTCCGCTTGATTCGTCAAAAACCAGCCAATTTGATCTTGTGCTGACCGGAAAAATCAGCGATAAATTCAATATTGGCTACAATGGAACTGTGAACAGCATGAAGTTCCGTCAGGCGAATAAGTATACTGACTCTGAAAGCTGGTGGGCTTCCGCTCTGTATCTGAATCTGGATCCCAGCAGTGCTTTTGGACTAACCTTGAGAGGCGAATATTTCAGTGATAAGAATAGCATTAAGATGTTCAGCTCATATATGGATGGCGGTAGCATATTTGCTACCACCTTGTCTGCGAACTTCAGGGTTCATTCATTCATATTTATTCCTGAGTTTCGTCTTGATAGCGCCAGTGAAGATATTTTTACTGATAAAGATGGCGGCGCAAAATCTTCAGCAGCCAGTTTTACAATCGCAGCTATTTATTCTTTTTAAAAATATTACAGGATTTAATGTTGAGTTTTGTTTGTTGGAATATTTAGAACGGTGTCTTTCGGGACACCGTTCCCTTTTATTACGTAATATGTTCATCTTTTCGGTTGTACCAGATCCTTAAAGCGTATCCTGAATATATTTTTCAACCTCTGCCCGCGTCAGTATCGCGAAGTCTTTATATCTTACATGCACGTCAATGATCTCCTCCACTGCTTTTGCCACCAGATCCTTATTGGTCCATTTCTTTAAATGCTTTATCACCGTTGCAAGACATCCTTTTTTATAACTGATCTGCCCTATTACGTGAATCAAAGTGTTTCGTACCCTTGCAGTTTGATCATGTTGCAACTCCTTTAGAAGAGGTAGAATATCCCCGGGGTGTGTACGGCCTCGTAACTCAATGCCGTGGCATATTTCACGCCGGATTTCTTTGTCAGGATGATGGAGATAGTTTTTTGACCAGCCTAATACCGGTGCAGGATTTTTTTCTCCCATTTTTTTTATAGAACCTATCACTGCATTCCGCACAGAATGATGCTCATCAAATAGTGCCTGATCAAAAAATGGTACTACTATATTAAAATCCCTGATCCCGATCTCTCCGGCAGCATTGATCGCAGTCTGTCGGGTGTTTGGATTTTTTTCCCTCAATAATTTTTCAAGAACGGAAATAATTTGCGAACGAAGCCCCTCGTTCTGAATAAAAATTTTTCCCATCGATTGGTAAGCTGCTTTCCGGATATACGTATCCTGATCTGAAAAGAAAAGTATCAATTCCGTAGTCTTGTTTTGTGTGGTATGCGCAAGTAGTTTTTTATGGATCTGTTCCACCTTTCTTGCACGTTCATCCTTAGTTAGATCATAAAAACCCATACTGCTATCATTTCTATGCAGAGTTGCGCCCGGCATTGATAATGCCAAATGAGCATCGAATCACCAGCTTTTCGTAATTCTCCTTAACAGGATTTGAAACCAGCTGCTCTTCCATATCGCGTATGCGGGTCATGGCAAATTGCTGAATGGTAGTAAGTGGTAACACGATGCGTTCACGCATCTGCACCGATAGTTGTTCAATTGGATAATCGGCCATTAATTCATTTTTCCCGGACAACTTGAAAAGATAACGTTCAGTAAGCTCGTACTCTTTATATATCATATTCCATATTTCACCATATTGGCTATGCTGTGCAAGATGGGCTGTGAGTGGAAAAAAGCATTTTTTCATTGCCATTTCACAGTTATCGATCAAGGTTTTAAAAAAAAGGGAATCGTGATATAATTTCTTAACCTCGGCAAACCTTCCTTTTTTATCCAATGACTGCAAAGCCGTTCCTACTCCATAATATCCGGTTACATTTTGTTTTAATTGACTCCAGGCCCCTACAAATGGGATAGCACGAAGGTCTTTCAAACTTAATACAGAAGAAGTTCCCCGCTTTGCCGGGCGACTGCCAATATTGGTATCGCTGTAGAACTTTAAAGGGCTGATAAACGAGAGATAGCGCATAAAATCAGGATGATTTTTCAATTCAATATATGATTTGAAACTTTCAGCCGCCAATTCCTCCAACAATGTTTCCTCGTTTGGTTCAAGGGTAGTCGGTTTATTTGACAATATCCCATTCGTAATTCCGGCATTTAAAAGTTGTTCGATATTGTATTGCGCCGAATCAATCGTTCCGAAATTGGAACTTACAGTTTGCCCCTGTATAGTGAGCTGAATCTGTTCGTTTGAAATATTCTTGCCCATTGAAGCATAGAACTTATGTGTTTTTCCTCCCCCACGTGCCGGTGGACCTCCACGGCCATCAAAAAAAACAACTTCAACATTATTTTCCCTGGATATGCGGGTGAGTTCTTCTTTTGCTTTGTATATGCTCCAATTAGCCATCAGGTACCCGCCATCTTTAGTGCCGTCTGAGAATCCAACCATAATGGTCTGGCGGTTATTTCTTCGTTTCAGGTGCTCCTGGTAGTCTTTATGTTCATACAGCGAGGTCATAATTGCCCCGGCCTGCTGAAGATCTTCAACCGTTTCGAATAAAGGAACTATATCAATATTTAATTCCTCCTTTTTCCAGCCACCCAGTAAAAAAAGACCGTAAACTTCGAGAACATTCAGTGCACTGTTGCACTGGCTAATGATATAGCGGTTACATCCCTCCTGCCCATTAAATTCCTGGATCTGTTTGATAGCACGTATGCTCGCAATAGTGTCTTTAATAACTCCCTCATACAAATTTTCATCCGTCTTTCCAGTCACAGAAACTAACGCCTGCATCTTCTCGCTGTCGGGCATCGAACCGTAATCCGAAGGCAATATATTCTGTTTTTCAGCAATTGCTTTGAGCACGGTATTGTGAACAGAACTTTCCTGTCGAATGTCCAGCGCAGCAAAGTGCAAACCAAACACATTTACCTTACTGATCAGGTTATCCACCATATGAAGGAATAATGAATTGTGCTGATGGATCAATATATCCCGTACCTGCAAAAGCGCTGCTAAAAGATCTTCTTTCGATAAGTTGGTTCTATGATCAGGAATGAAAATATTTTCGTACAATTTTATTTCAAGATCAGATATGATGTTATCAACCCCTTTAAAAGTCAGTCGGCGCTTCAACCTGCGAACGTCCAGATAGTAACACTTGATAATCGAACCCCTCAATGCTTCCGCAACTTTTAACGTGATATCTGAAGTTACATTTGGATTGCCATCACGGTCACCGCCAGGCCAGAATCCCATCGTGATTACCGGGTTATTATTTGATAGTGCCTGCGGAAACTGAAGACGCAGGTATGAAATTATTCGCCCGGCGGCAGCATAAAATACATTTTCAAGATACCAGACCAAACTAATAGCTTCATCGAATGGAGTAGGCTTTTGTTTCTTTAAAAATGCTGTTTTGCCTAATTGTTGCAGGTACATATTCACCTGCGCAGCGTTATTATCTGCCAAAGCCCTGGAAAGATCATTTATAATGCCTAAAACAGAGCCGGGATAAAACTGTGTTGGATGCGCTGTCAATACCAGGCGGATGGCGAAGGTGTTAAGCTTGTCTGCAAGACTTTGTTGTTTATTTTCAGAAATAATTTCTGATATAAGATGTTTTAATGTTCCAACACCGCTCATGTCGTTCACTTCCTTAAATGCGGCATCTTCCAAAGCGTCGAACAATACTACCTGTCTCTCTACATATTGAATAAATCGAAACAGCAGGTCTAGCCGGTCACGTTCATTCGAAAAACTCGTATGCTTTTGAAAAAACTCGTCTATGATCTGTACAGGACTTAATTTCTTTTTATACCCTTCTTCGCAATTGTTTAAAAACAACGACAACATGATGCCTGTTTTTTCAATACGATGGAATGGAAGAGAGGTAAATAAGCTATTATATAACTGGAACTTAATGCCAACAAAGTTCTTGAACTGCTGCAATGGTGCAGAAGATGAATGGTTCATTGAATGCTGAATTATATCTGATTAGAATGATCATCTGGCAAGAATCCGCTGATGAAATTACGGAAAGCAAACGAATAACCATTTACTAATGAAAAACGATTTGATTACGCAATCTTTGCCCCATCATTGGTATGCATTTCTCCTTAATTGTAGAAGAAGATGCTCAGCAAAATAAATTTCAGTGTTATTTAATCTGGCAGGGAATTTTCAACCTATGGTTATATCAGTACTACTAAATTCCAGCGTATGATAACTAATGAAAATAGCACGATGCCATATATGAAAAGCCTTTCGAGCTGTTTGAATAAAATGACTCAGGATGGTTATTCAGCCGATTTTAAAGCAACAGAAGAAGGATTATATGATCTTGGGACGCACAAAATATATTATCCTTCTGATGTGAGAATAGTCAATTTTTTTCGTTTTGAAGGTCCCTCGAATCCGGAAGACAATGCGATCCTTTATGTGATCGAGGCGGGTGATGGCGTAAAAGGAACCTTAGTAGATGCTTATGGTGTTTACTCAGATCCTTATGTTGACAGATTTATCAGGAACGTGGATGATATTCACAAAAAGGTATCGACAGAAGAAAAAGGCCTGACGCACTAGATAAGATACACCGGCATAATGCAATTAGCACTATGCCTCCCGTTAATATAAAATTCTTCTTACTCTCAGGCTCTCCTGATGATACCTATAAGCAATGATATGATTGCCAACACAAGCAGAGCATGGATCAATCCCTTTGCGCTGTAAACAAAAACACCCAGTAGCCATCCTATAACAAGAATAACTGCAATGATGTATAAAATGCTTCTCATAATATTTTTTTATTGAGTGATAGAGTAAAATCGTAAGAAAAAAACCTGCCGTCTTCCAACACCTGTTGGCCCGACCGGGACCAATGACCATACATATCCCGGGAAATATTTTCCCCAACAATTAAACGTATCGCATCGCTCTTTGTTTCAAACATGGCATGTAATTATTGAGTATTATAAGGAATTGATAGAAATGAAGAAAATAAGCTTGTATTTACGGGTGTTAAGAAAAGCCTTTTCGGGTTTTATAGAGGACAACGCATTTAAGTTGAGTGCTTCTTTGTCGTATTATACCATCTTTGCTATGGGACCACTATTGCTCATCATAATGTCTTTAGCGGGAATCTTCTTTGGAAGGGAGGCAGTGCAAGGCAAGATATATGGACAGATCAAGGGATTGGTTGGAAATGAGGCCGCCGTACAGGTTCAAAGTATTATACAGAATATCAGCCTCTCTCAGCATGGAACCGTAGGAGCCATCATCGGATTTATTGTTTTGATAATAGGAGCGACCGGCGTTTTCACCGAAATCCAGGATTCAATCAATTTCATTTGGTCTGTAAAGGCCAAGCCCAAAAAGGGGTGGCTGAAATTTCTCATTAACAGGCTGATTTCTTTCTCATTGGTGGTGAGTATGGGATTTATTTTGTTGGTATCACTGACTGTTAACGCTTTGATGGATATTTTAAGTGATAAACTACTCCGTTTCTTTAAGGACTACACTATTTATCTATTTTATGTGATAAATGTGGTGATCATCTTTGTGATTATTACGGGTCTGTTTACGGTTATATTTAAAGTGTTACCCGATGCAAAAATTAAATGGAGAGAAGCTTTGGTAGGTGCCGGATTCACTGCAATGCTTTTCCTGATCGGTAAATTTCTGATTGGGTATTATCTGGGCAGATCAGATATGGGTATCACTTTTGGCGCCGCCGCCTCAATCGTCCTCATTTTATCCTGGGTTTATTACTCATCCCTGATCCTGTATTTCGGCGCAGAATTTACCAAAGTATATGCTATTGAAACAGGTAGCAGGATTGTTCCGAATGACACGGCTGTGTTTATCATCAAAAAAGAAGCAAAGGAAATACCTACATCTTATCTCGACACATAAATATTTGGTTTTTAACTACCTGTTTGATTTGGTTCAACGGGTTTTGCCCCAGTCCGGCGGCATGGGAAAATGGCGGGTTCACTTCCTTTCAGATGGTTATCATGGCACAAGATTCGTATACTTATTAATGCAGGGCTAACAGGAATGATGTAAACGTAAACGCCTAAATTATTGATAATGAAAAATCTCAAAAAACCTTCTTTTATTATCGGGCTTATTAGTCTTGTTGTTTGCTCAATTGCCCTGCTTTTAATGGCGAATGATTATCCTAACGGAATGTGGGTAATGTACGCCGGCCTTGCTATGGGAATTATATACTGGATATGGACAATTATTGAGGTAAGCACTGCGGGTAATGATGAATTAAAAAAATACCAGAAATCTTTTTGGTTAATATTAGTGATTTGCATCCCCGTGTTTGGATCATTATTGTATCATTTTGCACACCAACGCAGGAGGAAGATCGCCACTTAAATTAATTATTTTTAAACCCTTTTGTTTATGAGTCAGCAATTAAACAGCGACGATGCTGTAAAAAAATTTAAAGAACTGGTTGAAAGTGTTAATATCTGTATGTTCACCACGCTCGATGATTCCAATTCTATCTTTAGCCGTCCTATGTCCACCGTAAAAATAGATGATGAGGGAAATGCATGGTTTTTTACCAATGAATATTCTGAAAAGATCCAGGAGGTCTCCCGTGATAACTCCGTGACGCTGATATACGCCCATCCTGGCAAAAATGTTTACGTATCAGTTAAAGGCAGTTGCACCATTGTACTAAATAAAAAGCAGATTCAGGAATTATGGAATCCTTTGCTAAAAGCATGGTTTCCGCTGGGTATTGACGATCCAAAACTATGTCTTATTAAAGTCACTACAGAAGACGCTCATTACTGGAATAGTCATTCAAGTAAAATGATTGTTTATTTTAAGATGCTAAAAGCAATTGCGAATAAGGAAAGGTATGAAGAACAGGATGCAGGTAAGCTCAAATTGAATTAATGCGGCAAGCTCCCTGGGATCCACGCGATATCAGGAAGCTTTTCTTTTCTTTGTTTCTTTTGTTTCCAGACTAGCTTTCAACTGCTCCATCAGGTCTTTCGATTTTGAATGTACAACACGCATGGTAGGAACAGGTATTTTCTTGCCTTTTGCTTTGGCTTCTATCAATTTCATTAATTCATCTGAATAAGTGTCTTTGTATTTAGAGATATCGAATTTTGTAGAAGATAATTGTTCTATTAATGCAATGGCCATTTTTAATTCGGCAGGCTTACTCTCAGAATCAGGAATTTCCAATCCTTCGGGTTTTCTGATCTCCTGCTCGAACCTGATCTTTTGAAGTATCAGCATGTCATCAACAGGTTTAATCAATCCCAGACTTTCCTTTGTTCGCAAAACAAAACTTGCAAGACCAGTTTTGCCCGTTTTTCTTAAGGCATCCCTTAACAATCCATAGGCTTTTACACCGGCCTTCTGTGGCTCCAGATAGTAAGGCGTTTCAAAATAAATAGAGTCTATCTTATCCTCATTAACAAATTCGGCGATTTCAATGATCTTGGTTTTTTCCGGACTTGCTTTTTTAAAATCTTCGTCGGATAAAATAACATATTGACCGTCGAGATTGTATCCCCGTACAATATTATCCCAGGTCACTTCCTTTCCCGTTTTCTCATTTACCCTTTTAAAACGGATATTAGAATGATCTTTTTTATCGAGCATGTCAAGGTCCAGATCACTTTGCTGGACCGCGCTGAACAATTTTACGGGAATATTTACAAGGCCAAAACCGATGGCCCCGCTCCAGATGGATCGCATATGAGGTTGTTTTAATTAAGTATTAAACTTCTGTGCCAGATTAAGGTCTTAGAATCTCCCTGGAGGTCGCTGTAGAAATCGTTCTACGTTAAAACCTAAGGAGAAACCCAAAGAGCCACACTCAGCGGTATGGTATTTGGTAATCAGTACTCGATCAAATCATTCACTATGAAACAAAAACTTATGATTGTTAAAAACTTTGTACTTCTATTTGTTCTTTCTTGCGCCTTCTTCATTTCTTCCGTTGCTCAAGAACGGAAAACCCCCAATGATAAAATGCTTACACCAAAGGTTGGAGTGAAAGGTGGTATTAATTTTACAAATCTGTACGTAGATGATGTGAAGGACGAAAATATGAAAATCGGCTTTAACCTGGGCCTTTTTGCCAAATTGCCTGTTACACAAGGACTATCGATTCAACCGGAGATTTTATATAGCGTCAAAGGCTCGAAATTAGCGTACGACTTGGGTGTTCTAGGTAGCAACGAGTATAGATTCAATCTTAATTATGTTGAAGTGCCCATATTGGCGGTGATCAATCTGTCTAAAAATTTCAATCTGCAAGCCGGCGGTTATGCTGCTTATTTAGCGCAGGCTAATATTAAAAGAGCGAATGGTGATGGAACAAATGATCAGATTGCTGATCTCAATGAAGAGAATTTTAATCGTCTGGACTACGGACTGGTGGGAGGATTGGGGATTGATGTCGAGAATATCACTATTGGTGCGCGTTATAACTATGGATTGAGAGAAGTGGGCAAGGCTGACAATTTCGGAAGTCAAGCTTTAAAAAACTCAAAGAATAGTGCTATTAGTTTATATATCGGATTTGGATTTTGAGTCAAGGATAACGGTCATAGGCAAATCCCGAATTATTTCGGGATTTTTTTTTTAAATGCTACACCGACAGCTCTCAACACTCACCATTGCCCATTGACCCTTATCCCATCTGAAAAGTAATAGTAAAGAATGTGCCTCTGCCAATGGCAGAGGCTACTTCTATACGTGCTTTATGTGATTGTAAAATGTTCAGTGTTGCGGCCAGGCCTAGCCCAAGACCATTGCGTTTTGAAGTAAAATACGGTTCAAAGAGTCTTGATAAATTCTCTTCACTGATTCCACTTCCATTATCATTAATTTTTACCGTATGCTGATGATTGCTCGAATCAACAATTATTTCAAGCAATCCTTTTTCCTCCTGCATTGCTTCTATGGCATTGATAATAATATTTAAAAATGCAATTTTAAGTTTGGAGGAATCCGCCATGATCCAGGCCGGTTCATTTGAATACCGGATCTGCAGCTTTACCCTTTGCAAAGTGAGACGGTCAATGGCTATGGCAATACTTTCGTCCATGATCGCCTGAAGCGGCTTTCGCTCCATGTACATTTCTGCCGGACGTGAAGAATTTAGCAGTTCAGTAATAATGTCTCCAATACGTTTGCTATTTCGCTGGATGATTTCCAGGTAAATATTGTTTTCTGCATTGTTTTGTAATTCGTGTAAAAGCTGCTCAACGGAAAGATTAATATTATTTAAGGGGTTTCTGACTTCATGGGCCAAAGTTTGAACAAGCCTCCCGGCAGAAGCAAGTTTCTCTGCCTGAAGTGTTGCTTTTTCAGCTTTTTTAATATGCGTTATATCATGGAGCATTCCATGAATATATTTTATGCCATCGGTTTCTGTTGAAAGAGATAAAATGCAATTCTTTTTTTCCCCGTCTTTGGTGATCAGTTCAGCCTCCCAGTCGTACATCATTCCTTTTTCCTGGAGCTGCTGCCGGATAAACATGCCTTCTTCAGGGCTTAAAATATCATACAGACGAAGTCTTAATAATTCAGGTTTGGAATATTTCAACAGAAGAGAGCTGGCATCATTTACATCGATAAATTGTAGCTCTTCCGTTGCCCGGATCACTGCATCTTTAGAACGCTCAAAAATGGTCCTGTATTTCCGTTCATTGTGTCTTAAGGCTTTTAGGGTGGCGCATCTTTCCAGGGAATACCGGATACATCTTTCAACTTTTTCAACTGTTAATTCAGATTTTACCAGGTAGTCGGTGGCACCGGCCTGCATAGCTTCCCGGTCAATGGCCTGGGTGCCTTTTCCTGTTAGTAAAACAATTGGTTCATCACAGTGGTGAGCAACCGCCTGTTTTATCAGATCAAGCCCTGTTTTTGCACCCAGATAATAATCAACAAAATATAGATCATAGAGATGCTCATCAACTTTTTGAAGCGCTTCATGAAATTTATAACACCAGTCAATTTGAAATTTTTTGTCATTGATCCTCCGTATATAATCACTGGTGAGCAGAAAATCGTCCTCATCATCATCTATAATCAATATGCGCGTAAGATCTGAAGCCATAGAATTTATTGATTTATCGATAATATTAAACTGGACAAAACCCTTGCAGAGCTTCTGTTAATGTCCTGAATTTTCAGCGAAGAGAAATATCACCATTGGAGATAATGGTATTGCGATCATCAGTAACTGCAGTAAGATAGTAAACAATTTTCTGTTGAAGCATTTCACTATTCTACCCGGAGTTAAAAACTGATCTAAAACTCACGTTATCACGGGAGCTTTGCATATTGGTTAATGATTATTGAATTCCTGGTATTGCTTCATCTTGTTATACAATGTTTTACGATCGATATTCAAAAGTTTTGCTGCTTTGCTCTTATTGAAATTGGCCTGTTTTAAAGCTTCAATGATCATTTCATATTCAGCGTCTATACTTGCAGCTTTCAAGGTTGTTTCATCCAACACCGTTCTACCTGTACCCGAACTTGTAATGGAAGGCTGGATTACTACAGATGCTGCGGGTTCGCCAGGAGTTTCAAAAGATAATTTACTAAAATTGGTGATCTCGAAAGGCAGAGAACGATCCTCAATGTATTCTGCGTCTGTGAGTAGAGTTGCGCGCTTCACAACATTTTTTAATTCCCTGAGATTCCCATACCATACATAACTTCTGAAAATATCCTCCACCTCCTGTGAAAAACCTTTGATCCTTTTGTTAAGCTCCTCATTGGTTAACTGCAGAAAATGGCGTGCAAAGACCATTATATCTTCTTTTCTATCACGCAATGGAGGGATGGTCATGCTAAATTCATTGAAACGATGGAAAAGATCTTCCCTAAATTTCCCTTTTTTTGATGCCTCCCACAGAGGCTCATTACTGGCAATAATGATACGAACGTCAAGATCAATATCTCTTGTTCCTCCAACCCGGCGCATCCTCCTTTCCTGTACTACACGCAATAGAGAAACCTGTATATCATAAGAGAGATTTGCAATCTCATCCAGGAATATTGTGCCTCCATTGGCTAATTCAAAACTTCCTACCTTAAGATTCAACGCACCTGTAAATGCCCCTTTTTCATGACCAAACAATTCACTCCCTGCAAGTTCTTTTGATAAGGCACCACAGTCTATCGCTATAAAAGGTTGTTTGCTCCTTTTGCTTCGCTTGTGGATTTCCTGTGCAATGGCTTCCTTGCCACTTCCGCTTTCTCCATAAATGATCACACTATAATTCGTAGGACCTACCAGTTCTATTTGTTGTACAATTTGTTTGAAAGCAATACTATCTCCAAAAATATACTGACCGCTTAAGGTGACCTTATCGTTATGTTGCTTATCGATTTTATGTTGTTCAGGAGCGGCAGCTTCAGGTATGTTATTGGAAGCAGGTTGCTTTTCGTTTTTTTCCAACGCTTTCTTGATCGTAAGTATTATTTCGTCGGGGAAAAGGGGCTTGGTTATGTAATCATAAGCGCCAAGTTTCATCACTTCCACGGCGATCTTGATATCACTATAGCCTGTAATGATGATGACGGGTAAATGAGGATATTTCTCTTTTATCTTGATAAGCATTGTTTTGCCATCTGTGTTATCAAGGCGAAAATCACAAAGCACCAGGTCAAATTCGCTGGTTTCAAGCAGCTCGGTGGCTTTTTTAGCTGTATTTGCTTCCAGCACTTCAAAGCCATGTTTAGTGAGAAAACGCTTTAACAAAAGACACATGTCTCTGTCATCATCAATTACAAGGATTTTTTGCATACTATTGATTAGGTTTTAAAATTACCTATAAAATGCTAAATAATTATGCCCACAGCGCCCTCATCTGGGCTACAGGTATTTGCAACAATTCACGATACTTGGCTACCGTGCGCCGGGCAATGCTAAATCCTTTTTGAGACAGGATGGCCACCAATTGCTGATCGGTAAAAGGTTTTTGTTTGTCTTCCGTTTCAATCACTTCTTCAATAGCTGTCTGGATAACTCTGTTACTGATCACTTCTCCCTGCTGATTGATAATTCCTTCGGTGAAGATATCCTTCAATAATAGGGTTCCGAATGGAGTTGCAATATATTTGTTACAGGTAATGCGGGAAACTGTGGAAATATCAACCCCTACCATTTCGGCAATATTTTTCAAGATCATTGGTTTGATCAACTTAATATCTCCTTCAAGAAAATATTCGTACTGCAATTTAACAATGGCTTTTACAACTTTGAGCATGGTGCTTTCTCTTTGCCGGATGGCTGAAACAAACCATTGCGCAGCATTCAATTTATTACGGAGATATTGACGGGTCGCTTTATCAGTTTGCTTGTTTTGTTCAGTGCTCTTTACATTTTCCATCCAGTTTTGATTGATGTGCAGACTGGCAGAACGCTGGCGGTACAAAGAAACATCCAAATGTTCTCCGTCGATGGTGAGAATGAAGTCTGGCATGATCTGCTGATTCGACTGCATCGAATCAGTTAATTCAGAAACAGGTTTCATTTTGAGCGAGGCCATTAACTGCAAAACGATCTTCAATTCATCTTCATCAATGCCCAGGTGATGCATAATTTTATCCATATTTCTACTGGAAAGATCCTGAAAATGATTTTCAAGAAGGCGAATAGCCATTCTAACATCAGGTCTTTTGATGTTCATCCGCTTTAGTTGCAGTAGCAAGCATTCTCTGATGCTGCGGGCGCCGATTCCTGCGGGATCCAGTTGCTGGATTTTGCAAAGAACTTTCTCCAGGTCTTCAACTTCGATCCATTTTTTGTGACGGAAAGAAATATCATCTGCAATGGCTGCTAATTCCTGGTCGAGAAGTCCCGCATCATTGAAAGAATCGATCAGATAATTGGCGAGCAGTATCTCGCTCTCATCAGCGTATAAAAATTTGAATTGCTGTTTGATGATCTCACGAAAATCGGTGCTTTCTGGCAATGGCCTTTCCGGCATTTTCTCATTGTTGAAATAATTTTCATATTCGGCTTTGTAATCCGGAATATCATCGTACATGTATTCATCACAGTCTTTATAATCCTGAACCGCCTCCCGGTCAAATTTTTCTCCTTCCTGGTCTTCATCAGCCGGAGTTTCTTCCAGTAAAGGATTTTCTTCCAGCTCCTGCTGGATACGATGTTCCAGTTCAAGGGTGTTCAAATGAAACAGATTGAGCAACTGGATCTGCTGAGGCAAAATCTTCAATTGTTGCTTCTGCGATAAGTTTTGGTGTAGCATAGAGGAGGTTTTGCTCTCTAAATTGCAATCGAAGAACCAAAATTTCAATAATCACCAAATTTTCCGTCAAATGCTTTAAATATTTGACTTTCAGGCGAATTTTAAATAGGTTCGTGTGGAATATTATTTCACATATTATTGCATTATCCCACCCCTCGCGTAGAGAATTTTCCCCAAAATGAGGCAGGATGCTTATCTCGTTATTAAAATATAAAAAACCGCCATTCGTTTACCTATACACTTCTTTTGGAGTTTCGCTGATCATTTTGGTAGTATTATCCCTGCTTTTCTATAAACGTATGAGTTCATTAGTTCGCTCCTCCAATAATGCAGATCATACTTATAACATCGTTCTTCAGTTTGAAAAGTTAGAAAATCATGTAAAGGATGTTGAAACCACCGCTCGGGGGTTTATGATCACAAAAGATAGCAGCTTCCTGGAACAGATGAGCGGTTTCGATGAGAAAGTAAACCACACGATTGATTCATTGCGAACTCTGTTAAGAAATGACACGGCTCTTTCTCCCCGTTTAAACGTGATTATCCGTTTAATCCAAAAAAGCATCAATCTTCAAAGGCTGAATATTCAAAAAATTACCTCGGGCGACACATTAGGACTGCTCGAGTCTTTAAACGAAGAAGAATATTACATGAACCAGTTTCGAAATCACGTACAATCCGTGGAAATGGATGGAATAACCAAAAGCGAAAAGTTAGATAGAGAGAAAAAATCTTATGAAAGATTAACCCCGAATTATTTTAGCATCGTCTTGATCTTTTCCGGAGTGATCACGTTAATATCTTTTTTCTATATCATTCGCGAAATAAAAATCCGCGTGAAATATCAGAAAGAATTAGAAAAACGACTACAGGAATTGAATAGGTCCTATGCAGAACTCGAGCAATTCACATTTGTTGCATCGCATGATTTGCAGGAACCCTTGCGAAAGATCAGAACGTTTAGCGATCGCTTACTTTCCAAATATAGCCCGCAACTCGATCCTAAGGCCCGGATTATCATTGAGAGAATGGATCATTCGGCCGGCCGGCTTCAGGAACTGATACTCGATGTAACCAATTTTTCCGCATTGATCAATAAGGAAGAGAACACTTCGGTCGTTGACCTGAATGAAATACTGACAAATACATTGGAAGAGTTTGCAGGCCCGGTCAGGCAAGGCAATATAAATGTTTTGGCGGACCAGCTTCCTATTATCACGGGATATCGCAAGCAACTCCAGCTGTTGTTCACTTCTTTGATCGACAATGCAATTAAATTCTCCAATACATCCCCAACACCAACTTTAAAAATTATATATTCAACAGTTAAAAAAGAAAATGGATACGTGATGCCTATGGTTCGGGATTATCACAAAATAAGCGTGGAAGACAACGGCATTGGCTTCGAGAACGAATTTGCCGAAAAGATATTCATTATATTTCAACGTTTACATACCCAGCAATCAAGTTACACTGGCAAAGGAATAGGCTTAGCCATTGCACAACGGGTAATGGTCAATCATGATGGTTTTATTATAGCCAAAGGTTATCCTGGAAAAGGGGCTGAATTCAGTTTTTATTTTCCGGTCGTCAATGAATAAATCACTTGTTTACGATATGATCCTTTACTTTGTCAAAGGCATTCAAAAACGCATCTTCCCATCTTTTAGAGCGACTGTACTCAGCAATATTATTATCATCACTGATAACTTTGAACAAGGCTGTTTTATTTTCGCCGGATGATCCTTCTGGAGTAAAAAGATTCACTTCTATATACTTCAATCCCTTGCAAGCAGACTGCAGACTTTTTATTTTTTCCATGATCATGCTCATCAATGAATAAGCGCAATCGGTGCTGTCTGTTTGAAAATCAAATTTGAATGTCATATTTGTGGTCATGAGGGAATATTTAGTTGGTTGTGGTAAACTTTAAATGTTCATATAATCATGCTCTTACTTATTAAAGACGACTTGATTGGCTGGTGACTTATACAGTTAAATTTTTATACCATCCGCTTCGTTCCAAAATATCTGTATACGGGGCATTAGTGCTTATTAACATGATCATTTACTCCACAGTTTCTAACTAAAAGGGTTTTGTGAGTAATGATTTACTCACTTTGCAAGAAGTTCTTCTTATGCCTGGATGGCACATATTTTTTACCCGTATGAAACAAGAGCATGAGAATTTAATTGCTTTTAAAAATAAGCGTGGTACACTCATTGTTTAATTCTAAAATTATTTTTTATGTTACGCTGGACTGTTATTTTTCTTGTAATTGCGCTGATCGCGGCATTGCTTGGTTTCACAGGTATAGCATCTGGTGCTGCTGCAATAGCAAAAATATTCTTCTATATTTTTATCGTATTATTCCTGATATCATTGATAGCAGGCGGCTTTAGACGTTCGTAAGTAAATTTTGTAGAAGTTGGGTAGGTTAGAGGATGAAAAAGTGCAGCCTAAGCTGCACTTTTTCATCCTCTTATAAATAAAAAAACCCCGCGTGCGCGGGGTTAACAAAACCAACCTACACGGATTACTACAGTTTGGAAGTCGCTTCCTGTTTTGCTTCCCTAATTAATTCTTCGCTGGCGTAAATTGCAAACTCAACCCTTCTGTTCTTAGCCCGATTCGCTTCGGTATCATTGGAGTATTTTGGCTGCGCCTCACCATACCACATGGTTTTTATACGATTTGTTTTTACATCTTTTTCCCTCAACTCCTCTGAAACGGCTTCTGCCCGTTTTTCGGATAACGATTGATTGTAGTCATTCGAACCTGTTGCGTCGGTATGACCTTCGATAAGTACGTAAGTATCTGGATACTTGTTTAAAATTGAAGCAAGGTCAACCAGTTTTTTTTCTGCATTTGGGGTAACGTTAAATTTGTCGTACGCAAATAATACTCCTTCTTCAAAGGTCACGTTTATGCCTTCTCCCACACGTTTTACTTCGGCTCCCGGGATGCGGGCAATTTCTTCCGCCTGTTTATCCATTTTACGACCGATAATACCTCCCGCAACACCACCAACTGTGGCACCGATGATTGCTCCCAACGCAGTGTTTCCAGCAGCCTTACCTACGCCGGCTCCAACCGCTCCACCTGCGCCCGCGCCTATTAAAACACCTTTTTGCGACTTGCTCATATTTTTACACCCAGCAGAAATAATAGCAGCCGCTAACAATAATAAAAAAACATTTTTGATCCGTTTCATAGTTTTTGTTTAATGAATATTTCATGTAGAAAAAAACCTCCCCTTGTTTCTTGTAACATACAAGGTAAACGAGGGGAGGTATAGTTATGACTGTTCTAACCAACAATGGTTTACATCTTCGGAATTTTTCTTTCCGTACTTGTTTCATCATCGCCCTCTATCTTATGAGGGGTTTCTATTTCCGCACCTCCTTCCGGACCGTCAGAAGTATTCTTTTCAGAAGATCCACTCAGGTTTAAATCTCTCGGAGATTGTTCCTCAGTTCGTCCGGTTACATTTTCTTTATAATCCGGGTCGCCTGTATTAACGGACCGGTTTTGGTCCTGCTCATTTACGACCTGGTTTTGATCATTCCATTGAGTTGGACTACCCGATTCCTGTTGGCGATTGCCTTTATTTTCATTGTTCATAATATGGTTGTTTAAGTTTAAACTTATAGAGAAGAAAAAACAATACCAATATTTTATGGGGGATCATCTAAATCTGGTGGATAATTTTCATTATAAGTTAACTAGTTAGACAAAATTTTCAAATGAATGGTATGATCATATTGGATAGCTGGGGAATAAACTCTACGATAGCAGTCTACATCATGAGTTGAGCGCCACGATGGTATGGAACGAATATTTCAAGACCAGATCAAAGCATCTTTATGAAACATCTCAAAGGGATTTTTGACAATTTTCTGTTGAAGCTTTTATTTATAGGAACCACGCCATTTTTTTATTTATCCGGAATGGCACAGGATAAAAAAGTGGAGATTGATATTGGCTTGAATAAAGAGCCGGTTTGGTACCAACAGCCCTGGGCATGGATATTAGGCGCTGCTATCTTTATCTTGTTGTTGGTAGCTCTGTTGCGAGGGCGCAAAAAGGAATAGTAGGTTGTTCTTTTGTTGTCTCTGGTTGAGTAGCAATGTTGTTGGTCGTAAAAGCCAAAAAGAAATGTTGCAGAAGGAAAATGTTGCTGGCAGGGAATTCCATTGTCCAGCCTTCGTCTACTGCTTACTTACAGTTCTTCAGTCATTGATGCAGATTTGCCATTTTTGCTGGTATTGAACCAATGCTTTACTTTTTGAAATACAGATTTGCCCTTTTCAGCAATCACATTGGAAGAATAGTTCTTTAAGAGGAAAGGAATGACCAGTCGTGTTGCCCAACCCGTCTTGGCTAAAATGATTTTTCTTAATAACAAATCACCAGCTACATCGATTCCCATATTTAACAGCGGATTTGTTTTATCCCTGGTGGTTAGCTTGCTAAAGAAGCCAATAATATTGTTAACCGGTTGAAATTCTTTTTTCATCTCAACCCAGCTACCTGAAATCTCCCCTTTTTGAACACTGAGTAATTGTTCGAGACGATTCTTTTCTTCTATCAGGTCATTGTATGTCTGAATCTTATTCTTATTCATAAAATTTCCGAACAATTAAATTACGAATGAATGGAAATACAATTCTCTTACGAAGTAAAACCAATATAAAGATGAGTAACAGGTAAAAGGCAGCCACTAGTAAATATCCGGCAACATCATTATCTAAAATTTGTCCCAGCCAGACACCCAATGCCAGTCCCGAAAAGAAAAGAACAAAGATGCTTAAGAAGAATACAGATAAACCGGCAAGACTTGACGCGGCAAGCCCTGTAGCTTTATCAGCCGCTTTGATAACTGTTAACTTGTAATACGTCTCAAAATAATCGCCTACACTTTTGGTGAGGCTCTCTGCTTTAGCTTTAAATTCTTCCATAATGCCGTGGGTTTGAAGGTAAGCAGGCCATTAGGCCCGCTTATTATGAAAAACTTTCTCTCGCATTATTGTATGTATTCTCGGCTTCATTTTTAACGTCGCGCGTAACTTTGGCGCTCTTATTTTTTAAATTTTGAAGCTCGGTTTTACCTTCGGCAAAGAGATCGGCTAATTGACACGCCCAATCATTTGCTGTATCCTTCACTTTTTTACGGAGTTCGCTTCCTTTGTCTGGAGCTAAAAGCATTCCTACTACGGCGCCTGCCGCAGCGGCTCCGAGAATTCCAAGAATAACCTTAGTGGATGTAGTCATAATAGTAGTGTTTTTAAAATTATAAATAAGGTACAAGCCACCTTGTCTAAATATTGTGCCTGCCTCAAAGGGGGTGGGAAAGAGCCGCAAATTAATTGAGATTTACAGGCAATGAGTAAATAATTCTACATGAATGGGCGTTTTAAATCTGGTAAGAAATTTTCTATATTTGAAAGCAAGTATGAATACCAGAAAAAAAGTGTTGATTATAGATGATGAAGTAGATCTGTGTCTTCTCCTGAAAACCTATCTCAATCGCCGGAACTATGATGTGTATTATTCACATACGCTTTCCGAAGGAATGATTGAATTCCAGCGTATCCTGCCCGATATTGTTTTTCTTGATAACAATCTGCCTGATGGCTTTGGCTGGGAAAAAGCGTCGGCTCTTCTTGAAAAATATCCTGATCTGCAGGTTCATTTAATCAGCGCTTATCAACCCAATGCTCCTCATACACATTCGTCCTCCTTCAAAGTGTGGGAAAAACCACTTACGTTAAAAGACCTGGATAATTACATTCAATAATTTGAGTCGCAATGGCTGTCAGCATTATACAATCTTAATTTGAAGGATTGACTGATTGTTATTTAAACGGTTAATGTGTATTGTGAGGTACAACGCAGCGCTTACTAAACAGCAATCTGCGTTCTTGTTATCTGGATAATATCATAGGAACACTGATGGCTAAAGAAGCTGAATTGAATTTTCGGGTCAACCAAAATCCGGTTATTTTTGTTGATACATTATGAGCGTTCTACGACAATTGGCTGAATATTTTTATTTGCGAAAACGCGACCCGGATGCGCCGCACACAAAATGGATGAAATACATGCATGGCATTAACCGTATTTCACTTTTTATGTTCATTGTAGCACTGGTTGTCATTTTTTTAAAGCTGGTGGTTTTTCGCAAGCACTAATTTTTCAGGAAATCGACAATACTTCTTGCCGCCTTTGCTGATGCGCGGCCACCTTCGCTTAATAATTTCCAAAGTGAATGATAGTCCTGCGTCATTGTTTGAAGCGCCTTATTATCATGAAGCAGTTTATTTAATTCCCGGTGTATATTTTCAACTGTAAGATCGTTTTGGATCAGTTCTGTTACAACCGGCCTGTTCATAATAAGATTAACAAGGGAGATATATTTAATCTTGACGAGCCGTTTGGCGATCTGGTACGAAATATTGCTTCCTTTATAACATACCACCTGTGGTATACCAAAGAGGGCGGTTTCTAGGGTGGCCGTGCCTGAGGTTACCAGCGCTGCTTTTGCACGCATCAGCAATGAATATGTATTATTTCTCACAGATCTTACTTTAGGATAAGATTGCATCAATTCTCCATAGAACGAATCTTCCAGCGAAGACGCCTTTGCTACAATGAAATGATGATCGGGGAAATGTTTGCTGGCTTCAAGCATCAGCGGCAATTTTTTTTCAACTTCCTGTTTACGGCTACCAGGTAAAATGGCAACAATGCTTTTTTCATTCAATGGCGAATCTGCCGCCGGATGGATAACCGTAAAATTAGCCTTTGCATTCTCTACAACCTCAACCAGAGGATGCCCCACATACTCCACCTCATAATTCCATCTCTTATAAAATTCTTTTTCGAAAGGCAGTATTACCAGCATTTTATTAACCGATTCCTTAATAGCCTTGACACGGTTTTCTTTCCATGCCCATACCTGTGGTGATATATAATAGATCACCCTGAATCCGTGCTTTTTGGCCCATTCTGCTATACGCAGGTTAAAGCCGGGATAGTCGATCAATACCAGTGCATCCGGTTTAAAACGAAGTATATCGTTTTTACAGAACCGTAGGTTTTTCATGATCGTTCCTAAATTTTTGACCACTTCCAGAAATCCCATAAATGCGAGGTCCCGGTAATGTTTTACAAGTTCTCCACCGGCTTGTTGCATAAGATCACCACCCCAGCAACGGATGGTCGCTATTGTATCTATTTTTTTTAATTCGTTTATCAGATTACTTCCATGCAGATCACCCGAAGCTTCACCCGCAATAATATAATACCTCATTTCTCAGATTGGTTTGTGTGGTTTGTTGTTGGTGGTTTGTGTTTGATGCATGATACCCATAGTTCATAGTTGATAGTTCATGGGCAAGAACAGCAATCTATCTTAAATAAAAACGAGAATAAGTATGGGAAAACAATAACAAGAATACTTAATTATAGTCTATGAACCATGAACTACCAACCACAAACTACAAACCATGAACGACCACCTTCAAAGGATAAATTTCAATAATAATGCCGCAATGGCATAGATTAAAGTAACGGCGAAGATACCTTTAGCCGTTTTATCCCTGTGAGAATTTATATAGATAGTAAAGAGCGCAATGTTCAACAGCAGACAGGGGACTGAAATAGCTGTGATCTGGCTTTTATTTGTGCGCACAAATTCAAAAAAATCCGAGACGGTGAATAATGGATAAAATCTCAGGAGATAATAAATAACAAGACTTACAATAGGCGCCAAAAAGCCTAGTAAAAATCCGAGTTTTAAACTATCCCTTTTAAGCATCAGAATTTCCAGTTTTTTTCGAGTTTGGCTTTAAGAACGTAATTCGTGAGATCGAATTGCACTGGCACTACGCTGACATAATTATTTTTCAGCGCCCAAACATCCGTATCTCTCCCTTTGTCGAAGTTGACAAATTCACCCGTTAGCCAAAAATATTTGCGTCCATGCGGATCGTTTCTTTCTATAAAGTCTTCTTCATATTTCGCATACGCCTGCCTGCAAATTTTAATACCTTTTATCAGTTTATCATCTACGGCGGGAAAGTTTACATTTAAGATGGTGTGTTTATCAAAACTGTTTTTTAGCATTTTTTCCACCAACAGCCTTGCGTATCTGCGGGCGGCTGTAAAATCGGCGTCAATGCTGTAATCGAGCAATGAAAAACCGATCGAAGGGATGCTTTCAATGGCTGCTTCAACTGCTGCCGACATGGTACCGGAATAGATCACGTTAATAGAATGATTGGCTCCATGGTTAATGCCGCTAAGACAAATATCGGGCTTGCGATGAAGGACTTTGTCAACAGCAAGTTTAACACAATCCACGGGAGTACCCGTACACTGGTAGGCTTCAATATCCTGGAAGGTGTCCACACTGTGCAGGCGCAGCGGATGACCAATGGTTATGGCGTGCCCCATGCCCGACTGTGGCTTATCCGGCGCAACCACTACTATTTTTCCTAAATCCTTTACAGCAGCTACCAGGTTTCTGATACCGGGGGCTGTTATTCCATCATCATTCGTGATCAGGATAACGGGTTGTGCTTTCTTTTTAGCTTTAGCCATATTTATAGTTGAACGGACAGCAAAAGTGCTAAATATTCCACATTGTACAAAAGAAAGCAAATCCATGAGCGATGTCTGGGTTTTGGCGACTTCAATTGTTTGAAATCAGCTACCGTGCCTAATCTGCCTGGCGGGTTGGTCTTTGTCTTCAGTTTCTTATCCGTTCTAATGTTTTTTTATGAGGATCCGACCCATTCATCAATTGAATGTCAGCCACTTCATACACTTTGACGGGTAACACGGGGGGATGCTCAATCGCGTATGATAAAACAGCTACCATTTGACCTATGGTCACCGTGTCGAGGTTTTGAGCTTTTTCCCTGAATGCCGGGATTAATCGGGCGATCATGTAAAATGGCTTTAATAACAGCGGCCACCAATGTCCTGGTCCCAACACATACCAGGGACGGATAAAGGAACAGGGGATGCCCGCTTTCACCAGCAACGCTTCCCCGGACGCCCTTACGGCCTGATAATCTTTCATGATCTCAGTAGGATGTTGGGCTACGCTGAGGTATATAAAATGTTCGATGCCCTGCTCTATGGCTGCAAGTGCGGCCTGCTTCACCGACACAAGATCAACTTGCCGGAATTGCTGCTTTTTAGACGGCGACGGATGCGCCACACCAATGAGGTGAACGAAAATAGTTGCGGGACGGATATAGTTCGAAAAAGTTTCGGCATTCAGGGCATTTCCGACAATACTTTCACATCCGGCCGGCAATTTGTGCGCTGAACCCTGGCGTATCAACGCCTTTATATGATAGTCACCTTTTTGTTGAAGAAATTTGATCAGGCGACTACCAATATAGCCTGTTCCTCCTGTTATAAAAATAGTTTGCATGGAGAAAGAAAGTTACGAGGAATCGCAGTACCACAGATTTTACAGTCATCTAAAGCTGTTTAGGTTTTCAACCTGGTATTTTCTCAACCCCGGCTGGAATTTCGAGCGCTTTCTGTTACCTTTGCCGCCGAATAAAAGGACGTTCTAAGCAGATTATCGTCCCGGTAGCGGTGAACACCCCTGGCAAACCGTTTTCATACGGATGGCAGAAGGGTAGAATCAAGATGCCGTGAACACAAATAAATCTAACATCAAACATCTAAAATCGTAGATATAATATGGCCGGTCAGTTAAAAGAGGTGCGTAACAGGATCAAATCGGTGCAGAACACACAGCAAATCACCAAGGCCATGAAGATGGTGAGCGCTGCAAAATTGAGAAAGGCCCAGGAGGGTATTGTGCAAATGCGGCCCTATGCAAAAAAATTACAGGAGTTGCTGACTAATATTGTGAGCGGATCCGATGGACAGGGCGAAATGAAGCTTGCTGCAGAACGACCCATTGAAAAAGTGCTGTTTATTGTTATTACAAGCGACCGTGGGTTGGCAGGGGCATATAATGCCAACATTATCAAACAAGCTAAAAATGAGATCAGGGAAAAATATGCCACTCAATTTGCAAAAGGCAATGTTCAAATTTGGAGTATCGGTAAAAAAGGCTACGAACATTTCTTAAAATCGAATTACAAGGTAGATGCCACCCATAAAGATATTTTTCTGCAGTTGAGTTTTGAAAATGTGCAGGTTGCCGCTCAGGCTGCGGTGAAGGCGTTTGAAAATAAGGAATTTGATATCATTGAACTGGTATACAGTGAATTTAAAAATGCCGCAACCCAACGGTTTGTAGTAGAGCGTTTTTTGCCAATTCCCAAAGTTCAGCCAAAGCCTGGTGCTAAAAAAAGCGATTTTATTTTTGAGCCTGAAAAAGAACAACTGATCGCCGAGCTGATGCCGAAGATTCTAAACACGCAATTATTTAAAGCCGTACTGGATGCCAATGCTTCCGAACACGGAGCAAGAATGACTGCCATGGATAAGGCAACAGAAAATGCCAACGAATTATTACGCAATCTCAAAATTTCCTATAACCGTGCCCGCCAGGCCGCCATCACAACTGAACTGACAGAGATCGTTAGTGGTGCGGCGGCTTTACAAGGGTAATTCATTTAAAGATTTGATCCCGCAGTGGCGGGAGAAGATTTGAAAACGGAATTCATTTGTTGTCAAATCATTTTTAAATTTTCTTCCGCCACTGCGGGATCAAATTGAAACATGGAAATCTCCAACTTAATACCTCATATAGAAGCACTGATTTTTGCGAGCGACAGGCCATTGACGGCGATGGATCTTACAGAATTGATCAACAATGCTTTTGGTTTCATGGAAGATAAGGTCACCATGGACCAGGTACAAACCGGAATAGATGGTATTGTTGAAAAGTACCAGTCTCAATTTTATCCTTTTGAAATGAAAGAGAGCGGGGGAGGATGGCAATTCCTCACAAAAAAAGATTTTCATAAAACAGTTGCCCAACTGAACGGGGAAAAATTTTTAAAACGACTTTCAACGGCGGCATTGGAAACGTTGGCAATTATTGCATACAAACAACCCATCACCAAGGCCGATATCGAATCTATACGCGGGGTGAATTCCGATTATTCAATTCAGAAATTGCTGGAAAAAGAATTGGTTGTCATTACCGGGAGAAATGAAGAAATGCCGGGAAAGCCTTTGGTGTACGCAACTTCAAAAACGTTCATGGATTATTTTGGCATCAATTCGCCACAGGATCTTCCTAAATTAAAGGAAATTTATGATGAAGCGATGATCCAGCCTACGACAATGCATGACGAGAATAATTCCGAAAAAGGAACCGATGATGATGAGCAAAATGTGACTGGTGAAATAGAAATATCCGGAACCTCTGTTTTGGTAGTAAGCGAAAATGGACAATTGGTAGAAGATCATACAGAGGATGATTCCGATGCATCTAACAATCCCGGTGATCCCGATGCCGGAAAGCCAGGTCCTTCTACAGATCAAAATGATTAGCTTTCCTGAGGGTGTTTGTGAACTTCTTTTCTTTCTTGCTTTGTATATTCGCATTCATGCAACAAAAGCTTTCAAATGATTTTTTAATACAATGCGCGCATGAGTTTGGAACGCCGTTGTATGTATACCACGCCGAAAGGATCAAAGGACAATATGAAAGGCTTCAAAAAGCCTTTCATGAATGCGACGCTCGTTTCTTTTATGCCTGTAAGGCACTTACCAATATCAATATACTCCGCTATATAAAAAACATAGGCTGTGATGTTGATTGCAGTTCCATCAATGAAGTGCTTTTGGCGTTGAAAGCCGGATTTGTTTCCGAAAATATTCTGTATACCTCCAGCAACATAGCATTTGAAGAAATTGAAACCGCAGCGGAACTGCGAGTGAATATTAATATCGACAGCCTTTCCAATCTGCGCAAATTCGGTAAAAAATTCGGCTCAACTTATCCTGTAAGTGTGCGGCTGCGTCCGAATATTATGGCTGGTGGAAATTTGAAAATTTCAACAGGACACAAAAACAGTAAGTTTGGTATTCCGCTGGAGCAAATTGAAGAAATAACCGCCATTGTTCGGGAAACCGGTGTATGGATACGTGGTTTGCATATTCACAGTGGCAGCGATATTAAAGACGTAGACGTGTTTTTGAAAGGAGTACAAGTTTTGTTTGACATCTCTGCTCATTTTTCCCAGCTTGAATTTTTAGATCTTGGCGGAGGATTTAAGGTGGCATACAAGCCGGGTGATGAGGAAACAGATATTGAATTATTGGGAAAGAAGGTTACCGAAGCCGTTGCTTCTTTTGAAAAGCAAACAAAACGCAAATGGAAATTGTGGTTTGAACCGGGAAAATTTCTGGTAAGTGAAGCCGGCTATTTCATCACACAGGTAAACGTTATCAAAGAAACACCTGCAATAGTCTTTGCAGGAGTGAATACGGGCCTCAATCATCTTATCAGGCCTATGTTTTACGGGTCTTATCACACTATTGAAAATATTTCCAACCCGGTGGCACCTGCAAAAAAGTATACGGTTGTGGGAAACATTTGCGAAACTGATACTTTCGCCACAGACAGGGAATTAAATGAAATACGTGAAAATGATTACCTGCTTTTTCTAAATGCAGGGGCATACTGTTTTGAGATGGCTTCCAATTATAATTCAAGATATAAGCCCGCTGAAGTGCTGGTAAAAAACGATAAGGCCCATCTTATCAGGAAAAGAGATGTATTAGAAGATCTATTGAAGAACCAGGTTGAGGTCCTGTAATTCTCTGAAGCATCTGTTAGGTCACTAAACTATTACAGGTTTTTAGCGGGCATTTTATTTTTTGATTTCAATAGCATATTGCCTGGCGGTGGTAAACTGCACTCCATTCAGGTTGTAACCTGCAATTCTTTTGTAAGTGCCCTGGCTGCAGGCGCAGTCGCCTTTTTCTATCAGAAAATCTGATATGTTATAGCTCAGACCTGCATTTTCAACCACTATCCTGAAATCGAAATCACTCACGATAGGGTTATCAAGATAAACCCTTGTTGGGTTGTTGGTAAGGATAATATTGGTGCTTACATAGTAACTGTCAATTGCTTTGGCAAAGCTGCTCTGGTTATACCGTAACACCTTTATTTTCTCCATTTCCATGGCAGTGAAGCCCTGGAAATCAACAGCGAAAATATTATCATCTATACACAGTGACTTACAACACGACTGCAAAACCAATGCACTGCCTGTAAGGGTCAAACATACAGCAATAATGGAAGCAGGCCTCATATGGTCGTTTTTTGTGTAGAGTATTCTTTTTAACCGAATGCTGCACGGATAAAAGCCAATTAAGAAATTTAGGTTTTAATTATTACAACAGATGCCTGATATTTATGCAGAGGATTGAATACCGGGAATTTTTTTGTGAGGAGCCAATACAAGAATTTTATTATGAATGAGCGTTCTGAAGATTTTATCCGCCTGATAAGACATCCTGTGAAATTCAGGGTATTTCTTTTTATGAAATTACCCAGTGCTTTTTTTGCAGGCGTGCGTGTAAAAGAGATCGATCAAACAAAATGCCTCGTAAAAATTCCTTACAAATGGTTCTCACAAAATCCCTTCCGCTCAACCTATTTTGCCTGCCTGTCAATGGCAGCAGAAATGAGTACGGGTGTTTTAGCAATGGCGCATGTCTATAAGCGGCAGCCCGCTGTATCGATGCTGGTGGTAAAAGTAGAATCTGAATATCATAAGAAAGCAACGGGAATAACAATATTCACTTGTAACTCGGGCAATGAGATCAGGCAGGCGGTAGAAGAAGCGATTGAAACCGGTGTCGGCACAAGTATCAGGGTGCTCTCGACCGGTAGAAACAACCAGGGGGAAACAGTGTCTGAGTTTTGGATAACCTGGTCGTTTAAGGCTAAAAAGTTTACGGTTTAAAGTTTAAGGTTTAAGGTTTATCATCAGTTTATAAGTTCGCTAGTCGAAGTTTAATAGAACAACTAATTATTAAAGTATTTGAATTTTAAAATTAAAACCAGAAAACTCGAACATATAATTTATAAGAGTTCGGCAAATACCTTAAACTTTAAACTTTAAAGAAAAAACACAACATGAAGATCGCCTTCCACGGTGCAGCCCGGACAGTAACAGGATCGAAACATCTGCTCACATTAAAAAACGGTAATAAATATTTGCTCGATTGTGGCTTGTTTCAGGGTATGGGTAAGGATACCGATAGTATGAACCGTTACTGGGGGTTTGTTCCTTCTGAAATAAAAGCAATTATTTTATCTCACGCGCATATTGATCATTGCGGGTTAATACCAAAACTTGTGAAGGACGGGTTCAGGGGAAAAATTTTCTGCACTCCGGCTACGCAACATCTTACAAGGATTTTATTGGAGGATTCGGCGGAGATCCAGGAAGATGATGCAAAATATTCAAATAAACGCCGTGCCGCAGAAGGCCAGCCTTACCTGCATGCTTTGTACACAATAGAAGATGCAAAGACGGCATTTGATTATTTCGTGTCGGTTGAATATGAACAATGGCATGCCGTCGACGAGGATGTACAAATTATGTATACCGATGCAGGTCATATAATAGGCAGTGCAGCCGTTCATTGTAAGATCAGGGAGAACGGCAGGGAAAGTCGTCTCACATTCAGTGGCGATGTAGGTAGATACCGTGATATAATACTAAAATCCCCGGCCGTATTCCCTCAGGCTGATTATATTCTGCTGGAATCGACCTATGGAAATAGCTTGCACGATGTATATGCAACTACGCCCGATTCATTATTTCAATGGATCGAAAAAGCCTGTGTCCAAAAAAAAGGAAAGCTGATCATGCCTGCATTTAGTGTGGGACGCACCCAAGAGATCTTATTTACATTGAATCAGCTTGAAGTTGAGAATAGGTTGCCTCCGATTGATTATTACGTTGATAGTCCCTTGAGCATTGAGGCCACGGAAGTGGTTAAACAGTACCCGCAGCACTTTAACCGAAATATTCAAAAGATCATTCAATCGGACAATGATCCTTTTTCATTCAAAGGTTTAAAATATATAAAAACGGTAGCGGAATCGAAATCACTCAACTATAGAAATCAACCCTGTGTCATTATATCGGCCAGCGGAATGGCAGATGCCGGGAGGGTAAAGCACCATATCAGCAATAATATTGAAAACAGCAGGAACACCATTTTATTTACAGGGTATTGCGAACCGCGTTCATTGGGCGGACGACTGATGTCAGGCGCCCGGGAGGTTGGCATATTCGGTATCCCTCACGAAGTGCATGCCGAAATCGGTGCCATAAGAAGCATGAGCGCTCATGGCGATTATGAAGACCTTAGCCAGTTCCTGGCCTGCCAGGATCCGAAACAGGTAAAAAAACTTTTCCTGGTACACGGTGAATATGAAGTGCAGGTTCAATTCAGGGAGCGGCTATTAAAAAAGGGCTTCATGGATATTGAAATTCCTGAAAGACATTATGAGATCGGATTGGGATGGTGAACGAGGTGAATGTATAGCGTAAAAAATATTTAATATCAAATATTCACCTTTGACCACTCACCACTCACTCCAGAAAAAATTAAAAAGCCGTTCGGTTAGGAACAGCTTTTTAAAAAAATCTTTGGGTCGTCAAACGTAAATTAATCATCAATAGGCTGAGATTTTTAGTTGATGGTCTTCATGGATGGTCGGATCTTACTTGGTTTTTTTAAAGGATACTTTCGGGTTTTCATTGACTCAGGAAATTGGTGGACTGGTTTGCTGGATTTTCGGTTTAGGTTTGGATTTAGGGGTTCTTCGGTTTATTGGTTCGTTTTTCAAAGGATTCGGATCGGTGATCAACATTCGGCTTTCATTGGATAATCAGATTCAACGACACAAAGATTAACCTTCTTTTCTCTTTTATATAGTCTTTTCGATTACTGGCCATAAACTGTCGATTTTCGGCCGATTTTGTCAGATAAAGCATTTGGCGAACAGCAACATTTGTTTAGGTGAGTATTAAAAATTGGGAAGTGAACATTATTTCTTTAGTCTCCATTGGCCATTCCCCAGAGGTCCCTTAAATCAAAAAGCTGTTCGGAGGAACAGCTTTTGTTAAATAATGTCTTTGGGTCGTCAGGTGTAATTCTCATCAATAGGCACAGATTTTTGAATGAATGATCTTCATGGATGGTTTGGATTGTAACCTGGTTTTTTCAAGGATTGATTGGTTTTTCATTGACTCAGGAAATTGGGGGACTGGTTTGCCGGATTTTCGGTTTAGGTTTGGATTTAGGGGTTCTTCGGTTTATTGGTTTTGCTTTTTCAAAGGATTCGGAACAACGGATCAACATGCGGCTTTCAATGGATAGTCAGATTCAACAATACAAAGATTAACCTTCTTTGCTTTTTTGCATAACCTTTTCGATTACTGGCCATAAACTGTCGATTTTCGGTCGATTTTGTCAGATAAAGGCATTTAGTGAGTGGGGAGCGGTGAGTGGTGAGGGGCGGCTTAGATCAGTTTTGGATTTTTATATTCTGAAGGTTGTCTTGCTAAATATCTTCTATCCCCCACTCAACATTAAAATCAAAAAAGCCGTTCGGTACGAACAGCTTTTAAGTAAAATCTTTTAGGACGTCAAACGTGATCAATTCATCAATAGGCACAGATTTTCAGAATGGATGATCTTCAGGAATGGTTTGGATTTTAACCTGGTTTTTAAAGGATTTTGTGGTTTTTCATTGACTCAGGAAATTGGTAGACTGGTTTGCTGGATTTTCGATTCAGGTTTGGATTTAGGGTTTCTCCGGTTTATTGGTTTGTTTTTTCAAAGGATTCGGAACAACGGTAACAATTGGCTTTCAATGGATAATCAGATCAACAATACAAAGATTAACCTTCTTTTCCCTTTTGCATAACCTTTTCGCTTACTGGACTAAAACAGTCGATTTTAGGCCATTTTTGTCCGATAAGGCATTTGGTGAGTGGTGAGTGCTGAATGGTGAGTCGGGGCCAGATCAGTTCTGGATTTTCATATACTAAGATTGTCTGCTAAATATCTTCTTCTACCACGCATCACTAACCACTCACCATTGACCAAAAATAAAAACCGGGCCCTTGTAAGGCCCGGCTTATTTTGAAATTCCTTAATCAAACGAGTTGTGAATAGATCTACTCAGGTTTTCATAGGCAGAATTTCAATTTTCCAGAAGGGGGTCCGATAACCGTCTCAAAAATATCTTTATCTGAATATTGCGATTTTGCTACTGTAAAGGTGCAACGGATTGCAGGGCAACACAAGTTTTTTAGCCTGCTGGGAGGGATATGCCGATGAATGAGCCGAAAGCCTCGATAAGCTTAAATAATGTTAAGTCTTTTTAAGACCACAGAACGGTGGGCTTTGCTGATGGGTATTTCATTTCCTTTAATAAAGAGAAGATTTTCTCGGATATCATCGATCTTATCGACATTAATGATATATGAACGATGCGTTTTCAGAAAACATTGCTTGTTTACTTTTTCTTCAAGGTTTTTGATGGTATTGTGCGTGATGTACTTTTTGTCGGTACTCACAAATTTTACATAATCACCCATGCTTTCGATGAAAAGGATATCGCTGTTGTTTAGGCGGATGAGTTTACCGTCTGTCTTGATGAAAATATGATCCGTAGCAGTGCTGTTAACATTGCTTTCCTGGGAAGGGGATGTTACTTTTTGTACGGCTTCGAGGAAACGCTGGTATGTAAAGGGCTTTTTGAGAAAGTCGCTAACATTATATTCAAATGCATTGTAGGCATATTCTGTCTTCGAGGTAGTCAGAATAACTTTGGGCGAATAGGCCAGCCGGTCCAATAGCTCGAAACCAGTTGCCCCCGGCATTTCAACATCGAGAAATAACAGATCGACTGATTGCTGGTTCAGGAACAATAAGGCTTCTTCAACATTCGGAAAATGACCTTTCATTTCCAGCAACCCGCTTTTTTCGCAGCAGCGTGCCAGGTAATCAGCAGCAACCTGCAGATCTTCAACTATTACAGAACTTAGTATCATGGCTTATTGAATTCTTTTAACTGGTCATATTGTCTTTGCATAATATCCATTGATTCTACCACCAAGGCCCACAAAGGGCGGTACAAAGTTGCCAACTCTTCCGCATTCGATGTTCGCATACAGGCATTTTCAAATTGTTTACACGCCTCTTCTGTTTTCAACAAACCTGTAAAACCAAACGCAGGTTTTATTTTATGAATAATTGATCTCAACTCACCGAAATTCTTGTTTTCAAAAACTACCGGAACTTCAGCAACCACGCTCCCTAATTGATCAAGGGTTGTCTTAAAGATCTCTTCGATGTACAAAAAATCGTCTTCGTACAAGCTAAACAGGAAATCACTATTGATATTATCATTGAAAATGAACTTTTTGTGCAAAAAAGGGTCCTTCATAAAAAATAGAATCGGGTAATCGGCGTTATAATCCTAATCCAATAACTCTATGAAGGCGAAAATATTATATCTGGCCTGGGCAATTTATAGGGATATCGTGTATTCAGGTCTTGATGAACACATTTCCCGCGATCAACGAAAGAAGATCGTCCGCTTTAATCAGTTCGTATTCCTGGCCCTGTTGATCAATCTCTTTTGTGTTATTACTTACTTCTATCACAAATTGTACATCAGCGCTCTTATCAACATCACTTCGGCCTACTTCTTTTTGGTTGCCTACTATTTAAATTCAAAGCGAAGGTTGGAAATCGGGCGTATTGTATCCGTGATCAACGTAAATATCTACCTTATTGTTATCAGTTATGTCGAGGGCCTGCGGGCCTCGGAGTATCTATTGTTTTTCCCCTATTTTCTTGTACTGACCTTTGTGGTCAGCATACGAAGGAATTACAAAGAACTGGTGCTTGTATATGCTTTGACGGTAGCCTCATTGTTATTATGCTTTAAGATCAGTCCCATGACGAACGACATCCAGATCATGACGGATGTCTTATACACCAAACTCTCCACCACCATCCTGGCAATTTCCTTTATCCTGACCATCATCTTTTCTTACGCGATTCTCAGGGTTAATAAAGACAATGAGGTTGCCATCCTGGAAGAAAAAAAATTCGGTGATACCATTTATAATACATCACTTGATGGTGTGTTTATCATTTTTAGTCTATCCAATATCGTTGCCACTTGTAACAACAGGGCCCTGGAACTGTTTGGTGTAAAGGATAAAAGAGAAATCGAAGGAACGCAAATTGAGAAATGGTTTGATGAAGATCACATAAAAAAGTTCAATTCAATTGAACAGGCAATATCGCATGAATCAAGGAACTGGCAGGGCGAACTTGCCTTCAATACAAAAGACGGTCATATCTTTTTCGGTTACGTGAGTGTTGTGCCTTTTTCTTATAGAGATATACGCTATACGAAGGTGAGTATCCTTGATATATCCAACGTAAAAATGGCCGAATTCGAATTGATGAAGGCAAAAGAAAAGGCCGAAACGGCTTCAAAGGTAAAATCGAGATTTTTGTCAAATATGAGCCATGAATTGCGTACACCGCTGAACGGCATCATCGGTGCATCTAATCTGTTATTGCAGGAAGATTATCTGGGAACACAAAAGCCTCATCTCGAGATCTTGAAATTCTCTTCAGAACACATGATGCTTTTGATCAGTGATATACTTGATTTCAATAAAATAGAAGCAGGTAAATTAGAACTTTCGGAAGTTCCGGTCAACATAAAGGAATTTGTACGAAAAGTTATTTCGCAGTTCGAAAACCAGGTAAATGGAAAAGGATTACAATTTAAAAAAGAAATTGATGACCGGCTCGATCTGGAATTGTTCACTGATGAAACCAGGTTGTATCAGATACTAAGCAACCTGCTCTCAAACGCTATAAAATTCACCAACCAGGGAAGCATCAGCCTGGAAGTCAAAAAGTTGTTTTCTTCCAGTACCAAGGCAACCATCCAGTTCATTGTGAAGGATACAGGGATCGGCATTCCAAAAGATAAGCATAAGGAGATATTCGACAGCTTTACGCAAGCGGATGTCAATACAACACGTAAATATGGCGGCACCGGGTTGGGACTTGCAATTATTAAAAAACTGATCTCTATGTTCAATAGTGAATTGATATTGGAAAGTGAAGAAGGAAAAGGAAGCATGTTTTATTTCACACTCGAATTAAAGATCAATGAAGACCGGAAATTATTTATTAATGAGGACAAGACCAGGTCGCTCCAAATGTTGACAGGTGTAAAAGTGTTGATCGCTGAAGACAATCCGGTTAATTTATCTGTAGCAAAAAGATTCATGTTAAAATGGGGTATAGAGGTGCATGAAGCTACCAATGGAAGAGAGGCGTTAAACAAATTCAAAACAGATGAATACGATGTTTTGCTGATCGATCTTGAAATGCCTGAAATGGACGGTGTAACGGCCCTAAAAGAAATAAGGAAACTGAATACAGTTGTTCCTGCCGTTGCATTTACGGCTGCAGTATATGATAACATGCAAGCCGACCTTTTACAAAAAGGATTTACGGATTTTATCCATAAACCCTTTAGGCCTGAAGATTTGCATGGCAAAATAAGCTTCTTGGTATCTTCTATGAAAAGAGCATAGCAATCAATTATGTTGGAAAAATAAAAAGGCTGTTTTGATCTTCGGTTAACAGGAATGGATATTTTTATTTTATTTCAACCTGCAGAATGAATATCGGCAATAATATATGGTTCACTTACGAGCCAATCCCTCATACAGATAGTGGGCTTATCTATTGCGAAGGCCCTGTAAAACTAGCAGCAAAAGTAACCCGCTCGGGATATGGAAAAGAATTTACCATTGAATACGACGGGCAGAAAAATGAAGAGATCGAATCCATTCTCAAACAAATGGATGAATGGTTTTTTCACACTCATATTAAAGATGCAGAGGACAATGAATTCTGAACTAATATTTTTCAGCCCTTCCTGCGGGATGAATGGTTACGATAATTCTCCGGCAACTGGCAGATTCATCAACACGCATGAAACTATTGATTTCCTGCAGATCATCATTTTCTGTACGATAAGAAGCTGTTACGTAGAAAGAACCGATCCGGTATAGAAATACCCTGCATTTCTCTTCCAGGCTTTGGGCAAAAAGCCTTCCGCATTCCATAATAGCAACAATCTTCTCAGTTTCGTTGAGCCTGTTAAATTGTTGGATTGTCATGGTAGGAATTTTAATAATAGTGTAACCTGCATATGGGAAGAATCGTGCCAATTTATGTGAATAAAATCTCAGCGAAGAAAACTGGCGCTTATCAATTAAACCGGTTTTGAAGAATTCAAAAACTTTTTGGAAGGATTACCGTCAGCAACTATCTTTGCCGTCCCAAAATGAAAAAGGATGCCGCGTTGGTCAATCGGTTAAGACGCATCCCTTTCACGGATGAATGAGGGGTTCGATTCCCCTACGCGGTACTACTTTAAAAAGGACTGTTCCTGATGAACGGTCCTTTTTTTATTACTGCAGCTTCTCCTGAAATACTTACATTAACTTAGTTGTAACGCTTTTTTATATGCTGCTCAAAAAATGGAATCATTTTCGTTCCGGACTACATACGACTTTTATATTATTTCTTATTTTATCATGGATACCAAATAACGATGAGAGAATAAGAATAGCCGCAGAAATGGAAAATTCTCTTCAGCGTGAATTATTAGACAAATGGTATCCTCAATCAATGGACACCCTATATGGAGGTTTCATTACAACGTTCGCGCATGACTTTACATCAACAGGTCCGCAGGATAAAATGATCGTATCACAGGCTCGCCACACCTGGACTAACGCCAAGGCTTCAAAACTGTATCCAACAGTTCGCTATTATAAAACAGCAGCACAACATGGCTTCCGGTTCTTAAAAGATTTCATGTGGGATAAAGATCATGGCGGCTTTTACACCCTCGTAAACCGTCAGGGAACCGTGATAATGAATGATTCAATAAAAACGGCTTACGGAAATGCATTCGGTATTTATGCATTGTCGGCTTATTATAGCGCATCGGGTGATACATCAGCATTGAACCTGGCAAAGGAATCATTTCAGTGGTTGGAAAAAGGAAGCCATGATTCGCAGCGCAGAGGTTATTACCAGCATTTAAACAGGGCAGGCTTGCCGGTAAAAAGACAAAACTCCGTTTCTTCCACATCTGATTTGGGCTATAAAGACCAGAACAGTTCCATTCATTTGCTGGAAGCATTTACCGAATTGTATTCAGTCTGGCCCGACCCTTTAGTACGAACACGCCTGCAAGAAATGCTTGAACTCATCCGTGATACAATTACTTCACAGAAAGGATATCTTGTTTTGTTTTTTGAACCCGATTGGAAGCCTGTTTCTTTCATCGATTCTTCCGAAACCACCATTTTGCAACATCGCAATCTTGATCATGTATCGTTTGGGCATGATGTTGAAACTGCTTTCCTAATGCTGGAAGCGTCTCATGCCTTGGGTATTCAAAACGATACCAAAACATTGACCATTGCAAAACGCATGGTAGATCATGCATTGCAGAACGGCTGGGATCATAAAACCGGCGGCTTTTATGATGAAGGTTATTATTTCAAAAACAAAACCGGCATCAGCATCATCAAAGAAACCAAGAACTGGTGGGCGCAGGCAGAAGGATTAAATACTCTCTTGCTCATGGCCGATCTTTTTCCCAAAGACAGAATGCAATACTTTCAAAAGTTCAAACTGCTATGGCAATATGCACAAACGTACCTGATCGATCATGAATACGGCGATTGGTATGAAGGCGGGCTTGACAAGCAACCAGAAAAAAAGAAAGCATTAAAAGGTCATATCTGGAAAGCGACCTATCACCAGTACCGGGCACTTGCCAATTGCATTCAACAATTGCGAAAACCGGAGACAATCCACTAGCGGAAATGGGATGACATCCTTATTAATGACGGTAAAACTGTCCTTCATTTCAAAGGATGTCATCCCTAGTCCATCCCTTGTCCTTTCCAGGCAAAGGATTTATCTTTTATATAAACTTAATGTATCAATCTCCCTTTGTTCGGTATTGCCAGATACCTTTACCCCTGAATTGAATCCAATAACCTCAGATGTCCTTTATTACAGCGTTTGGCCGATATGTTCTCATGTTGAAAGAAATGATCTCAAAACCAGAGAATCCGTCGATGTACTGGAAAGAATTCATGCACCAGTGCGTTGAGATCGGTGTGGGTTCGCTGGGGATCGTGGTGATCATTTCATTCTTTATCGGCGCTGTTTCAACTGTTCAGACTGCTTACCAGTTAGTAAGTCCCCTCATTCCTCAATATGCGATAGCTCAGATTGTTCGCGAAACGGTAATTCTTGAATTTGCACCCACTTTGGTTTGCATTGTGCTTGCAGGAGTGGTTGGCAGTAAAATAGCCAGTGAGCTTGGCAATATGCGGGTCAGTGAGCAAATAGATGCGCTTGAGATCATGGGCATTAATACCAAAACTTACCTGGTTCTACCTAAGATAGCAGCCGCATTACTCATGATCCCCGGATTGATAGTGCTTTCCGCGGCCCTGGGAATATGGGGTGGCAGAGTTGCAGGTTCACTCACCGGAATAATACCTCCATCCGTTTATGACATGGGTCTTCGGGTAAATTTTAATTCTTTCAGCGTATATTTTATGTTGATCAAATCTTATGTGTTTTGCTTTATAATAACCAGCATATCCGCTTTTTTTGGCTTTTATGTGGAGGGCGGCTCGCTCGAGATCGGGCAGTCCAGTACAAGAGCGGTGGTGATCAGCTGTATCACTATTCTGGGAGCTGATTACATATTAAGCCTGTTATTGTTGAGTAACGGGTAGAGACCGTGTGGCATTCATAAATTGTAATTAACCCAGGCCTGTCAGGCGGGGTAAGGGGAAACCCCTGGATACGCTACAGACTACATCATATATTCAAGTATGAATGAACAATTTACTTGGAAACTGTTTTCGAAAACCTGCATCTTTGATTTGAGAAAACCAACCAATACAAAATCAACCGCTTATAATAGCAAAAGGTATTTCAATCCCTTAACTTCAGCCCCGATATCCGGGGCTTTTCGTTTGTACCTCATTCCAGGATTGACATATATTTCCAAAATCGTTTATTTGAAATGGATGAAGCCCGATTTGGCAGCGGTCATTAAAACAAGTAATGATAGGAGTTAACCAGGTACGATCCGGGCAGGTAGGCAACATCACCCGCCCTTTAAAAACGGTTGTTGGACGTCAAATGACCCCGGATTTATTGCCGATTTTTTTTATCTCAATATTGTACCTTCGCACCTCAATTAAATCTTAAACATCAAACAAATTATGAGCACAGTTAAAGTTGCGATCAACGGTTTCGGACGTATTGGCCGGCTTGTATACCGGCAGATCTACAAAATGGATGGAATTGACGTAGTGGCTATTAATGATCTTACAAGTCCCAAGGTACTGGCACATCTGCTAAAATATGACAGTGCACAGGGACGTTTTGATGCAGAAGTAACATCAACAGAAAATTCAATTAAAGTAAACGGTGATGAAGTAAAGATATATGCCCAGAAAAATCCTGCCGAAATAGCCTGGAAATCACATGATGTTGATGTAGTGCTCGAGTGCACAGGGTTTTTTACCGATAAAGAGAAGGCTGCTGCTCATCTTACCGCAGGTGCTAAGAGAGTTGTTATTTCTGCTCCCGCAACCGGTGACCTTAAGACAATCGTTTTTAATGTAAACCATGAAATTCTTGATGGCAGTGAAACCATTATCAGTTGTGCTTCCTGTACAACAAATTGTCTTGCACCGATGGCGAAAGTACTTGATGATAAGTATGGTATTCTTGCCGGCTTAATGCTTACTGTTCATGCTTATACAAATGATCAGAATACACAGGATGCCCCGCATCCTAAAGGGGATTTACGCAGGGCAAGAGCCGCAGCGCAGAATATTGTGCCAAACAGTACTGGTGCTGCAAAAGCAATTGGCGTTGTTTTGCCAAATCTGAAAGGGAAACTGGATGGAACTGCTCAACGCGTTCCAACCCTTACCGGGTCACTTACAGAGTTAACAACTATTCTTGGCAAAAAAGTAACTGTTGATGAAGTGAATGCAGCTATGAAAGCGGCCAGCAATGAAAGTTTCGGATATACCGAAGATGAAATAGTAAGTAGCGACGTTATCGGCATCAGGTACGGTTCATTGTTCGATGGAACCCAGACAAAAGTTTTACAGGTTGGCGATCAGCAGTTGGTTAAAACGGTAAGCTGGTACGATAATGAAATGAGCTATGTAAGCCAGCTGGTGCGTACGGTAGATTATTTCGCAAGACAAATTAGTAAGTAGACAAAATCTTTCCCGGTTTATTGATCTGTTTTCTATGCCTTTAATGGATTTATCAAAGTCAGAAATTCTTAGTAAAAAGGTTACTGGTAAGATAAATGGTGGTAGAAGACGGATCAATAGATCATAATCGCCGAATAAGTACCACTTAAATCTCTTTGTCATATTCTGCCTTGCTAAACCCTTTCTCCGTTTTTAACCTCTCAGGTGTTGTTGGTATTATTTAAATTAATTTATTATGTCAAGGTTCAATGGGTATAATTTTAAGGATCAGAAAGTTTTGGTTCGTGTGGATTTTAATGTTCCCCTGAATGATAAATACGAAATCACCGATGACACGAGGATGACAGCTACCATTGCAACCATACAAAAAATAATCAATGATGGTGGCAGGGTGATTTTAATGAGCCATTTTGGGAGACCAAAGGACGGCCCTGCGGAAAAATACTCCTTAAAACATCTTGTAAAACATTTGGGATCGCTGCTTAATAAAAACATTCTTTTTGCAGATGATTCTATTGGTGATAAGGCTAAGGAACTATCAGATTCAATGAAGGCCGGAGACGTATTGTTACTGGAAAATCTGCGTTTTCATAAAGAAGAAGAAAAAGGAGATGAAGGGTTCGCAAAAAAACTGGCTATTCTGGGAGATGTATACGTGAACGATGCATTTGGAACTGCACACAGGGCGCATGCTTCTACTGCCGTGATCGCGAAGTTTTTTCCTGCTGATAAAAAAATGTTCGGATTATTAATGGAAGGAGAAGTGGAAAGTGCGGAAAAAGTATTGCACAAATCCGAAAAACCCTTCACGGCCATTCTCGGTGGAGCAAAAGTTTCGGATAAAATACTCATCATCGAAAACCTATTACAAAGGGCCGATCATATTATTATCGGCGGAGGTATGGCTTATACTTTTTTTAAAGCGATGGGTGGAGAGATTGGAAATTCACTGGTGGAAGCAGAACGTATTGATACAGCAAAAGAATTAATCACTAAGGCCGAAGCCAAAGGGGTTAAGATCCATCTTCCTAAAGACAGTATCATCGCGGATAAATTCGACGCAAACGCCAATACCAAAACTGCAGATAATAAATCTATTCCTCCCGGTTGGATGGGTTTGGATATTGGTCCCGAGGCGATCAGTCAATTCGTTGATGTGATATTGCAATCAAAAACTTTATTATGGAATGGGCCGATGGGTGTATTTGAAATGGAAAAATTCCAGGCTGGTACCAAAGCCGTTGCAGAAGCGATTGCAGAAGCTACTCAAAAAGGAGCATTTTCGTTGGTCGGTGGAGGAGATTCAGTTGCGGCGGTAAATCAATTTGGATACAATGATAAGGTGAGCTATGTTTCTACAGGGGGCGGTGCTATGCTTGAATATTTCGAGGGGAAGGAATTGCCCGGGATCGCGGCAATAAAAAATAGCTGATACCTTCATACCGCCGGCTCTTTTTTGGAGATTGAAACCAATCTTTCTGTGTCCCATAGTCGAAATGTTTTGAAATGACACCAATTTATCAAACAGACGGGAAGAGTTGAATTTTATAAAATAACGGGGAACCGCAGATCTTCTAATTAATTTCTCCTATTTCTTCCACTTTCTTTGTTCTGTATTTTATACGCGCGTAAATATGCGTTTATTCTTTTCGTAAAACCCCCATTTATATTTTAGTTCTCCTAAAAAATAAATTAGTAACGGAATTTATTTTATCAACTCGTTAATGGCATAATATTTTAATTATTATAATTGGCAAGTGACTTCCACGGCGCCGATATCAATATTTCCTTTTTTCAATCTCCTATGACTTCCCACGGTTGTTGATAAAGCACCGCATGAAAAAAGAAAAGAACAAATTATGCTGAAGAACTTTCCCGTATTATTCTTTTTAAAATTTGTTTGGGGATCAGGGATTCTCAACCAGAGGTTCAATAAAGCATTTTGAGCACCCGTGGTTTAAAAAAGAGGACAGTCTTACATATGAACCATATTTAATCTATAAACTACCCGTATGAAAAATGTAAACACTTTTGTGATTGTATGTATATCAGTTTTGGTTTTAAGTTCCTGCTCAAAAAAAACTGATGATAACAACAATGGGAATTCCCAGAACACTATCCTTCGAACCTGGAATTTTATTTCAATGGATGTAAAGCATGAGCTTATTGAGGAACGTAATGAGGGATTTTCAAAATGGAGAACAGTTACAAAAACAGAATACGTTACAATTAAAAACGGCGGAACTGCCACTTTTGATAGCGATAAAATAACCAGCGAAAATTTAGCTTACGAAGTAAATGCAGTTGAGAAGAGTTATTATTATCGGAATGATTCCTTACTTAAAACAGAAGAAGCGCCGCTTCGCTTCACAGTTCTTCATTCTGGTTTACTGTCAGATTATACCATGACGGGCACGGATTCACTTCAAATGAACAGCGGTCCCATTAAAATAAAACCAAACGCCACCTCCCAACCTGTAACAATCAAACTTCAATTTGAAAACGATAAAGTATACCTGGTATACAAAATCCTCAGAAAATACATTCCAAATTCTACGGTCACTGAAACAGAAACGGCGAACGTTCTGATTACTTTGCAAAAAAAGTAATCATCCGGCTTTTAAAAATAAAAAGCGAATGGATCTGATAAGTCGATTAGCCAATTAGCCAATTAGTTGGTTGACATAGTAATCGGCTAATCGGCTTATCAAGCGGCGAGCGGGTTAATATTTAAAAATCTTATCACCAGCCATCACCTCCTGTGTTTTTTCATTGAAGGTTACTTTTTGACCCGTACGATAAGCTGCATTTGCCATGATCACTGCGATAGAGTGATTGTATCCGGCTTCAACAGGAGCGTTGGGTTGTTTGCGGCTTCTTACACAATCCATCCAGTTACGTACATGAGCTTTTGTAAGCGTATCTCCACCTGTAGATGCTTCCGTTGATACTTTTTCAGCAAGTTCATTTAATGATATTTGCGGTAAGAGATTTGCTTTCATACCCATCGCTGCTGCCATTTTTTCATTAAGTCCCCCATCTGGAGAAATTTTATTGGTATCCAGATTCATGGTTCCTCCATTAGAGTAATAAATTTCTTTAACATCCCCTTCCGCATTTGTTTGTCTCGAAGTAAACAACACCTGGAAGCCTGTTGAAAGATCGTCAGCAGGCCCATAATCAAAAACAGCGGTCAGGGTATCTGCATTTTGTCTTCCGTCTTTCCAAACATAAATTCCACCATTTGCAGATACACTGCGAGGATGTGCCAGACCGGAAAACCAATGAACGGTGTCTATCTGATGGCTCATCCACTGGCCTGGTATACCGGAAGAGTATGGCCAAAATAAACGGTACTCAAGATGTTTTCTGGCATTAAAAGGTTCATAAGGCCTGTTTATTAAAAATCTTTTCCAGTCGGTATCTTCTTCTTTCAATTGTTCTACCAATGCTGGTCTTCGCCACCGGCCGGGCTGATTTACATTCCAGGTCAGTTCAACCATTACGATGGGTCCAAACTTACCTCCCCTTATAAAATCATTAGCCGCTTTATAGTTTACACCACTTCTGCGTTGTGAACCGATCTGCACAATTTTGCCTGTATCCTTTACCGCTTTTAACACTGCCCGGTTATCCTCCATCGTTTCTGCCAGGGGCTTTTCCGTATAACTATCCCTTCCCGCTTTCACGGCTTCTATCGTATGCATTGCATGTTGAAAATCAGAAGTAGCAATGAATACGGCATCAATATCTTTATTAGCTAATAACTCGTCATTATTCCTATAGGCTGTGATGTCATGATCAAGTTTCTGCTTCAGAATTCCCTGACCTTCCTCCCTTCTTTTTTTCCAAATATCCGAGACGCCGATGATGTCAAAATTGGTTGTTTTGTAGCCATCAAGGAATGAAGGCAGCAACGCATCTTTAAAGCGATCCGAGAATCCGAGTACACCTACACTTACCCTTTCGTTGGCACCGATGATTCTGCCATAGCTTTTAGCACTCATGCCAAGTGCACCTATGTAAGTAGCTACACCGGCCATTGAAGTTTTTTTAATGAAATCCCTTCTTGAGTTGGTCATGTAAATTTTTTTAATGGTTGTTTACAATAATGCGTTGTAAACGCAATCTGAAAAATAAATTTCGAAAATGAAGAGAGGCAAACTTAAAGTTATAAATTAGGGTGCACAGATAATTATATCCTTTCACCTTTTTATTAATTAAAATTGTCATATGCAAAAATACCTGGGATTTTTGATGTTGCTGATCGTATCAACGAATGGATTTTTACTTCGTGCTCAAGAACAATCTTATACAATTGAAGTTAAACCGTCGCCTAATCAAAAAAAAATCATCATCACTGTGGGCGGCAAACCGTTTACTGAATTTATTTATCCTGATTCTTTAGAAAAGCATACGCTTTATCCAATCTACTCTCCGGATGGGCAGGTGCTGACCAGGGGCTTTCCCGTAAATCCCCAGCCAGGTGATCCAACCGATCACCCTCATCATCTTGGACTATGGTTCAATTATGAAAAAGTGAACGGGCTCGATTTCTGGAACAACTCCTATAATATTAAAGCCGACAGGAAACATTTATATGGATGGATAAGGGTAGACTCAATACTCCAGACAAAAAGTGGAACAAAAGGCGAACTAAAAGTCAGCAGTAGCTGGCACAATCAGCAGAAGAACGTATTGCTTCGTGAAACAACACATTTCATATTTACTGCCAGTAAAGATCAAAGAATGATTGACCGTATCACCACGCTGATTGCAGTCACTGACACCGTATTGTTTTCAGATGTAAAAGACGGATTATTGGGTTTACGGGTGACGCCCGAACTTCAAATTCCTACGAAAGAGGAAGCATCTTTTAAAGATGATCAGAATAATGTTACAAAGGTCAAGGCAAATATCAGGAGCACGGGGAACTATATTACCAGTGAAGGAAAACAGGGAGATAGCGCCTGGGGCACCCGCGGCAAATGGTGCGTGTTGTACGGAACAAAGAATAATTCAGTGATCAGCATTGCCATTATCGACCATCCCCAGAATCCAGGCTATCCAACCTACTGGCATGCGCGTGGATATGGACTATTTGCAGCAAATCCGCTTGGGCAAAAAGTTTTCAGCAATGGTAAAGAAAGCCTTAATCTGGTGTTGCTAAAAAACCAATCTGTCACATTCCGTTACCGCATTGCAATTGCTGCAGGCAAACAAAGACTAGGCAATGCAACGATCGACGCACTCTCAGAAACTTTTAAACAATAAATCACGCGAAGGCGCGGAGACGCAACCTTGAATTAAGCGAGTTTGTAACCCTTATTACTGTTAATTAGTAACAATTAGCGTCCATTCGCGTTCAAAAAAATTAGCGTCAATTAGCGCCAATGTCAGCGCCCATTTGCGATAACCAAAATTTTGTCATTATTTCCATTCCCTGTGCAGATATAAACTTTTCCATCGTGAGATATACAGATATCCCTTAATCTTCCATACGCACCATTTAAATACTCGCCGCTTGTAGTGATCGCATTGTGCGAATCGTTCAATTGTAATTGAACCAGCCGGCTACCGCGAAGTGTACACATCAATAAAGAATTTTTCCAGCCCGGAATCAGATCGTTGTTATAATAATCCAAACCGCAAACTGCGATCGTGGGCGACCATGCCTGGATGGGCTCTTTCACATTGTTGGTTGTACAAAAATTTATTTCGCTGCCGGTATTGCAAAAGCCTTTCACGTCTGGCCAGCCGAAATTTTTTCCCTTTTCAATAATATTGATTTCATCATCGCTACTGGGTCCATGTTCGGAGCTATATAATATTCCATTTGAAAATACCAATCCCTGCGCATTTCGGTGGCCGTAACTCCATACAGGGTTGCCCGGGATCGGGTTGTCTGCGGGAATGGTTCCGTCGAGATTGAGTCTTAATATTTTTCCATTTACAAGCGAAGTATTTTGAGGCGATGATTGATCAGCAGCATCGCCTGTGGTGATAAACAATTTTTGATTCACAATCAATAGCCGGCAGCCGTTGTGGATGCCTGCTGCATTAATATTATCAAAAATGGTTTGTGGGCTTGTAAGCGTAGTACCATTATAAGTATATCTGACGACCTTCTCGCGGTAATCACCACCGTTCTCGTAATTGTATGCCACGAAAACATGCGGGCTGGTACTGAAATCAGGATGCAAAGCCATGCCCAGCAATCCACCTTCTCCCTGTGATTTTACTTCAGTGATGGTCAGCAAAGAACTCACCGCGCCATTGGCGGGATTAACCCTGCTTATTCTTCCACCACGTTCCGTCATCCAGATCATGCCGTCATGTCCCCATATGATTTCCCAAGGAAAGGAAAGATTTTCTGTAAGAATCGTGGTGCTTATGTTCACCGGACCCGGAGGAATGGAATTATTTTTATCGTTCTTTTTGCAAGCCATGAAAAAAAACAATACCAATAAAGGGAAAGAAAATAGTTTGTTATTCATAAGCCAATTGATTTAATGCAGGGAATTGCAAAACCTATCATATCATGTACGAACGTTTTGGACAAGCCGATAGTACAGGCATATTGAAATTTTAACACGGGGCAAGTTCAAAAACATTAATTTTGGCACCAATAAAAAAATATAGAAACATGAAAACTCGTAATCTGACAATAATTATCATTATAGGCGCCATACTTTTACTTGGTGGTTGTGGATGTGGAAGGTACAATGACATGGTGACCCAGGATGAGAACGTAAAAGCAAAATGGGCGAATGTTCAAAGTGATTACCAGCGTCGGGCAGACCTGATACCGAACCTGGTCAATACCGTAAAAGGGGCTGCTAACTTTGAGCAGACAACACTAACGCAGGTGATTGAAGCAAGAGCCAAAGCCACATCTGTTAATGTAAATGCCGAGGATCTTACGCCAGAAAAAATTGCACAGTTTCAACAAGCGCAGGCTCAATTATCTGGTGCTTTAAGCCGTCTGCTTGTTACGGTGGAACAATATCCGGAACTGAAAGCGAACCAGAACTTCCTGGATCTTCAGAAACAACTGGAGGGCACAGAAAACCGGATCAAGGTTTCCCGGAACGATTTCAATACTGCTGTTCAGTCATATAATAACACCGTGCGCAAATTTCCCAATAATATTTTTGCGGGTATGTTTGGGTTCAAACCACGTGCACCGTTCACTGCCGATCCAGGCGCTGAAAGAGCTCCGGAGGTTAAATTTTAAATCCCTCCTGATTCATGCGATTACTTCCGTTTTTCAAAAAAAGGGATTTTTTTACTGCTGCTGAAAAGCAACAGGTGATTGAAGCTATCCGGGTATCCGAGCAAAGAACGAGTGGAGAGATACGTCTTTATGTAGAAAGCCGTTGCCGGTATGTGGATCCGCTTGACCGGGCAGCGGAACTATTCTGGTCGTTGCAAATGGATCATACACGGGATCACAATGCAGTACTGATCTACCTGGCCATGAAAGACCACCAGGTGGCTATCTATGCCGATAAGGGCATTCATGAAAAAGTAGGTGAAATTTTTTGGAAGAAAGAAGTGATTGCCATGACCACTCATTTTCGTGAACATCATTATTCTGATGCACTTATCGAAGTTATTAAAGACGTGGGGGAGGCCTTGTATATCAATTTCCCTTATGATCGGGAAACAGATAAAAACGAACTGCCCGATGATATTGTATTTGGAAAGTGATAAAAAAGACTAATCCTTCATGAAACTTATCAGGAATATTGTTTTGATTTTGTTGGTGTGTAGCCCTTTCCTGGTTATTGGCCAAAACATACCTTCCCGGCCCAATCCCCCCAAACTGGTAAATGACCAGGCAGATGTTTTATCTCCTGATGAGGAATCAAGGCTTGAAAGGAAGCTCGTTGCGTACGACGATAGCACTTCCAATCAGGTAGTTATTTTAACCATTCAGACACTTGAAGGATATCCCATCGAGGAATACGCGCTGAAAATATTCAGAGATTGGGGCATTGGAAATAAAACCACGAACAATGGTGTTCTTATTCTTGCAGTTATTGAGGACAGGCAGGTTCGTATTGAAGTGGGTTACGGCCTCGAAGGAGCAATACCGGATATAACGGCGAATCAGATCATTCGAAACGATATCGCTCCGGGATTCCGAAGCAATAATTATTATGAGGGTTTTGATAAGGCCAGCGAATCTGTTATTAAAGCAGCTGCGGGTGAATACAAAGCACCTGAAGGGTACAGGACCCGAACCGGCAAAAGTGGTAAAGGTATTGGCGGAATGATCGTGGCTTTCATCGTTATCATTTTCATTCTGTCGAATATTAACCGCCGGGGAGGAGGTGGAGGTGGGTTCATGAGTCGCCGCGGTTATCGTGGGTTGGTTGGCCCATCCATTTTAGCGTCTTTATTAGGAGGCGGTGGCGGTGGCTGGGGTGGTAGCGGCGGTGGTGGTGGCTGGTCCGGCGGAGGCGGAGGTTTTGGCGGATTTGGTGGCGGAAGCAGCGGTGGTGGCGGTGCAAGCGGAAGCTGGTAACTTATTCTGCTGTAGAAATGACTATAAAAAAAGAGCGATTCATTTGAATCGCTCTTTTTTTATAGTCATTCTATCCTGGTAAAAAAGGAAATATTTAAACTCAGAATCCTTTTTTCTCATCCCCGATTTTTGTTTTGACATAGTCGATCTGTTCCTGCAGTCCTGTTTTATCGGAAGCCACCGTTTTCGCTGTTTCCTTTTTAGTAATCACGCCCTTTAAAAAATTATTAATTACAGGAGCTACTCCATATTGTTCCAGGGCACTGCGGAAATCAATCACCATATCAATACCTTCTTTAAAGTTTTTAGTATTGTTTACCGTACCCAGGAATTCGCAGAAGGGCTGAACAAGATTAAACTTCGCCTGTGACAAAGGCATTTTTTCAAAAGCGCCGGCAATAACATCAAACCCACTTTCGTCACCCGATTTGATCATAACCTTCGTGATCGATTCAACCAGTTTGCCTTTAGCTTCTTTTGAGCCCAGTTTTTTTGCTTCTTTGATGGCCTGGGCACTGTCTACCCTCAATAAAGCTTCTAATGAGTTTCCTGCCACCGTGTAAGATGAATCGGCTACCCCCTTTATAAAGACGGCCTTGTATTCAGGATTCGAATAATTTCCCAACAGCCCAATTGCAGAAGCCCTTACCGTGGATTTGTCGTCATTACGGGCAAGATCAGCCAATATCGGTTCAACCTCTTTTCTTACATTTTCTTTTTTGAGATCAAGCTTGCCGATAGTAAAATTCCTCAGTCCGCTGTACTTATCTTTCATGGCAACCTTCATTAATTCCAGCGCTTTAGGATCATCTTGTTTTTTTGAAGCCGCATCAACCGCTTCCCTGCGATCAAGATAAGTGCCTGCATATTTGTATTGATGTATAAAATTTTCCAGGGATTTGTTGTCCTTTTTTTCGGCCAATAAAATCTTATCACCATCCACATTTACCAGGTCGGGTCTGGAACTATAATTAAAGTTGAAAGTATCTGTTCGGTTTTGCACCCAAACCTGGTGGCGGGTCTTATTATTGCCATTATATACATCAATAGCGATGGGCATCCTGAAAACCTTGTCTCCACTTTGGGTTTGTCTAATGATCACCTGCACTTTTTTAGCATTGTCATCATACACATAATCAATCGTAAGTTTCGGGTGTCCTCCGCCAAAATACCATTGGTTCCAGAACCAGTTCAGGTCCTTGCCGGTCACTTCTTCAAAAGCAAGGCGCAATTGGTGAGCTTCAGCAGATTTAAATTTATTGGTGTTCAAATACAAGTTCAGCGATTTAAAAAAAGCACTGTCGCCAACAAAATTGCGAAGCATATGTAATATGCGCCCGCCTTTATTATAGCTTACAGCATCAAATACAGCTTCTTTGTCGGTATAATAGTAACGCACGAGATCTTTTTTGTCGCTCTGGCTTTGCAGATAACCCTGCATGTCGGTATAATTCTGTGCATCGCCGGCGTCTTTTCCATATTTATATTCGTCCCACAGGGTTTCACTATAATTGGCAAAGGATTCGTTCAGGGTAATATTACTCCAGCTTTCTGTAGTAACCAGATCGCCGAACCACTGATGGAACAATTCATGAGCGATCGTGCTTTCCCATATATTTCCGTCAATTAATTCGCGTGCATCCTGTTGCGCGCTTTCCTGGTGAAGAGTTGCGGTGGTATTTTCCATCGCTCCGCTTACGTAATCACGTCCGATTATCTGCGCATATTTCACCCAGGGATATTCTACGCCCAAAGCTTTTGAAAAAAATGCGATCATTTCCGGAGTGTTTCCGAAAATTTTGCGTGCAACCGGTGCGTATTCTTTTTCCACATAATAACTAACCTCTTTGCCTTTGTATGAATCCTTAATAACGGCATACTCTCCAACTCCCATAAAAAAAAGATAAGGAGCGTGCGGTTGTTCCATCTTCCAGGTATCGGTCCGTGTACCATCAGCGTTCTTTTTCTGCGCAGACAGCTTGCCATTTGAAAGGGTTACATATTTATCAGGAACCGTCATGGAAAGTTCCTGCGTGGTCTTCTGATTAGGTTTGTCAATGGTTGGACACCAAACCGAGGTCGCCTCTGTTTCTCCCTGCGTCCAGATCTGGGTAGGCTTGTCTTTGTCTAGGCCCTTTGGATTGATAAAATACAAGCCTTTTGCATCGGTAATGGCCGCACTTCCCTTCCCGGTATATTCGTTGGGTTTGGATGTATAATCTATATAAATGGTATAATCCTGACCGCCTTTATAGGTCTTGTCGAGCTTAATATGTAGCACCATTCCATTGTATTCATATTTCAGATTATTGATGGCCGTTCCTTTCACGATGGCAACTTTTTTTATATCCATTCCTTTGGCGTCCAATGCTAACGAATCTGTTGGATAGAAATGAGGCTTTACAGTTATCCAGGCTTTTCCATATAAATAGGACTTATCATAATCAAACTTTACATCAAGTTTGGTATGAACGAGGTCATTGATAAGTGGGGGGGTTTCACGGTAAAGTTTTTTCCATGTAGTGTCCTGTATTTCATCAGGACCATCCTGGGCTGAAAGTTGAATTGAAATCAATACAAGCAATACAAATGCAACGTTTTTCATTATTTAATTTTAGTTCATGTAAAGATAGCCTCGAGATACCTTAATATTTACTAAAAAATACATAAGTGGCTGCTGAGAGTTAGCAAATAAGTAGATTTGCTGAATTACAGATGATCCATGAAAAAACTTGTTGTTTTCGGAAATTTGTTGTTTTTTACCCTGGTACTCCGTGCACAGAGTGATTATTTTCTTTTCATTCAATCTGAGAACAACCAGCCCTACTACGTTCAGACCGGCGGAAAAACCCTGAGTTCCTCTGCCATTGGTCATCTTATCATATCCGGTTTAAGGGATAGTGCTTATGACCTAAATATCGGATTTCCAAAAAATCAGTTTCCCGAACAGGTCTTTCAGGTCCGTATTAATAAGAGGGATGCGGGTTATCAATTAAAGAATATGGGATCCGAAGGCTGGGCTTTGTTCAATATGCAGACCCTCCAGCTCATTAAAGCTCAACCGGTTGAATCCAAAAAGCAAACGGTTTCTTATGGAGACATAAAGAAGACGGATCATTTCTCAACGCTTATGGCGGGATTGGTAAACGATTCTGCGGTGTTGTATACTTCCATCGCAAAAGCGGAACCTCCAAAAGAAAGCTCGAAAACAAGTCTACCCGACACGCCTCTCACTAACACTGATGTCGTAAAACGGCAAGATCTGCAAAAAAAAGATTCCCCTGTTACAAAAACTGAACTGGTAAAACCTGATGAAGCGGTTCCCGTTAAAGATAGCGTTGAAATAAATGCTGTTACGAAGCAGCAAGAGACTCTAAAAAAGGATACGGTTGTTATTCAGCCGGCTATTGCCGGTAAGCAAGAGGTGTTGAAAAACGATACGGTTGCAATTAAAACCGAGATCTCAAAAAAGGATGAACCGCTGAAAAAGGATACGGGCATGGTAAAAACGGAAGTGACCATGCCGAAGGAGGTTGTTAAGAAAGATACGCCGATCAATAGGCCCGTTGTAGCTCCAACAGTACAGGCGGCAATTGAAAATGAGAAAACACCTGATTCTTTGGCTGCTATCCAAACGAAACCGGCTGAGATCACTTCTAAAGAATTAAAGCCGTTGATCGTATGGTTTAGCGAAACAAAAACCAGTGCAGGCACCGAATTGGTTTTTTTCGATATGAGTTCGGCCGATAAAATTGATACTATCAAAATATTGATAGTAAACGAAGAAACAGCTCCTAAAGAACTCAATGGAAAAGAAGGGGAGAAGAATATCAATGGGGACAAAGCTGAAGATCAGAAAACCGGAGCCGGAAAGTTGATTGGAAAGTTATTTGGCAAGAAAGATAAGTCAAAGCCAGCCGGGAACAACGAGGATGATAAGGCTGAACCTTCGAAAAAAACATCAACCATAAAAGTGACGACGGTAGAACGAAAAAAGGTCGATTCATCTTTGGCCAGCAACAATGATGGTAAAAAAAAAGAGGATCTGAGCATACGTGAAACCGGAACGATTAAGAACGATGAGAAGAAAAAGGAAGGTCAGAAAAACGGCGTCGAAAAATTCATCGGAAAGATATTTGGCAGGAAAAACAATGCTGCGTCAACTAAAAGCGATACAGCCGGTGCCGGACCGGGTAAAACGATGTCAACGGTAAAGGTCACAACGGTAGAAAGCCAAAAAACCAAAGAACCGGCTGTGACACAGAATAAGGAGCCAAAAAGCAAGGAGCAGGAAGGTGTAAAAGAAACTGAATCCATCCAGGCCAATAGCAAACAGGAGGAGAACCAGAAAACAGGTGCCGGCAAATTTATAGGCAAGATCTTCGGGAAGAAAAACAGTCAGGAACAGATTGCAAAAGACACGGCCCGCAAGGTTGAAGCCAGCCCTAAGCTGTCCAGTGTAAAAGTGACAACGGTTGACAGTGGCAATCAATCTGTATCTGTGCCCAAAGCCGAGAAAACCAAGCCTGTGCTGACGAATTCCGACTGCCGCACATTTGCCACCGATAGTGATGTTGATAAATTAAGAGTCAGAATGATTGGCGAAAAAGACGCTGACGGACAGGTAACCGAGGCAAGAAAATATTTTAAGACCAAATGCTTTTCCACCAAACAGATCCGTGCATTAAGTGAGCTGTTCAGGACAGACGAGGGTAAATACAAATTATTTGATGCCGCTTATCCCTATGTTTCAGACGCCTTCAATTTTAAAGACCTGGCAGCACTCTTAGCGGAGGAATATTATATCAACCGTTTCAAAGCCATGGTAAGAATGTAGGTCTTACAAATCCCTTTCTACAGTCGTTTATGAATCGCTATTTCCTGGAGACATCTTATATAGGCACGAACTATGCAGGGTTCCAGATACAGAAGAATGCCATTTCAATTCAGTTTGAGATCGAGAAAGCCCTGGAAGTCCTGTTAAGAAGAAAGATTTCTTTAACGGGTTCGTCAAGAACAGATGCTGGCGTTCACGCCTTACAGAATTACTTTCATTTTGATTATAGTGAACTCATCAGTAACGATATTGTTTATAACATCAATGCGATTCTCCCAAACGATATTGTGGTAAACAATTTACTAGCTGTGAAACCGGAAAGTCACTGCAGGTTCGATGCGGTCGCCAGGTTGTATGCCTATCATATATACAGGTTTAAAAATCCTTTTTTGGCCGACCGTGCGTATTATTATCCATATGAAGTAGATATCCAGGGAATGCAGGCTGCAGCGGAATTGTTGTATGGATACACAGATTATACGGCATTTTCAAAACGAAGAACACAGGTTCAGACCTATGAGTGTTCAGTTTTCGAAAGCAGTTGGAAGATCGAGAAGGAGGAGATGATATATACAGTGAAGGCTAACCGTTTTTTGCGTGGTATGGTACGTGGCCTGGTAGGAACGATGTTACATATAGGTAGGGGAAAAATGCAACTGGATCAATTCAGAAAAATTATTGAAGATAAAAACTCATCGCTTGTAGACTTTTCTGCTCCCGCAAAAGGGCTGTTTCTTGAGGAAGTTATATTTGCTGAAAATTATTTTGATCGATGATAAATTTCAAAATGGGAATACAGCAACTTTTTTTTAGTGATAAATACGGCAAGAACATTATATTTTTCTGTGTCTGCCGGCTGCGATGCAGTCGCAGCAGGTATTTCAGGAAGTATTGTTTTTTGTGAGGGTTTGTTTTTCATTTCATTCACAATTTTTTTAAAAAAACAGTTTGCCGGCATGCATTATCGGCGTATCTTTGCATCCCGCTTTTAAAAAAACGGCAGTTCTTAGAAAAAAATGATTGCAAGAGAATACGGTGTGAATAAAATAATCAATTGAAAAATTGGTGATGAAAATGAACGAACTTATCTTTGCAATCCGCTTTTAAAAAAGCAGATAGTTCTTCAAATTGTTCTCAGTTATTTCGAAGAAGATTTCAAAAAGTTCGAGAAAAATTTTGCTTAAATAAAAATGGCCCTTACCTTCGCAGCCCCGATGAAAAAAGGGGAGGCAGTAAAGCCTGAAGATCTTTGAAAGTTTGGAAGCAACAGCATCCCGATGAAAATCGGGAGTAAGGTTTGCAGCGACATTATTAACACGATCCACAACGTTAATTTTCTTAAGAGAATTTATTAACGCCAACGGTCAAAACTCATTTACAATGGAGAGTTTGATCCTGGCTCAGGATGAACGCTAGCGGCAGGCTTAATACATGCAAGTCGA
>JACMLY010000017.1 GCA_014379345.1 Chitinophagaceae bacterium
GATGATCTGGTTATTGAAAACAATTATCAGCGCCCTTGTACGGTTAGGATTGGCGGTATCCATTTCTTTGAAAAGATTGTCAACCGCATTTACCAATGCAATAGAATCGATATTCGAAGGAAAGCTATCAGTCAATTTATCTCCGGAAGGCCATGGAATAGTATCCGTGTCTATTGTCGGCATAACAGCCACCCCAAATTTTTGCAATCGGATGTCTTTTTCTGATAATTGATTTACCACCGTAGCACCCAGACCTTTTCTGTATATGGCTTTGCGAATCGCAAACCCAAAAAGGGAGCAGGTTACTGAAGAATCGTTGTAGCTGACTTTATAACTTGCAATATTCAGTGGAGTAAAATCGAGCTCCTGCGCTTTAATATCTTCCTCATTTCTTCCAGACACAAAAATAGAAGAACACAAAACCTTTGCACCGTAACCAGTGGCCACCGGGAATGAAACCCAGCAATAATAAATGCCATAAAACAACAGAAATATAAAAATGACTAATAGAAGACGTTTTAATAATATTTTTAGCTTCATAATTAGTAGTGCCAAAATAATATAATGAAATCTTGATCTGTTCAAGAGCTTAATCTGCCGCCCAACCGGATTTGCTGTAAATGTAAAAAATGTTTGGTGGTTGATTGATCCTTGAATCGGGCTGGTAAAATACGGAGTATCATTTGATCCCGACAATTTCCGATGATACCGAATGGATCGGTGAATGTGACATACTTTCCTGTTAAATTACTTTGAAAACCACACCGGAAGATTGTGTGTTTTTTTACTATGTTCGGTATTGTATGCACGATAATAGACGCGTGGCGGGATAACAAGGAAATATTTTTCATAAACAGAATTTAACCCTGCATCAAAATGCCGGGGATAATCCCGTAAATTTCCACAAATAAACCCTTGTTCTGTAAATTTGCACCGATATGCCAACAACACAACATTTAACAACAGAGCATACCTGGAAAGACCTGGTACTGAACGAATCTGCATTTCAATCACTCGCAAAATTATTTGACAACGCAAAACAAAAACAATCTTGCAACGCATTGTTTTACGGCCCCGCCGGCACAGGCAAAACCCTTGCAGCTACTCTATTGGGCAAAGAATTGGGAAATGATGTAGTGAGGGTCGACCTGGCAGGACTGGTTTCAAAATATATCGGTGAAACAGAAAAAAACCTCCGTGAACTATTTTCGCGGGCAGAGAGTAAGAATTGGATTTTGCTTTTTGATGAAGCAGATGCATTATTTGGCAAACGCACAACAGTAAAGGACTCACACGACAAATATGCAAACCAGGAAATTTCCTACCTGACGCAAAGAGTAAATGAATACAATGGAATTGTTCTCTTCGCCTCAAACAGGAAAAGCAATATTGATGAAGCTTTTCTTCGCCGGCTTAAATATGTTATTCATTTTGCTATTCCCGGACCGGCGGAAAGATTGGTATTATGGCAAAGGGGTTTGATTAAAAACAACCTGTCAATCGATGGCAGTGACCTGAGAGAAATTGCAAACAATTTCGAGTTAAGCGGTGCCGCTATCTTAAAGGTAACCAGGCAGCTTGGCCAGGGATCCGGAGAGAACAATGCAGAATTGATCTTGAGTAATATTATTGCAAATGCATCAAATAAGAAATGAGACGGGTATATCTGTATCAATATTCCATTTATTCAATTAATTACATGCTATGTTACAAGAATTATTCAATCTGGTAAAGGGTGTTGCCCAGGAGAGTGTTATAAATAATCCGGACGTACCCAATGACCGCAACAATGAAGTGGTAGCTGAGGCAACCAATACAGTAGCCTCGGGATTACGCAATATTGTGGCAGGAGGCGGGCTGCAAAATCTTTTATCGTTATTTGGAAGTGGTGGTCAGCAATCGGGCAGAGGGCTATTGAATAATCCCATTGTGAATATGATGATAGGTCATTTTTCTGAAAAACTGATGAGTAAATACAACCTGGGTGGTGCGCAGGCAAATAATGTTGCAAATAATCTCATACCCAATGTGATCGGTGATCTGATTAACAAAACCAACGATCCGGGCAATAGCAGCTTCTCCCTGGAAAATCTTTTGAGTTCAATAACAGGAGGGCGCAGTATGGAAGTTGCGCAGGAGCAGCAATCCTCTGGAAATGCAGGATTTAACTTGCCGGATCTGATAAGTCAATTTGGTGGTGGTGGTGGTCAGAGCGGTGGTGGTGGATTGATGGATATTGTTTCGAAAATGGCGCAGGGAGCTCAGGCACAGCAACAGAAGAATGGCGGCGGAGGTTTAATGGATTTGATAAAGGGCTTCATGAAATAATATATTGATGCGTGTAGCGATCACATCATTCCTGTATCATTAGCCACACAACCTTTTCGGGTTTTCGTTTTGCATGCATCCGTTTAATCGGACTGAAGTCCCTTGACAACGACATCGACATATTGTTTGTTGCAGGGCCTGCCGGTGGCTACCGCAAATTTTTTTGGACTATTGATCGTTTCATAAAAATCATCAAGAAATTTAGTAGCTGATTTTATATACCTGGCAGGAAGGTATTGGCAGTTGGTATATAATTTGTAAAAATCAATTTTATGCCGCTTGAATATAGCAAGCACATCATGAAAGAGTTTTGTATTGGTGAGACAATAACCCCGATAACGGCGCTCTTTTGTAGAACTTAAACCCAATTCCTGCGGTGGATAAGCATAATGGGCCTCTACAATCCCGGCATGGTCAAAATCATAAGGCACTGCATGCGGTAGTGTAAAAGAATCTGCAGCAATGAGCTTGGTATTGTGTAAATATGGTACAGACCAATCCGTATTTCCGATCATGTACTGAAACATGGCCATCTTTAAATACGTGTCCCTGTCAGTGTATTCGCCTCGTGTACCCTTTTCCCGCATTACCATGTTATTCCTTGCTGCCATTTCCTTGTCATCCTCTAAGAGGATGCCATATAAAGATGGCAACTCCTTTTTCTTTTTCGAATCATAACATAAAATTCTTACCAATCTTGTCCTGAAACTTTTTGCTTCAATCAGGTTGTACATTTTATACACCAGCCATTCCCTGAAAATATAATTCTCGCTCTGGCAGGGCGTAACAAGTTTTATTTTATTTTGGTTTTCGAACAAGGTCGAGTGGTTGCCGGATTTCTCGAAATTCAAGAGTAAGGGAGGATAATCACAATTGCCTCTCATCCGCCTGAAATGCCCTCTTGTTCGCATACGGATCGGGATCTTCACCTCAATGCTGTCTTTTGTTATATAAGAAAGCGTAACAGGGTAATAGGAAGGGGTTTTATCCCTGTCATCGAAAAGTTCGCGAAGAGATCCTGAAAGTTTTATATCCAGTATTTCATCATTCGTAAAAAGGTCGGTGGAATGTTGTTCAACCGGAAATAAATTATTCTGTATTGAAGTTGGTTTGTTAGTGGAAACAACACAGATTCCTGCAATAAGATATGGCAGAAAGGCATTCAAGTTGGGGCTCAATGATGAATATCAAAGATAATGTAAGACAGCAAACAATTTTAAATAGTTAAGAGATATCGTTTTTGACAGAAAGTATGCCATACTCTATAGGTATGGCATACTTTCTTATTTCAGAAGCACTATTATTTAAGGGCAACCGTTGTCTTGGTAGTATCCGATGCATTATTCTCTGTAACGGCCAATGGCGTTATGTTACTTGTCTTTTCGAAATTGGCAGTCCATGCTGATACTGCCTGGGCATGTTTTATATTCTCCGTCTTGGTTAAAGTCGTGACACTGCCTTTCCCTTCAAAATAATAGTGGGTAGCGATATATTTCTTTACATGGGCCCTGCTTTCGGCCGGAAGATGATACTGAAGTTTCCAGAAATTCCGGCTTCCCGATCTGCGGATGGCGGTGTTAACAGGTTTAGGCCCGCAATTATAGGCTGCGAGTACAAGTAGCCAGTCCCCGTATTGTGTATACAGGTCCCTGAGATAAATAGCTGCCGCCTTGGTACTTTTTTTGAAATTTTTGCGCTCGTCGTATTTACGGGTGATCTTCAATCCAAGTATTTTGGCCGTGGCCGGCATAAATTGCCAGGGCCCCACTGCACCGACTCTCGAAACGGCTTTGGGATTCAGTTCTGATTCCACGACAGCCAAATATTTTAATTCGATGGGTAGGCCATACTTCGTAAACACTTCGTCCATCATGGCAAAAGTGAGAAGACTTTTTTGTTTGACGGCATCCAGGCATTCATTGTTGTCTTTCACATACTTTTTTACAAACTGGGTAGCCTGTTTGTTCAAAGGTGTTTTGGGTGCCGAAGAAGAATCAATAAGTTCTTGTGATAAACCACCATAATCGGCGGCATTGAAACTGATCGCGGGAATAGTAATAAGCAATAATAAGATGCTGAAAAAAATTGCTCCCGGAAATTTAAAACTCAACATTGTTTTCATTTTTAAAGTGAAACAATGCCGACCCTGAGGGTTTGGATTATTAATAATTACAATTCAGCATAGAATATTGGGAGGATTACAGGCGATCTCCGGGGGTACGGACATTTAGGCTTTTCATGCGTCCGGAGTGCTGTGTATGTATTGTCAACGGCATCAAAAATACTCTGCGAAAGCGGTAAATCATAGGGGTTTTTACGATGAGAATTACTGCAAAGGGTTAATGCATGGACTTTCATGGTTTTGAAGAACCAGATTTTAGAAAATAAAAAAATTGCTCAATTTATTTGAAAATTGCTTGGAGAATTAACTAATTCAGGTTTGTCAATGAGTAACGTACTTGCGAAAACGGGATCACGATAATAGCATTGGATAGGTCGTATGCTTTCACCCATGTCAATAAAAAATAAACAGTCCTGAAATTCTTCAGGACTGTTTAAAAATTTTTGTACGAAACCTTACCAACATTTGCTTGGCCTTCAATAGGTACAAATTTTAGGGTTTACATTTCGATAGGATCTGGATTACTGGACTCTTGGATTTAAATTGGTTGCCTCATTCATTGATTTCGGATCTGGAACTGGTTTTTCGGACTTTTTGGATCTGGTTTTTTAAAAGATGCTTGGACTCTGTTTTTCTGGATCTTGGATTTTGGTTTTTTAGGACTTTTGGACTTGGTTTTTCAGATATTGGTTGTGATCCGTCAAATCAATCAATTGACAATACAAACCTAATATCCTCCGGTTGCCTTCACAAGAGAAGAAACGCTGGATTTTCAGTATTCATGAATTACCGGGTTGGATAGTAATTATACCTGTTTTCTTTTCGTATTAGCACCAAATTCTTATTATGCATGTTATAAACCGCTTATATTTATAGTATTAACCATTGTTATCCATAATTGCTGATATATGCTATATGAAAATAAGACCGTGCTCATTACAGGCGGCACACGCGGTATTGGTAAATCAATAGGAATTCGGCTGGCTAAAGAAGGAGCGAATACGGTTATTGTGGGCAAAACTGCGCAACCGCATCCAAAACTCGATGGAACAATCTTTACTGCGGCCGAGGAAATCGCCAAAGCAGGGCCGGGAAAAGTATTGCCGATACAGGGAGATATACGTTTTGAAGAAAGCATCGATCATATTGTAAAAACCACAATAGAAACTTTCGGAGGGATCGACATCCTGATCAATAATGCCAGCGCCATCAATTTATTTCCTACTGAACAAGTAGAGCCAAAACGGTTCGACTTGATGCACAGCATTAATGTCAGAGGAACCTTCCTCATGAGCAAAGCATGCATCCCTGCTTTGAAAAAAGCACATAACCCACATATACTAAATTTATCGCCTCCCTTGAACATGGATCCAAACTGGTTTGCAAAACATTTGGCATATACCATGAGCAAGTACGGAATGAGCATGGTTGTATTGGGGCTGGCGGAAGAATTGAGAACACATCGCATTGCCGCAAATGCCTTATGGCCAAAGACAACCATTGCCACAGCTGCCGTACAAAATCTATTGGGTGGAGATTTCCTTGTACAGCGTAGCCGTACACCCGAGATCGTTGCTGACGCCGCTTTCTACATCCTGCAAAAACCTTCTTACGAGTGTAGTGGAAACTTTTTTATTGATGAAGAAGTTTTAAGAGAAAATGGGGTAACCGACTTTACACAGTATGCGGTGAATCCTGAACAGAAATTAATGATGGACCTCTTTTTATGACGCTCATTTTCGGGAATGGGGCGCTAATTTTCGCGAATAGGCTTACTTGCGCGAATGGGGAGTAATTTTCGCAAAAAGACTTTGATATTTTTTATGGTGGCCGCTGTCACCAGAAGATTTTCATGCGATCGCAGGCTGACAACTTCGGGGAATTACTCTATCTGTTTTTCAGGACGCATTTGCGGGAATAACAATACATCCTGTATGGAAGGTTGATTCGTTAGCAGCATACATAAACGGTCGATACCGAATCCAATGCCGGAAGTAGGAGGCATACCATATTCAAGCGCTCTTAAAAAGTCATAATCGATATACATAGCTTCATCATCTCCACGCTCCATCAATTTACTTTGGTCTTCGAAACGTTCGCGCTGATCGATCGGATCGTTTAATTCAGTATATGCGTTGGCAATTTCTTTGCCATTCACGATCAATTCAAACCTTTCTACCAATCCAGGTTTTGTTCTGTGCCTTTTGGTAAGGGGGCTCATTTCCACCGGATAGTCAATGATAAAAGTTGGTTGCACAAAATGATCCTCACATTTCTCACTAAACAGTTCATCGACAAGTTTTCCCTTTCCCATCGTATTGTCAACATGAATATGTTGCTCGCGACAAAGCTCCCGTATTTCAACTTCAGTCATGTTGCTGATATCTACCCCAGTAAATTCTTTGATTGCATCGAACATAGTGATGCGCTTGTAAGGCGCTTTAAAATCAATTTCTTTTCCGTCCGCAATCACTTTTGTATTTCCGTTAACGGCTATGGCCGCCCGTTCAAGCAATTGCTCTGTTATTTCCATCATCCATAGGTAATCTTTATAAGCCGTATAAAATTCGAGCACAGTAAATTCCGGATTGTGTGTGCGGTCCATCCCTTCATTGCGAAAATTCCGGCTGAATTCATATACCCAGTCAAATCCTCCCACGATCAGTCTTTTTAAATAGAGTTCGTTCGCAATACGCAAATAAAAAGCAGTGTCCAGGGCATTGTGATGTGTTATAAAAGGTTTTGCGGCAGCCCCACCGGGAATACTTTGCAATACGGGCGTATCTACTTCCAATGCGCCCTGCTCATTTAAAAAACTACGGATCGAGTTAATAAGCTTTGTTCTTTTTACAAAAGTTTCTTTTACCTGAGGATTGATCAGCAGGTCTGCATATCGTTGCCGGTATTTAAATTCGGGATCCGTGACCGCATCAAACGTTTCTCCTTCTTTTTCTTTTACAACGGGCAAAGGTTTGAGTGATTTTGTAAGGATACTCAGCTCAGTAACATGAATGGAGGTTTCGCCTGTTTTAGTAATAAATACATATCCTTTTACACCAATAATATCACCGATATCTATCAGGTGTTTCCAAACTTTATCGTACAGGCTTTTATCATCTCCCGGGCATATATCATCCCTGCGGATGTACAGTTGGATTTTTCCATGCGAATCCTGTAACAGGGCAAACGACGCTTTTCCCATATCCCGGATACTCATGATACGGCCGGCGATACAAATATTTGCAAACTCAGCTTTGTTTTCTTCCCCTTTAAAATTTTCTTTGACAATAGTTGAAGAAGTATTGACAGGATATAAGGGCGCCGGATAAGGATCAATCCCTAATTGCTGTAATTCTTTTAGTTTCTCCCTGCGAATGATTTCCTGCTCAGATAACTGCGCTGTTTGCATTGTGCTAATTTGAAGCGCAAAATTAAGGGTTGCAGTTGACTTGGAGAGGGTATTGCAATGTATCGATCCAGAACCCCGCAGGTTCGCCAGCAGAAGAATAGATCCAGTCTTCCGGAACACTTACAAGTCCTGTCTGAACCGCTTCATGATGAGTTTCATAAATGCAGGTTGATAAATATTCTTCCATACTCATGCCGGCTAATTTCTTTTTGGAGATATGATGCGCCTTTGTTTTCTTTTGGAACGGGCTTCCGGTTTTGCCTTGATCGATATGAATGGCTCTGGCATAAAAGCTTAAGGTTTTACCAATAGCTTTTGAAAAAACCTGCATATGTGATTCTTTCTCTTTGATAAAAATATTTCTGCATCCCCTGGCATTCGTAATAACCAAAAACCGAAAACGACCGGGCATTAAGCAATAGCGAAGGATCTCGCAAAAAGGCAGCCATTCTGATTTTATTTTTCGAAGGAAAAATGAATAATTTTCATCGTTAAAAAAAATTTGTTGGTTATTATTTCCACA
>JACMLY010000132.1 GCA_014379345.1 Chitinophagaceae bacterium
CCTTGATAAAGAGATCTTCAATATGTATATCCGCTATGTGGGTAAGGAAACTGTTAAAACTAAATACGGAAAATTTCGCGCTATAAAGTTCAAGCCTTTGCTTGTTAAGGGTACTATCTTTGAAGGCGGGGAAAAAATGACCGTGTGGGTAAGCGATGATCCCAACCATGTTCCGGTAAGAATAGAAAGCCCGATTTCAGTGGGTAGCGTTAAGGTAGACATGATAGGATTTAATGGACGCCGGCATCCCCTGAGTTCGCTTATTAGTGTGCGTTAGTAGGGGACTATATGTGCTGATTTGAGACTTGATTGCCGTCAATCTTAGAGATCGGTCAGCCTGAAAGTTGCGTTTTCCCTGATCCCCTTTTCCGTTTCGTGAACGGTGCAACATTCAATACCTGGATCGTGCTCGAAAAATAAAATGTAATCCTCTTTTGCAGCTTCATTCAAAAACCCCTGCTTTTCTTTTAGCGTTTTTAACGGTTCAATATCATAAGCCATCACATAAGGTAGTGGCAGGTGACCCAGGCTTGGTAACAAATCGGCCATATAAATAATTGTGCGGTCTTTGTATTTTATCTCAGGAAGCATCATGCTTTCTGTGTGGCCATAGACTGTTCTTATGGAAATACTATTCGTGAATTGGGGTGATTGTACAAATTTTAGCTGGCCGCTTTCCTGGATGGGTAGTATGTTATCAGCAAGAAAACTCGCTTTCTCGCGTGCGTTTGGTTTTATTGCATGATCCCAATGCTTTTGGTTGCTCCAGTACACGGCGTTGGAAAACGCGGGCACAAGTCTGTCTCCGTTTCTCACAATACTTCCACCAACATGGTCAAAATGCAGATGAGTCAGGAAAACATCAGTGATATCATCCGGGTGGAATCCATGAGAGGCCAGGCTTTTTTCCATAGTAGCATCGCCATGCAGACAATAGTGCGAGAAAAACTTTTCATCCTGTTTATTTCCAATACCTGTATCGATAAGGATGAGCCTGTTGTTATCTTCTACCAGGAGGCAACGCATCGCCCAGGTACAAAGATTTTTTTCATCTGCCGGATGAAAACGGTTCCATATTGATTTCGGTACCACGCCAAACATCGCACCACCATCAAGTTTGAAATACCCGGTATCAATGGTATACAGTTGCATGGCGTCCTATAATGGCTTTAATTGATTTTGCTTCCTGAGTGCCGAATACAAAAAGATAAGCCCGATTACAAAAAATACGATGAGGGAAAGAATTGAATTTTTCATCCCGCCATTTGCATGCGTAAGTTCTTCGATCAGCCCAAAGCTGAGAATGCCGATAGCGATAGCAATCTTTTCTGTGAAGTCGTAATAGCAAAAAAAGGATGCGGTGTCCCTTGTCTCAGGCATCAGCTTTGCAAAAGTTGACCTGCTGAGCGATTGAATGCCACCCATTACAAGACCCACACAAATTGCAAGTGCATAGAAATAATATTCGGGATCCTGCCCTTGTTCTTTCATTGAAGCTGTATAATATGCTGCCAGGCAAACAAAAATCCAGAAA
>JACMLY010000133.1 GCA_014379345.1 Chitinophagaceae bacterium
AGGGTAAAGATGGCATTTGAGGAAACGCAGATGTTTATCGGTATTTTTGTCATCTTAATTTATGTACACACTAAAAAAATCACTTGGTCAGCATTTTCTGAAAGATGAAAATATCAGCCGGAAAATTGTACAGACCCTGCTCGAAAAGCCGTTTGTGCGGCTGGTAGAAGTTGGGCCGGGCGGTGCGGCATTAACCAAATACCTCCTCGAAGTTCCCGGTATTGATCTCAAATGTGTTGAAATAGATGATGAAAAAGTGCAGTGGCTTGAAAAGACTTACCCCGTATTAAAGGGCAAGATCATTCATGAAAGCTTCCTGGATATCAACCAGCCTTTCGACGCACCCTTTACAGTTATCGGGAACTTTCCTTACAATATCTCATCCCAAATTCTTTTTAAAGTGCTCGAATGGAAGCAAGATGTTGAATGTGTAATCGGGATGTTTCAGAAAGAAGTTGCGCAGCGTATTGCTTCGGCACCTGGTTCAAAAGTATATGGAGTAACGAGTGTTCTTATGCAGGGGTTTTATACTGTAGAATATTTGTTTGAGGTAGATGAAAACAGTTTTACTCCTCCGCCAAAAGTAAAAAGTGCAGTGATCAGGCTTGTTCCTCTTACAGAACCGGTTGCAATGAAATCTCAACGTTCATTTTTTGTGGTCGTTAAAACTGCGTTTAGCCAAAGGCGTAAGACTTTGCGAAACGCTGTGAAGGCATTATTTGATGCGGAAATATTGTCTGATCCCATTTTTGATAAACGGGCTGAACAACTTAGTGTAGCTGACTTTGCGGCATTAACTTTTAAATTGAAATAACAGGTGCAAAAAGTAATTATTACTGCCAGTTCTCACCCAAATCTCGAAAATAAGCTAATTGAAAAAGGGTTTATTGTTATTGTAAATACTTCGATCACTTACAGCGAACTTGAAAATGAAATAGAGGACGTGACCGGCCTGATTGTGACTACCAGGCTGAGGATCGATAAAAATATGATCGACAGGGCACCGCAGCTCAAATGGATCGGTCGCCTTGGCAGTGGTATGGAACTTATTGATACGGTTTATGCTGCCGAAAAAGGGATTGTCTGTGTTAGCAGTCCGGAAGGCAACTGCCTGGCCGTTGGTGAACACGCCCTTGGGTTATTATTGGGTATTATGAACAAAATAAACAGCAGTAACAAGGAGATAAGGGAGGGCAAATGGATACGGGCGGCAAATCGCGGTACCGAGCTTTCGGGTAAAACGGTCGGGATAATCGGGTACGGGCATACCGGCAGTGCTTTCGCCAGTTTGTTGGCTCCATTTAGTGTTACCGTGTTGGCGCATGATAAATACAGATTTGGATTCGCTCATGATTATGTGCGGGAAGCCAATCCCGAACAGATAGCCCGCTATGCGGATGTGGTTAGTTTTCATCTACCGCTCACGACGGAAACCTTCCATTACGCCAATGATGATTTTTTTAATAGCCTGCAACAACGCCCGGTGTTGTTAAACACTTGCCGTGGGAAGGTGCATGATACAGGGGCTATAATCCGTGCGCTGGAGTCAAATAAGATCTCCGGGGCAGGACTCGATGTGCTGGAAAATGAAAAGCTGGAAACCTATTCTCCCGCGGAAAAAGATGAACTTAACAGGCTTCTGGACCATCCCGCGGTAATTATTACTCCACATATTGCAGGTTATAGCCATGAGGCTTTTTACAAAATGTCGGAGTTTGTTCTAAGGAAACTGGGTATTTCCTGAATTTATTTTTTAATAATTCAATGCGCGTTAAATAGAAAAAAAAAGCTATTTTTGTCTTCATCAAATAATGCAACGCTTCAGCCAAACTGGGGCGTTGTTCTTTTTTTTAATACCGGAAGAGCTTGCCATTAATTATTTACAGGTAAACTCTGCCGTAAAACCAAGGAGGTTA
>JACMLY010000134.1 GCA_014379345.1 Chitinophagaceae bacterium
TGCTTCTACAACGCAAAAATGCTTACAAAAAATAAAGGCATCACTGTGTGAATGCGACCATTTCGGGGGTTGTTTGCGCCAATTCAACAGTTTTTCAACAATTGAATGGCTCGTAAAAGAAAGCATGCCGGTTTCAATCTATTTTTTAAAAAAGAAAGAAGGAAATTTGCGAAAGAAATAAAGTAGGTGGCAGATCAAAACATACACTTTTATAAATGGAAAAAAAAAAATTAACTGGCAGACAGGAAGTAATCAATTTTTTTGCTTAATTAGAACATCCTTTGAAAAAGGAAATTGAGAAAATCCGTAAAATTGTTTTAAATGCCAATACAGGTTTGACTGAACATATCAAGTGGAATGCACCGAGCTTCTGCTTTCTGGGCGATGACCGGATAACGATGAGGATATATCCTATCAAAAATATTCAACTCATTTTCCATCGTGGTGCAAAAGTGAAGCAACAACCGAAAAATAAATTAATCAGTGACGATTCAGGCCTTTTATTGTGGAAGGAGAATGACCGGGCGGTGATGACCTTAACAAACATGGAAGACATAAAATCAAAGGAGCCACATCTTATTGAAATTGTAAATAAATGGCTGAAAGCAACAGCAACATCATTATCTTCTGATTAAGGCTGATGTTTTCCCGTCAGAAATAAGTATAGAGGAACTCTCTTCAATAATCTTTTCTACGTTGGTGAATTCTTTAGGTGTATAACCTGAAAATTCCTTAAACTCACGGATGAAATGGAATTGATCTACAGTGTTTCAAAAAAGCAAGCTGCAAACACCAAGGCGGTTAGGTTCATTATAATAATAGATGTTATCTGGGTATTGGCCAGTATCGTAGCTATAGTATTACTTCATTCAACAATTACTGTTATAGGAACGACAGCCATAGCAGCCATCGCATTATGGGTTGCTGGAATGGCTTATTTACAAAACAAGGGATTGAAAACAAGTAGTACTTTTAAAACTCTTGCTTAAAAGTAATATTGGTTTATTAATAGAAGCGGGCGATCCCACTTCTATCTCTTAAATATAATTAGCTGGCTGATTAACCGGCAGTTGCACTACAAACACGGCTCCTTCATTTATTTTTCCGATGGCTTCAATGTTTCCTCCATGTCGGGCAACTATCCGTTTGCATAACGAAAGCCCGAGACCGGTCCCTTCAAACTGATCCTTTAAATTAAGCCTAGAAAAAGTATTAAAGATCTTTTCTGCCTCATGATGTTCGAAACCGATGCCATTGTCTTCAATTCTTATTTCTGCAAAACCGGCCTGATCTTTTTTCAAAATTGAAGAACTTATGTTGATACGCGGTGATTGACCATTCAATGTGAATTTGAGGGAGTTGTTGATAAGATTATAAAACAATTGATAGAGTAAAACGGCAGCACCCTGAATCGTTGGCAGATCTTTATAATAAATGATTGCCGATTTCTCCTTGATCAGCAATTCAAGATCGGCCTCAATATCTTGTATCACTTCATTTAGATCTACCGGCTGAATATTCTGTTCGGAAGAACTGATCATCGAATAATTCAACACTCCTTCGATCATCGTATGCATCCTGTCCGTAGCGGAATTTACTTTCCGGATATACATTTTTGAATTTTCCGAGAACGAGGATCCCGGATCGACGGTCAGGCGTTCGGTGAATGTCCTGATCTTTCGCAAAGGCTCTTTGAGATCATGGCTGGCAACATGCGCAAACTGCTGTAGTTCATTGTTCGATTGCTGTAGGGAGATATTCAATTCCTTGAGCTCATGGGTGCGTTTTTTTACTTCCTCTTCCAGGATCGTCGCCTGTTCCTTGGATGCATGTATATCCGTTGCTGTCCCAAACCATTTAATGATATTTCCATGCTCGTCTCTTTGCGGAATGGCGCGACTTAAAAACCACCTGTAATCTCCATCATGTACCTGTATGCGGTGCTCGATCTGGTAAACCGTTCCCTGTTCTACTGCTTTTTTCCATGCACGTTCCGTTTTTGCAAGATCGGATTCATGCACCAGTCCTCCCCAGGACCAATTTCCATCCGTGTTTCTAACGGCCCCGGAAAATTCAGCTACCCGGTCATTATAATACAACACATCCCCATTGGAAGCAGCTACCCATACCAGTTGCGGCAATGCATTAGCAAGCTCGTTCAGGCCTTTTTCACTTTCTTCGATTTTTTTTCTCGATATTACCTGCTCAGAAACATCTACCCCTACCCCGATCACTCCCTCAATTACGCCTTCGCTATTTCTTAGCGGCTCGAAAATAAAATTGACAAAGATCATTTCGCTCTCGCCGTACCTAATCATCGTAACGGGCATCTCATTGGCAGCAAAAGGCTCACCTGTTGTATATACATTATTAAGTATTGTCGTAAATCCCTGTTCGACCAATTCCGGAAAACCGTCCCGAAGCGGACGGTTGATCACGTCCTCATGTGTCTTACCCCAGATCTCTAAAGATTTTTCATTGGCCAGTTCCATCACCATGTCCTTTCCCCGCAGGATCGTCATCGATACGGGCGATTGCATGATAATATTCTTCAGGTTGTCTTCAGCCGCCTTGCGGTTTTTCGCAATCTTAATATTCGCGTTCACCGTTACGATGAGTTCCTTCGCTGAAAAAGGCTTTACGAGGTAATCATCGGCGCCCGCATCCAATCCCTCTAGTTTTGCTTCTTCTCCGGCCCGTGCCGACAAAAAAATAACGGGGATATTTTTCGTATCCGGATGACCATGGAGTTTATTCAGCAACCCAAATCCATCCAGCTTCGGCATCATAATGTCCGATACCACCAGATCAGGTTTGAAAGAAAGGAGTTTATTGAAAGCATCTTCACCATCTACAGCCACCATCACCTGGAATTGATTCTCAAGCAACCTTTCAATATACTCGCGCATATCCGCATTATCATCGGCTACTAAAACTTTTTGTTTATTATTCGAGCCGGGTTGATGGGGTACATTTCCATTCTCTTTCTGCTTAAATATCTCAGTACCGCGTAGTTCACCGGGCAACCATTTCATCGCTTCGTGTACAAAGGCAGCCGAGTGGCCGGAAGCAATGGAGCCGGCAGGTGCGTCAACAATTTTATCAGCAGGCAAATGATCTTTTCCAACAGGGATTGTAACTGTAAATGTAGAACCCATGCCAGCCCGGCTATACACTTCAATCTTACCTCGATGGATCTTTACAAGTTCCCTGACCAATGCCAAACCGATGCCCGTGCCTTCCTGGCTGCGGCCCTCGATATTATCGATCCGGTGAAAACGGTCGAATATCTTACTCAATTGGTCTTCTGGAATTCCAATCCCCGTATCCGTAACTGAAAGTTGCACTTGATCATCAGATTGAATAATCGTGATCTCGACCTTTCCCTGTTTCGTGTATTTGAATGCGTTCGATACAAGATTGAGTACAATCTTCTCCCACATATCCACGTCAACATATACTTCGGCATTGATGCTATCGCAATGAAATTCCAGCTGCATGCCCGCTTTTTCAATAGCCGAGCGAAAGCTGCTGGCCAGGTCGCGGGTGAAGATGCAGATATCGACGGCACTGAATTTTCCTTCCACTCTTCCTGCTTCTATTCTCGAAAATTCGAGCAGGGTATTCACCAGTCTTTGCATACGCAATGCATTCCGATAGGCCGTATCCATCCGGGTTCTCGTTGCCTCAATGTTCTCGGGATTGTGTAAAGTATCTTCGATGGGGCCGAGCAGCAGTGTTAATGGTGTTCTGAACTCATGACTGATATTCGAAAAAAAAGTTGTTTTTGCCCTGTCGATCTCAGCCAACGCCTCCACTCTTTTTCTTTCTTCCTCCAGTGCATGGACAGTCGAAAAGCTTGTAGCCACCTGGTCGGCGATCAAAGAAAAAAAGCTCGCATATTTATCTTCCAGCAGGCGGTATGGATTCAGGCCAACCACAAGAAATCCATATGGCTGGGCGGCACCCGGCTGGGCAATGGGAAGAATGATAACCTTATCCGGAGCAATTTCCCACGCACCCTTCGGCATCCTTCCTATTTTTTCTTCGACATTTTCTAATACCTGCATTTTTCTTTTTGTAGCCGCCTCGTTCAACAGAAATGAGATTTCATTGTCTGCATGCAAGTCGATCTGCGCAGGAACCAGGTGGGCCGAATCGCCCAGGTTTGTTGAATGTGAAAGCAGTGCTTTATTTTCTGAAATGCTGTAAAAAAGAGCAAAGGGAAAATCATGCGGATTGTCTTCCAGTGTACTGATTATTTTTCCGATCACTTCCGCATTTGATTGGGAGTCTGTCAGGCCTTTACCCAGTTGTGTCAGTGTTCTCAATTGGCGTTCACTGATGATCCTGTCCGTATCATCGGTATTGGCGCAGATCATTCCTGCGGTATTCCCATCATCGCCAGGTATCGGAGTATAAGAAAATGTATAGTAAGTTTCTTCAGGATAGCCATTGCGCTCCATGATGAGCAATTGAGATTCTACATAAGTGCCCTCATCTTTTTCCATTACCTGGCGCAGCAGTGGTTCAATGTCTTTCCAGATATCTTTCCATACCACAGAGGCAGGAAGGCCTAATGCCCATGGATGTTTTCCACCAACAATTGCTTTATAGGGATCATTGTAGAGCTTGATCAATTCTTTACCCCACCCGATCCAGATGGGCTGGCGGGAGGTGAGCATGATACGTATACAGGTGCGAAAGCTATGCGGCCAGCTGCTCACAGGACCAAGAGGCGTTTTGGACCAATCATGTTCTCTTATGCGCTGCCCCATCTCTCCACCGCCCGATAAAAATTCCGGAATAGAGGCTTGTTTCCCGACACTGTCCTGTAGCTCCATTGATTTAAATAAAATTAGCGTGGAAGATACTAATCCAAATGGATTTTATGAACAGTGATTAAGAAGATTATGGCTTTTTATAAGTAAACCTTTACAGGAGACTACTTAGCGTAGAATTGGTAAGAATCAAAAGGCCTCTGTTTTTTCCGTCATCCTCTTTTTGTTGACTGTCATCAACTCTCTTTTTTGCCTGTCATCAACTCTACTTTTTGCCTGTCATCAACCCTCTTTTGTTGACTGTTATCAACTCTCCTTTTTGCCTGTCATCAACCCTCTTTTTTTGACTGTCATCCTCTTTTTGTTGACTGTCATCAACTCTCTTTTTTGACCGTCATCCTCTTTTTGTTGACTGTCATCAACTCTTTTTTCTGCCTGTCATCCTCTCTTTTGTTGACTGTCATCCTCTTTTTGTTGACTGTCATCAACTCTTTTTTCTGCCTGTCATCAACTCTCCTTTTTGCCTGTCATCAACCCTCTTTTTGTTGACTGTCATCCTCTCTTACCTGTCATCCCGAGGTACGAGGGATCTTAGAGACTTGCATCCTTGAATTGTCAACAATAATTAAAAGTCTGAATGTTTAAGACCCTAAGATCCCTCGTACCTCGGGATGACAGGCAAAAAAAGAGGGTTGATGACAGGCAAAAAAGAGAGTTGATGACAGGTAAAAAGAAGAGTGATGACAAGGGGGAAAAAAAGGAGATGACAGGCAAAAAGAAGAGTGATGACAAGGGGGAAAAAAAGGAGATGACAGGTAAAAAGAAGAGTGATGACAGGGGGGAAAAAAAGGAGATGACAAGTAAAAAAAGAGAGCTGATGACAGGCAAAAAGACGAGTGATGAAAGGGGAAAAGAGGGGATGACAGTAAAAAACTGCGTGTACCAGACAAATGAAAAAGATTTGAAAACAGAAAAAATAAAGATAACGACCAAAAGAAAAACTTGAGTTTTACAATTTATATGATATACATTTAATCGTCTTTACCCTGCGCATTAACCTTCCTGCCCCACTCTATTTTAATCATTCTTAAAACTTGCATCAATGAAGCAATCCAGATTTCTTTTGATGCCGCTATTTGCGGCCATGATTTTATTTTTCTCCTCCTGCGGAGACAATGAAGAAAAAACAGAAACGGACGCGGTAACCACCGATACGGCAGCCGCTGCAACGACTACTCCCGAGCCCGCCGCTGTTGCGCAACCGGTAAATATTATGATTGTAAAACACAAGGTGGCCAACTTTTCAAAATGGAAACCTTCTTACGAATCGCATGATTCCATGCGACTGGCCAGTGGCATCCATAGTTTTGTGATCGGCCGCGGTGTACAGGATTCTAATATGGTCATGGTGGCGGTTAAGGTGGATGATGTTGAAAAGGCAAAGGCTTTCTCCAAAGACCCGGGCCTGAAAAAAGCGATGCAGCAAGGTGGTGTTGTAGGTACACCTACCATTATGTTACTAACCGTGCCGTACCTGTCGGCATCCGACAATTCTACCCTGAGATCCATGGTCACTCATACAGTAAAAGATTGGGAAGCCTGGAAAACAGGATTTGAAAGCAACAGGCAGGTGAGATTAGACAATGGCTTAACGGACCGTGCCTATGGCTACGACGTAGATGATAATCACAAAGTAACCGTAGTAGTGTCAATCACGGATACAGCCAAAGCAAATGCTTTCATGAAATCTGACCTGCTCAAACAAAAAATGAAAGAGGGAGGAGTGGTAGGCGAGCCAACAAGGTTTATATACCGGGTAGTGCAAACCTATTAGTAGAATGATTTTGCGATAAGGCAATTTATTAAAAAGGTGAGGGTGTAAACGCTCACCTTTTTCGCTGAGTGCGGTACGTTGTTCCATCATTTTTATTCATAACTACTCATTGACGTTAGAGTACACAGGTGCGGACATGCTTGCCATCCGCCTTCTTTGTTTTTCCTCTTTTTACCTGTGATCTGCTCTTGTCCGTCATCGTCTCTTACCTATCATCCTCTCATTACCCGTCATCGTCTCTTACTTATCGTCCTCGCTTACCCGTCATCGTCTCTTACCTATCGTTCTCACTTACCCATTATCGTCTCTTACCTATCGTCCTCACTTACCCGTCATCGTCCCTTACCTATCGTCCTCTTATTACCCGTCATCGCCTCTTACCTATCGTTCTCTCGTTACCCGTCATCGCCTCTTACCTATAGTTCTCTCATTACCCGTCATCGTCTCTTACCTATCGTCCTCTCATTACCCGTTATCGCCTCTTACCTATCGTCCCTCACTTACCCGTCATCGTCTCTTACCTATCGTCCTCTCACTTACCCGTCATCGTCTCTTACCTATCGCCCTCTCTTACCCGTCATCCCCTTTTTTCCCCTGTCATCCCGAGGTACGAGGGATCTTAGGGATTTGCATCCTTGAACTGTCAACAATAATTAAAAGTCCAGATGTATAAGACCCTCAGATCCCTCGTACCTCGGGATGACAGGGGAAAAAAAGCGAATGACAGAGAAAAGAGTTGACGACTGGGAAAAAAGCGGATGACAGCAAAAAAGAGTTGACGACTGGGAAAAAAAGCGGATGACAGAAAAAAGAGTTGACGACAGGGAAAAAAAGCAGATGACAGAGAAAAGAGTTGACGACAGGGAAAAAAGCGAATGACAGAAAAAAGGATTTGACGACTGGGAAAAAAAGCGAATGACAGAGAAAAGAGTTGACGACTGGGAAAAAAAGGATGACAGCAAAAAAGAGTTGATGACAGATAAAAAAATCGGATGACAGGCAGAATAATTTTTACCGCAAAGTGGTATTGTCTGCCGGCTGAATTCAATCTAAATTGCAGCTTCATTTGGATATAGATTTTGATTGGCCCCATTCGTTTAGTTGATTAAATCCCCCGCAAAAATTTTATTTACCGTCTTTATTAATTACGCATGAAAAATTCATTGTGCCTCATTTTACTGCTATCATTGTCCGTCGTCTTGTTCAGCCAGAAAAGTAAGAAACAGGTATTTCAGTTTTGGGATTCAGCAGGAAAAGTGGTGAGGGAAAAAGATGCGCGGTACCTTACACGAATACGATATGTGAACGATACATGCTGGCAATTTCAGCATTATGAAATGATGTCTCCGATGATATCTTCCGGGGAATACAAAGACAAGGATGGAACGGTCCGTCATGGACGTTCTTCATTCATGCGCATCGATGGAACGCTTGATTCAACAGGCCATTTTGTGAATAACAAACCCGATGGAACATGGCTGTATTTTTCTAATAACGGTAGATTAGCTACGAAAAAAGAATATTCCATGGGTGATCTTTTGTCTACCTGGAATGCTTCAGATAAAATAGATCATTCGAATAAACCCGATGTTGAAGCGCAGTTTCCCGGTTCAAATATGGAGTGGCAGCGGTACCTGATCAGGAACCTCAGGTATCCGGAATATGCAATGGGAAGGCAGATCCAGGGCAACGTTGAGATGTATTTCCAGATCGATGCAGAGGGCAATGTACAGGACGAGATTTTAATACAGTCCGTAGAGTTTACATTAGACAATGAAGCACTCCGTCTTCTCCGGGAATCACGAAAATGGATACCCGCTAACAAGAATGGCCAGAAAATAGCCTCGTATAAGCAGCAGGGAATCGCGTTTAAAACTTTTTAAAAACACACCACATACCAAAAAAAGCGCTTGTCGTCTCGACCGATAGGAAGGGATCTCTTGAAATCAAGGAATGACCGCCATTAATCAGCAGCAAAAACTTTATCGAATTTCAAACTACGCGGCACCATTCCTTATCATAAAACCATGAACACTCCGTTCGAAATGACAATGTTGGTTTTACAATCGTCCTTCCGGCACACCTCCAGCTTTAATAACAGCTACTTGTTCGGTATTAAACGCGGGGTTGAACAAATCTTTTGTTTGGTGGTAACAGCGAAAAAGATTCGCAATAAATTGTATCCGTTGCCTGAGGTCTGCCCAATCAGTACAGCCGGCGCCATCGATGATATTGATGGAGGGTTTGAGTTGTTTGAATAATGCAATTAGATCGATGCTGCTGATTGTTTTGAGATTTTCTGGATAGGGAGATATTAAGTCGTTACCCAAATGCAGGCAAGTATCCGGCGGAAGGTTGAGAGTCATCAAGTGTTTAGTAATGACTGCACGGATATGTTTTTCCGCTGTGACAACAAGACTGTCGATTGCCCTTTTGAATAATTTGGTTTCCCCCGATCAGCCACCTGAAGAAATAGATGATTTTATCCTTGATGTTTTTACTTCTTACCAGGAGTTCAGTGAGATGATCCCTGATCTGCTGTGGATCGATGTTCGCGGCATCCAGTGATTCAGCAATTTCTGGTTGAAGGCGTGTCTGTTCATGAAAACCGATCTCAATATTTGCCAATAATATCAATTCATCTTTTGCTTTAGGATCTGTTTCGAAAAATGCTTTGTAATAAGAGGTGAAAGCTTTTGTCAGCCATTCCTGCCCATCGGGTGGTGGACCAGGACGAAGCATTTTACAAAAATCATGAATAGAAGATTGTTTGTACTCCTGATCCTGCAGACAGGTTGATGAAAAGCGTGCAAATTCCATCCCGATCTCTTCGAATACTTTTTTATTTCCCCTGGCTACCGCGTCACTTGCTCGTTCCTTTGCAGATTCAGCGAGTTTTTTCAGGGCGGTGATAGTCATGTTCTGCTGCAACAATCCACTGCCTAATTTTTTGGAGTGAAGAGATATGATGCTAAGAACAGTCTGAATCTCCCGTTCGTTTGCCAATACTTCTTCAATCTTTCTTTGTAAATCTTCTCCCCTGATCGTTACCCCTGCCTGCTTCGATGCCCAGGTGGCAAACGTACACCAGTTGGCCACCACTCCGGTGCGGTTTGCAAAAGCGGTTGACAGTTCATGATAGCAGGCGGTAATCTGCAGGTTGCGATTGATCGGATCTGTCAATACACTGATCTTTTCCACCGCATCTATCGTGGGAATTGTTGCTGGTGATAATTCAACCGAAGTAGTAATTTCAGAACCAGGCATTATCAAGATTTTATTTACCGAAGAAGAAACATTGGTCACCCATACACAATTTAATCTGTGCGATCAACTTTCAGCTAGCTGCTATAAAGATTTTTATTTAAAAATTCATTTCGAAATTTACCGGCCGGATCATATTGTTTCACCAATTCCTTAAAATCGGGCAGTTTCTCATAACGGGATTGCAGCGTTGATGGCGGGATCGTAAATAGCTTTGCCCAGTGTGGCCTGGCGTTAAAAGGAGCAAGTTGTTCTTCAATGAGCGGTAGAAGACCCATGACAGTCTCTGTTTCCTGCTTCCATGTAGTATGAAGGGCTACACAGGTTTTTTTGTAACAAGGGCTCATCCAAAAATTATCCGCACTGATCGTACGGATTTCAGAAATAAATAAATGAGGACTTATCTTTTCGTGCAATTTTTCCATAGCCGTCATGGCTTCATAGGCATGCTCGATCGGTACAAAGTATTCGCTCTGCAATTCCTTTCCAACACTGGGCATAAAACCCATTTTAAAATGCGGCATTCTTTCGTACCAGGGTCCGGCAATATCCATTTGTTCAGTCACATTTTCAGCAGATTGGTCTTCGACGGGGTGGATATTCTGTGTGGCAAGCCTGGCACCATATAATTCAGGTGCAGCCGCGGTATCATTATCGGCAACCCGCTTCTTTATCCAGACTTCATTGATATTTTTGTTTTTCCAATCTGTAAACAGGCTTACGCTGTATCCTTTCGATTGCAAATCTTCAAAATTATTTTTCAATTCGCCTATGGGAAGATTGCGATACACCACCTGCTTCATGTTAAATGTTGGCAGCAGATCAAGTGTGAGTTTTGTGACAACACCAATCGCTCCGAGTCCAACAACGGCTCCATAAAACTGCTCGCCGTCTTTGTTTTTTGATAACACAACCAGATCACCGGATGCATTGACGAATTCAATAGCAGAAACGGCAGTTGACAAATTACCATTTTTGATACCGGAGCCATGTGTGGCCGTTGCGCAGGCTCCCGCAATTCCGATATGGGGTAATGAAGCCAGGTTGGGCAAAGCATAGCCATTCTCATGAAGATACGGAGCAAGCTCGCCATACTTCATGCCTCCTTCTACGGTTACTGTATTCGCGGCTTTGTCTAGCGAAACCACTTTATTCATCTCCTTTAAAGAAACCAGGTTTTCGGTGCTATCTGCTATTTTACTAAATGAATGCCGTGAACCCAGTGCCTTCAGCTGCTTGCATTTCTTCACCACCTCCTGCACTTCTTCAACCGTTTTGGGATAATGTACATTCCCTGTACTGTACTCCAGGTTACCTGCCCAATTGGAAAGTTTTGTACCCGGTGCTACCGGTTTGGCTGGCTCCGACTTACAAGCTACCAATTCCGAAAGCATGGCACCACCCGCCACTATGGATGATGTTTTCAGGAAAGTTCTTTTATCCATGTTTTTTATTCAAGGTAAATAATTCTCGCAAAGACGGGAAGGCGCTAAGTTAAATCCTTTTGCAACCTCTCGCAAAGGCGCGAAGACGCCAAGTTGATCTCCTTTGCGTCTCCGCGTCTTTGCGAGAGATATTTCTTACCATTTTTCCAACCCCAATAATTTTTTTCCCAAATCAGATAATTTGGCAACAGGATATTTATTTTGCTCCCAACCCCTTGGATCACCCGGAAAAGCATAACCTTCCGGTGCCTTTCTTTCTCTCCACGAACTGATGCGCCATTGACGAATTGCTTCATTGTCTTCCTCGGCAGGCATCATGGAAATGTACTGAGCCAGGCGAACTTTGTCTTTACTTTTATTTGGCCTGATGCCATGTGGTTCGAGGCTGTTAAAGATTAAAAGATCGCCTGCATTCATTTTTACTTTTACGATTTCAAAACCGGTCGTATCCGGTTGGAAGTGATTCCGGTCTTCCGGTTGTGTTAGTTTCCATGTGTCATAAGTGCGATAGAGTTCTGGAATACATTGAAAGCCGCCCATATTTTCATCCGTCTGATCAGCCAGCGCCAGCACACCCTGTACATTTTGTGGTTTTGTTTCCGGATCATAATCCCAATGAATAAAACCCTTGTACTCATAACCCGGACGGATAGGTAGATTTAAATTCGCTCTATCGATGGTCACCCATAATTTTTCTGTTCCCCAGATATCGGTGAAGGCTTCATGTATTTTTGGATGCTGCCGGTTCTCCCAGAGTAACTGGTGGTTGTACACTTCTACCATACCGGTATTTGTCAGCTCTTTCATTTTCATTTCGGCTCGTGGAGGTGCGTACCATGTTTCGGGATCATTTGGATCTTTCTCTTCAAATTCCCAAAGAAATGCGGCGAGCTTCGCCACCTGTTCTTTCGGCACTGCATTTTTGATGACGATGTATCCGTTCCCGATCCAGAATTTCCAATCCTCCTCGCTCAATACTTTCAGTGGCTTGCCATTGCTACGGTCATTCAGTTTTATCTTACTGGTAGTTGCGGTAGAAGGGTTACCCGGAATGTCTTTGTGTGCAGTATTGCCCATCGTAGGTGCCATGGTCGGGACCATTGTTTGTTGTTCCATATGACAATATTTAGTGCTTGATTTATTCACCAAAATTATCGGGCTCATACCCCGCATCAAACATCCACAATGACCATCTTTTGCTCTCCATTGACTATAATGACCGTATTTCTATAAAATAGTTGGTAAATTGAATGTAGGTTGAATGAGTCCAAGCGCCTTTCGTTGTGCTCTTCGTGTCTTCCGTTGTGTTCTTTGTGAACCCCTTGATTGTGCAGTCAATGGGTTCACAAAGAACACAACGGAAGACACAACGAACAAGAAGAAAACAAATCATCACAACTTGAAAATCCAAAAGGAAATAGTCATCACCGATCCCGGGAAATCTTTTAAACTTTTCAAGCCGAGTTTAAGAGATCATTTCTACTGGCATTACCATCCCGAATACGAACTGGTGTATGTTGAAGCCGCCACCGGCATCCGCCATGTAGGCCAGCATATATCCAGCTATATGGGAAGTGACCTCGTGATGATCGGACCAAACATCCCTCATCTCAATTTTGATTACGGACTCAAAACAGAATACAACCAAATAGTGGTGCAATTGAAAGACCATTTCTTAGGCGATGCCTTCATGCAAACACCCGAATTTGATCTCCTCCATAGTTTATTCACCAGAGCGCATATGGGCTTATCATTTTCAGGCCAAACAAAAATAAAGGTCGCCGAAAAGTTACACCATATGCAAACACTCGAACCCTTCGACCAATTGTTATGCCTGCTCGAAGTGTTTCAAACCCTCGCCAGATCAACAGAAGTCATCGAGCTCAATGACCAGGACACCAGCATCAAATTATTTCTCAATGATAAGATCCGAATGGGAACCGTTTACCAATACATCCATACCCATTACCATCAAACCTCCGACGTGAACACTGTAGCCGCCTCCGTTCATCTCAGCACCGCCGCCTTTTGCCGCTACTTCAAAAAGCAAACAAAGATGACCTTCACCGATTTTGTAAACCAATATCGCATCACCCAATCGAAAACATTGCTGCTGCAGGACAAATCGGTTTCTGAAGCCTGTTATGGAGTGGGGTTTGAAAGTTTGTCTTATTTTAATAAGCTGTTTAAGCGGATTGAGGGGGAGAATCCGTCGGGGTTTAGGAAGAAGTATTTGAAGTGACAGGGTTGTGAAGATGACCAGCGACCGCGTTTAGGGATCATACCAAAACTGAACGGATGAAAGAAGTGAGGTGGGTGGAATTATTTCTGACCAGCTTTATAGCAATCATAGCAAATAGGTTTAACCATACTTGACTTATTGCTCTTACCACATTTATGACAATACTTTTCCTCAAACGTCTTGTTACTGCCATATTTGACCCATAAATCCCATACAACAAACAAAACATCAACCAATAGTTGCCTTTCATTTCCTCCGGTTTTAATCATGATATTCCAATAATCCCATGAATCCTGGTTCAAGCTATTTAGCTATCTTAGAAAATCAAACTCCGCAACATGTCAAAACTCACTACCACCTTCCTGGTGTTCATTGCATTTACATTTACTTCCCTCGCCCAGGAAGAAAAGCTCGATCTCGATATGGTCAGCAAAATCCGAAAAGAAGGTCTTGAAAACTCAAAAGTAATGGACATCGCCTTTCGATTGACGGATGTGAGTGGTCCACGACTTACCAATTCACCGGGTTTTGCCCGGGCGGCAATGTGGGCGGAGAATGAAATGAAAAGCTGGGGAATAAGCAATACCAACCTGGAACCCTGGGGTGAATTCGGTAAAGGTTGGGAGCTGCAAAAAAATTATATCGCGATGACGGAGCCGTATTATCGTCCACTGATCGGTTTTCCAAAAACGTGGACAAAGGGCACGAATGGATTAAAAAATGTTGAACTGTTATTGATAGAAGCTACCGATTCTGCGTCACTTGCTACATATTCGGGTAAGCTTAAAGGAAAGATGATCCTGCTTTATCGCACCGATACATTGAAACCGACTTTTGTTGCTGATGCAAGGCGGTTTAGCGATGAAGAGCTTGAAAAGATGGCTGGTACCGCTCCACAGCAAACTGATACAGCTCAACAACGCAGGGCGCGTCAACAGTTTCAGCGTGGTCAGCCCCCTGTGCAGTTCATGAACCGTGTAAAGGATATCGCAAATCGTGAAGGCGCTATAGCCGTTCTCAGTATGAGCGCAAGAGGACATGACGGAACATTGTTTGTCGCGGGTGGCGGCGCTTATACGAAGGACGCACCCGAAAATTTCCTCGACATTATGGTGGCCATTGAAGATTATATGAGTTTATGCCGGCTGGCAAAAGCGGGCATACCAGTGAAACTTGAAGTGGAAGTGAAATCTGCATTTTCAAACAAAGACACCAAAGGATATAACGTGATTGGAGAAATAAAGGGAACAGATCCAAAATTAAAAGATGAATTGGTCATGCTCGGTGGACACCTCGACAGCTGGCAGGGAGCAACGGGAGCAACCGATAATGCCGCCGGCTGCGCCGTGATGATGGAAGCCGTACGTATACTAAAAACATTGGGCGTAAAACCAAGACGTACGATTCGTATTGCACTCTGGAGCGGCGAAGAACAGGGATTACACGGTTCGCGGAATTATGTAAAAAATCACTTTGCAGATCCGGCAGACATGAAATTGAAACCAGATCACGACAAAGTTTCGGCGTATTTTAATTTAGATAATGGCACAGGTAAAGTGAGGGGTGTTTACCTGCAGGGTAATGATAAAGTGCGACCTATTTTTGCAAAATGGCTTGAACCGTTTCAAGACCTGGGAGCAAAAACGCTTACCATTTCTAATACCGGCGGAACAGATCATCTGGCCTTTGATGCAATCGGTTTGCCCGGTTTTCAATTCATCCAGGATCCTATTGAGTATAATACAAGAACGCATCACACCAATATGGATTCGTACGATCATCTGATAGCTGACGACTTGAAACAAGCGGCTACCATCGTAGCGTCTTTTGCTTATCATGCTGCGATGAGGGATGGGAAATTGCCTAGGAAGGAACTGCCTGCTGCGCGGCCGCCTGCGCCGAGAGGGTTTTAATGATCCCCAGCCGTCCTTCGGTAGTTTCGTGTCGCAAAGACCCTTGGATTTATTTTTTAAATTCAGATGTTCTTCATTCAAAGTCCCCTTTAGGGGATTTAGGGGCGAGGGTGCCGGAATAGTAGGGAAATTTAAATCAGGATTTATTTCAAGATATTTAAGATCACCAACCGCTCTTCGGATTGTCTGCACCGCAGAGTCTCTCGCCCCTAAATCCCCTAAAGGGGACTTTGAGTAGATTAAATATTTTACTTTAAATTTTAAAGTTCTATCCCATTATCATGGCTTCGAATATGCATTATGGAGCATCAAAAAAAATCTTTCAATATGCTGAGGCGTTGCGAAAGAATATGACGGTAGCAGAAAAAATTATTTGGGAAAGGCTTTCAAAAAACCAACTTGGAGTTCGAATAAGAAGGCAACATCCGGTATGGAAATATGTGGCGGATTATTACTGTCATGAATTAAAACTTATCATTGAAATTGATGGCGGAATACATTTGTCAAAAGAAAATAATGAATACGATATCAGACGGGAAGTTACTTTGAAAGAATTGGGAATAGAAATAATAAGATTTACAAATGAGCAGGTAATAAATGAATTAGAATATGTGATTGAAGTAATATCGGAGAAGATTACCGAGCTTAAAAAGAATAATTCAAAAATTAATCAATGAAACAAACCTCAAAGTCCCCTTTAGGGGATTTAGGGGCCAGGGATCTTGAATAATCCGGGAAATTGAAAATCAGGATTCATTTCAAATGATTTAAGATCACCAACCGTTCTACGGAAACTTTGTGTCGCACGTCCCTCGCCCCTAAATCCCTAAAAGGGGACTTTGAGACACAGAGGAATGTCATTCCGCCACTCATAAAATCTTTATCCTCATATCAGCCTTCGTTCCTACCAACAATGGATTATCGGGGTTGGTGATGATTAATCCTGTATACGGCAGGCCGAACCAAACATACAGAGCATTAACATTAGTTTTAAAGGGAACAACGATCCAGGTGGATAGGGCGTTGGGTTTTAAAAAAAAATCCAGATTTTTCCGATGAACTCCGGCAGGGTCCCACAAGTCGGGCCTTAGCGGCGTGGCAAGAAAAGTCGTAAGCCAACTAGCCACGGATGGATTTGCTTTTTCCCAGACCAGGTTATGATAGGTGATGGTATTTCTATTTTGAGGATCATCTAATACCGTCACCTGCACTGTATCTGTAACCGAACCTATGCCGGGTTCAGTTATGGTGAATGTGAACAAATAGACTCCGGGTACAAGTCGACTTGCCACAACGGTAGTCTTCGTAAGTTCCGGCGACAGGCGGGGGGCAGGATTTAGCACAGGTTGAACGGGCGCAGCGATAATTGTCCACCGGAAAATAGTATTTGCTGGAGCCGTAAAACCATTGGGAATCGAGCCATTGCCGGCGAGATATGTTGAATCAAGCGGCAGGGTGATGGTTTGATCCGGACCCGCATCAACAACCGGCCACGGGCTGTTACCGGCGTTTAAACCATCTACAACAGTTACCCGTACACTGTCTTTTCCGGTCAACCCCACCTTATCGGTAACAATCAGCTCGAACGAATATATCCCGTTCAAAAGATTAGACACGATTGTCTCCATTGAACCTGGCGCTGTTATATGGGCAATTGACGGTCCATCGATTTGCCCCCATGCATAAGAAACAATTGTGTCGTCATCAGCCGAATATTTTCCCGTGAGAAGTTTACTGCCGATCGGTTGATTGCTTAGTGAGTCATAGAATGCAATCGCAATAGGTGCATATGTGGTGAAGGGTGCAGGATAATTGGCAGTGTAGGGTCCAGTGAAGTCACAATCCCCACATATTTCTATTTTACTGCAGGAGACAAAGGTAATCGCCATAATGGCTACGAAGAATGGAGGATATTTAAGGAAGAAGTTCATTGGTTTCTTTTAATAATGAAGACTAATAATGCCATCAATGCCTGGTCCAAAAGTTTATCAGTTCTTAACTGCCACCCATATCCTTCATTGATTCATTCTTTGTCGTGTAGTGTGTGATGTTCAACATTGCAATTCTAAGATATGGTACACTCCAGGCCCTTCCCTAATTGATAATTTGAAGAGAAATCTGTTGTGTGGTAATAAATGCAATTATGCTAAAACCTGGAGTGAATGATAGCAAGGAACCTGCGAAAATGAGAGAGGATGAATCTCTTTGGCACGAATTACTAATGTTTTCAACCTTACCAAGCAGGTTATGTAAAACACGAACGCGAATGAACGTGAATTGATGCGAACCTGGAGACGCGAGTTGACGAGTCAAAGTACGATACAGGACGAGTCATTCACCATTTGTTCGTGTCTTCTTCGGGTCTTGTTCGGGTCTTCTTCGGGTTTTACCGAACAAGACCCGAACAAGACCCGAACAAGACACGAACAAAACCCCTCTCAAATCACCTTGACTCGTCCTAAATTGGCTGTACAGGTTAGTTAATAAATCCTGGTTGAACAGGACAGTTTAGATTTTTAATCCTGTGGAAGGTATACAGTTTTTTGATTTGTCCGGATTGCACTGTACATAGCTTGATTTTTTAAGTTTGTTGTTGTAGGATCATTCGGTAAAAAGGAGGCGGGTACTTGCTCTGTGATGGGAGCCGTCCCCGCCTCCTTTTTACCTGCCTTTCCTGATTTTCTTTGATAATTTTTCCATTGCTTTTTAAGTATTCCTGTCTCTAAATGGGCTTTGGCTGGTGTAAGCATATTGCAACTACTGTGTGGCCGCTGATGATTATAGGCGTTGATACTTTGCCGTATCAGTAGCATGGTTTCTGGAAGGTTCACACGACTTTCATACAGATTAAATTCGTCCTTTATAATACCATTCATTCTTTCGGCCAATGCATTTTCATAGGGATCGCCGTTTTCAGTCATGCTAATAGCAATACCATTGTCGTGCAGGAGTTTCACGTACGGGGCCGAACAATACTGAGAGCCTCTGTCAGAATGATGGATAAGATTGGCCCACGGGTATCGCCTGTTCGATAAGGCCATTTGTAATGCTTCGCTACATCCCTGTACTGACATATCCGTGCGGAAGCTGTAACCCATGATCTGACGGGAATATGCGTCGGTCACTAAACTAAGATAAGCCCACTGTTTGTCTAAACGGATATAGGTAATATCGCTTACCCATAACTGTTCAGGCCTTATAATAGTAAGTTCTTTAATCTGATTAGGCCATTTGTGCATCCAGTGACGCGAATCGGTGGTAATGGCCTTTCGTTTTCGTCTTCGAATGAGTAATTTATGCTCGTCCAGCAGATCAAAGAGTTGGTCGCGGCCCAGCCCGATCCCGTGCTCTGCTAACATGGGCACAAGCAGGTAATGCAACTTACGTGTCCCTATCCTGGGCATTTTTACTCGTAAATCATGAACATGCTGCAGGATAATATCATCAGTAAAATAATCACTATGCAGGCGCTTTTCATAGTCATATAGCGCGCTTCTGCATTTGCCAAACAATGCACATAATTTTCCTTTTCCTATTCCAGGAAAATCATGCTTTAATCTTAAGATTGTTTGGCCCCAGGCTTTTTTCTGATGTTGATTTTTAGTTGCTCTTCAGCAACGTCTATCAATGTATTTAAAGCAGCAATCTTCAGGTTAGCATCAGCCAGTTGCTGCTGCAATCTTTTTATTTCATCACCGCCATCTTCTGCGGGTGGTGTAACATTAGAAGCTTTTGTAGATTTCTTCAATACATGGTCTTTTGAAAAGTCAAGTTCGTGCTTTTCCTGCTTTTGCCACCAATAGATAGTGGAACTATGTACCTGGTATGTAGTGACTGCTTCTTGGACCGTCAGCTTACCTTGGGCAATTGCCCTGCAAATCGACTTTTTCTGAACCGCGGAGTAGCAAAAAAGCTTCGGTCTACTATAAGAAGGTGACGAATACTTGTCAAGCCATTCGTGTAACCTCCTTCCCTGAAGATGATACCGCTTACATGCTTCTCTAATATCCAGACCTTCCTCGACTTCCCTGACGATCTCAATGATAAACGAATGCTTGTATCGACCGCGTTGAGAGTACCGATTTTCTAATCCTTTTTGATCTTCTAAAATTGCCATACACTGATTTTTTAGTGTACAGTTATTTTAGGACGGGTCATGATCACATTCCTGAAGAGCCAGTTTATTGATTGATGTTTCATAGGCTGTATTTTGCAAATTTTTGTATTTAGAAAGAATTCCCTGCAAGCCAGATACAAAATCTGATTTACCTATTGGGTAATATGAAGATTGGAGCAGATAAGCACGAATCTCGTCCATGGCTGCCTGCTGTTGGGATGTCTGAGAATTGTGTTCGCTGGTTGGCCTGTATTTGATATGCGAAGTCTTGAGAATGATATTTTTCAAATCTTCTTTGCAATAAAGTAGAATAATTACAGCATAATAAGTCAGTAAAATAATCAAAATGGCAGACCAATAGGCAGACCAATAGGCAGACCATGTTAAATTTTGTGTCATACACCACTAATTCAATTTCCACAATAACTAAGAGGTACATGGGTTATCGGTATCTCTTCTTTATATCATTCATTCTATCGTAAAAATAGTATGCAGGGAAGGCAGTTGCAATTAAAATATATTAAGAAATCACTTTTACCCTTACAGTGTACGACAAATGCAGAGTGGCGAAATTTGTGTTAGTATGACGGCTTTTGTGTTGGCCTATAGGGGTACGCCGTGAATAAGACGCGTGAATCATTCCAGTTTGGACCACTTTACGCCATGAATAGTAATGCTAGGTTCGTATATTTATGTGTTGTAGGACATTCTAAACAACAATTTTATAATTCATAAGAAATAATAGTCATGAAAAGAATATTACTCTTATTACTGATTACAACCAATTTTAATGTTTTTTCTCAAAATATAACAGACAGTATTTTAA
>JACMLY010000135.1 GCA_014379345.1 Chitinophagaceae bacterium
AGAAATTCAAATAACTGCGCTCACAGGCAGTAGGGTTTAGGGGTTAAAGTCAGGCCATCGCGCCTGGCTTTTTTATAGATGTGATAGAAAATATAGGTATGATCGTATTAATGATTGACATTACCAAGATTGTAGGAATTATTGCGGGAATATTCACTGGAGCGTCTATGTTTCCGCAGGTTATTAAGATGATCAAAGAAAAAAAAGCTTCACAGGTTTCCGTTTTTATGCTGCTGATCCTTGTTGCTGGTTTAAGTCTTTGGATATGGTATGGATTTCTTAAGGAAGACTGGCCGATTATTGTCACCAATCTTTTTTCTCTTTCTTTGAACCTGATAATGATTTTTTTACGGTATAAGTACAGAAATAATAAATCTTAAATTCCTGGTAATGAAATCAAAAAAAGATCTTCCATCTTATGCAAGGTTTTTTGACAGGCTTGCTAATCATATTACCCGGCTTTCCGGAAAACCGATGGCTTTTATTGCTGCATTCCTGTTGATCATTGGGTGGGGTTTATCCGGCCCCTTCTTTAAATTTTCGGATACCTGGCAATTGGTGATCAACACCGGAACTACGATCATTACTTTTTTGATGGTGTTCATCATCCAGCAAACCCAGAATAAGGATACTATTGCCATTCATTTGAAATTAAACGAATTGATTGCGTGTAACGAAAGTGCAAGTAACCGCCTGATTGATATTGAACACCTAACAGAAGAAGAATTGCAAATAGTGAAAAAATTTTATGTTCGGTTGTCTGAGCTGGCTTTGAAATCAAACGATCTCCATAGTTCACATTCGTTAGATGATGCTGAAAGCAATCATGAGCTTAAAACAGGCCCCGTAAAAGCAAAATTGAGAAATCCCTCTAAATCGGCATCGAAATAATTATGGAAGTTGTTGCATTATCGCATAAAGAATTCTTACGTATTGACAGGGATTATGAAAAGTCTGCTGTAATGGCTGATCTTGTATACGTAAACGACTCCACACCCGGTATCAGCCGTGTTAAAAAAGGAAAAGGATTTGCCTTTATTCACGATAAGAAGCCCCTCAAAGGGAAAGCAGAAATTGAGCGAATTAAAAAATTGGTCATTCCGCCGGCCTGGACCGGTGTCTGGATATGTCCCCTGGCCAACGGGCATATACAGGCAACAGGTTTCGATGTAAGAAAAAGAAAGCAATACAGATACCATCATGTCTGGAATACCCTTCGGAATGAAACAAAATTTCACAGGCTTCTCGAATTTGGAAAAGTACTTCCAAAACTCCGCCTCCGTCTTGAAGAAGATATGACCAAACAGGATCTGATTGAGGAAAAGGTTATTGCAACCGTGATCAGCCTGATGGAACGAACTTATATCCGTATCGGTAGCAGTGATTATGAAAAGATGTACGGCTCCTACGGCTTAACTACGTTAAAAGATAAACATGTGTCCATAAAGGGTAATGAAATGCTTTTTTCATTCAAGGGAAAGAAAGGAGTATTCCATAAAATAACCCTGAAGAATAAAAAACTGGCAAAAGCCGTTCAGGCATGCCGGGATCTTCCCGGTAAGGAATTGTTTCAATATTTCGACAAAGAAGGAAACCGCAAGAGTATCGATTCAGGAATGGTAAACAATTATATCAAGTCGGCTACGGAAATGGAGTTTACAACCAAGGATTTTCGTACCTGGGCAGGATCACTGAATATTTTATGGGCATTTAAATCGATCGGTGACGCCATGACCGACACAGAGTGTAAAAAGAAAATCGTTGAAGCCTTAGACCAGGTAAGCCTGAAACTGGGAAATACGCGTACGGTATGTAAAAAATATTATGTACATCCCGGCCTTATTAAATTATATGAAGAGAAAAGTTTGCAAAAATACCTGGCATCCCTTGATGAGTTAGAACAGCCCGATGACGTGAGTGGATTGACCACAGCGGAAAAGATTCTGATGAAAATTTTAAAAAGCCTGCAGGATGCTGCAGCCTGATTTGGAAATTTAAAATTATATAACCGGCCGATGCTGGATTCAAAATCGTGCACCAACAATTTATCTTTCTCTTGATCTTGCCCTGCCACCGGTCGATCTTTTCCTGCCTGTTGATTTTTTGGCAGATTTTTTAGGCCGCGATTTTCTGGTGGATGATGTTTTAAACGCTCTTTTTTTAGGTGCCGTTTTCTTTTTTGGAGCACCTTTTTTTGCAGGAACCTTAGCGCCCTGTTTTCGTGCTTCAGACAATCCGATCGCGATTGCCTGTTTACTTGAGGTGACTTTTTTCCCACTGCCCCCGCTTTTGAGTTTTCCTTGCTTCATCTCATGCATCACATCTTCCACTTTCTCATTCGCTTTTTTTGAGTATTTAGCCATATTCGCGTATTAATATTGATAGAATAGAATTGATATCTAACTGTTAATAAACCAAACTTATGCCACTCATTTTTTTTATATAGGTTGATGCAGTGACAACAACCGGGGGGAATTTTTTCTACAAAGAAATAAGTGGCTTTTTATTATTGTAAATGTGCCGGGCATTGGCCTGAGCCGGATGCGGGCATACTTTTTTAAGATGAATGTTTATTCTTTATACTTTAAATTTTAATTATGGCAACAAATGACAATCTGGTAGGTGTTTTAAATGATCTTATCAGAATAAATAACGATCGTATAGAAGGTTACGAAAAAGCTTCTAAGGAAGCGAAGGATATTGACGTAGATCTTAAGGCTATTTTTAGCCGTATGGCTGATGAAAGCCGGCAATATGCTGCAGAACTTACACAGGAAGTGGTTAAACTTGGCGGCGACCCTGCAACAGGAACAACCTCGTCGGGTAAAATTTACCGGGCATGGATGGACGTTAAAGCAACCTTTACCGGGCACGACAGGCAATCTGTTTTGGCTTCCTGTGAATTTGGGGAAGATGCAGCCCAAAAAGCATACAATTCAGCTCTTGAGTCGGATGCTGAAATCAGCGCAGACATCCGTCAGTTAATAACAAATCAAAAATCTTCTCTGAAAACATCACATGATGTGATTAAAAAGTACAGGGATATGCATGCTGCGGTTAATTAATGTTATCTATTAAGTCATTTAAATTTTAACAATGAAAATTTCATGGAAGCCTTTTGCAGTTGCAGTTTTTGCTGCCTGCAGTTTTTTGGTTGCTTGTGGTGATGCCGGTAATGCAGATGAGAGCAATTCTGATACGACCGCAACTACCAAGAATGAGGCGGAAGAGAAGAATGACAGTGCTTTGGCTACAAAGGCCGCAGAGAAAGATGCGCAGTTTGTAGTAGACGTAATTACTTCGAATTATGGTGAAGTAAAACTGGCACAACTGGCACAGCAAAAATCTTCAAATAAAGAAATCAAGGATGTTGCAAAGATGCTTGAAACAGATCATACTGCGGTATTGACTGATCTGAAATCACTGGCTTCAAATAAAGGAATGACTGTTCCCACGGAGGAAAGTGGTGAAGCAAAGGATAAATTTAAGGATCTTTCTGACGACAAGACAAGTGAGTTTGATAAACAATGGTGTGAAACTTTAATGGATAACCACAAAACGTCAATTAGTAAATTCGAAAATGCCGCAAATGATGTTACGGACCCGGATTTGAAGAGTTTTGTAAATACCGTGTTACCGAAATTGCGCATACACCATGATAAACTGATGGAATGTCATAAAAAGCTGAAGTAATTTTATACAGGTCGAAGCAATCAAGATAAGCCCCGCGTAAGCGGGGTTTTTTTGTCAGTTAAAAGAATAACTCATGTAACGCCTGCCAGATCAATTCATAAATGAGAATAGTTCAGAGCAGGGCTTGGGATAGCAATAAACTAACGCTTGTTATGTTACAGCCGTTATTTACCTTCGCCCCCTTCAATAATGGCTCGCAATCATATACATATCATTTCTTTTACAGTAGCTCATGCAGCTATCACCTCCATTATTACAATCATCACAACCCGTTAAGGGTTGTACTATTTCATATTATCCATTGGGCTTTTGCTAAAAACGTGAATCACGAAACCGGGAATTGGTACACGACCCTAAATCCTAACTCTCTAATAAATTTTTAATATGCAGGTCTTAAAATTCGGAGGCACATCCGTTGCCAATGCCGAAAATATCCATAAAGTAGTTACAATTGTTCAACAGGCGGTCCAGAAAGAGACATTGATTGTTGTAGTATCGGCGATGGGCGGAATTACGGATGCATTACTTCAAAGTGGCGTGCTCGCCGCCAGCGGCGACGAAACATACAAGGAGCTTTTACAGGTATCTGAACAAAGACACCTGGAGACGGTCAAAGCACTGATTCCTGTAGCCCGGCAAAGTAGTGTGCTGAGCTGGGTAAAGCAGCGCTGCAACGAGATAGAAGATATCTGTAATGGGGTGTTCCTGCTTGGTGAATTATCGCCACGCACAAAAGACCGGATCGTTGGTTTTGGCGAGCTCCTGTCTTCTAAAATAATTTCTGAACGGTTGAATTCCATTTCTGTTCCAAATGCATGGAAAGATGCGCGTGAATTGATTGTTACCGATTCAAATTTTGGTTTTGCCACAGTTGACTTTGCGAATACAAATAAAAAAATTGCGGAATATTTTTCCTCGGCAACAGGATCATTGTTTATGATCCCGGGTTTTGTTGCATCAGATGCACAGGGAGCAACAACAACAATTGGCCGCGGTGGATCAGATTATACGGCAGCGATTTTGGCAGCTGCAACCGATGCCGGCGTCGTGGAAATATGGACCGATGTAAGCGGGATGATGACTGCGGATCCCAGGCTTGTACCCAATGCAAAGGTAATTCCGCATATCTCTTACCAGGAAGCCATGGAATTATCGCACTTCGGCGCGAAAGTTATTTATCCTCCAACTATTCAACCGGTAATGAATAAAAATATTCCTGTGTGGATTAAAAATACATTTGCGCCCGCCGACTATGGCACATTGATCGAAAGCCGTGCAGTTAAAAATGGCAGTAGCATCCGGGGAATATCGAGCATTAATAAAATTGTTTTGCTAAGCCTTGAAGGAAGTGGAATGGTAGGAATTCCGGGATTCTCCAAACGATTGTTTGAAGCGTTGGCGAATGAACGAATAAATGTAATCCTGATCACACAGGGTTCATCGGAACACTCTATCTGCGTTGGAATTGATGAAGCATCTATCCAGGAGGCCAGAAAGGCGGTTGATGGGGCTTTTGCATATGAAATTGAAACAAAAAAAGTAGATCCCCTCGTTGTTGAACAGGACCTGGCGATTGTTGCGCTGGTAGGTGATAACATGAAAAGTCATCCGGGCACCAGCGGAAAAATGTTTGGCGCACTGGGTAGGAACGGGGTCAACGTGAGAGCAATCGCACAGGGCTCCTCCGAAAGAAATATTTCGGCTGTTATTGCTGTTTCGGATGTCAAAAAGGCGATCAATATTTTACACGAAGAATTCTTCGAGACCACCTATAAACAGGTAAATCTTTTTGTAACAGGGGTGGGAAATGTAGGGAGCCGATTACTGGCGCAATTAACACAACAAAGAAATTATCTTGAGGAGCAATTGCGGTTGCAGGTGAGGGTTGTTGGTATAGCCAATAGCAAAAAGATGGTTTTTAATGAAGATGGCATCGACCTTCAAAACTGGAAGCAGTTATTGGAAAATGCGGCCCCGATGAGCCTGCAGGAATATATCGATGTCATCAGGTCTAAGAACTTACGGAATTCTGTATTTGCAGATGTGACTGCTAATGATAAAGTTGCCGAATGCTATGATCAGTTATTGTCCAAGAGTATTTCTGTTGTGGCCTGCAATAAAGTAGCATGTTCTTCATCATATAATTATTATAAAAAATTAAAGGACCTGGCGCGCGAATACAATGCACTGTTTTTATTTGAAACAAATGTCGGTGCGGGTTTGCCTGTGATAGGAACGCTGAATGATCTGCTGCGTAGCGGTGATAAAGTGAACCGGATTGAAGCAGTGCTCAGTGGAACGCTCAATTTTGTTTTCAATCATTACAATGGAGAAAAAACGTTTGCAGAGGTAGTGAAGCAGGCCCAGGATGAGGGATACACAGAGCCGGATCCGCGTCTTGATTTAAGCGGAACCGACGTGATGCGAAAAATAATGATCCTGGCAAGGGAAACAGGCGAAAGACTAGAACTCGAAGACATTCACAATATTTCATTTATGCCCGAAGACTGTATGAAAGGAGATGTAGACAATTTCTACGGTGAGATGACAAAACATGAGGAGCATTTCAAAAAATTATATGCGGAAGCCGCGAAAGCGGGCAAAAAATTAAAGTTTGTAGCAAAATATGAAAACGGAAAAGCATCCGTAGGACTTCAGCATATTGATGCCAATCATGATTTCTATCATTTATACGGGAAAGACAATGTGGTACTTTTTTATACCAATCGTTATACCGAGCAGCCGCTTGTAGTGAAGGGAGCCGGTGCCGGTGCGGAAGTGACTGCATCAGGTGTATTTGCAGATATCATCAGAACCGCAAAAATGTAATTATGAAAACGGTAACCATACACGCCCCTGCTACAATCGCCAACCTGGTTTGCGGATTCGACGTGCTTGGTATGGCATTGAATGATCCACAGGATATAATGACCATATCTCTGCGGGATGAACCAGGTTTGGTTATTGAACACAGTGATGGTTATCAGCTACCCACAGAACCGGAAAAAAATGTGGCAGGTGCAGCCTTACTGTCCATGCTCGAAGAGGCAGGGCAGGGAATTGGATTCCATTTGATCATTGATAAGCAAATTAAGCCGGGCAGCGGACTTGGTTCGAGTGCGGCAAGCTCGGCCGGCGCTGTTGTTGGCGCGAATTATTTATTGGAAAGACCTTTTTCGAACGAGGACCTGGTGCGCTTTGCAATGGCTGGTGAAAAACTTGCTTCAGGCGTGAAGCATGCCGATAATATAGCCCCCTGTATTTACGGCGGCGTTACCTTGATCCGCTCTATATTTCCGCTTGATATTGTTTCACTGAATGCACCCGATTTGTATGTGACCGTTGTACATCCGCAAATTGAAGTCAAGACTTCTGATGCAAGACAGATCCTCCGGAAAGATGTGAAGTTGAAAGATGCTATCAGGCAATGGGGCAATATCGCCGGTTTGGTAGCAGGGATCATGAAAGTGGATTACGATCTTATCGGCCGCTCCCTGGAAGATGTGATCATTGAGCCTGTCAGAAGCATTTTGATTCCGGGATTTGATGCTGTAAAAAAGCTAAGCAAGGAATGCGGTGCATTGGGTGGAGGCATATCCGGGTCCGGCCCATCCATTTTTATGCTAAGCCGCGAACAAAAAGTAGCAAGGCAGGTGGAAATAGTGATGAAGGATATTTATACGCAGGCAGGAATTGATTTTAAAACATATGTAACAACTATCAATTCGGGAGGGGTGAGGGTGGTGGGCGCCTGACGGTCGGCCGTCGACGTCCACCGAAAACCGGTCATTGATATCTTATAATAAATTCTTTCCGTCGACGGTGGACGGTGGTCGACTTTTCAACAAATTTCACAAATGAACTATTACAGCACCAATAATCCAACTTCAAAAGTTGATTTTAAGGAAGCAACGATCAGGGGCCAGGCGCCTGACCGGGGATTGTATTTTCCCGAACAGGTTCCTGTTATCGGGGATGCTTTTTTTGAAAACATAGAGGAATATAGCAATGAAGAGATCGCTTTCAAAGTGATCAAACCCTATGTTGGCAGTGTGATACAGGCAAACGACCTGATGAAACTGGTAACGGAAACGATCAATTTTCCAATGCCCCTCGTGAAGGTAAAGGAAGGCATCTATGCATTGGAACTATTTCATGGTCCAACTCTGGCATTTAAGGATGTCGGTGCGAGGTTCATGAGCAGGTGCCTCGCTTATTTTACGAAAGACCGTAACGAAAAAGTGATCGTGCTCGTGGCAACATCCGGTGATACCGGCGGGGCTGTGGCGAATGGATTTTATGATGTGCCCGGGGTGGATGTAGTGATCTTATATCCTTCTGGTAAGGTGAGTTCGGTGCAGGAAAAGCAGTTAACCACTTTGGGAAAGAATATTCATGCGCTGGAAGTGAGTGGTACATTTGATGATTGCCAGCAACTGGTTAAACAAGCATTCATGGATGCTGAGCTCAATAAGACATTGTTTCTCACGTCGGCCAATTCTATCAATGTGGCGCGGTGGCTTCCCCAACAGTTTTATTATTTTTTAGCGTGGAAGCAATGGCATGATAAGGATCATCCACCGGTGATCTGTGTTCCGAGCGGAAATTTCGGGAATATCTGTGCCGGCATGCTGGCGCACCGTTCGGGCCTTCCTGTACAGCATTTTATCGCCGCCTGCAATGCAAATGATACAATACCTGAATACATGGTATCCGGAAATTACCAGTCAAAAAAAGCGATCGCTACCTTGTCAAATGCAATGGATGTAGGGGATCCCAGTAATTTCATCCGCATACTCGAGTTGTTCGATCATCAGTTCGGTGAATTAAAAAACAAGCTAAGTAGCTACAGCATATCGGATGAGGAAACAAAACTCACTATAGAAGAAGTAAATAGAGCCAATCATTACCTGCTTGATCCGCATGGGGCTGTTGGTTATAAAGCGTTGCAGGAATATATGTATTCTCATCCAGGTCAGCAGGGAATATTTCTAGAAACCGCCCATCCGGTGAAGTTCTACGATGTAGTTGAACCGGTGATCAACGCCAAAGTCCCCTTGCCTCTGGGAATGCAGGAGATCATGAAAAAAACTAAGGTGAGTATGAAGATGGGAGTCGGGTATGAGGAGCTGAGGAGTTATTTGTTGAGGAGATAATTATCCGGACGGTCGACGGCTATATCACTCCTGCCAATTCCAAACTCTTCTTTTTAAGTTTTCGAAGCTCGATATCTTCAATGATAGGCTCTGGCGTCATGATCAATGAAGTATTATTTTCTCTCCACCAATTTCCTTTACGTAGCTCTTCAAATGCAATAACGCCGATCAGGTATTTTCTATCTGCATCCGAATGCCATTCTTCGATCCACTCAAATTTTTCTTTCGGAATATACTTAAGGTCATCGAAGCTGAGGTACACCTTTACAAAAAATTCATTGGTCAGTTCATTGGGCTTGTGATAATAAAGCTTTTTATACTCGTACCGGTAACCGTATCGTAGTGCAGAAATATCGCTCAACACCGCAGAGCCCGTGGGGAAGCTTCCGGCGCCTTTACCATAAAAGAATTGCTTATCTGCGAATCCACTTTCTATCACAACTCCATTGTATTCATTTTTTACGAAAGCGAGATGATCATCCTGCCTGATGAATTGAGGCAATACGAATGCTGCGACTTTGCCGCCGATTAATTTTTTAGCCTGACCAACTAATTTTATTTCATAATGTTTTTCCCTGGCTACCACCGCATCCGTTCCCTGAATATTCTGAATGCCGTTGAATACAATATTATTCGGATGCTCAACGATACCATACGCATGCGTTAAAAGTATAGCCCATTTATTCACGGCGTCATATCCTTCTACATCCAATGCTGGATTGCTTTCTGCAAATCCCAATTGCTGGGCCAGCAACAAGGCCTGTTGAAAATCTAATTTCTCCTCGAACATTTTCGTAAGAATGAAATTGGTCGACCCGTTCACGATGGCCTTGATAGAATGCAGCAGGTCGTTGTCATAATATTCTTCCAGGTTCCTGATAACGGGAATAGAAGCACAGGCTGCTGCTTCACATAAAAAGGGTAAGCCGGTATCCTGTTGCAGTTGTAATATTTCCGGAAGATGCTCGGCGATCATTTTTTTGCTGGCACTTACAACAGCTTTCCCATTCTTCAGTGCTGTTGATATAATTTCAAAAGCTGCCTCTGAATCATCGATCACTTCCACGATCACATTGATGCTTGGATCATTTAACAATTCGTCCCTTTCTGTAGTGAACAATTGTTCAGGGGCATTTCTTTTTTTGTATGAATTTTTTATGCAAACCTTTGAGATATTTGCATGAAGAGATGGTGTTTGCAGTAATATCTTATATAGCCCTTCTCCAACAACCCCAAATCCGAATAACCCTATCTGTAAAACTTTGTTATGTGCTTCTGCTGATGAAATCGGAGTTATCCCGGCTGCTTTATCAATACCCATAATTGCTATTTTACTGATGCTAATTTTTTAATATCAGGTACCTGCTGTTTGCCGGCATGATGTAAAAACTCCCTGATGATAAGCTCGATCTGGTCAAATTCGAGTAAAAAGCCGTCATGCCCGTAATGGGATCTTATGTCTTTGTAGCCCGCTCCGGAAATATGCTCAGCCAGGAATTTTTGTTCTACCAGGGGAAACAGGATATCGGTTTCAATTCCGATCACAAGCGTTTTTGCTTTGATCTTTTGCAAAGCCTCTTCAATGCTTTTTCTTCCCCTGCCCACATTGTGCGCATCCATGCCCTGACTCAGTTTATAATAACTGAACGCATTAAAACGTCTTGCCAATTTTTCACCCTGGTATCGTTGGTAAGATTCGCTTTTGTAGTTGGATATCGATTCGTTTGTTTTTTCAGACTGGCTTTTTGAATACGTTTCGTAGTGCCGGTACGAAATCAAAGCGATGCTCCTGGCCACCTTCATTCCTTCTATACCCGCATCGGGTCTTTTTTCTTTCCAGCTGTTATCTGCTTCAATCGACATGCGCTGTGAAGCATTGAATGCGATACCCCATGGAGAATGTCGGGCGTTCGTTGCAACCGGAAAAATATGTTCGAAAAGTTCCGGCTGTTCAATGGCCCATTCGAGCAATTGTTGCCCGCCCATCGACCCACCGATACCAATATGAATTTTTTCGATCCCTAACTGTTCTTTTAAATGTTGATAAGCACGCACCATATCCCTTGTTGTAAAAAAAGGAAATTCATGGTACCAGGGTTCGCCGGTATCCGGATTCAAGTCCAGTGGACCGATACTTCCGTAACAGCTTCCCGGCATATTAACGCAAACGATATAGTGTTGTTCCGGATCAAATAGTTTTCCATTGCCTACCAAACCAGGCCACCATTCTGCAGGATCACTATTAGCGGTGAGCGCATGAAAAATCCATACAGCATTGTTTTTTGCTGCGTTTAAATGGCCATGCGTAGTGTATGCGAGATGGATCTGCGGCAAAATAATTCCGCATTCAAGGGTAAAAGGCTGATCGTATTTGTAAATATTTATCATAATGAAATATCCCGCAAAGGCGCAAGGGCGCAAAGAAAAGACATTTTATACCTTACGCCTTTGCAAGATATCGATCTCTTTATTTTCTCCTGTATTCTGTTTTCCTTATTCAGTATCTGGAGTCATGCTAAGTATGTTTTGGCCACTAAGAGACAAAGGCACAAAGGAGTGACCAACAACACCTTTGTGGCGTAGTGCCTGAGTGGCAACCGTCAATTTACTATTAACAAAACACTATTATCCAGTGTCCTCTCCTTACCCCACCAACTGCTTAGAAAATACATTTTCAAAAGCCTGTTCAAAATCGGCTTTGATATCGTCAATATGTTCGATGCCTACGCTGATTCGAACCAGGTTCGGCTCAACACCTGCTGCCTTGCGTTCTTCATCGCTCAATTGCTCATGTGTGGTGGAAGCAGGATGAATAGCCAGTGTTTTTGCATCTCCCACATTTGCCAGATGGCTCACAAGTTTCAATGAATCGATGAATTTTTTTCCGCTTTCTATTCCACCCTTGATCCCGAAATTCAGAATGCCGCCAAATCCGTTTGTGAGATATTTTTTGGCTAATGCATGATACGGACTGCTCTTCAATCCGGGATACTGTACATATTCAACCTGTGGATGTGATTCGAGCCACTCCGCAAGAACCGATGCATTGTCTACATGCCGTTGAACACGGAGAGATAATGTTTCGAGTCCCTGTAAATTGAGGAACGAATTGAATGGACTTTGGCTGGCACCGAAATCACGCAGACCTTCTACTCTGGCGCGGATAATGAAAGCAATATTAGGCAGGCCCAGCGGATTGCCTTCACCAAATACATCCCAGAATTTTAAGCCATGGTATCCTTCTGAAGGTTCCGTGAATTGCGGGAATTTTCCATTGTTCCAGTTGTAATTTCCACCATCGATAATTACTCCACCAATGGTAGTACCATGCCCGCCAATCCATTTGGTAGTCGATTCCACTACTATATTTGCTCCCCATTCGATGGGCCTGAACAAATATCCACCGGTTCCAAACGTATTATCTACTATCAACGGCAGGTCGTACTCTTTTGAGAGCGCTGCGAATTTTTCGAATTCAGGAATATTGAGCCTCGGATTGCCAATTGTTTCCAGGTAAATGGCCTTAGTATTTTTATCGATGTGCTTTACGAAGCTTTCTACATTATCTCCATCAGCAAAACGTACATCAATGCCTAATCGCTTAAAGGCAACTTTGAATTGATTGTAGGTTCCGCCGTATAAAAAGGTTGTAGAAATAAAATTATCCCCAGCCTGTAAAATATTATTCAATGCCAAAAATTGGGCAGCCTGGCCTGATCCCGTTGCGAGTGCCGCAACTCCACCTTCCAACGCAGCCATGCGTTTTTCAAAAACATCGGTGGTAGGGTTCATGATCCGGGTGTAGATATTCCCAAATTCTTTCAGGCCAAATAAGTTAGCAGCATGTTCTGAATTTTGAAAACCATAAGAAGTGGTTTGATAAATCGGAACTGCCCGGGAACGCGTAGTAGGATCAATTTCCTGACCTGCATGAAGCTGAAGTGTTTCAAAGCGAAGATTGTTACTCATAATGATAAGTTTAAATGATGAAGAGTTGTTTGTCTGGTTACAATTTTATTAATTGTAAGGGGACTGCAAATAGCCATTTTCGGGGAGAAGATTAATTATTTGCCTTGCGGCAACAGCAAATACAACAGGAACAGTACTTATTAATCATCGGAGTGAATGTTGCAATGTGAGTATTCATATCTGAATATAACCGGGCAAATTTAGCGGACATTACCTCAAATTCCGAAATTTCGTCTGTTAATTTTGAATCTCCGCCGTAGTTGGTCGATGGTCGACGGTCGACCGTCGACCGTTCAAGGCCTTTTCCAGGTCATCTATAAGATCTTCAACCTCTTCCAATCCTACGCTTAGACGGATCAGGCTGTCCGCCACCCCTGCCGCATGGCGCTTTTCGACCGGAATTGACTTATGCGTCATACTTGACGGATGGCATAGCAGGCTTTTGACACCACCCAAACTTTCAGCCAGCTTAAACAATCCGGTTGAGGTCACAAACCGGATTGCCGCTTCTTCGGTATCGTTTTTTAGTGAAAAAGAAACTACTCCTCCAAAACCAGTTGACTGCCTTTTAGCGACTGCGTGATTGAGATGAGTTTTTAACCCCGGGTAATACACTTTATCAACAGCGGGATGTTGTTCCAGGAATTCGGCCACGGCCTGGGCATTAATACAATGTTGCTTTACACGCAATGATAAGGTCTCAACTCCCCGTATCACCAGCCAGCTGTCAAAAGGCGCGAGAATTGCGCCGGAGGCATTTTGAATAAATTTGATTTTTTCACCAAGCTGTTCATTTTTGGTAACAACCAATCCGGCGATCAGGTCACTGTGTCCACCCAGATATTTGGTAGCGGAATGCACTACAATATCAGCTCCCAGCGAAAGAGGCTGTTGTAAGGCAGGCGAGGCAAAAGTATTATCCACGCAAAGTAAACACCCACGGCTTCTCGCGATCTTAGCGATCGCTGCAATATCGCTAATCTTTAATGTTGGATTGGTAAGAGTTTCAATCCAGATCAATTTCGTTTTGGGGCTGATGGCATGGAATACATTTTCCACATCCGTTGTATCAACATAGTTGACTTTAATGCCGAACTTATTGTATATATGGGTGAACAAACGAAAAGCTCCGCCATAGATATCATCTACTGCCAGTACTTCATCGCCTGTTTTTAATAATTTGATCACCGCATCAATGGCAGCAAGGCCGCTGCCGAAGGCGATGCCGGTGCTTCCGTTTTCTAACCCGGCAATGACCGATTCCAATACCGCCCGGGTAGGGTTATTGGTCCTTGCATAATCATATCCTTTGTGTACGCCGGGCGCTTCCTGAACAAAGGTGGAAGTCTGATAAATAGGTACAGATACTGAACCTGTTAATGCGTCTACAGGAATGCTGTGAATGAGTTTTGTTGTCGCTTGCATGGTTACATGTTTTAAGTTAAAAAAAATTCAGCGACACCGTTTATCAAGAGATTTACCGGAGGAGAGCTTGCCTTGTCGGCGATTGGAGCCGTAGTATTCCATGCATCGACTAAAACAAAAAAGCTCGTCCGATAGCCAGACGAGCTTTTGAATATGTTGTGAAGATATTTTCAAGCCTGTATCTGACTTATCTGTCACGCCATTCGGCGTGATGGAGTTGGCACCTTACTTATAGTTATTTAAAACCATAGCAGGTTGTCAAGGCGTCATCGGGCCATTTCCCTCAGCCTTTCTTGATAAGAGATGTTAAAAGAACTGGTGCAAATGTAAAGACAGAATATTGGAATTTCCAAAAAAGTATAAACTTTTTTTAAGTACGAAGTCAGAGAGAAGTACGAAATACGAAGTACGAAGTCTGAAGTTCCAGGTACAAAGTCCGACAATAGTATATTGGAACTCTAAATTTCAACCTTCGTACTTCGTACTTCGTATTTCGTACTTCTTTCTGACTTCTTTGTACGTAAATTTGCCGTTCTATAAAATTTATGGCAAAAACAAAGAAGGCAGCGGCAGAGAGTATTGTTGAGGAACAAAAAAGTATTATTGAGGAACAGGAATATATCGAGGTGTTTGGTGCCAGGGAGCATAACCTGAAGGATATCGATATCCGCATCCCCAAAAATAAACTGGTAGTTTTTACAGGCGTGAGCGGCAGCGGAAAATCATCGCTCGCATTCGATACTATTTATAATGAGGGGCAACGTCGTTATATGGAAAGTTTTTCGGCATATGCACGCCAGTTTATTGGGGATATGGAGCGGCCTGATGTAGATAAGATCACCGGGCTATCGCCAGTAATATCCATCGAGCAAAAAACAACCAATAAAAATCCCCGTTCAACAGTTGGCACCATCACGGAGGTGTATGATTTTTTGCGATTGTTATTTGCCCGGATCGGGGAGGCCTATAGCTATAATACCGGGAAAAAAATGGTGAAGTTCAGTGAGGAGGAAATTGCAGAAAATATATTTCAGAAATTCAGTAGCAAAAAGATCACCTTACTGGCTCCCCTGGTTCGTGGCCGTAAGGGGCATTACCGCGAACTGTTTGAAGATATCCGGAAAAAAGGATTTTTGAAGGTAAGGGTCGATGGTGAAGTCAAAGACCTGACCGCAAAAATGCAGGTAGACCGATATAAAATACACGATATCGAAGTAGTGATAGACAGGTTGGCGGTTACGCCCGATATGAAAGTGCGACTGAGCCAAAGCGTGCAAAAAACGTTGCAAATGGGAAAAGATCTCATGTTTTTGCTGGTGAATGATTTTGGCAAAGTTGTACAATATAGCAAGCAGTTGATGTGTGAAGATTCGGGCATCAGTTACGAAGAACCTTCGCCGAATTCTTTTTCATTCAATTCTCCTTACGGCGCTTGTAGTACCTGCAAAGGTCTGGGTTCGGTTTACCAGATCAGTATGGAAGCGGTAATACCAGATTGGAACCTGAGTATCAGCGAGGGTGCTTTAGCGCCCCTGGGTGAGGAAAGGGAGGCTTATGTTTTCAAACAGGTGCAGCAGATTGCCAAAAAAAATAAGATTGACCTGACTAAGCCGATCAAAGATATCCCAACACGCTTGTTGAACATTGTTTTGTATGGCAATGAAACAGGTCCAACGGAAGTGGATCTCGATTTCCAGGATGTAGAGCCCGGGCAGGTGTACACCACCGAGTATGAAGGTTTGATAACTCAATTGAAACGTTGGTTTGCCGGTGGAACCAGCGATGCCGTAAGGGAATGGGTAGAACAATTCATGGAATTAAAAACTTGCCCAACCTGCAAAGGGGCCAGATTGAAAATAGAAAGCCTGTGGTTTAAAGTAGCCGAAAAAAATGTAGCGGAGCTGAGCGAATTGAATCTTGATAAATTAATGCACTGGTTTGAAGACGTTGGGCCACGCCTGAGCGCCAAACAAAATATTATTGCAAAAGACATATTGAAAGAGATACGCGAACGATTGCAATTTCTGTTAGATGTTGGACTGACCTATCTCAGCCTGAATCGTTCATCCAGGTCATTAAGCGGAGGCGAATCTCAAAGAATACGTCTTGCTACCCAGATCGGTTCGCAATTGCAGGGTATCACATATATTCTCGATGAACCGAGTATAGGATTACATCAACGCGACAACCATCGCTTGATCGGTGCCTTGCAAAATCTCCGGAATATCGGCAACAGTGTACTGGTGGTAGAGCACGACAAGGATATCATGCTTGCCGCTGATTACCTCATCGATATTGGCCCGCTGGCAGGCAAGCATGGTGGCCGTATTGTGGCGCAGGGTGATCCTAAAACAATTTATGAATCTCAGTCCGACACCTCCAAATTCCTGTTTGGCGAAAAAACGATCGGTGTTCCCAAAGAGCGGCGTAAAGGAAATGGAAAAGTGCTTGAGCTAAAAGGTGCAAATGGGAATAATCTCAAAAAGGTTGACGTAAGATTTCCATTGGGAAAATTCATCGTTGTGAGCGGTGTCAGTGGCAGCGGCAAATCAACGCTGATCAACGAAACTCTTTATCCAATTCTCAGTAAGCATGCTTACAATTCAAGAACTACTCCGATGGAGTATAAGACCATCAAGGGGTTAGAACATATTGACAAGGTTATTGAGATCGATCAGTCGCCGATCGGGCGAACACCCCGCAGTAATCCTGCTACCTATTGTGGATTCTTTACTGATATCAGAACCCTTTTTGCCTCCGTTCCAGAGGCAAAAATCCGCGGCTACGCGGCGGGGCGCTTTTCTTTTAATGTAAAAAGCGGTCGATGCGATATGTGCGAGGGGGGGGGAATGCGCGTGATTGAAATGAATTTTTTACCTGATGTATACGTTCATTGTGAAAAATGTAATGGCAAAAGATACAATAGGGAAACATTGGAGATACGCTACAAGGGAAAATCCATTAGTGATGTTTTGGATATGACCGTTGATGAAGCCGTAGATTTCTTTTCGAATGTGCCATATATCTACAGGAAAATAAAAATTCTGCAGGAAGTGGGCCTCGGTTATATCACGCTGGGTCAATCGGCGGTAACATTAAGTGGTGGTGAAGCACAACGGGTAAAGCTATCTACCGAACTGGGGAAAAAAGACACGGGAAAAACTTTTTATATTTTAGATGAGCCCACCACAGGGTTACACTTCCAGGATATTCAGCATTTGTTGGATGTGTTGAATAAATTGGTCGCCCGCGGCAACACAGTACTTGTCATCGAACACAATATGGATGTGATTAAAGTGGCTGATCATATTATTGATCTTGGTCCTGAAGGCGGTGATGGTGGTGGAAAAATTTTGTTTGAAGGAACGCCCGAAAACCTAGTTGAAATAAAAGAAAGTCATACTGCTAAATTTTTAAAAGAAGAGTTGCGATGAATAAGCAAAGGGTGTTAGTAGATATGGATGAAGTTATTGCCGATCCCATGGGTGCAATGATCGGTTGGTATAATGGGAAATACAATGCTGCAATTGATTTTGAATTGGCGCTTGGCGGATCATGGATACGGATATTTCCGGAAGAGCATCGGGAAATGATCCTTGAGCGATTGCTTTCGCCTGGATTTTTCAGGCATTTACCTGTTATGAAAAACAGTGTGGATGTTTTGCGGGAAATAAACAAGCGGTATGAGTTGTACATTGTATCGGCAGCGATGGAATTCCCGAATTCATTAAAGGATAAACTGGAATGGCTTTTGGAGAATTTTCCTTTTTTAACATGGCGTCAATTGATCCTGTGCGGAGACAAAGGCCCTGTCCAGGGTGATTTTATGATTGATGATCATGTTAAAAACCTACAGCATTTCAATGGTAAGAAATACCTGTTTACATCTGCGCATAATCTTGATATCACCGGGTATGATCGATTGAATAACTGGGAAGAAGTTGCAGATGTTTTTTTGAATGATAATACGACAACTGTAAAATAAAAAATATGGATCTTGATGGATTTGACGACTATGATCATATTCCGGAGTTCGATCGAAACAGGTTTTCAGGAAGAGATGAAGGAGAGGAATGGAAGCATAATCATATTGACGAGTGCAGCCGTAACTTGTACAACAAGGCAAAGGAAATCTATAAATTGACTCGTTCACTCACAGATCTTTTTCCTGAAGCGGAGCAGGCGGAATATATAAAGAGTGTTCTGATCGGGAATGCAAGCATAATCCCGGCTAAGATTATCGGTGCCCAACGTGGATTTTACAGCATGCAAATGGAGAAGGCGGTCATCGTAAAGATGAATATCGTTGAACTCAGGAACACATTGTGGATGTGTCTTGCCGAAAACTGGTGTGATGAATCGTATGTTGAAATGGTGCGCGCGGAGATTGAGCAATTCAGGCTATTGTTCATTGATTGGATAAAAAGCTTTGATAAAACCAATGACTTTGCGGATGAATGGCATCTCTTTAATGATCCGGAAACTTTTCCAAAGGATGATGAGGAATAAACCCCCTCACCGCTTAAAGGGCGAATAAAGAAAATTTCCCTTTAGGTGATGAGGAGGTCGGCGTTCTATTGTATATATAATTTATACGACCCGTTTACTTCGCCATTTCCTTTCTTATCCCAAACCCTGAACGATACCAGGAAATAATCATAGAGTTTATCGAGCCTTGTAATGACGGCATTCAGCGTAAGCGCTTTAGCCCTTTCGGCTTCAATTTCGCCCAGGTCTTTAAAAAGATCTTTTTCATCCAATAGTAATTCTCCCGTATTGGTTTCTATCTTTTCAGACGCGCCTATTTCTACTTTGCCATTGCTTTCCGTAAAGCCGTTGTCGATAATTAAACGAAGGTTAACCACCTGATTCACCCTCGCTTCATTAGAGGCAGGCACCAATGATCCATCCTCAAATAATAAAAATGCCTGGCTCACTTTCAGATCACCTTTAGTTGTTAGTTCAATTCCATTTCTGATCTTAGTAGAAACTTTTTTGCTTTCGGCCTTTTGTTCATTTACAGGTTTTGGATCCGCGCCCGTGTTGCAGGAAATCAATAAGATCGAAAGCAGAAAAAAGAAGGGGGTCATGAATTTCTTCATAGTAGTAGTTTTGGATAATGAAACTAAGAAAAATTTGAATCTATAGAATGATCCTTTTTTAATCTGAATTACTGATGGATAGCAAAATAGGAAAGAAATGATTCGATTTGTCCCGGAAACAGGGGCTTTTTAATATACAAAATCGAAAAAAAGGATTGTCATATCGACCGATAGGGAGACATCTCGTGAAATGAAGGAATGACTGCTATTTGCAGGTAGTGCAAACTTTATGAGATTTCTCACTACGCGGCATCATTCCTGGAACACAAAATCATGCGCACTTCGTTCGAAATGACAATTGGGTTTTTAATACACAAAACCCAAAAAAGGGACTTGCCATCTCGGGTAATAGTTTTTGCGTCTACGGTGTTTTAATTTCTTACCTGTAATAAAAACAAATAGCCGGCAACTACTCATCGCCGGCTACTGAGGATACTGGAATACAACCAGAAAAATTTACTGTCCAATAAGCGAGTGCAGGGAGTGATTAATAAAATCGTTTTAATCGGGGTACTTGATAATAGGGAACGGATCAGGTTTTTGACTCAACCGGATATTAGATTTTACTAATTTCCCTGCTGCTTATCGGTTAACTTATGGGTAGTAAAAGAACTTTATTATCGAACTGTCACTTTGCCATTTTCAATACGCTCGTCATCACTGAACACTTCAAAGAGGTAAACGCCTTTGTCTATATTATTGATAACTGTTGTCTGCTTGTTTTTGATATTAGCCTGTTTTACCAATTTGCCATCCATATCAAACAAAAACAACTGATAGATCTTTCCATGCTCACCGTTCGCACTGAAAAACAATACTTGCTGGTTGGCATTCGGATACAATCTGATCTTGTGTTTTTTGTTGGTAAGCTGCTTTTCAACAACGATGGAATCGAGATAATGGAATGACAGGGATTCGCGTCCCTGTGAAGGGATAGCAGAGGCGCGTTCGGTTACCGATAATAGCATGGCTATAATAATGCCGGGCACAATACGGGCAGTTTGTTTTCTCAGGGGTACAAATATTTTCATACGGTTACCTTTGGTGAAGGTATGTTTTCAAGGGTACGGATCAGAACGGGCTATAACGGTTAATTAGAATCTAATAGGACAACTGGTCGAATTTCTCCACCTGCGATCGCTGCTTGTTCCTAAACGGAATCCAAGTTTGAACTGCACGGAATAATACGCATCTTTATTTGTTGCAGTTCCTCTTTTATCTCCAGGGAAAAAGCGGGTATTGTTACCAAGCTGATCTCCTGTTTTATTAGCCATACGTTCGGCTAACTGTGATTGTTGTAATGACAGGTAAGCAGGAAATAATGAAGGATCAATATAAGTAGTACTTACATCATCAATATAATCTGTAAATGTTTTGCGATGGATGATCTCAAGACTCAGGTTAACTGACTCGCTTAAGAAGTATTTGACACCCACGCCCATTGGAATATTCAATTGTGTAAGTTTGTAATCTGTTCTGTCGGGGAATTCTGCAAAACCCTGTCCTTCGGTATGCAAAGGTTGTAAGTTTACCCATTGCCCGTTCAATGGATCAGTGCCTTGAGGATTAAAATGGAAAGCACCTATACCAATAACCGCATATGGCCTTAGTTTGTGAAAGATGTCTGTTGGTTCGTACTCCAATAAAACTGTTGGGTATATTTCAGCCATTAGTGTTCCTTCAACAAGTCTTGAACGGAAATCTGAATTACGGATCTTTCTGGCTTCTTCCAATCCGCCTTTGCCTTTAATAATAGCATCATCACCTTTCAATGTTCCAAAGGTGGCTGAAAGACGAAGGCCAAACCATTCGTTGGGCTGGTAACCAAGGTAAACGCCAAACATCAATTTGGTAAGCGGGATATTATTATCCTTTAAAAAGGTAGTTCCCCTTCCCATATTTCCGCCTAAATCGCCAAGAAAATTTGAAGGGCCAACCGTGATCCCTGCTTCAAAAAATGAAGTTGATTCGGAGCTCTGGCTAAACGAAGTTAAATAACTAGAGAAAAATAGAAGTGTTACCACACAACACTTCCACACAGAAGAGTGTAAATTCTGTTTCATGGAATATTAGATTTTTAGTTTTCAGATGGTCTCGTGACTTCCCGCGGCTAAAATAATAATCGCGGGACATACTTACAAGAAACGCCGAAAGACTCTTTTTATGTGTGTTGTGTGAATAATTATTTTAAAAATAGCTAATGAAATATCATTCATTTTGAAGAATCATGCTGATATGTTCGATATTATCCTCTATATAAATATCGCTGCACTGTTGAAAACCAAAGGATTCATAAAATTTTTTGAGATAAAGCTGTGCGCCTATACGAATAGGTTGTTTATTCCATAATAAATAAAGCATTTCAATAGATCGTTCCATTAATTCTTTACCCAAACCCGATTTTCTCATTTTGGGAAAAATCACAACTCTTCCGATCGACGATTCGGGATAAGAGATTCCCGCAGGCAACAATCTTGTATACGCAGCCAACCTATCCTCATGCCATCCCATGAAATGCCACGAAGCCTGATCCCTGTCGTCCGCATCCTGGAAAACACAGTTTTGTTCTACTACAAAAACGTCATTACGTAATTGTAAAATAGCATATAATTCTTTGGGGGATAGCTGCTCAAATGGTTTACAAATCCAGTTCAACGATCATGAGATTAAGCTTAAATTTATAAAAATATAAGATATGGTATCTGTAAATGATCTGAGTACGGTTCATTCAATTATCAGTGATCTGTTTGAGTGGCCTTCTTCTCCCGAAGAATGGAAGGAGTATGAACTTAGTGAAGAACAAATTATTTTCTTTAAGGAAAATGGTTACCTAAGCAATATTAAAATGCTCGATGACCGCCAGATCCAAAAGTTGAAGGAGGAACTGGTAATACTTACGAATGCAGACCAGGAAACAAATTCGTTGTTTTATGAATTTCATTCGAATGAATCTGATAATCCTGACACCGTCCTGTTCCATGCCCTGGGTGCATGGCGTATTACGGAAGGTTTTCATGATGTTCTCTGGAATCCACGTTTCCTGGTAGCAGCAAGCCAGTTGCTTTCAGATAAGCCCGTTCGTTTTTGGCACGACCAATTGTTTTGCAAGCCTGCAAAGCAGGGTGGAGTGGTGGCCTGGCACCAGGATTATTCATACTGGACCAGAACAAAGCCTATCGCACATTTAACCTGCTGGTGTAGCTTAGATGACTCAACGGTAGAAAATGGATGTTTGCAATATGTTCCCGGTAGTCATCGATGGGGTTTGCTTGATAAGCCCGCACTGGCAGGCGATCTTATGGGGATCAAAAATTTTCTTACACCTGAACAACTCGATCAATTTAAACCAGTTCCAGTTGAAGTAAAAGCCGGGGAAGCGATCTTTCATCATTCCCTTACCCTGCATGGGTCAGGTGAAAATAAATCCAATCGCCCGCGCCGAGCTTTTGTGATCAATACATTTGCAGATGGTGTTATTTCCGATTCCAATGAAACATTATTGCAAGGTGTACCGGTTATCAACAAGGGACGAAAAATGGAAGGGCAGTTTTTCCCATTGTTGTTTGATCCGGGATCTACTGTTCCTATGTAGTAAAAAAATTTACCACATAGGAACAGTAGAAACATAGAAGGAACATAGGAAAGAATTTTTGCTTGACGTCAATAATTATACTTATCGCTCCAAAGAGTTTTTAAAAATTTGCGCAGCTCTTCTTCACGCGGATTTTTGCCGGGATCATAAAATTTCTTTCCTGAAAGTTCCTGTGGAAGGTATTCCTGTTGCGAGAAATTCCGCTCGTAACTATGGGAATACTGGTAACCTTTGCTATAACCCAGGTTCTTCATCAGTTTGGTAGGTGCATTGCGGATATGCAGCGGTACTGAAAGATCGCCATATTGTTTTACCGCATTCAAGGCATCACTGATAGCCATGTAAGCGGCGTTGCTTTTCGCAGACGATGCCAGGTATGTGGCGCATTGCGATAAAATGATCCTTGATTCTGGATGGCCGATCTTATTGACGGCATCAAAAGTGGCATTAGCTAAAAGCAATGCATTCGGATTGGCATTCCCGATATCTTCACTGGCTAAAATGACCATTCTACGTGCAATAAATTTTACATCTTCACCACCTTCTATCATCCTGGCCAGCCAATATACGGCGGCGTTAGGATCGCTGCCGCGCATGGATTTTATAAAGGCAGAAATAATATCATAGTGCTGCTCGCCACTTTTATCATATAAGGCAACCCTCTGTTGTGCAATTTCCATCACCTGGTTATCGGTGACAATAATTTCATCACTGCCGGTAGATAAAGTATCTACAACGAGTTCGAGCAGGTTAAATAATTTTCTGGCGTCGCCTCCGGCGATTGTCAGTAAGGCTTCTGTCTCCTGCAAAGCAATTTTCTTTTTGCTTAAAATCTCGTCTTTTTGAATGGCTGTATTTAACAGCTGAACCAGGTTTTTTTCTTCTAATGGTTTTAACACATACACATGGCAGCGACTTAGCAACGCACTGTTCACCTCAAAAGAAGGATTTTCGGTGGTGGCGCCTATAAGAGTGATCACTCCTTTTTCTACAGCGCCCAGCAATGCATCCTGCTGTCCTTTATTGAACCGATGGATCTCATCAATAAAGAGGATCGCACTTTTCTTTGTTTTCGATTCTTCAATTACTTCCCTGACATCCTTAACACCCGAGCTGATCGCACTTAAAGTGTAAAATGGCACTTGCAACGTGTTGGCTATTATATTTGCGATCGTCGTTTTGCCGGTACCCGGAGGGCCCCACAAGATCATTGAAGGAACTTTTCCCTGCTCAATAGAGGTACGCAAAATACTTCCCTTGCCGGCAAGATGTTCCTGTCCTACCAGATCCTCTAATTGCGTTGGACGCATTCTTTCCGCTAATGGAGCTGTTGCCATGATAGCAAGTTAAATAAAAAAGCGAGGGCTGGGACGAAAGGTGAAATGTGAAACGTGACATCTTTTTTCTTTGTCATCCCTCGTGCCTTGGGATGACAGGAAGAAAGTGGCGATTGAAACGTGAGAATCTAAAGAATTGTGAGAATTCAGCCGTGAGAAAAATCTAAAGCCCCTGTCTCACGTATCACCTTTCACGTTTAACGGAAGTGTTCCCGTAGAAACGCTGCGATTTTATCCAATGAATCAAACAGGTTATTACCTCCCCATCCATGTCCTTCGGTTGGATAGTAAACATACTGATGAGGCACGCCCAGGGATTGCAACTTATTTTTTAAAAGCACAGACTGGTTTTCCGGTACCAATACATCCCGGCCTCCTTGTAATAGTAAGGTGGGGGGAGACTGCGCCGAAACAAAATGAACCGGACTCGATTGCTGATACAAGATCTTGTTTTGCGCAGGTGTTGTTCCCGTTACTGCATTCAACAGAAGCGGTATGCTGGGATTGCCGGGATGCTCATATAATTCGGTGAGATCAGAAGGACCAAAAAAAGAAACGATCGCTTTTATTTTATCGGGCTTGGCATTTTTGTACCCTTCCAGTAAGGCGAGGTGGCCTCCCGCGCTGGCTCCTAATAAAGCGATTGCTTGAGATATTTTATATTCAGCGGATTTATTCGTAAGGAATTCAATCGCGGCCTTTACATCATTTTCCTGCGCCGGAAACCTGTTTGTGCCATTGTTCAGGTTACATAAACGGTAATTGATATTTGCAAAAGCATAACCTGGCAAACGTTTTTGTAATTCGGTTATATAAGGACCAAAATCCGATTTATCTCCTCCATTCCAACCGCCACCATGAATAACAATTAACAGCCTTGTACTGTCTACCCCTCTGTCAGGCGGCAGATAGATGTCCATTTTTTGCCTGGGGTCGGTACCGTAAGAAACATTTGTCAGCGTTTCTACCGGGGTATTATTAATGGGAATGGGCTTGGTGCATGAATTGAAAGTCACCGTAAAAGCCATTAAAGAAGATATAAGATTCAGCATCTCTAAAAGTAATAAGATGCTTTGTGTTCTTATAATATAGATAGTATAATAAAAAGTGAAATCCTGTGTTACTCTATAACCTTCTTAAAATTGATTCCGATGGAGATTTATAGGAAATTGTCTAACAATGAATCTCTATAATTCGATTGAATCGTGCCGATAACATTCCGGCATAAAACAAGCTGTATTACAAAGCAAAGGGTTAAAATAATTAATAAGATAAAAATAGAAATGCCTCCGGGGGTCATCAGAAAATTGTATTCAGACTGGTTTAAAAACATCCCGATGATGCCAAGAAAGAGGAAAATAGTGCAAAGCCAGCAACCAATGATTTGGATGCGAAATACGATCTGAAGGGTATTGGGAACTTCTTTCCCGGGATAAAAAGCGTTTAAAAGATACAGGACTGTAAGGCTATGACTGATAAGTAAACCCAGAAACAATAATACAAGTATAAGCGTCCATATCAGCTGAAGATTTGCAAATACCCGCCATCTGAATATAAATAATAGTAAGAAAAATGACAAGATGATGGTAGTGATGACTGCCACAACTTTCAATACCTTAAATCTGGACATAATAAAACCTGTCATTTGACAGGTCTTAAAATTAGGTGTTCAAAACTGTTATTTCAACCGATTGTGTATCAAATCCTCACATTTATAAAATCTCAAGGTCTTCAAAGGTTTCATGGGGATATCCTGAAAACCTTCGAGATCTTTTTAGGAAAGTCGGGCTATTTCAGATTCAATTTTATCTGAAGTTCATTCAGCTGTTTTTCATCAATTGATCCGGGAGCGTCAAGCATCATATCACGGCCGCTATTATTTTTAGGAAATGCAATAAAATCGCGGATACTTTCGCTGCCACCTAAAATAGCGCATAAGCGATCGAAACCAAATGCAATGCCACCATGTGGAGGGGCGCCATACTCGAATGCCCCTAATAAAAATCCAAATTTGTTCAGCGATTCTTCCTCACTCATACCCAGGGCGGAAAACATTTTTTCCTGGAGTTCTCTTTGAAAAATACGAATGGATCCTCCTCCAATTTCATTTCCGTTCAACACCATATCATACGCATTTGCTTTAATGTTTGCATAAGGATGTGAAAGATATTCAACCGTATTTTCGATGAGCGGATTGTTGTTGATCATCGCGTCGATATGGTCTGGCTTAGGCGCTGTAAATGGATGGTGGCGGGCTACCCATCGGCCAGCGAGGTTCTCTTCTTCCGCATATTCAAACAACGGGAAATCGAGTACCCATAGCAACCTGAATTCCTCCTTTTTTCTAAATCCCAATCTCTCCGCCAATTCCAATCGCAGTTCACTGACGGCTTTCCTGGTTCTTTCTTCAGGGCCTGCAAGAATTAATACCAGGTCACCCTGTTTTGCTCCTGTTGCCGCTGCAATGGCCTTCAATTTTTCTTCATTATAGAATTTGTCGACACTGCTTTTAAAGGAGCCATCAGCATGACACTTTATATAAACCAATCCCTTCATTCCAATTTGGGGGCGTTTAACCCATTCGGTTAATTCGTCGGTTTGTTTACGTGTATATTCGGCACAACCGGTCACGGCAATGGCTACAACTGTTTCCGCTTCATCAAATACTTTAAAGCCCGCATCGTTGATCACGGTGGCATTATCATCTTTATTTAAGAAAACATAAGAAGGTTTTTTGAGGTTAGCAATCTTCATCTCAAAACGGATATCGGGTTTATCAATACCATATTCCCACATTGCGTCTTCCCATGTCATTCTTTTAACGGGTTCGGCGTAATCAATACCCTTTACTTCTTTAAAAATGTATTTGATCATGCTTTCAAACATGTTCAGGATATCTTCCTGTTCAACAAAGGCCATTTCACAGTCTATCTGCGTAAACTCTGGTTGCCTGTCTGCCCTGAGGTCTTCATCACGAAAGCATTTTACTACCTGGTAATACCTGTCGTACCCACTCACCATCAAAAGTTGTTTGAAAGTTTGAGGTGATTGCGGCAATGCATAAAATTGCCCGGCATTCATTCGGCTGGGTACCACAAAGTCCCTGGCGCCTTCTGGTGTTGACTTTATCAGGAATGGGGTTTCTATATCCATAAAGCCCTGACCGTGTAAATAGTTTCTTGCTGCGCGATTCACAGCATATCGCAATTCGAGATTTTTTTTCACTGCATTCCTGCGTAGATCGAGATAACGATATTTCATTCGCAGGTCATCACCTCCATCCGTGTCGTCCTGGATGGTAAAAGGCGGTGTAGCAGACCTGTTCAATACTGAAAAGGAAAGGATTTTTATTTCGATTTCTCCCGTCGGTAACCGAAGATTTTTGTCGCTTCGTTCGGTTACCATTCCTTTTGCCTGCACAACAAATTCCCTACCCAATGGCTGCTCTGCCAACATCGCATTTAACTCCTCACCAAATAACAATTGAGTAATTCCATAGCGATCCCGCAGGTCGACGAAACTGATGCTCCCAAATTTCCTTACTGTTTGAATCCATCCTGCCAGGGTTACCTGTTGACCCGTGTGGCTGATCCTCAATTCGCCACAAGTGTGCGTTCTGTACATAATTCTTACAATTTCTAAATTTTTTATAAAACTTAACAAACGTTAGGGCTTAGTGGCCAACGAATTATATTAGGGAGGGGCAAATGTACATCAAAATGATTGTAGCAATTTTGGACGGGCTATTTCATTTTCAAAATATTCTTTCTATTTTGTATGTGATTATATCCCCTCTGTGAATAACCCCCTTAAATTCTAGACAACTCCACTTTCCTATAAACCATTTTTTCGAATCCAAGACGTGTCAGACCTCAACGTACCTGATTCACAAAAGAAAAATGGACCCTTATGGAAATTTTACTCATCTTTTTACTCGTTCTGGGAGTAGTCGTTATTCATGGGCCTGTCAGCAACTGGATTACTACGATCTACACTCAAAGGCAATTCAAGCATTTCCTCTCCCAGGAAACATTTTACCATTCTATTATTTCCCGCTACCTGAAATATTATAATCGCCTGAACCTCGAAGACCAACGCAAATTTTTATTCAGGACTTACCTGTTTAAGAAATCTAAACGATTTCACTACATCGATATCACGGAAAGTGCTGAAATGCCTATTCTCGTCAGTGCCGTTTCGGTTCAGTTGACATTTGGGTTAGATAAATACATGCTGAATTATTTTAAGGATATTTATGTATTACAGGACGACTACCATTATGGGTTTTACTCTCGTCCTTTCCAGGGGCATGTTGATCACAGCGGCATTTATTTGTCATGGGATAATTTCATGAAAGGAGTTAAGGGCATGACGCCAAATTGTAATGTTGGTTTACATGAAATGGGCCACGCGCTGGCTTATGTGAACTTCATCACACAGACCGAAGAAGATAAGCATTTCAAAAAGGAGTTCAAGAATTTTTCAAAAGTAGCGCGCCCTATTTTTAACGCAATGCAGGAAGGTCAAAAAAATATTCTGGGCGACTACGCAGGAACAAATTACCATGAATTCTGGGCGGTAAGCGTTGAAATATTCTTCGAAAACCCCATCCGTTTACGCCATGAATTGCCTGAGTTGTATGCCGCGATCAGTAAACTGTTAAGGCAAGACCCAATAGTGATCAACACCACTAAAAAGATGGCTGCTTAGTATTTCTACATTTTGATTTTTTTATTGAAACGCATTTTTAAGGAAAAATTTCCGATGATTTTAATACTTTCGGCATAGCAAAATCTTCTGATGCTCCGATTGGATTTAATTATCAGATCACTTTTCAGGAAATATAAAATTGCGAGATCTGTTTTTTCAGACAATGAAATATTGGTTCGCAAAGAACTTGAATGGTATTCAGGTTTGATCAGCCAGCATTTCGAATATTTCAATGAACTTTCCACCCCGCATAAACAACGATTTTTACGCAGAGTTCATTCTTTTAAACGCGGAAAAGAATTTCATTATGTAGAGCTTGAAATATCACCCCAAATACCTGTGTTAGTCAGTACTGCGGCAGTTCAGATAACAGTCGGGTTGAGAAAATACAAAATGAGCTTCTTTAACGATATTTATATCATGGCTGACGCGTATACTTACGGGTTCAGTCAGCATCCATGGATAGGTCATGTAAACAGAAAAGGTATTTTTATATCGTGGAAGCATTTTCTTCAGCGATATTCTGATAATACAGATATGAATAATGTGGGATTACATGAAATGGCGCATGCGCTGGTGTATGCAAATTTCCGGGAGGATTTCATGCGGAACAGCATTTTGTTGAGCATTTTGAAAGGTATCAGACAAAAACAAACAAGTTAATGTGCGAGGAGAAATGGAAGCTTTGTCAATTGTTCAGCGATCAGGGGATTAATAATTTCCAGGAGTGCTGGGCCGAATGCGCGGAGTTATTTTTTGAAAATCCGGCAGAATTGAACCAGGAATATCCCGATTTATACACTGCTATCAAAGCTATTCTTAATCAGGACCCCATTCATAAGATAAAAATTCTTCAGCCGGTGAGTGCAGCCTAACTAATGCAGGGCATCCTTATTTTTTTCAAGCGTAGTTATTGGTACTGACGCTAGTTGTTCTCTTGCCTTTTCTTTTGGAAGAATCACCAGGTAGTAGATGGCTATAAATAAAAGCCCGATTCCAAACGGGATGGCTGTATAAATCCGCAGTTCTTCATCATATCCCCAGAATTCAATGATCATCCAGTATCCGTTCGCGCAGATCCAGAATGCAACCGCCAGGTTGTGGAACAATTCTGATTTCAGATGACGCGTTTGCCAGGTAATAACAATTGCAACGGTCAGGGTTGGGATCAGCATGGCAATTCCCAAAGGCCTCCATAACATCGCCCAGCACAGATCTTTTAAGAGCCAAAGTAGAATATGCAGGTTTTCAATTTTTCTGAACCGGTCGGGAATGGAGTACATCTTTGAATTCATCATAAGTGTTTAAGCGTTTTTGCCACGAATTACACGAATTAAATTCGTGATAATTCGTGTAATCCGTGGCAAAAAAGTATGGAAATTTTTTGATATCCCATATTTGAAAAACGGATTATGGAATATACTGGCTCGTTTTCGTGAGAATATTTCTAAAACGGGAGATATCGACATCCGCTTGTAGGGGTAAACCATGAGCAATATGCTGCGCAAACTGTTCAGCAAAAAAAGGAGAAAGAGAACAACCTTTAGTTCCCATTCCGTTAAAAATTCCAATGTTTTTGTAAACGGGATGAAAACCGATGAACGGTCGCCTTTCAAGCGTGGCAGGCCTGATGGAAGCTTTATGATCGATGACTTTGAATGGAACTTTCAGCAAACGTTTCAAATGCGCAATCGTTTTTTCTTTAAATAATTCAGTGGGCAAATCATTTTGAAAATCCCACTCGTAGGATGAGCCAACCCAAAAAATATTTTCTTTCCACGGTACGAGGTTGATACCGTATTTAAAAATATTTGAAAGTGGCAATTCATTACATTCTATCCACAGTACCTCGCCTTTATTGACAGCAAAGGGCAGAAGCTTAAAAAATGGATTGCCGGCACCCGCCGCACCATCGCAAAAAATAACTGATCCCGCTTTTATGTCTTTGTAATGAATGAGGTCTTTGTCATAGCGAAGTAAATCGATATTGAATTTTTCTTCCTGTAGTTGTTGCACTATCCGGGAACGATAGGCTGATAGAATACCGGAAATATTCACCAGTAAACAGGGTGCAATTTCACCGAATCCGAAATCATCGTTAAAATAATTCTTCCATTTTGTTTGTTCTGCAGGAATAGAAAGATACTGCCGGTCCTTCTCGTACCGGTGATGAAATGCCAGTTTCATTTGTGGGGTAGGAAAAAAATCAATAATATTTTTGTGTTCGATGGCTTTCAGGCTCAGCGCAGATCCTAATTTTTCATAGGCATTTTGAGCAAAGGGCATCACCTCATCGATCATCCAAGTTTTTACAATTCTTCGCCCCGTGACCGGATTGATGATCCCGGCAGCGACTCTTGAAGCTGTGTTAGGGTTGGCTTCATCAATCACTACATACGATCTGTTGGCTTTCTGCAGGTACCAACTTAAAAAAGTTCCACAAATTCCCTGCCCAATGATAAGATGGTCGACGTGCATGATGCAAAAATAGGGATGCAATTTTCTATTTCAGATATTTTACCTACGCCCCAATCCATACGTCCTCAGTACTCTGTGCATACCTCCTGTACCCGCTGTGGTTAAATTGATGCAATACATAAGCGACTAACGACGCAAGGATTTTTTAACCACAGCGGTACAGGAAGTATGCATAGAGGAGCACGGAGGTTATTGTCTTTGCTCTACATTTACTTTAACGCCTTCACTATGACTTGTAAACTCCGGGGCATACATGCACTGGATGGTTGTTACGCCATTGCTGTATGTACCTGCATGCGTGACGAACATTGGGTATTCAAATACATAAGTTCCTTTGGGAAGCCAGTTGAAAAAGAAATTGGTGCTGGCATCTTTTGTTGATTCGTAATATCCAAGTCCACCCTGCCATTTGAATTGGCTGATCACATTTACAGGTTCCATGCAGGCGCCGCGCATGTCTTTCATGTGCACGTATTCCATATTGCGGTCTGATCTTAACTCTATCCGCACTTTTATTTTATCGCCCACTTTTAATATTTCTCCTTCGTTGACTGGATGAAGCACCGGGCCGCGGTCGGAGTTTCTTTCAATAAATAGTTTTTTGGTAAGTTGTAACGGGGTCGCAGCTGTGGTGATCTTATCAAGGTCTTCAAAATACTGCCAGTAAACTGCTCCCCATGATGGTGCCGCTGTGCCCGCAGAACCATTGGTGATGAATACCTGCACATCACCCATTGCCGGTTTTACTGATTTGCCATCGATTGTTTTTTTGAAATAGCCGGTTCCTGCTTCTGTTGGCTGATCAGTACTTTTTATGGTTTGATCGCCTAGTACAATTCTAACTTCCGGTGTGCTTGCCAACCAGTCACTGCCTTGAAGTAACAATGCATAACAGGCATCGGCCGTGGCTTTTGTTGTTCTCCAGTTTTGTGTCTGCTTTTGTTTGAGCAGCCACGTTTTCATGTCTTCCACCGCTTTCTTGTCATTGGTTATTTCGGTGAAGGTTTCAATCAATAAGGATTGTGATTCTATAGGGGCCTGGTGCCAATAATATCCTCCCGACAGGTCTTTCCAGTACATGCCCATTTCCTCACTGATCAAGGCATTTTGTTTGAGGGATGCAGTGATATTCTTTGCCGTTTGAGGATCGCCCGTGCGGTTCAATGATAACGCGATCATGCCCTGCATATATTTATTTTGTTGCAGCCAGAATTGCTGTGATTGTTTGCGGTAGTATGTATACGCTTTAAGCGTTTCCCCACTTACCTCGATGTTTATAAAGAAACTCCGCATATATAAAAACTGGATCTGTACATACCCAATATTGCTGCTTGCAAGGTTTACTTTGTGTTTGATAAGATAGTCGTAATCTTCTTTTAGTTTTTTATCGAGATATACGAGAGCCAATTTAA
>JACMLY010000018.1 GCA_014379345.1 Chitinophagaceae bacterium
AATAACCAAAAACCGAAAACGACCGGGCATTAAGCAATAGCGAAGGATCTCGCAAAAAGGCAGCCATTCTGATTTTATTTTTCGAAGGAAAAATGAATAATTTTCATCGTTAAAAAAAATTTGTTGGTTATTATTTCCACAGTTGGTCACAATGTATATTTCTGAAGGTTCGAAATGCATTCTATAAAAATACAGAGTGTTGAAGGGGAATTAAAGGTTTTGTAACGCTTAAAGACGTTATTTTAAACGGGTCAGGCCACTATAGTGGCCTGAGAAGATGTAGATAAACCCTTATTCGATAAAAAGTATAGAGGTTGAATTCCCTATTAAAAAAAATAGCCAGCATCATTTTTCTTAAGAGATCCCGTCAGGCCACTATAGTGGCCTGACGGATAAATTTAAATCTCAGATAGCAAAGACATATGTTGAATTCTTCACCCACCATGAACTAACAGCATTATACTTCTCGAGTAGCACCTGTCAGACCACTATAGTGGCCTGACAGATTTAAGCAAACTCAGGCAGGACACTTTTCATGATAATTAATCAACTCTATAGGTGTTTTCTCAAATTCAAACCCCTTATACACAATCGCTATTTCATCCAACACCCCATCTATCTCTTCCCTCGTGCAAAGCGTTACCAGCTTTGTACGGTATTCTTTTATATTCGGAATCCCCTTTAAATAATTTGCATAATGGCGCCGCATTTCATTGATCCCCACAACAAGTCCTTTCCATTCAACACTCCTGTGAAGATGTTTGCGGGCCACACTTACTCTTTGTTCAATATCCGGCGCCGGTAAATGTTCACCGGTAGCAAAAAAGTGTTTGATCTCATTAAACACCCATGGATACCCAATGGCAGCACGACCGATCATTATACCATCTACCCCATACCTGTTTTTATATTCCAGTGCTTTTTCAGGGGAATCAATATCACCATTGCCAAAAATTGGGATCCGTATGCGGGGATTGTTTTTGATCTTTCCGATCAGTGTCCAGTCAGCCGCACCCTTGTACATCTGCGTCCGCGTCCGTCCATGAATAGCCAACGCTTTAATCCCCACATCCTGTAACCGCTCCGCAACTTCTTCAATATTTTTCGTATTGTCATCCCATCCCAGCCTGGTCTTTACAGTAACCGGAAGTCGTGTGGCTTTTACAACAGCATCGGTCAGCCGCACCATCAGATCAAGATCTTTCAATACACCGGCTCCGGCCCCTTTCAAGGCGACTTTCTTAACCGGGCAACCGAAATTAATATCAAGCAGATCAGGATTGGTAACATCTACAATCTTTGCTGCCAACGCAAGACTTTCTTCATCCCCCCCGAAAATCTGGATTCCCACAGGCTTCTCATAATCAAAAATGTCAAGCTTTTGTCTGCTCTTGATAGCGTCGCGGATCAGACCCTCGCTACTGATGAATTCAGTATACATTAGGTCTGCCCCATGATCTTTACACACCGCGCGGAACGGGGGATCACTCACGTCTTCCATGGGGGCAAGAAGAAGGGGGAAGGCAGGAAGTTGTATATTGCCGATGTTTACCATATTCGAAGCCGATGATAGAAACCCGATCAGCATAGGCAACAACCTACTGTAACGGTTCTTCTTCAAACGGGTCGCAAATTTACACACTTATTATCGTTTACGCCACTTATGACAGGTCATTTACGTGTATCCTCTCCATGGTCGCAGTTAGGAATTTTCCTGGGGTTATTTGGTGGAGCCTTTGTTATATCTTCTGTTTTGATGGCCGCCTTCATCCTGGCGAACGGCGTTCCTATTCAAAATGCCGATAACATCGACTGGACTAAACCGGAATTGATCTCAACGATGAAATGGATACAAGGGCTTTCATCAATATTGATTTTTCTTTTACCCGCCTTTTTATATGCTCGCATCACCTTCACTTCCAATCCATTTTATTTCTTAGGATTGAAGCAGGCTGAAAAGTCGCCCATGTATGGTTTGGCAATCCTTTGCATCATGCTGGCCTTTCCATTTGTTATCTGGCTCGGAGAAATAAACCAGCATATTCCCTTACCTAACTGGATGACTGCAATGGAAAAGGATACTGCAAAGCAAATGGAAGCTTTGTTAAAGGTGAAGAATACCATGGATATCGTGATCAATGTGATCATCATAGCGGTACTTCCTGCAATTTGTGAAGAACTGTGTTTTCGTGGCGCTTTGCAACGAATACTTATTCATTGCAGCAAAAGCCCTTGGGCCGGGATCATTATTACGGCTATCTTGTTTTCTGCCCTGCACTTACAATTCCAGGGATTTTTGCCCAGAATGATTTTGGGGATCGTGTTGGGCGCTTTGTATTGGTATAGCGGAAGCTTATGGACAAGTATTCTTGCCCATTTTGTAAATAATGGCGTACAGGTCGTCGCAGTTTCTTTTGCGCCGAAGTACATTAGCGAAAATCCAAGCATGCCGGTATTTGCCGCGCTCATTTCCGGCGTCGTGCTATTTATTATCCTTTGGATCTATGCAAGGCTTTCAACAATTACCTATTCGAAAGTTTATGAAACAAGCGGACTCAATATGACCAATCAATTCCTTGCCTGATGATCATTTTATTTCACCATTTTTTATTTCTCTCAGTATGGCACTGAATAAAGCCACCTTTAGAACAAGAGCTTTGACAGCACTTGTGTTTTGCCTGGTTATGCTGGCCGGTTTATTGATTGGGCCATGGACATTCTTTATTCTATTTAGTATTATACACTTCGGCTGCTGGATAGAGTTTCAAAAGCTCGTTGGCCGGATCGATCCGGAATATGCAGCAATATCCCCCTTTCATAAATATGGTGTCATGATTGCCGGCTGGTGCATGATGTTATATTTCACCAATGATGCATTTACGGTTTTCGGACTTCGCCTTCATGCGCTCGGCTGGTGGCTTGGATTGACCTTCGCATTTGTATTGCCTATCGTTGAATTGTTGTTTGCAAAAAATATTCGCCTTAAAAATATCGGCCATTCAGCATTTGGGCTTATATACATTTCCTTAAGCTGGGGCCTGATGATAGATCTGCGGGTTATGTTCATGGGTGTGGAGGAAGGAAATGAAAGAGTGTACATAGATACCGGATGGTATATTCCCCTGGTACTGATTGCAGCTATGTGGATCAACGATACGATGGCCTATCTCGTCGGATCGTGGTTCGGCAAGACGCCATTTTCAAAAATTTCGCCAAAAAAAACCTGGGAAGGTACCGCAGGTGGCGCTTTTCTCTCCATTATTATTATAACTGTAGCCATGAAACTAATCATGCCTTATAGTAATATTTGGAACTGGATCTTTATTTCTTCAATAGCCTCAATTGCAGGGATTATCGGTGACCTGCTCGAATCGAAGCTGAAGCGCCTGGCAGACGTGAAAGACAGCGGCCAGATCATGCCGGGACACGGCGGCTTTCTTGATCGGTTCGATTCATTGTTATTAGCAACACCTTTTGTTTGGCTATACGTGGTTTTTATGATGAAATAACAACTTCAATGAGAAGTCTTTAAATTCTCGCAAAAACGCTAAGTCGCAAAGATGAATACATTTACTTTGCGACTTAGCGTCCTTGCGAGATAAAATAAAACAGATACTGAACCGACCCATGGTAGTCAATAACCCGGGCTATAAAACCCTTTTTAAACTCTTTCACATTGCCTAATTTTATTACTCAATTTTGATCATGACAATTCATAAGGAAGGATACAAGACCATTTTGATCGGCGCAATGATTTTTGGCGTTATTAATCTTGCATCGTTTTACTATTTGAGTTTTTACTATCCCTGGCTGAGCTGGCTCATTTTTATAGCCACATTGGCGCTACTATTATTTATCATCTCCTTTTTCCGCGTTCCAAAACGAAAAGTCAGTATTGGAGAAAAGCTCATCGTATCACCGGCTGATGGAAAAGTAGTGGTTATTGAAGAAATTTTTGATGAGGAATACTTTAAAGACAAACGCTTGCAGGTCTCGATATTTATGAGCCCTGCCAATGTTCACCAAAACCATACTCCTGTAAGCGGCGAAGTAGTATATAGCAAATACCATAAAGGAAAATACCTGGTAGCCTGGAATCCTAAATCATCAACAGAGAACGAGCGGCACTCTGTGGTGATCAAAAACCAGGCAGCGGAAGTTTTGGTAAAGCAAATTGCCGGTGCCGTGGCAAAACGCATTATTAACTACTTAAGTGTGGGGCAAAAAGTAGAGCAAAGTGCCGAAATGGGTTTCATTAAGTTTGGAAGCCGGGTCGATGTTTTATTGCCGGTTGGAACCAAGGTGAATGTGCAATTGAATCAGCACGTGCAGGGTGGCGTGTCTATACTGGCAAATTTGTAGCCCGGAGCTTAAAAGTCTATAGCTGACGCAGAAGCATACCCAATCATTGTATATGTATGGGTAAGATTAACAGTTGGAAGCCTCGTGGTATGGGGTTTCAGTTATATATTTATGATCGTACTTTAAAAAAATGAATGTCAATGATTAAAAAAGTATTTATGCTGCTTACGGCGGCTTTGATGGTAACGGGAATGGCCTTTGCGCAGGATGGTGAAAAAAAATGTAGCAAAGGAAAAAAGTGTTGTAAAAAAGAAGCGCCTGCCGCTAAAAAAGATGATAAGGTAAAGAAGGCCTGATCGCTTTCCTTACAGCATTTGTCCCGCCAAAGGCGGGATTCTTTTTTAGGCCTGTTGGGAAAGAACCAACTTATCCACGTGATGTTAAGAAACTTTCTATGGCATGCTAATGGTGACAATTTAGTTATGGAAAATACAGACACACTGCATGCAGAGCTGGAGGAGCTTCAAAAAAAATATTGGAGATGTTTCAATAACTGGGATTGCGATGAAGACCTGGAAAAAATGCAATCTAATATTGAAGAATTGAAATACAGGCTTTCCCTTGGATCTGTCGCAACAGAAAAAAATCTAAGAGAGGCTATTTAGAATATCCTCTCCAATTCTTTTAATGAATGTATCATATAAGTCGGCTGTACATCGCAGTCTATACAGGTATGATTTACAAATACCTGGTCCATACCCACATTCATGGCCCCCCGTATATCTACTTCAATGCTATCCCCAATCATAATGCTTTGGTGAGGCTGGGCATTTGCCTTCAAAAAAGCATACTCGAAAATTTCCTTTTTGGGTTTAATGCTATTACTCCCTTCAGAAGTGATCACTTCGATAAAATACGAATCAATACCTGCATGTTTTAATTTACTATGCTGTGTTTCTTCAAATCCATTAGTGATCAGGTGAAGGCTGTAACCTTTGCCAGTGAGATAATCGAGGCACTCAATGGTGTGCGGAAATAATAGATTACGGGTTGGCAACAGTTGAAGAAACCGAAAGCCCATATCTCTCGCCAATTTTTCGTTTCCTATTTTAAAATCAATCAAGGTGTACCACATCCTTTTCCATCGCAACTCATCTACCTTGATGATCCCGTTGCGGTATTTTTCCCAAAGCTTATCATTATGAGATAAATACGTAGTATAGAACAGCTCGAAATCCAAAATGCCCATTGAACTTAGTTCCATTGCATTGTAAAGCTCTTCCAGTGTAAGCCTTGCATTTGAGTTGAAGTCCCACAGGGTATGGTCAAGATCGAAAAACAAGTGTTTGTACTTACCCATAAATAATACCCGAAATTATTGCATATACGCTAATAATTTTATTCTTTTATGCCCTTGTTATCACCTTAAATCCGCTCCCTATGAAACATGTCTTATGTTCATTTTCTTTCCTGTTACTTGCTTGTATTACCGGATACTCCAATGATAAGGATAGTACTGATAAAAACACGGTTTCCCAAAAAGAAATTGATGAATTGGCCAACCTTTTTATGAGGCTAGATTCCATCGAAAAAACAATTGAATACCAGCATGGCCTTGTCAATCTGGAAAACGGGAATGCCAAACTGGATATTCCTCACGGTTTCAAATTCATCAATGCAAAACAAAGTCAGTTTATCCTGGAGGACCTCTGGCAAAATCTTCCTGATGCTTCGGTACTCGGAATGATTGTATCGGATAGTTTCCGGGTGAATGGAATATTTAATTCATGGGTATTTGTTGTTACGTATGATGGAATGGGATATGTAAAAGATGACGATGCCGATGATATCAATTACGATGATCTTTTAAAGGACCTTCAGGAAGGCCAAAAGCAGGCAAATATTGAAAGAACCAAACTTGGATATGGAGAACTGAATATCACAGGTTGGGCATCGACCCCCTTCTACGACAAGAAGAATAAAGTATTGCATTGGGCAAAGGAATTGAATGTGGCGGGTAATGAAGACAATACCCTGAATTATGATGTGCGCGTGCTGGGAAGAAAGGGTGTATTGAGTCTGAATGCGATCTCCGGAATAGATCAACTGGAAGAGGTAAAGAAAAATATTCCGGCCATATTAAAAATGGCATCGTTCGATCAGGGCCATACGTATTCGGAGTTTAACCCGGATGTTGATGAAGTAGCTGCATGGACGATCGGTGGCTTGGTTGCAGGAAAAATCCTGGTAAAGGCAGGTTTACTGGCCGGGCTGTTGAAATTCTGGAAGCTGATTGCGATTGGAATTATAGCGGGAGGAAGTTTTATCTGGAAATTTGTTCGTGGTAAAAAGAAGCAGGAGCAATATGCTGTTGAAACGATAGCAGATGGGAGCGAAAATTCTTCGACGGTCTCATAAAAAGAAAATTAATTTTATGGGGCGATGAGCATTTGCTTATCGCCTTTTTTTATTTCAAATTAATTACATGAACATTGTTATTACCGGCGCGTCAAAAGGTTTTGGAAAATCCCTTGCTGAAAAATTTGCATCCCATGGGCATGATCTGTATATCTGTTCAAGAAATGCGGTGAGCCTGTATCATACTGTTGACGAAATATTGACGAAGTTTCCCAACATAATAATCAAAGCAAAACCCTTCGACCTCAGCATCAAAGAACAGGCGAAAGAATTTGGGCATTGGATCCTGGAGTTTGGAATCTCCATCGATGTATTGATCAATAATGCCGGCTTATTTCTCCCCGGAGGCGTCCATAATGAAGAAGAAGGAGTACTGGAAAAAATGATTGAAGTAAACCTATACAGTGCTTATCACCTCACCCGGGTGCTTGTACCAACAATGATAAAGCAACAACGCGGCCATGTGTTCAATATGTGTTCAATCGCTTCCTTACACGCTTATAATAATGGGGGAGCGTATAGTATTAGTAAATTTGCCCTCGCGGGTTTTTCAAAAAACCTTCGCGAAGAAATGAAACCTCACGGAATCAAGGTGACTACCCTATACCCCGGCGCCGCGTTAACTGATTCCTGGGCAGGCAGCGATATTGACCCCAATCGAATAATGGAGGCATCGGATATCTCCGAAATGGTGTATGCAGCTACATTACTTTCACCGCAGGCTTGCGCAGAAGACATCATCCTGAGGCCTCAATTGGGCGATTTATGACCTGATTTGGAAAAATTGCAAACTGTTATCCCGGTCACAAACCCGGATACTATATTATATTGTGAAGTCGCTTTTATTTGATCCATGCCGGTCGAGCCGCTCATCCCTTTTCCCGTATTTTAACGATACTGGATTAGTTATCCTTCCCCCGACAATTTATATTTGTAGTTACCCGTTCAGGGACCTGAATATGCGAGTCTGGAATCAGCTATACATGAAGGAATGTATTTTTATAGTACTGCTTTTTTGCTGCAGCCTGCAACTGCACGCACAGACAAAGTTCTATACTCTTGTCAGCGAAAGAACAATTGGCTATAAACGCACTTTCCAGGTTCAATATATAGTGGAAGGTGCTAAAAAAATAAAAGACTTTAGAAGTTCGAAGTTTGCTGATTTTAACATCGAAGATGAATTCGAAATCCCAACAACCCCTACTATTAGCGCGCAAACATTGCAACTGGTTGATGCCTACTCTAAAATCATTGTTTTATCGCCCAAAAAAACGGGAGTTCTTACTGTGCCGGGAGCCACCGCAAAAATCGATGGGAAATTGATGCGCTCGAATACGGTGAAAGTAGTGGTTCGTCAAACAGGTTTGTCTCCTCTATCTAATGCTGACGCCGAGAAAGAAAAAGTAGAAGATGAGTCGGAAATAAAACCGGGCGAAAATATCGAACAAAAGATACGCGAGAATTTCTATCTGAAAGGAGAGGCCAATAAAAAAACCTGTTATGTTGGAGAGCCCGTGATGGTTGTATATAAAGCGTACTCCAGGTTAAACGCAAATTCACAGGTTGTGCGCCGTCCCTCCCTTACGGGCTTCAGCGTGGTTGAAATGGTGGATTCGTATGATAATCGCCCTGAAATTGAAAAAATCAATGGCAAATCGTTTTTCACCCACCTGATACGTAAAGCCCAGTTATTTCCTCTACAGGCAGGAACATTTACCCTGGATGCCGCTGAAGTGGAAAGTACTATTTATTTTTTCAAAAATCCGGATGCTGGGATCAATGACGATCTGCAACGACTACTCGAAAGATCAACCGTGGACCAGCCCCCTGCTTTCACCAGGCTTGAACACAAAACAGTCTTGAAATCAGCGCCATTTTCCATTTCGGTAAAGCCTCTGCCCGAAGCGGGTCAACCGGCCAATTTTGGTGGCGCAGTGGGGCAGTACAGTGTTGCTTTACGATTGTTAAAGACCGAATTGCAACAGGGAGAGCCTGGCAAATTGCAGGTGATGATCTCAGGCAATGGAAATTTTCCGTTGGTAACGGCGCCTTCTATCGAATGGCCAGCGGGGTTAGATATAACTGATCCTTCGGCAAAAGAAGAACTAAATAAGTTCATATATCCGTTGAGAGGAGGAAAAATATTTGAATACAATTTCTCCTCCAAGGATACCGGCAGCTTCTCCATACCACCGGTAGAGTTTTCCTATTTCGATCCTGCCCTAAAAAAATATGTTACAAAGAAAAGCAGTGCTGCAATCTTCCATATTCACAAAGGCGTGAAAATAGGCCCGTCTCCGGCCCGGCAGGCAACAAGTGTTAATTTTGATGCACCTCTTCCTTTTTACTGGTATTGGTTTGGTATCCTCGCAATGGGACTTACCGGATACATCATTTACTTTTTATGGTCCAGATCAAAGTCAAGACAAAAGTTACAACCAGTTATTCCGAAAACAGAGCCACCAAAGAAGAGTGAAAATATTTTTGAAGATCCATTCAACATGGCAAGACACGCCATGTATGGCGAGGACAAGCAAAAATTTTATTCCGAGATACAAAGGGTTTTATGGAAAACGGTTGCAGAAAAATGTCATGCCGTCCCTTCGACGCTTAATAAGCAAAACATTGCAGCACAACTTCGCAATTGTGAAATTTCTGAAGATACAATCAGTGAACTGCAATATATCCTGAACGAATGTGAGTGGGCAGTCTATACTCCTTCCGTTGATGAGAAGGATATGAGCAAAATATTATTTTCTTCGCAAAAAATCAGGAAACAGCTGGGTGAGTAAATACGATCCAATAATTACAGGCAGCACTGGCTCACCTTGTTAATTCGCCGATGGGTATATCATTAATAAATACATTTTGAATAACAGCCTGGCCTTTGCGGATTTTCACCAAAGCATACGTTGTAGCTGATGAATCTCTGGTAGGTTCGCGATAAATAGTTTCGGCTTTGGGAGCCTTATACTCATCCATGTAGAATTCATCGAAGGGATACCTGATATGTACTGTGATGCTGTCCTTTTCCCTGGATGCATAGTATACTGTTGCCTTTACATAATTATTGTTCTGCGGTTGCCTGGTTGATAAATCTTTTATAATGGCGAAACCCCGTGCATCCCTGCCAAGAATGACATATACACTTTCATTACCAGCCAGGTTTCTGTTGATTGTATCGGTAAACGAATTCTCCGCAAAATTCAATGTTATATATTTTCCTTTAAAGGGATGAGAAGGATCTACAGGTTCGGTCTTAAATTTAAATGACTCTCCTTTTTTTAGTACCTCATCTTTTTCCCAGATTATTTTGCCCGGCACCACCCATTGGATGATTGCCAGTAGCACAAAAGCCAATATAAAACCGTATTTCATAGCTGTCGTTTTAAGAAATCGATTTTCTTTTCTTTAAGATTAAATAATTGGCAAGAAAGAATCCGATGCCTGTGGCTACAAAAAATAACCCACGCCATACAAAAGCAATACTATCGTCAAAGAACCGTAGCAGGGTCAGGCAGGCAATAATGAGTAATCCAAAATTCAGAATACCGAGATGATCTTTTATTGCGCCTTTCCGTATATAGAACATTGCTGTAACCAGCACCCAGGCATTCATTATTAGCAATCCAAGGAAGGGAATCTGCGCAAAAAAAAGCACAGCTACCGCAAACACGTAAACAGATAATCTTAGGGGATTATATAATCCTTTTTCTGCTTTGGATAAATTTATCAGCAGATAAATATGCAGTACCAGTAAAAGAAAGGACAGGTAAAAGAAGATCGATTGAAACAGGTCCCTGAAATAATTCTCCTTTGATCCCCTTAATTCATTCCAAATTCCATCATAACTCCAAAATAAAAAAATAATGATTGTTCCCAACAATCCGGCAATAAGGAACGGGTTGGCAAATAACCTGCTTTCTTCGAAATAAACAGATTCACCTAGCAGATAATAAATTCCGAATAAACTGCAATAGCCAATAAATATCCATTGAAATGTGTCTTCACTCTTTCCTGCAAACGCACCTAAAGCGATGACTGTTGAAATAACCAGGAACCAATTGTGCAGATGAAAAAAATTGCTTTTCCTGTTCGATTTGAAATATTGATAATAATGTGGCCCGATAAAGGCCAGGAAAACAAGGTAGAAATAAGGAATATCGGTATGGTGATAACTAAAAATATTCTGATACCCTACAAGCGTTGCATACCAGGTGGCACATGCTATAACCAGCAATGATACCAATGAAGACCTCATCATATACACAAGAGCCGCGGTCAACAATAGCCAGGTAAGAATAAACCCGTCCAGGGTGCCATTGATATGGTATATCTGGCTGATAAGTGCCATGCAGGATGCCACAGCAAAAAATAAAATGACCGAGCTGCTTTCCCGCCACGCAACATTTGTTCTTTTTTTCAGAAGTGTAAAAACACAAAGAGCCTGTCCGGCTGCAAGCGGCAGAAACGCAAAAATGGTTTGTACAGAACGGGGCATCACATCCCAATTATGAGCTACAAGCAGCACGATACCGAAACCAACAAGTAAGGCCCCAAGAATACCCAACACGATATTGAATTTTTCGCCTGGTGCCTCTTTTTTGCTTTGATAGTACCGTGCGATCTGGTCTGCAGTATCAGAAGTAATAATATTGGCAGTTACCAATTCCCGTAAATCTTTTAGCAGGGGTTTGCTCATGAGCAGGTAGTTGATTCAAAAATAAAAGAATTCAGGAAAAAGCATACAGAAGGTAAAACGGGAAAAAACGATTTAAATCGGGTTATAAACTATAAAGATGCTTTTTTCTTTTGATATCTTTCGAGTCAAAATTTTTTTTATTGAACCAGCAATGACTTTTTTGGACCCGATAGTGTGGCAAAAAGCACATCAAGTATGTATTGCAAGTATATGATTCTACCTCAAAATTTCACAAAGACGAATTATTTGGATTAACATCCCCAGTATTGACGTGCTTCAATTTCCATTGCTGCAAATATTGCCGAAGGCTTTAAGAAAAGGGAGGTAAAGGATAAAGCCAGATTTATGAATATTGCGCAAGGGTTCCGTTATTATCAGATTCTGTCTGGTGATTTAAAATATGGCATTTATCAAATCGAATATGTACTCTTTGATGAGGTAGGACGTTTATTAAACGCTTATCACAATGCAAGGGTTCAATCAACATGTACAAAGTTTTTATCATGATTTTTTCGTGCTTTCATTCTGTATTCTACTATTCAGAATACTTGTACCCCACCCCTCTCACTGAATGAAAAAAGACCGGATTACGGCTATCCTCTTCGAAATACTTCCGAAAACTCAAAATGAAATTATCGATGGTTCTGGTGGTGGGATATACATTATATCCCCAAACTGTTTGTAATATCTTTTCCCGCGGCACTACCTCGTTCTTATTCTCGATCAGCAATTTTAACAACATTGCTTCTTTTTTACTGATCTGTATCCGTTCGCCGGTTTTAGTTACCGCTTCCTGTGCTTTAAAATCAATTGTATTTTTTCCAAAGTGATAAGTATCGCCTACAGAATCCTTTTCATGCATTTTTTTATTCTTCTCGATCAGCTTTTGCACCCGTAGCAACAATTCTTCCAGATTGAAGGGTTTGGTCAGGTAATCATCCGCGCCCTTTTTTAATCCCAATACACGGTCGGCGCTGGTGTTTTTTGCGCTCAGGATCAAAATGGGCACATCATTATTTTTTACACGAATCGTTTCCGTAATCGTAATACCATCGATCTCAGGAAGCATGACATCAAGGATGATCAGGTCAAAATATTCTTCTTCTATCTTTTGCAATGCCCCCGTGCCGTCAAATGCCGAGGTGATCTCATACCCCTCCAATTCAAGATTCAGCTTTAATGCTTCGTGGAGATTTTCTTCATCCTCCACCAATAATATGCAGGGTTTAACTATTGTCATAGATAAAAATTTCAGCTCGCGGCAAATCTGACTATAAAATTACATCCTGTTGGAATATTATCTGTCACTTCAATGCCGGTACCGTGGTCATCTGCGATCTTTTTACATAGATACAAGCCAAGGCCCGTTCCCTGGGTTGTACGGGTTTGCTCGCTTCCTATCCTGTAAAATTTTTCAAAAATCTTTTTCTTTTCTTTATCCGGGATACCATGTCCCTGATCTGTAACTGAAAATATAACCTGGCTTCTTGTATGCGCCAGTTGACAACCAATTACTCCATTCCTGGGAGAATACTTGATTGCATTTTCCAAAAGATTGTTGACCAGAATTTCCAGTAACAAAGGATCTCCTTCGATATCCAGTTCTGGCTCTATTTCTGTTTGCCATAGGCGGTCGGGAAAACGGCGAGTAAAATCCTGTACACAATTTTTTACAAGATCAGAAAAATTCAATTCTTCTTTTGCAAGCCGGTATCGGCCACCTTCTAATTGGGAAGAAACCAATATATTGCTGGCCAGATTATTTAACCGGTTTGTCTCCTGCAAGGTCATTTGAATCAGTTTCTGTCTTTTCGTTTCTTCCAACTGGTGCTTTTGTAAGGTTTCAAGGTTTAGCCTGGCAATAGCAATAGGTGTTTTCAATTCATGTGTTATTGCCATCATGAAGTTTTGCTGCTGTACCTGCAATTTCATCTGCTCATGAACTGCCCGGTATACGAACACTGCCCCGATCAGGATCAACGCTAAAAATGTAATCCCTTCCGACACATATTTTGTTGTATTTCGATTTTTATCAAATTCGATCGCGTTGATTGCTTTTTGATAATCGGCAGATAATGTCGCTTTTTCTGTCGTTGAGCTAAGCTGTTCGATCTTGAGATCGGCCATTACCTGGTTCTGCTTTTCAAGCGATATGAACCACCAAACTAATGCAGCTATGATATACGCCAGTAAAAACCAATACACAATTGAAACAACAACAAGCTTTCTTTTAATAGATGTTTGCATAGCCGATGGTGAAAGGTGAAGGGTCAATGGTCAATGGTGAATGTGGCAGGGGCAAAATACACTTCTACAGTAGGCTTTGTTAATTTCTAATTGTTGTAATATCGTAACTTTATCAACGCAATCTTTCAATTCACCCTTCACCCTTCACCCTTCACCCTTCACCCTTCACCCTTCACCCTTCACCCTTCACCCTTCACGATTTCGCTTTTTCAACCCGTATTCCAACATTCATAACATGCTCGAGCGGGTCTTCGCGCATAATATTTTCAAGTTTGAAAAGGTAAGTGCCGCTTTTTAGAAGTATGGGCTTTCCGGTGATCAGTATCCGGTGCTCGAAAATATCATCCATTCCGCTACCCAACCAACCTTTGTTATCGGTTGCCAGACGCAAATCCAATTGCTGCTTTTTCGAAGAATCGCCCGGGGCCTGGGTGTAAATATTCACCCAAATATTCTTATACCTGTAAGCATCAGTATGCCTGACCACGGCAAAAATATTGTATTCGGAAAGCGTATCATTTATTTCAAACCTTATTTCGGGCCTAAAGCTGCTGCTCCATTCATGCTTTGGGATCGTGATATTTTTTTCAAAGACATCAACAGTAGTACAGGCATTGATGAGAAAGCAACAGGTAATAAGGAATAAACAGGTTTGTTTCAAAGCATTACATTTTTACAAAAATAGTTTCGGATCGCATACAGGTAGAAGTTTTTTACAAAACATTTAGTACCTGCTCCTTTGCTTTTTCGAGTTCATCCTTCATCATCACCACACATTTTTGAATGCTTGAGTCATATGCTTTTGCTCCTGTAGTATTGATCTCGCGACCTATTTCCTGCAGAATAAACGAAAGCTTTTTCCCCTTGCCCTCTCCGGGCTCAAGCAGGATGGCCTTAAAGTAATCGCAGTGGTTTTTCAATCGTACCTGTTCTTCGCTCAGATCAATTTTCTCTATATAATAGATGATCTCCTGCTCCAATCTGTTGGGGTCATAGTTCTCTTTACCTACATGTTCCTCCAGAACTTTTACCAGCCCTTCTTTTATTTTATTTTTGCGCGATGGCTCGAGTTTTACAACTTCTTCCTGTTGCTTTTCAATATTGCCTATTCGCAATAAAAGATCCTGCTCTAACGATCTTCCTTCCTCATTGCGATGAAGATTCAGATCATCCGTAGCTGCAGTGACCGCTTTTTCAAACAGTTCCCATTCTTCATCGGTTAGTGTTTCTCCGGTGGGTGTGATGACTTCCGGGAGTTTCAGTAACGTACTTAATATATGCGATGGGTCTAATTGAAGTGCCTCCGATAATTCAAGAATAGGTTTATAGTATGCCTTGGCTAGATCCGTATTGATAGTGACAGGCTTTGCAGATCCGGTTTCTTTAAGGTTGATCGTACAATCAACTGACCCTCTATATAGATTTTTTGATAATAATGAGCGGATCTCAAATTCAAAGGGCTTTAAGAAGGCCGGCATTTTAAGGTTTAGTTCGAATTGCTTTCCGTTCAATGATTTGATATCAATTAAAAAGGTTTTGTCGCCAATAACTCTCTCAGCTCGTCCAAAGCCTGTCATGGATTTCAACATAAGTAAAAAAATTTTCACCAAGGTAACGAATTCATGGGTAGGCAAAGGCGTCTAATCTTCGGGTACTGAGCAGTTCGGGTAAGGGATGACATCCCTGAAATGCATGATAACTGCATCGTCATTAACAGAGATGTCATCCCTCAGCCAAACAAAGGGAATATATCTCCTCCTTTGATAGTTCTTTCATTTCACCTGGTTGAAGTGCTTGAAGAGTAAGCCTCCCGATCCTTGCCCGGATCAACCGCAAAGTGGGATACCCGGCAGCCGCAGTCATTTTTCGTACCTGTCTGTTCTTTCCTTCGGTAAGAATTAGTTTGATCCAACTGGTTGGGATCATTTTCCGGAAACGTACCGGCGGGTTTCTTTCGGCAACCGTAACCATCTCTTTAAAAATTACCACCCTACATTTTTTTGTACGATAGAATTTACCACCTGCATTGATTAAAATACCAGCTTCCAATTGCTCAACAGCATTTGCAGTTACACTACCTTCAACCTGTACCCAATATTCTCTTTCGTGATTAAAAAGTGGATTCAATAAACGGTAATTAAGTTGTTTATCGTTGGTGAGTATCAGTAAACCTTCGCTATCAAAATCGAGCCTGCCAATAGAATAAACATCCGGTGGCACAGAAAAAAAATCCTTCAATGTATTTTTATCCTGCTCAGATGAAAACTGTGATAATACCTGGTATGGCTTATAAATGATGAAGTACCGGAACATATATATAAAGAAAAATCCCCCTGAAAAATCAGGAGGATTATTATATGGATGGGTTAGTAAGTACCAGGAAATAAATTTCCCTACACAATATTAAAAATAATTTTTTCTATCAAAAAAAAAAAATCAATATATTTTATACACAATTTTTTTTCTCTTTGTGGAAAAGGCACCGAATTTTAAAAATCCATTCGCCCCATTTTCAATTTTTAATCACAGTGGTTGTTTCATTTAATTCATACTTAAAATTTTCATTCTCTTGTAACCTGCAACAGACCTGCATTTGCAGTGATCAATTTTTTTGAAAGGATTTTTTTAAAAAAAGATGATTTCATGATCACGTCTTTTGCAAAGACCATATGTCACTTAAATCTGCAAAAAAAAAGGGTCTTAAAAAAAATTTGAACCAAACTGATCAAAATGCTCGCATTTCTCAAAATTGAAGAGAAACAGGGGGTCTTTTCAATTTTACTGCCAACGCGTGATCATGCAGGATTTCCGTTTTCACCTACTTTTGCTCAAATTTTATTTTATGGAGTTTCCTTCACCTGTATCGGTAGGATGGTTGGCAGAACTTGTCGGCGCAGAATTAGTAGGCAACACGGCAGCTCATGCTAAAGGGATCAATGAAATTCATAAGGTAGAGGAAGGCGATATCGTATTCGTTGATCATCCTAAATATTATGATAAGTGTATTCATTCAGCTGCTTCTGTTATTATCATAAATACACTCACTGACTTTCCTGAAGGAAAGACACTCCTGATACATGATCAACCTTTTGAAGCCTACCTGAAAATTGTAAAACATTTTCGGCCCTTTAACCCGGGTACTAACTCCATCAGCGATAGTGCCGTCATCGGAGAAGGAACATTTGTTTTCCCCAATAGCTATATAGCACATGATGTTACAATTGGTAGGCATTGTCTGATCTATCCAAACGTTACCATAATGGATCATTGCGTTATTGGTGATAATGTGATCATTCAACCCGGAACGGTTATAGGATCTGACGCCTTTTATTATAATTCCAAAAAGGACCGGGAAGTTTGGTATAAAAAAATGCAAAGTTGTGGACGTGTCATTATTGAAAATGAAGTAGAGATCGGGGCAAATTGCACCATTGATCGCGGAGTGAGTCATGATACCATCATCGGACAGGGTACAAAGATCGATAACCTCGTGCATATCGGTCATGACACCGTGATCGGAAAAAATTGCCTGCTTGCCGCGCAGGTCGGAATTGCGGGTGCCGTTACCTTAGGCAATGGTGTTGTATTATGGGGACAGGTGGGCGTATCCAAAACACTTACTGTCGGAGACAACGCAGTGATCTATGCACAGAGTGGCGTACCGGCATCTCTGAAAGGTGATAAAATTTATTTTGGATCGCCCGTTGAGGAGGCTAAAGATAAAATGAAAGAACTAGTGTGGGTAAAGCGTATTCCGGAGCTATGGAAAAAGGTGATGGGTGCTTGATTCTGGATCTGACTGCAAACTCAATTCAATACCAAAAACTCTATGTTCCTTCTATGTTTCTATGATCCTATGTGGTAAAAAAACTCTTGCATAGTTTTGAAGGTTCCCTAGTTAATGTCAATTAACCACATAGGATCATAGAAACATAGAAGGAACATAGAAGAAATTATTTTGTAATAGCTTATTTTTTACAAATCATTTTAAAAAGCTCACGAGAATACTCTGTCTTTCATTTAGTATGCAGCATCCACCAGGGTTTATTCAAACTCATAATCGTAAGGCAACAGTTCCGCTAGTTTTTTCCAGGCCCAGTAACCTGTGTTTATCACATCGTATTGTTCATAGAAGTATCCATTTTCTTCTATCACAAATCCATCCGCAATATCCAGCAAAGTGACCTGCGCACGGGCATTTGCAGGCAATTTAAATTCTTCGATAAACTTTTTATCTGGCAACACACTTTTATAACTGATGCGATAGCGGCCTTTCCAATTAATATCAGCCATACTGCTATCCTTAAAATAATAAGTAGAGTCGTACACGTTCGCTATCACCGCTCCTTCAATATTCCTGAGATTTTTGTCATCCAGCTTTTCTACAACAAAGCCCTCTTCAGTCAGCACACTATCAAAGAAGGAATGCATAAAATGCATCCTTGAGCCAAGGTATGTTCGCGCCCTGTTTTTCACCCAGGTTGATTTTACTTCCTGCGTGGTGTCGATCTCTTCGAAAAGCGGGTAGCCGGTATACTGACTGATATTTGAATTATAATCATAGTTGAATGAATCCAGCTGGTATCGGATCTTATAACCCAATGAATGATTAAGAATAACAAGATCTTCTTTTGATTTTACCGTCAACCTGTGTCTCTTATTATTTTTAGTATAGAAGAATCTTAAAGCTTCCGGATTCTGTATAAGGGTTTTCGCTGCATTGGGTGTAGTGCCTATGAAATTATCTGAAAAGAATTTTCCAAACTTCTCCCATCCGTCAGCAACCTCATTACTGGCTACTACAGCAACTTCCGTCATCGCCCTATCCTGCTGGATCAATTCTATGATCATGGTGTCTGTGAGAACCTGTGTATGACTGATACGAAAGATCTTTTTATCATACCCCGTATAAGAGATCACCAGATCGTATCCTCCGTTTGGCAATCGTATAAAAAATTTCCCCTCACTATTAGAGGTTGTACCCTGCGTCGTATTCTGGGCAAATACAGAAGCCCCGCTCAGCGGCAGCCGGGATGATGAATCAACCACTTTACCAATAACAGAAAATGTTTTTTCCTGCGCCTGCGCCAGGGTCGCTAAACATATAACCGAGAATAAAACAAGAAAATATTTCATGGTAGAGGTTTGGTACGGTATTGTAAACGTTTCAGTAACAATGAAAGTATATGATGCAAATACTTTACCATTTATACAGCCTGAAGGTTCTTCAGATAATTTTCACAAGCCTTTGAAATAGTTTGCTGAAGCGGCGTAAAGGAGAATCCGGGAAGAACCCTTAGTATTTTTCCGTTATCGAAATAGGTCTTTGATTGGGCAACTCTGGCACTTTCCTTTGTAAGTAGCGGGGTTGCACCCGAAAAGAATTTTTTCAGTTTTTCAATCCGCCAGGCAATACTCCCCAGCATAGGCGTAGCATGTTTCGAAGGATGCTTTTTTCCGAACCCATCGGCAATTGTTGTGAGTAATTGTTTGAAAGACCAATTATCCGAATTCAAAATAAATCTTTCACCACTGATTTTCTTCTGTGACAGTAATACGATTGCTTTTGCTACATCTTCCACATCAACAAACCCATTGATACCCGAAGTATACCAGGGAAATTCAGTGTAGGCCGTTTTAAAAATAGCACAACTGGAACTGTTCCAATTCCCATAGCCCAATATGGTACTGGGGTTTACGATAACTGCCCGCAGGCCTTCCCCGATTCCCCGCCATACCTCCATTTCAGCCTGGTATTTACTAATGGCATAATTGGTATTGATCTTACTGTCTTCCCACTGCTTTTCTTCAGTTACGATAGTGCCATTGCTTTTTCGTCCAAGCGCGGCAACAGAACTGACATGAACAAAATGACTGATATTTTTTTCTATGGCCATATTCACCACATTGGCTGTACCTTCTATATTTATCCGAAACATTTCCTTTCGCTCCCCGGCATTGAATGAAACTTTCGCAGCAGAATGAATAACGGTATCTATTCCTTCCATGGATGCTTCCAGGCCAACAAGATCAAGCACATCTCCTTCAATCCAATTCACCTGTTCTACAACAGACACCGGTATAAACGATGGCAAATTGTTATTGCGCCTGATCGCCCTTACCGGGATTTTATTATTCACCAATTCATTAATAATATATGCACCTAAAAAACCGGTACCGCCTGTAACAAGAACCATGAGAGAATGAATATTAATGAACAAAGATAACTCCCAACCCCCCTAACCCCTTAAAGAGGGGAATCCTTTTTCTCATTCCCCCCCTTTAGGGGAGTTAGGGGGGTTTGCGCCAGGGGAGTTATATATATAATACCCTTTCCCACTCTTTTTCCCCAACTCTCCCTGTTTTACTTTTTCTTCCTGGATCGGAGATGGCTTTAATCGTTTCGGCTTACCGAGTTGCAGGTATACCGAACAGCTTACCGAAAAGTTGATATCGTTCCCAATAAGATCCATTAATTTAAATGGCCCCATTTTAAAGCCGGTTGATTCCATCAAAGCATCGATTGTTAAGAAATCCACATACCCTTCTTCAACCAAGCGGAGGGATTCAATATAGTAAGGTCTTGCAATACGGTTCACAATAAAGCCGGGAGCATCCTTACACATTACAGGAATTTTGTTTAATTGTTTCACAGTCGAGAAAATGATCTCGATGGTCTGGCCAGATGTATATTCGCCTTTTACAATCTCCACCAATTTCATAACAGGAGCAGGATTAAAAAAATGCATCCCAACAACTTTTTCCCGGTGTTGAACTCCTGCTGAAATTTGAGAAACAGATAAGGAAGACGTATTCGTTGCGAATATCGTCTCCACGGAGTTGAGACCTGCCAATTGATTAAAGAGATTGATTTTCATTTCCGGCTTTTCTATAATTGCCTCGATGATCAGATCTGCCTTGCAATCGCGGAAATTATCCGTGAACTGTAAACGCATCAAAACAGCCTCATTTTCGCCTGCTTTTAACTTTCCCTTATCTTCCAGCAGCCGTAGATTTTGCTGAATAGAAACTTTTGCCTCCTCAAGTACGGACCGCTGAACATCGTACAATATTGTATCGAATCCACTTTGCGCCGCTAACTGGGCAATTCCCCGACCCATCGTTCCGGCACCACAGACGCAAATTTTTTGAACAGGTGTTTGGATCATATGAAAACTGCAAAACGCTTATAAACCGTTTTTTTGATAACTCTACTGTAAAATCGCTTTGCTGTTGAAAGTTATTAGTATTTATTTTAGCAATGCATATGAAGAAGTATTTTTTTACAATCCTGGTTTTAATGGTGGGTCAGTTGCAGGCACAGGATTTTCCCTGGTGGGCAAAACTTGTTAAATGGGATGGCGTTACCCCCTGGCAACGTTACATTATAACAAACCCCGCTTATCTGGGAATAAATGCATTACCCGTTCCCTTTATCACCAATGGCAGTATTGATAGTGTAAATTCAATAGGATTAACGGGTAATTTTCATTTTAGTGATGGCGATAATACCCAGAACCTCGCTGTATACGGCAATTATTGCCTGGTGAAAGATGTTATCTCTTTTGATATGTACTGGGTACCGTATGAGCGGTATCAAATGAGCCATGCTATAAAAGAAAAGCGCCATGTTTTCTCTCATTACTATTACGATAAATCTGCCCAGGGAGAAATGCATCTGAATACAAATATTCAATTATTTCAAAAGTGGCGCAATTATATTCATCTTGCATTAAGGGTCGGGTATCGATTACCTACGTCAAGTGGTTTAGGAACTGCAAGGTTTACAGACGCCCCCGGTTATTATTTTGACTTTAGCGCCGCAAAACCATTTCATAAAGAATCACGTTGGAAATTGATCGGCATGGCAGGATTGTATGTATGGCAAACAAACCTAGATGGACGAAGACAGAATGACGCGTTTTTATTTGGCGGAGGAGTAGAATGGAATCCATCAAGATGGCGTATTCAAATGTATGGTTCAGGTTATCTCGGATACATGGATGATCTGGGAGATAAGCCTGTTTTATTCAGGACAAGTATTGAACGAAAAGGGAAGCGGATAAATGGGATACTAAAATTTCAACAAGGGCTTCATGATATTGAATACTCAAGTGTAGAGACGGGAATACGATATATTTTTAAAAATAAATAGGCCCGGGGCGTTGATATTTCATTGACCAGGCTTACAGGTTAATACATAACTTTGAGATTTTACATATCAACGCCGTAACACTTACTATGTCTTCTTCATTCAACCTTTCTTTACCAGTTGCTATTGGATGCGATCACGCAGGGTTTGAATATAAATCAAAACTTGTTCAATGGTTACAGGAACAGGGTTTCCAGACAATTGATATGGGTGTGCATCAGAATAGCTCTGTAGATTACCCCGATTATGCCCATCCCGTAGCCGACTCCGTTGAAAAAAACGAAGCCGCCTTTGGCATCCTGCTATGCGGGTCTGCCAACGGGGTTTGTATGACAGCTAATAAACATTCCGGTATCCGGGCTGCACTCTGCTGGCAAACGGATGTTGCAAAAATTACCAGGCAGCATAACAATGCGAATATTATTTGTATCCCTGCGCGCTTTGTTGCTTTTGAATATGCCCGCCAAATGGTACAAGTATTCATGGATACGCAATTCGATGGCGGCCGCCACCAACTCAGGATTGATAAACAGACTCCCCCTCGCCTCCTTAAAGGGGGGAATTAGATATTTTATTTCCCACTTTTGGAGGCCAGGACGTTAAACCTTTTTAAATACCCCCGGTCTGTATTGTGTTCTTTTATTATAAATTATAAATCCCAACACATGAAAATTGATCGTTTATTAAAAGCCGGTGTTTTAAGTTCCGCCATATTGTTTGCGACATTTACTACAGTGAATGCACAGGACAAAATTGATAAACTTGAAGACAAGTTCGACAAGAAAGAAGACAAATACGACCGGAAAGAAAACAAATTAGATAGAAAGGAAAATCGAAAGGACCGCCGGGAAGATGTAAAAGATCGTAAAGAAGACAAGCGTGACAAGAGAGAAGATGTTCGTGATCGCAGAGAAGATGTCAGGGATGCCCAACATGATGGCGGACGCCTGGATAAATTAGAAGACAAAAGAGACAGGGCAGAAGATCGTCGCGATCGTAGGGAAGATGTAAAAGACCGTACCGAAGATCGCCGTGATAAGAGAGAAGATGTTCGCGACCGTAAGGAAAATCGCAAAGACAGGAGAGAAAATGTTCGCGACAGAAGAGAAGATCGCAGGGACCTGAAACATTGACACCCTCGTACTATTGAAAATAAAAAAGCGGCTCCCAACAGAGTCGCTTTTTCTTTGTATGTCAGCAAGATCACCAACCCAATACATAAGCAAAGATCAGTGGGGCAACAATGGTGGCATCACTTTCAACAATATATTTAGGGGTATGAATATCTAATTTTCCCCAGGTAATTTTTTCATTTGGCACAGCTCCGGAGTATGAACCAAAGGATGTGGTTGAATCTGATATCTGGCAGAAATAACTCCAGAACGGCACGTCATGCCATTCGAGATCCTGGTACATCATAGGTACAACGCAAATAGGAAAATCACCGGCTATTCCCCCTCCGATCTGAAAAAATCCAACTCCTTTCCCGCTGCTGTTCTTCCGGTACCAGTCTGAAAGCCAAACCATGTATTCAATACCACTTTTCATGGTAACGGCTTTTATTTCTTCTTTAATAACATACGAAGCGAATATATTCCCCATGGTACTGTCTTCCCATCCGGGTACTATCAGTGGAAGATTTTTTTCTGCTGCTGCTACCATCCAGCTATCCTTCGCATCGATTTCATAATCGTGTTCCATCACTTTACTCAACAACAATTTGTACATGTACTCATGCGGAAAATATCTCTCGCCGCTTGAGTCTGCGTCCTTCCAAATCTTTACAATATTGTGCTGAATTTTTCGAAAAGCCTCCTCTTCGGGTATACAGGTATCTGTAACCCTGTTTAAACCTTTCTCCAGCAGCTCCCACTCCTGCTGGGGCGTAAGATCCCGATAATTCGGTATCCGTTTATAGTGCGAATGAGCAACAAGATTCATAATATCTTCTTCGAGATTGGCGCCGGTACAGGAAATGATGGCCACCTTGTCCTGCCTGATCATTTCGGCCAGCGATACTCCCAGCTCGGCAGTACTCATTGCCCCCGCAAGTGTGATCATCATTTTTCCGCCTTCTAACAAATGTGTTTCATAACCTTTTGCTGCATCCACTAAAGCAGCGGCATTGAAATGGCGATAATGATGCTGTATAAATTGAGAGACAGGTCCCTTGCTCATAATCATTTTTTTAATGGCCGCAAAGTTAGCACAAATGATATAACCAGTTAAAATGAAAATGCCCCGCATAACTACGAGGCATTTTTTCCAACTTGAACCAACTTGAGAAACTCTTAAATATTCTTTTTGTCTTTTTTATACACTTCCCATCCAATACCATTTGATTTTAATACCACTGTATGATCACTATTTTGTAAGGTCACATAATAAGATGCGTCAGTGGAGGTAGAAATTTCAAAAAGATCACTGATCCAGTAAGTACCATAGCTTTTCTTCAGGTTCGACAACAGTCCGATTGGCAACTGACTTGATACGATATTCCTTGTAATTGCCATAAGATCGCCGGTTTGGCTATAATAAGCAAACATTACCTGGTCGTTTAATTTAAATGTTGCTTTTACGAAATCCTTGTTGTTTTCCCATCTGACATCCTGGGCACTGGTAAAATCTTTTTTAAAAGAATTGACAGCTCTTTGGTTAATTGTTTCTTCGTTGTTAGCAAATGCACTGCTTAAACCCATTGTGAGCATAATGGCCCACATTAAAATACTCTTTTTCATTTTTCTTAATTTAATTGTTTTAATATTTTTTGATTGATTGGTTTCATGTATATGACGCATGCTTTTTAAAAATGTTACACTTGATTTTTTTTCTGTGATTAATTTCATAACACAAAAATATATTGGCAAACATCAGGTGTCAAGCTAATATTGATTAATGGTATAAAATATAAGCCCTCTGCAGCAAACTGACACCTGTCGATCATTTATAAACAACCGAAAATCTCCGGAACCCTTGTCTGTAAAGGGTTGCATAGAATTGCCTAAATATTTGCAAAAGCTCCGTTAATCCATCGTTAAAATGGAACAATTAGCTTTGATGATATCAAAACTTGCGTTTTCTCACTCAACCCGGGTACACTTACCCACATGAACATGTGATAAAACGGTCTGGCTTTACCCCATAACCGGTCATTTACCGTTCATCCAATAAATTATAGAGAAGATATCAATTTAATTGGCCGGTTATACGAGAACCTGTTCATTGAAAGCGTATTATTGTACATCATTTTACAAACAAAATGAACTACCTGGCACATGCTTACCTGTCTTTTAATCAACCGGATATTCTGGCTGGTAATATGATCAGTGATTTTGTAAAAGGGAAGAAAAAATTCAATTACACTTCGGGTATACAGCGGGGAATTGCCCTACACCGGGCTATCGATGAATTTACCGATAGCCATGCGGCTACAAAGGCTGCCCGAACATTCTTTCAGCCTTCGTATGGGTTGTACAGCGCGGTTTTTATGGATGTAGTTTATGATCATTTCCTGGCTATTGATCCGGAAGAATTCACTGATTCATCACTCAATGATTTTTCCTATGGCGTCTATGGCTTGCTCGATGATTATAAGGATATTTTCCCGGATAAGTTCAGGATCATGTATCCATACATGAAGCAATATAACTGGCTATATAATTATAAAACCACAATGGGCATCCAGCGAAGTTTTGAAGGAATTTCGCATAGGGCCCTGTACATCTCTGAAAGCAGCACCGCCTTCAGGCTGTTTAATGAAAACTATGGAGAGCTTCGGAAGTATTATGCCGCTTTCTTTCCATCTCTCAAAAAATTTGCTTTTGACGCGATGCAATCACTCTAATTTCCATCTCGGGCAAACCCTGAAACAAATATTGATCGTATTGTTAAAGTTTTATGAAACCATTTATACCGCCAGCCCGTCTTTTGAATGATAATATTTTATTTTTGACTTTAAACTTAACCGTATGAAACAATTGGTTGTTGTTCTTACTTGTAGCATGATGGTGATCCAGGGATTAATGGCACAATCCAAATTGCCTGCCACGGATAAATCGCCTATGGATATGAGCTATTATCCCGTTAACTACCCTGTTCTTAAAATTCAAAATAAGGCTTCTGAACCGCTGGTACTGAGGGTTATCTACAGCCGGCCCCAGAAAAACGGAAGATCTGTATATGGAGAACTGGTTGAATATGGAAAAGTGTGGAGGCTGGGTGCTAATGAGGCTACTGAACTTGAATTATACAAAGATGTAAAAATCGGAGCCAATAAATTAAAGAAGGGGCGGTATACAATGTATGCAATACCGAATCCCGACAAATGGACCATTATTCTGAATAAAGAAACTGATATCTGGGGCGCTTTTCAATATGATGAAAAGAAGGATGTACTTCGCACAGAAATCACGGTGGAAAAAAGACAGGAGCCTGTTGAAATGTTTTCAATGGCTTTTGAAAAAACGAACGGAGGCGTGAATCTGGTAATCATGTGGGACGATGTAAAAGCAATCTTGCCTATTACCTTTTAAAAAACATACTAAAGGATATCTTATGACAGGGAAACTCAGAACTGTTTTGTTTTTATTCATTGGTATCCTTTATTTAGGCTGTCAACATAAAGAGAAAGCAAACGCCTCGCAATTGCCGGCAAATTCTTCAGGTACCGCCACTAAAGAAGCAACTATCACGGTTAATCTTGATAAATCACCACTGGATATGAGCTATTACCCGGCAGAATATCCAAAATTGAAAATGGCAGGAAAGGCCAAAGAGCCGGTTGTGGCGCGCGTTATTTATAGCAGGCCAAAGAAAGATGGTCGTGTCATTTTCGGAGATGTCTTAAAATATGGTTCCCGGTGGAGGTTGGGCGCAAATGAAGCCACTGAGATCGAATTTTTTAAAGATGTAACTATCCAGAACAACCTGATCAAAAAAAACAGGTATATCGTTTATTGCATTCCCTACGAGAATAAATGGACAATCGTTTTCAATAATGATCTTTTCACCTGGGGATTGAAAATAGATTCCACCAAGGATGTTTACAAGTTTGATATACCTGTTCTTAAATCACAATATCCAATGGAGTATTTTACGATGGAGTTTGAACAAAAAGATTCAGGGATGCAGCTGATAATGGAATGGGATATTATAAAAACAATGCTGCCGATTACGTATTAGCCTCTTTTTACGATCCGGGACTTACAATAGCCGCTTCGCAGGGCATATATTATTCCGATATTTACAACATGTGTGGCATAGCAGGTATCATTTCATCGGATCCGGACAGGTTTAATACCGCTATTGTACAGAAAATGACAATGGCATTGTCGCATCGCGGACCTGACGGTGATTCCATTTGGACCAATCCTTCGCAACAGGTACTATTCGGTCATCGGCGTCTGTCGATTATCGATCTGTCTGAAAATGGCCGTCAGGCGATGCACTATCAAAGCCGGTACACGATCATATACAATGGCGAAATTTACAATTACCTCGAAATAAAAGGAGATCTGCAAAAAAAAGGATATTCATTTCAAACCTTGTCGGATACCGAGGTTATCCTGGCAGCATACGAATGCTACCAGGAACAATGCCTGCAATTATTCGATGGCATGTTCTCTTTTTCTATTTGGGATGAGCAGCAACAAACGCTGTTTGCAGCCCGCGACCGGTTTGGGGAAAAGCCTTTTTATTATTTTCACGATACTGTCGGCAACATTTTATGGTTTGCATCCGAGATAAAGGCATTGAGCGCTGCCGGAATAGGAATCTCTGTTAACAATCGCCAACTTTCGATGTATCTGAGCCTTGGTTATCCGGATGACCCCTCTGATCCCGAAACAACGTTTTATAATAATATAAAACAATTACCCGCAGCAAATTTTCTATTATACGATCTGCCCGGTCGAAAACTAACGACTCATCAATACTGGAAACTGGATAAAGAAAAGCAAATTACCATTTCAGAACCCCGGGCGTTTGAAACATTCAATGATTTATTTAAGGTATCAATAGCCCGCCGGTTAAGAAGTGATGTTCCGCTCGGAACCTCGCTAAGCGGAGGACTCGACAGTTCAGCCGTCACAGCTATGATTCATAACCAAACCAATTCGGCCGGCAGAAAAACGTTTTCTTCTGTTTTTCCCGGTTTTATAAAGGATGAGTCGCTCCACATCGAACGAGTGGCCACGGCTTTCAAACTGGAAAATTACGCAGTAACACCTACTCCCGAAGAATTCACAAGAGACTTTGAAAAACTCCTCTACCACCATGAGTCGCCTATTTCATCGGCCAGCGTTTATCTTCAATACAGGGTATTTGAACTTGCAAAGCAGCATGATGTGAAAGTACTCCTCGATGGCCAGGGAGCTGATGAGATACTGGGAGGATATACCAAATATATTCACTTGTATTTACAGGAACTGATCCATCAGAATAAATTTTCCGAATTTCAAATTGAAAAAAAAGCGCTCAGGTCAAATCAAATGCCTTTTAACTGGACATGGAAAAATTATGTGGCAGCAAAATTTACACATCTTTCAAAAACCCGATTAGAGAAAAGGGAAAGCGATGCTATCAAAAGAAATAGCGACCTGGTTCCGGACTTCTTCAGGCAAAATCTGAATGGGAATACTATCAGTAAACCGCATGTCTCAAAACTGAACGATATTTTATATTTTAACACCTGCCTGTCAGGACTGCAGGAATTGTTACGATATGCCGATAGAAATTCAATGGCCCATGGAAGAGAGGTGAGGCTTCCCTTTTTAAGTCATGAGCTTGTTGAATTTATTTTTTCTCTCCCATCCCATTTTAAAATACACGATGGATGGACAAAATGGATATTAAGAAAAACAGTAGAAAAGAAACTGCCCCGGGAAACGGTTTGGAGAAAGGACAAAATAGGGTTTGAACCGCCTCAGAAATCATGGATGGAGCATATACTTGTAAGGGATTACTTACACGAATCGAAGAAAAAGCTTGTAGATAAAAAAATCCTGAAGGCTTCCGTTCTAAGCAAAAAAAATCAGCCGCATGAGGCTTATGCGGCTGATAATCTGGATTGGCGTTACCTGGTTGCAGGACAATTATTGAAATAACAACCTGGTTAACTATTATCTACCCTTTCTTATATTTTTCGTGAATAGAACTATTTCCGGTAGCGTCAATTTTTACAGTGATCCAGTTTTTTGCATTTTGCATTTTTACAAAATAAGTGATGTCCGTACCAAACGTTACTTCTGTGACACCGAACATTTCCTTACTTCCATGCTCTTTCTTGAGCCTGTTGTAAATATTTAATGGCAGCATTTGCGGAGCGTAGTAACGGATTGATCCGAGCATGATGCCATCTTTATCATAGTTCACCTTCGAGCGGATGCCTGTGTTTACAAAACTGACCGTGTAATAGGTTTTGTACTCTTCCCATTTTACTTCTTCAGCAGCGGTGAAAGTTTCTTTAAACGATTTAAGAACTTTTTCATTGACTTCAAAGGCATATGCCCCTGCAACAAGCAAGAGGGAGCAAATGACGGTTACTACTTTTTTCATGGCTAACTTTTTAAATGGTCATTAAGATTATTTCGACTCAAATGTATACTGCCTCCACATGCCTGTCAATCGAATTTGGATTAGTGGCAGCGCCATGATAAGAAACTACGAATATTTTCGCACATAAGGACCCGCTTCAATATAATTCATGGTAGTAAAAAGCAGTGCCCATCTGGCTTCCAAGAATGTTGCACAATATTTTCACATGCTGGTTAAGCTTATGTTAAACTGGAAATGCGGGTATGAGTGGTAATTGCAAGAGGCTGTTTCGGCGCGATGGACCACCTTCGCTTATAATTCTGCATCTTTGCAATCCTTCATTACTCTTAATTACATATATAATGAGACTTGGAACTAAATTAATACATGCTGGCATTGAACCTGATCCATCTACTGGTGCTATCATGACCCCGATATACCAAACTTCGACATATGTTCAATCGGCCCCTGGAAAAAATAAGGGATATGAATATGCCCGGTCTCAAAATCCTACACGCAAAGCACTTGAAGATGCACTTGCGATCATTGAAAATGGAAAATATGGACTGGCATTCAGCAGTGGCGTTGCGGCTACTGATGCAGTTATTAAATTATTGAAACCAGGCGACGAGATCATTGCAGCAAATGATATGTATGGCGGAACCTATCGATTATTCACTAAAGTATTTGAAAAATTCGGCCTGAAATTCCATTATGTCAATATGCAGGATGCGGAAAACCTTCGACCATATATCAATGCAAATACGAAGCTGATCTGGACTGAAACACCTACCAATCCCCTTATGAATATTGTGGATATTGCGGCTGTATCTTCGATCGCTAAACAGCATAACATTTTATTAGCCGTTGATAATACTTTCGCTTCCCCATATCTTCAAAATCCTCTTGACCTGGGTGCTGATATTGTAATGCACTCTTCCACTAAATACCTGGGAGGCCATAGTGATGTGATCCAGGGAGCTTTGATGATGAATGATCCGTCATTAAGAGAACAGTTGTATTTTCTTCAGAAAAGTTGCGGCGCCGTTCCCGGCCCCATGGATTGCTTTTTAGTGCTCCGTGGATTGAAGACGCTGCATTTGAGAATGGAAAGACATTGCTCAAATGGTGAAACAATCGCCCATTTTTTGCTTAATCACTCCAAAGTACAGAAAGTTTACTGGTGCGGTTTTGAAGATCACCCCGGTTATGTAACCGCTAAAAAACAAATGCGGGGATTTGGAGGTATGTTAAGCTTCGCGTTGAAAGATGAAAGCATAGAAGCGACCAATAAGCTGCTATCGGGTACAAAGCTTTTTGCATTGGCGGAAAGCCTGGGAGGGGTAGAATCATTGATCAATCATCCCGCCACAATGACCCATGCATCCATCCCGAAAGAAGAACGAATTAAAAACGGTTTATCGGATTCGCTTATACGCTTAAGTGTAGGACTTGAAGATGTGGAAGACCTTGTGGATGATCTTAAGATGGCTTTAGAATCATGAAGCAACAAACATTAAAGGCATTTTTAGACAAAAAGGTTGATGAATATAATCAACCTTTTTTCATCCAAAACGACCCGGTTTGTATTCCACACCTTTTCTCAAAAAGGCAAGACATTGAAATTGCCGGACTCTTCGCCGCTGTTTTTGCATGGGGGAACCGAACTACGATCATAAAAAAATCGAAAGAATTAATGCAGCTGCTGGACATGGCGCCCTATGAATTTTGCGTGCAGCATACTGACAGTGATTTAAAGAGATTGATCAATTTTAAGCACAGAACATTTAAAGATACCGACCTGTTGTACTTCATAGAATTTTTCCGTTTTCATTACTCCGGGCACAATTCCCTGGAAACAGGCTTTTCGAAATGGATGAATGCGGATGATTCAAGCATCGAAAATGCCCTGATGGGGTTCCGGGAATACTTTTTTTCACTGGAACATATTCCGGCACGAACAAAAAAGCATATATCATCACCCTTAAAAAATTCCACCTGCAAGCGTTTGAATATGTTTCTCAGGTGGATGGTCCGCAGGGATACCAATGGGGTCGATTTTGGTATCTGGCAAAAAATTTCACCTTCGCAGCTTATTTGTCCTATTGATCTTCACGTAGCACGCGTTGCTAAACGATTTAATCTGTTGCAGCGAAAGCCTATTGACTGGCTGGCCGCGGTGGAACTCACAGAATATCTCCGTTCACTTGACAAAGAAGATCCGGTGAAATATGATTTTGCTTTATTTGGATTGGGAGTGATGGAGAAATTTTGAACCTTTGATACGTGACCGATTTATCGAAAGTAATTGTTCAGAAATTGTTGGCAAGCGAGTTTGATCTTTCATTGATCTTTGATGATCATGATTTCCAAAACCATCTTGCCGCCAAGATCAATGATCTTATTCAGAATGATTTTCCACGGCTGGTTCAGATCCTTTACAGGATGGATATCAGCGAGGAAAAGCTAATGGAAATCTTGAATGAATTCCGGGATGCTGATACCGGGCTCATTATAGGCCGACTGCTGATTGAGCGGGAAGACCAAAAAATAATAAGCCGGAAACAACTCCGTAAAAATGATGATATTCCTGAAGATGAGAAATGGTAGTGCTGACAAAGAATTTGAATAATATTCCTTCCAGCGTTATTTTATTTGAACATTAATTCTCTTACTTTCTCTTTATCCTCTTTTTCTTTTTTCAGGTCGAACATAGTGCCGAATACACGATCCCAGAGAGTGGTGCTAACCCCATATCCTTTTCCTTCATTCTTGTAGTGATGCAGATGGTGGTTGCGCCAGAGTGGTTTCATCCATTTAAAAGGAGGATTCCAGGCGTGAATAGCATAATGCATGGTACCGTACATCAGATAACCTAAAATAAAACCGGGGAAGAACATGAAAACAAACTTTCCCATTAGAAAATAAAACAAAGAAAAAAGAATGGAAGCTGTGATCAGGCTAGGCACAGGAGGCATGAACAATCTTTCTTTATCACGTGGGAAATGATGATGATTTCCATGCATTACATAGATAATGCGCTGCGCTTTTTCGCTCTCGCCAATCATATGAAATAGAAAACGGTGAAGTATGTATTCAATGAGCGTCCAGCAAAACATGCCGATCACAAATAACATCGAAATTTGCCAGATCGGGAACTCCAGCCGGAAGTAGGAGTAAACAGGTAGTCCTGCAAATACCGGCATATAGATCCCCCAGATAACTAGCGGATGAGTTTTGGTAAGCATCTCCAGGTAACTGTTGCGGAACAACAGTGCCTGACCTTTGTTATGAATTTTTTCAAATTTCATATATCGAAAATACGAAGTGATCTTGAAAAAAAATAACAAGTATTATCCACGGTTATTTTTTTTAGCAATATGCATAAGAGTTATTTAACAGTGGTATAACTTTTTAAAAAATAAAATCCCTGTTTTAAATGCTTATTGGCTGCATGCAGGATGCCTTTTAAAATAATGGTGAAAGAAAATAAAAACCGTGCCGGAATTTTAGCAGTCTGCCTGTTCGTATACAAATATAAACCTTCCTGCTTTAATCATACCTATCAGACAATTATTCCCTTTAATTTTGACGCACTTCATCATTAAGAAAAAACTTTTTACATGAAACTGGTAACCTATCTCAAAGACGGGCACGAACAACTTGCTGCTTATATCGACGGGTATTTATTTGACATGGAATTGCTTCATCCAGATCTGCCAAATACAATGAGCATGTTCCTGAACTATTGGGAAGATGCATTGCCGATGGCAAAGGGGGGCGAGATCATGGTACAGGAAGGTAAAATAGCAAGAAGTAAAGGCATTCTGTATGATCACGAACATATATTGGCCCCGGTACCATTTCCGGCATCATGCCGTGATGGGTATGCTTTTCGCCAGCATGTTGCGGCAGCGCGCAGAAACCGGCAGGTTGAGATGATTCCGGAATTTGATCAGTACCCGATATTTTATTATACCAACCATCACAGCATTCAGGGTCCCGGCGATGTTTTCTGTATGCCTGATCATTTCGAAAAATTGGATTTTGAATTGGAATGCGCCGTAATCATATCTAAGCAGGGAAGGAATATTCGCGCTGAACAGGCCGATCAGTATATTGGCGGTCTAATGATCATGAATGATCTCAGCGCAAGAAGATTGCAGATGGAGGAAATGTTATTAAATCTCGGGCCGGCTAAAGGAAAGGATTTTTCAACTCCTATCGGTCCATGGCTGGTAACACTTGATGAACTGGAAGAAATGGAAATACCCCCGAAGGAAGGCCATGTTGGAAAAAGTTGGAACCTGCGCATGCAATGCTGGGTGAATAAAATACAGGTCAGTGACGGAAATGTGGGCGATATGGACTGGACTTTTGCCGAGATCATCGAAAGAGCTTCTTATGGTACGGATCTCCATCCGGGCGATATCATTGGCAGCGGAACAGTTGGCACTGGTTGCTTTTTAGAATTAAATGGCACGGGCAGGCTGAATGATCCTTCATATCAGGAACAATGGTTGCAGGAAGGTGATGTTGTTGAGATGGCAATTGATAAATTAGGGTGGCTTTCGAATACGATCATGAAGGAAAACGATAATTTTTCACTGCTTGCAAAAAAGAAATAAATCGATTAGACCTGTAGTTTGCCCAGAGAAATCTTAGAAAACCGAAACAGAAAATATGTATCTCCTATCCCTCTCCGTCACAAATATGAAGCGTTAGATTATTGAAAGGAGGGTGATCTGCCTTAACAAATCATAAGTTTTAACGATTATAGATCATCGTACACTTTATTTTTGCCCGATCAAGGTTGGGTTGCAGTAAAATTGTAACCTTTACGTATTATTCATTTTAAAGATTATTTTATGCACATCAGACCAATTGTACTGGTAGTATTCAGTTCAGTTTTCCTATTTTCCTGCGTAAGCAATAAAAAATACAAAGCAGAGCAGGCAAGGTATTTAGCGCTCAACAGCACCTATACACAATTGCAGGCCAGCCTGAAAAATTGTGAAACTGAAAAAGCCGAAACCAACCGTCAGAAGGAATTGCTACAAACCGAGGTGGATAATCTTAACAAGCAAGTCGCTTTTCTTAAAGAGCACAACACACAAACGCTTAAACAATTGCAGGACCTTTCTGTGATTACCGGATCCCAGGCAGAAAGTATCAAAAAATCCCTCGAAAACATTGGAGCAAAGGATATCTATATTCAGGATCTTCAGGCATCAATGGCCCGCAAAGATTCGCTGAACATGGCACTCGTAATGAATCTGAAAGGAGCTATCGGTAACCTGGATGATAAGGACATCAACATTAAAGTAGAAAAAGGCGTTGTGTTTATAGATATATCCGACAAATTATTATTCAAAAGCGGCAGCTATGATATAACTCCCGGTGCCAATACAGTACTTGGAAAAGTAGCACTTGTATTAAAAAATCAACCAGATATAGAGTTTATGGTAGAAGGTCATACTGATAACGTAGCCTTTAAAAAGGGAGTGTTGTATGATAATTGGGACTTGAGTGTTAAACGGGCGACTGCTGTTGTAAGAGTACTGCAAAACCAGTATGGTTTAGACCCTGCTCATATTGCAGCCGCGGGTCGTGCTGAATATAAGCCTTTAACAACGAATGATACGGAAGACGGCCGGGCCATTAACCGTCGTACAAGGATCGTGATCCTTCCACAATTGGATCAATTCTTCAAATTACTTGAAACAAAGAAATAGGCTTACAGGCCTTGATATTGAATTAGGGTCAGTAGCTTTTATTCCTCTGCATGGTTTTGAGCTGCATTGGCCTCCCTTAGCGCCTTCGTGTCTTCGTGGCCAGAAAGTTGCCACGAAGACACAAAGGCACTAAGAAATTATTTGATATAGCAAATCATTGATGATGAGTATTCGCATCTTTATTACCGGCGGAACATTTGATAAGGAATATAACGAATTGAATGGCCAGCTTTATTTTAAGGACACGCACCTCCACGATCTGTTGGAAATGGGCCGTAATAAAGTTCCGGTTGAAATAAGGACCCTGATGATGATCGATAGCCTGGAAATGACGACCGAAGACCGGGAACTGATCGTTCATCAATGCCGGCAATGCGATGAGGACCGTATTGTTATCACTCACGGTACCGATACCATGGCCGAAACGGGAAAAGTCCTCGCGGAAAAGATCAACAATAAAACAATTGTTCTTACAGGAGCCATGATACCTATTAAATTCGGCAGCTCCGATGGATTATTTAACCTGGGAAGTGCGCTTGCCTTTGCGCAGTCACTGCCAGCAGGAGTGTATGTAGTCATGAACGGCCGTTGCTTCCATTGGGATAATGTACAAAAGAACAAGCTCACAGGCATTTTTGAAGAAATTCAGTAATAGGTCATGGTTATAGACCCGATAATATCCTGTACGCTTTTAAATACTTATTTAGCCTTTCTATATCCTTTTCCTTCACCTCTGTCATCCTTCTCAGATCCATATTATCGGTAAGGTCGTACAATTTTACCTTTACGGCGAGGGGATTGGTTTTTGTTCTTTCGATAAAATCATCATAATCCTCCTTATCGCTGGTCTTACTAAGGCAGCGGATAGCTTCTACAATAGATTTTGAAAAACCTTCCTGCTCCAACTGCTCAAAAGTCCAGTCTGTATCTTCCACTACATCATGCAAGACGCCTACTATCCTTTCATCATCAGTGTTGCCCGCATTCATGACCCGGGTAACATGACCCAGGTATGGAGCACCATATTTATCCTTTTGGTCTTTGTGAGCTTCGAATGCAATTCGCATGGCTTTTTCGAGATTCATTTTTTTACCAAGGTATGCCATACCTGGAAGATGCTTTTGATTATCGTAATGTTGAAGATATGGCATACCCTGATCTTCAGGTAATCCCAAACCAATGCCCGGTGACAACTCCACCATACCGCTTCGGAACCCCTAAATGCCCGCGGTTGCCAGATTCTCCTTATTAAAATGAGGATAGCCCTTTGATCCGGGAGAAATTGCGAATATCAGCCACAATAAAAATGGTAAAAGATCTGAGAAGAGGCACAAATTCATCGGGTGGATGGGTAGAATGTCCTATTGTAAATATTAATTTTTGAGTTTTATCCTCTTTCATAGCTTTTTTTATTACCAACTCCGGGCCGATTGGCAGGTGAATCCGGTATAAAACAATTATTTGTCCTGGCCGAAGACATTTCCGGGATTTGGCAAGAAAAAAGACGAACTTTACGTCTCACTAAAATAAGTAAAAGCAATATGGCGAAATCGCAGGAAACTTTTGGTAAAAAGGAAAAGCAAAAGAAAAAATTAAAACAGCGACAGGACAAGGCCGAAAAAATGGAAGAGCGGAAAGCAAACGCTAAAAAGGGCAAGTCGCTTGATGAAATGATGGCGTATCTGGATGAAAATGGAAATCTCTCCTCCACTCCACCTGATCCAAAGAAAAAGAAAGTTTTCAGACAGGAAGATATGGAGATTGGTGTACCTAAGCATGTGCCCGGTGAAGAAGGGGATAGTATAAGAACCGGTGTGGTTACTTTTTTTAACGATACCAAGGGTTTTGGGTTTATAAAAGATATTGTGACACAGGAAAGTGTTTTTATCCATGTTAATCAATTATCGGAACCTATCAGAGAACACGACAAAGTGACCTTTGAAGTAGAAATGGGCCCCCGAGGCGCCAGTGCTGCCAATGTGAAAAAAATCATTTAATATGTTCACAGGAATTAATCAGCAGCCGGTCTTAGTATAGATTTGTTCGGAAAATGGTTGGATTATCTAATTTAGAATAGTATTTTACAAATACTAAATCCTTCCATATGAAAAATACAATTCCGCAAAAACTTGCGTTATACCTGTACAATAACTTTCTCGGTAATTTTCTTGGTTTCATCATCGGAATGGCATCCGTGAAGCTTGTATCACATTTCTTTGCCACAAAAAGCATCAAAAATCTTTGGGGTTTAACAGCCACGAAAACATTGGTTAGTAAACAAACATTCAATATTTTAGAATGGACCGTGTCCATTCTCATCGGCTTCCTGGTTTTTGAGATCATTTCAAAAGGAATAAAGAAAAAAATGGATGAGATGATGCCTTCCTGGAAGCGAATGGTGAAAATGTTGGTTGATAAAATGTTTTTGTTGAATCATTCTGCAAAAGCTACTATTTACGCCGAAAAAGATGCAGCAACATCCCAAACCCGTTCAAACAAAATTTACCGTGACGTGCAATAGCCACTGTCACAAGTCTTTTCTTCTTCAATAATTATCCTGTCATGCAGCAGTAGTTATAAAACAAAGAAGTCGCCAACGGCAGACTTCTTACATTTGTTTTGTTACTACTTCTGTATATGGATAATAAAAAGAAAGGAATAGATATCATCAACGAGATTCTGGAAGATTGTATTATGGCGTATCCCGTATCTTCCTTCATCATCAGTTTATACAAACAATATGGCACACGGGGAAGCCTCAGTAAAAAACAACTACAGGGTTTGCATGGAAAGGCTTCAAAAATAGAGGGAATCTCTCCGGGAAAACTGTGTACCCTGGAGGCGATCATTAAGAAAATGCCGACACGATATAAATCTGAAGCTCCTGCTCCAAAACCACTCTATGAAAAAGATGAGACTACCGGAAGAATGCTCAGTGAAATCCTTGAAAAATATCCGCACCATAAACATGTTCTGTTTCTGAAAGCTAAATATGACAACAATGAATTGCTATCTCCCGCAGAAATCACCGATTTAAAAAGGATAAGGCAATTGCTGAAGTAAGTCCGGTCGATCAAGAATAAATAAAATTTTCTGCTTTCAGTCATCTCAATGAACTTACTACCACCTCCAATAAAAAAGCCGCCACATAGGCGACTTTACTTACTCATGGGCTTTAATTTCTTAAGCAGCATTTACTGTTGCTTTAAGCCACCGCACCAGTGCAGGGAGCGGAACTACTATATGGTTATTTCTACTTTTCATATTTTTTGGTTTAATGGTCATGGTTGAATAGCGCCATAATCAGGCAGCTTACTTCTGTTGTTTCTTTCCGTGTGACATCGCAGCGAGGCGAATCAGCGTGGTAATGTATTTTCCTTTCATAACTAATGGTTTAAAAATTTTAGATAACTATTTGTTTATTGTGCCCCTTCTTAAGAAGCTTTCTTAGACTGTTTCTTTGTATGAGACAGTGCAGCAATACGTACCATTGTGGTAATATATTTCCCTTTCATAACTTTTGTTTTAAAGTTTGATAAAATGTTTTTTCCCCCCCAAATTTTTCAGACAGTCAATCGCAATTGCAGATAATGAATCAGACCTTTGCAGAGGTTACAGGTATGATAGGTTTTCTCTATCTCCTTCCTGTATTTTTTGCCTATCGTGCACTAATAATTAAACAGGCAATGATTGAAGCTTTCAGGATCATTCTTGTGAGGTTTCTTGTTCCCTCATTGTTAACCTGATCCGGACACAAATGTAAATCGCGTTTCTTTGTGTTTCAAGTCATGTTCAAAGATGTTTCATTATGGCTAAGAGTAGCCCAATCGGCTGAAACCGTTGTTGGGACAGCATTCAACGCATTTCTTTTATATCATGCCCAACCGAATATAGCGTCATCTTCATAAGTGTAAATCTCATGCATTTTAACAAAATCCGGGTACATGATCTTCCTGGATCGCGATGACTTCGGTAGTAAACACGCGATTCCTTGTTCAATGCTTTCGGCGCTATCGAGGCCACCGTCAAGATGGTGATTTTGAGATCTAGTACTGTTTTATTACACCTACAGAATTTGGCAGGTTATACAGAAAGGTATGGTAGTTGTTTTAACCGCATAAATTTGAAACCATGGAACGGAAAATCAAGTTGAGTATTTTGGATCAGTCAATCGTCAGGCAGGGCAGTTCAGCCCGGGATGCTGTTGAAGAAACTATTGCCACAGTTAAGCTTGCAGAACAACTGGGGTACACACGGTTTTGGATTTCTGAACATCACAATGCTTCTTCTATTGCAGGATCTACCCCTGAGGTGTTATTGGTGAAACTGGCTGATGAAACGGCTCAAATCCGTATTGGATCAGGAGGGATTATGCTGCCAAATCATAGCGCATTAAAAGTGGCCGAAAATTTTCGCATGCTTGAAACTCTTTTTCCTGGCCGTATTGATCTCGGAATGGGACGAGCACCGGGAAGTGACCAGATCACCGCAAGAATATTAAATCCCGCAAATGATTTTAGTGAAGAAAGCTATCTGTTGCAGTTAACGCATCTTCAACGTTATTTCAATGATACCGCGGCCACCCAATATGGATCATTGCTTGCAGTACCCCAATCAACTACCATTCCTGCGCAATGGATACTAAGTTCAAGTGGTGGTAGCAGCACCATCGCAGCTCAATACGGTATGGGGCTGGCGGTAGCCAGGTTCATTAATGGGCATGCCGGGCCTGAGATGGTGAAAACATACCGCAACCGATTCATGCCCTCGGAACAGTTTCCTGAACCTGCAGAATTACTGGCCATATCAGTTCTCTGCGCGGACACAGAAGAAAAAGCAGAGCAAATGCGAAAATTGATGGACTACCGCTTGCTGCAATTCGAAAAAGGGAATTTTGACAAACCTGGTGCATATGAGTCTATTAAAGATTATACCTTTTCTCCTCAGGAGGAAGCGAGAATTAAATACAATAACGGCCGCGTAGTTTCGGGCACCCAACAACAGGTTAAACAACAAATATTGCAACTTGCAACAGATTTTGATATCGATGAAATAATGGTTGCCACAATGACTGATAATGCAGCCGACCGGAAAAGGTCTTTTGAATTGCTTGCAGATGTCTTTAAACTGACCGCGTGATGACAAACAGGTTCGAAATTTCACCGATCTCGGGCAGTCCGGTAAAAATAAATTCAAACATTAAATACGATTGGCACACCTTTCGCCGTTTACTAATCGGTTTTTCATAGGATATTGGATTTTAAAAACGGGGCTGGATTTCTATCCTGGCCCCTTTTTATTTTTAATTGCTTACAATCTCTTCAGATCAATACCTTCAAACATAGTCCAGTTACGCGTTTCCGTTCAGTATTTCCTTTTCAATTGTGATTGTTTAACATATGTTCATAACTATTGCTTGTTATTCGTGCAATAATTTTATTTACCGGCTTATGGGGTTTTGTAGAAAAAAAACCACTAACAGAAAATTTCTGAAGGCTGATACCCGACTGGCATCCCGGTAAAGCTATCCGCTAAAAAAAATTTCAATTTAATTTCTACATCTAAAGAGTGGCTATTGTTATGACAAGGGTCGGTGAATATTTCAAGCGTCATCTATTTGAGCCGGAATTGGATGGGCTGCTTCTTATAGGATTTTACTTTACGACCTTTCTGTACGGCAGGTACCCATTTGGGAGATTGCTTTATCAGCCTGATGGCCTCATCATCAAGGGTAAATTCAACAGACTTTACCAGAAATTCATCCTCTATTTTTCCTTCCTTATCAATAATAAAATTGACGATCACGGTTCCCTGTATCTCTTTTGAAACCGCAGCTTCGGGATATTTTAGATTCTTACTTAAATACCTGCCCCAGGATCCAGCTGTGCCTGGAAAAATCGATTCATTCTCATCGTCGTTTTTTGATGCATTGTTCTGCTCTCCTTTTGCATCTGAAGCCCTCCATATGGAGATAAGACCACCCATTGCATATTCTTTTTTCATGATCACACTGCTTGTATCGCTAAAGAAATACCAGGTTCCATCCAATTTCCCTTCAATTACATGGCCAATTGAATCGAGCGTGCCATCGGGTCGCATATATGAAAACCGGCCATTAGGTCTTTTCGCTTCTCTATCTTTATATTCTTCCAGCGTTAACATCGGACCGCCGATTTTATAATTATAATGCTGCCAACAGGTATCATTCACAAATCTTACTCTTGTAAAAAAACGGGCATTTTCAACCTTGGCAACATTATTCCATGCAGAATCCCAGAGATAAAAAAGGTCATCATTTTTACTTTTCTGACTGAAAGAAACGGTGGCAATAAAAAACAGGAGCATTGTAATAAAATACTTCATGCGATAAACATACAAACTAACATAGAAATTTTATAACAATTCAACCACATACCGGGAAAAAAGATAATGTAAAATTAACGGCTGCTGTACCAGGTTTTATTCCTTTTGTAAGAGACAATCATGAAACCAGCAAATAAAATTGAAGCCGGGGTTACCGGTGCACCACTCTTGCAGTATTGCAGGAAGTCTTCATAAAATTGGTCCAAATCATTCCGTGCAAAACTTTGTGCAAAATGAATTGCTTTCGAATTACCTCGTTATTCAGTTTCTTTGGAAATGATTAAACTAAAGGTCGCAATCTGCGTAGCTATATGTATTAGCCCTATTATTTACGGTCAATCTGGAAAGCCGATTCCTTATAAAGATTATATAACCTCAGAATTAACGATCCGCAAAAATTTATATTACGCATCGAATATTCCCGGTGAAACCAGGAAGAAATATTACCGGTTTGATATTTATTATGCTGCAAAGGACAGTTCCACAAAAAGACCCCTTATCATCTGGATGCATGGTGGCGGCTTTAAATTTGGTTCAAAAAAAGCAAAAGGCATCCGGCTATGGAGTAAAAGTTTTGCGCGGCGGGGATATGTATGCGTAGCTATTAATTATCGCCTGAGTAAAAAAAATCCATTAAGGAATTTCACTTCACTGGTTCAAGGATGTTATGAAGCCGTACAGGATGTTACGCAGGCCATAACTTTTTTTAAAGCCAACGAAGCCTCATTTGGGATCGACACGAATCTCATAATACTGGCAGGCAATTCTGCAGGTGCTATCATTGCTTTGCAAACCGTCTATAGCAGTTATTCAGATCTAACGAAGCTTATCGATAGCGGATATGAAAGTCCCCCGGCCACTGATCATAACTCTAGTAACATTAAAGCAGTTATCAATTTTTGGGGAGCAATATTTAATACTGCCTGGTTAAAAAATGCAAATGTTCCAATTGTGAGTGTTCATGGCAAAAAGGATCGCATTGTCCCTTATGATCATAAAGGCTCACCTCTTTATGGAAGCTTCGCTATTCACCAAAAGGCTGATTCATTAAAAATCCCCAACCGGGTAAAAACTTATGATCGTTACGGTCATGAATTGCAAAAACATTTCATTCCCATCTTAAGAAGTGCAGCTACCAAGCGACGATGGCTGACAGCCGGGAGTTTTGCTGCGGATTTTTTATATAATGAGCTGATGCAGTAACCCCACCAAGTATAAACGAATATGTAAAAAATACGGTACTGAATATGTTAATTGCGTTAACTTATCGTAAATACTGCAGGCCCATTACTCATCGTTTGCACTTACTGAAATACGTTGGGCGTCATTGCGATTTTATTCTAAAGCTCAGGACTGACAATGGTTTCAGGCGATGCGTTTGATGTTTAGGATAAATAAAAAGCCCAAATGATGGTTTGGCTTCATGATCTTTCCATTTTACATTTGTATCACCAAACCAAAACATCTGCGTATGACCGATGTGGTTCTTAGACAGAAACACATTTGAATTTAATCTTATCTTTTGCCTGCCGCCATTTGTTTTCTAGCCTTGCTGCCATAGCAAATTTTTAAAGAAAACCATCTATTATTTATTAAACTTTAATTTATGAAAACAGTAATCAGCACCTTAAGCAGAATCGCAATCGTTGTGGTAGCAGTCTTCACTATGTCATTTTCACAAACAACAGGCAATCCGGGTAAAAACGAAAATCCGGCAGAATTGAAGTACATCGGAAGCATCGGCAACCAACCTCAGTTTCAGTTGAGTCTTAACAATACTGAATCAGATGAATTTGTTGTCACCATCAGGAACAAAGCGGGTGAAGTACTTTACAAAGAGAGAATTAAAGGCGCCAATATTTCAAGAAAGTATCAACTGAATACAGAAGACGCTAATTCAACCGGAGTAACTTTTGAAGTGGTAAGCAAAAAAGATAAATCACGTGTAGCTTACACGATCAATGAAACATCAAGGTTAGTACAGGACGTATCTGTTACTACATTATAAGATATTTCTGGAAGGGTCTATCGGATACTTTAGAAGTATCAGCCGCTAAATAATTTCACGCAGGAATCGAAAGTTATCTTAATAACTCCTCCTTTTCTGCGTGAAATTTTAGATGTAGCGTCAAAAATATTTAAATCAGTATCATGAAAAAGCAAACAGTTCTTTCTCTTCTGAGAAGGTTATTTGAGAATATTAAATATCCAATGGGATAAGGTAAACAGTAACCTGATTGGCCGTTTCAACTGATAATCGGATATCTCCCGACGCCTTTGTTCACATCAATTTAAATGTAGTATTTTCAAGTCGGCTTTATGTTTTACTGAAATAGAAATTATTGATTGCAATTTCATGAAGGACTTTAAAAAATATTACATTATCCCGGCGACCCCTGAAGAAGTATATATTGCTTTAACAAATCCGGTCACGATAGAACTATGGACAGGGGAGAAGGCCGAGATGTCGACCTTGCCTGGCAGTGAATTTTCTTTATGGGAAGACAGCATTGTTGGAAAAAACCTTGACTTTACAGAAGGTAAAAAAATTATGCAGCAGTGGTATTTTGGTGACCAGGAGCAGGACTCTATTGTAACCATTCTCCTTCACCCTCATAAACAGGGAACCTCCGTTGAATTAAAGCATACGAATATTCCTGATGATGACTATGATGGGATCGTTGAGGGATGGAATGAAGCTTATTTTGGTGCACTTGCGGAGTTTTATCAATAAAAATCAATCCCGCACCGGGGATTGAGTTATTGCTTCAAAATCAAACTGCATCTCGTTCAATTTACGATATAGTCCATTATTGCTCATCAACTGCTGGTGTGTTCCCATTTCAAGTACAATCCCTTTATCGATCACAACAATTTTATCTGCATTGCGAATGGTGGATAGCCTGTGTGCAATTACAAAGGAAGTACGGCCCTTCATGAGGTTCTCAAGGGCTTCCTGTACAAGCTGTTCGCTTTCACTATCGAGAGAAGAAGTGGCCTCATCTAAAATCAAGATTGCCGGATCCTTCAAAATGGCCCTGGCAATGGCAATGCGTTGACGTTGTCCTCCGCTTAATTTAATTCCTCTTTCTCCCACAACCGTATTGTATTGTTCAGGAAATCTTGAAACAAATTCGTGCGCATTCGCTTTCATGGCAGCCTCTACGATCTCGTTATCGCCGACGCCTGGTTTTCCATAGGCAATATTTTCTTTAATTGTTCCTCCAAACAGCAAAACATCCTGCGGAACAAAAGCCATTTGCATGCGCAGTTGGGATAAAGGAAAAGAACCTGCCGGCTTTTCATCAATTAAGATGACACCTCCATCTGGTTCATAAAACCGGAGCAGCAAAGAAACGATCGTACTCTTACCCGCACCACTCGGGCCAACAATAGCAATCTGCTCTCCGTTTTTTGCGCTGAGTGTGATATTTTTCAATACCTGTACATCTTTCCGGGTAGGATAGCTAAATGCCACCTGATCAAAGCGCACATTGCCTTTTAAAATATTTGGTGGCTCGATGATCGTTTGTTTTAAGTCTACTGGTTCGCCCTCACTTCGCAGGATTTCCCTTATGCTCTCTGTAGCACCCAATGTTTTCTGTAATTGCGAAAACATATCTGCAAATCCGGCAAAAGTTCCACCTACAAACATGGAGAAAATAACAAACATCGTTAGTGAACCTATGGTAAGTTGTCCTGATTGAATCATATTGGCTCCATACCACATTACGAATGCAATGGCTCCAAACACGCTAAAGATCATAAAGGATACAAACGCACCGCGATAACGGGCATTCGATATTGCGGTATCCACTACGGCATAAATACTTTTTACGTAACGGCCAATTTCATAAAATTCATTTGTGAAGGCTTTCACCACAGTTATTCCCTGGAATGTTTCCTGTACAATCGTTCCACTTTCGGCCAATTGATCCTGCGCTTTTCTGGACATTTTGCGGATTCTCATACCGAATACTACTGCAAGAACTGCGATGACAGGCACTACTGCCAACATAACCAGCGCCAGCTTTGTACTGATCCAGAATATAAAGGCAAGGCCGATAATCAATGTAAAGATCCCGCGCAGAAACTCAGCCAGAGTGAATGAAATGGCATCCTGTATCTGTGAAAGATCTGAAGAAATTCGATTACTGAGTTCGCCAACTCTTTTCTCGGTGAAGAATGTCATAGGCATGCTTAGTAATTTACTGTATACATCCTTACGCATGTCTGCCAATGATTTCTCACCAACCTCAGTAAGTAAATAAACCCGCATGTAAGAGAAGATGGTCTGAATACCTAGCTGAATAAAGATCAGCATCAATGTGGTATTCAAACTCCATCGTATATTTTTCAAATTGAAACCGAATTCCGAGCCAATATTGCCAGTACCTATTCCTGACATATTTGTACCGGGAGAAGCAGCGTCGATCATTTTACCCAGGAACAGCGGAAACAAGCTGGTTGTAAATGCAGAAAGCGCAATAAATACCAGGCTCAATATAAATTTGCTGCGGTATGGTCGTAAATAAGAAAAGAGTACCAGCGCCTGTCCTAAACTTTCCTTAGATATTTTTACCTTCTTTGGCTCTACACGTTTGCCGTTATTATCGAATGTTTTCCTTCCCCTGGCCATAATATGCGTTGCAATGATTGATTGATTAATGACTATTATTCGCAGATTCAGCCAGATACATTCATTGAAAAAATGCCTGGCAAATATCTTGTAAGATAACCAGATTGTGCCCAGCATATACACTCTGGAAAATCATCACTGATAAGGGAGACGTAAATAACAAAGAAATATTTTGCGTTACTTAATAAACATCCACAATGGTTAGGAGAGTAGTATTAAAAAGAAAGCTATCACCCGCTTTTTTGTTCTGTAGTGATCTTGCAAGCGGTGCATGCGGAGAAAGAAAAAAAACAATATTCGAATCAATCGTTTGCTTACCCAACCCCGCAGCAATGAAAAATGAGATTCCGGAACATTCTAAAAAGGAACCAGCATGTCCGAATGTATAAATGATACTTGCATCGATAGAATGGAGAGTTGCCAGTTCCTTTAGGTTTTCTGCGAGTTGCCGGGAATGCATTTCCTGTTCTAAATGATTCATTGCTCTTGAGGTTTCATATTTATCACCCGCAGAGCTTTTTTCTTCAAGATTCGCTGCCTGCTGCGCACTTTCAACAGTAGATTTTACCGCTTCGATCCTTTTTTGAATCATTGACTGGCATAATTGCTTCAATTCATTTTTAAAAGCTATTTTTTGTTGATCGCTCATTAACTACCTGTTCTCATTTCAAACAATATTATCGGTATTACCGAATAGCCCGTACCGCATCAATAAATTCAGCCAGTGCATCGGTCGTTTTATCGATAAGGTCGGGTGGCAAAAACTCATAGATATCTAGGCGCCTACCTGTTCTGGATTCTGCAATTGCATCCAGCAGCTCCGGAATGGTGATCTCCTTCAACCGTGCAATAATATATGCTTGTTCCATAACCCAAAATACGCATTTTATATAACCCATGTTGGCTGGCAATCTGTGCTGCAATCATTCAAATTCAGTTTATATCATATTTTAATAAATAATCTGTTAAACTTTGCGTTTAAGTGAAGGTCTCAGTGTTGTGAAATTATTATGTTTAATTCCTGATCAAATAATAACCCCATGAAAAAGTTAATGCTTTTAGCCTCCATTTGCCTTGGAATTTTAGCTATTGCAGCTATTCCCGAGAAGGCAGAGGCACAAGGAAGACGTAAACCTGCAAAAGTCCGGGTAGTAAGACATCATCATACAAGGGTAGTTAAAATACGTCCCAGAGTTGTAAGAAGGGCCCATATCCGCTATACACATTTACCAAGGTGGGGAACAGTCGTAACCACCAGGCCTGTCGGTGCACTGGTTATAGCATCAAATTATGGTCCTTATCATTTTCATAACGGCATTTATTATGTACACCGTAAACCTGGTTTTACAATTGTTCGCCCGGCTGCGGGAATCAGGATAAGGGTTTTACCAGTAGGCTACAGGCATATGATCATCAGAAGCAGGCCTTATTATTACTATTACGGCACATTTTATACAAAGGCCGATAACAACGATGAATACATGGTAGTAGATGCCCCGGAAGGAGCTATTGTGGATGCTTTGCCGGATGGATATGAAGTAAAGACAATCGGAGACACGGAATATTATGTTCTTGACGATGTATACTATGCTGAAGTGGATACGGATGAAACAGAGGATGGCGTAGGATACCAGGTTGTAAAGATTTAAACCCGGAATTATATGCTACCCTGATATTGCTCCCTTGCATCAAAATAAAAACACCAATAAAAAAATAAACATCATACCCACTATTCCACCAATTGCAGAAGCAACTGCATCTATAAAATCGTAACGCCCTTTACCGGTTATTTTTGAAAATAATTCAAACCCGTAACTAATGGCTAATACAATTATAAGTGCCAGTAGTGTAGCTAGTAGTATTTGACCAGGTAATAACCACCACAATACCGCCTGTAGTACAACTCCCATTAAAATACCCGCAATGAAATGCCTCCATTTATCCGGAGCAATTTTTCTAAACATAATGGGAGTGTTGATTAAATATTATTGTATCGTTGTCCTCATAAAACCTATGTTCTCCTTATGTTTCTATGATTCTATGTGGTAAAAAAATCCTGAGCAATTTTGAAGATTTTGTTTATGCAGTCAATTTACCACATAGAATCATAGAAACATAAGGAGAACATAGATTATTTAAACTAGTAGGTTCCGCGCAAAGATATCTGCTTGGAAAGCGTAAGGACAAGAAGAATCCAAAAACAAAAACGGTTCAAAAAGACCAAAGCAGTCGATAAATAAAATATAAAAAACTACTATCCCGCCGGCTTATATCATTTCGATTATAAAGAAAGGCAACAACTAAATAGTTGTTGCCTTTGTCATTTGTTCTAGCTGATTTTTATTTCCTGTGCCTCTTTACCAGGAATAATTGGCAAACTCACCTGCAATACGCCATCTTCATACTTTGCTGAGATGTTTTGTGCGTCAATACCCGGTTCCAAAGCAAAGACCCGTTCAAATCCGCCACGGCTATATTCCCTTAGAACCCAATCGGGTCGAGGAAAACCTTCCGGTGGTGAATAAGAAACTTTTAACTCATTGCCTTTTACATCAAGATGAAAATTTTCTTTGATGCGGCCGGGTGCAAACACCAGCATTTCGTAACTGCTGCCGGTTTTGTAAACATTTACTGCAGCTCGCTGCATAGAACGGTAAAGCTGGTGCTGATGCCTGCTTCCGTGTTGGGCGCCTTTTGCGGCACATGACTGATTGTAGTACATGTTTTTTCTTTTTTAAATGATTAGAATGATTAACACTTAAGTAGACGAACCAACCCGGATTATATTTTAAAAATCATTTAGGGAAACACCAAAAACCCCTCACAGTATAATAAGGAGGATCGAAGAGTAACTGAAGTCATAAAGAACACAATAACTTAATCCTTCTTCAATAAGATCTTTGCGTGATAAAAGTTAACGGACGCGTTGAGAAAGGAGGTAATAGAAGTCCACTCCGCGGCGGGATAAAAATTTTTTGCATAATATTTTTTGGCCCTGATCACCAGTTTTTTTCCCTCAACACTTGCAACCAAAACCGGATGTGTATCAGTCTATGACCGCCCAGGTTACCGGATGGTTATACTGGACACCGCGTTCATAACTTTCGGTTTTCATCCCCGAAAGGTTTTTGGCAGTGAACTGAATCACCTTATTAGTCCCCACCGTTCGTTCGGAGCGTACAATGGTAAAACCCGCAAAATTAAATTCCCTGATCTCTACTTCAATATCTGCAGGCACAACAAAACTGATCCGCTTTTCAGAAAGCGGATATTTCTCCTGGAAAAAGATAGTTGTTAAATACTTGGCATCATCCAATTTTTTGATACTGCGCACATCCCATACTGTACAAATCGGAACATACGGTAATAATCCGGGCGGGTAAAAACTGCCCGGGCGAAATTCAAAATCATAATAAAAAACACCTGGAATCCAACTGACGGATACTCCCGTATATGTAATGGATTTTTCATAGGATATTGGATTTAAAACGGGGCTGGATATTTATCCTGGCCCTTTATATTTTAAACCAGAGAGTATGCCGGACATGGCTTCATGTAATCATTCCTTTTTTTCAGTGTCCTCATCAATACCGGAATGCGGTCTAATACCATTCTTTTTATCTGTATCGCGATAGAGCATCAAATCTACCTGATGCTTTGTTGTTTCGGGAGCTGCCTTTTTTTCGAAGAACGCTTCATAATATGCTTTTATAAATGCTGTTAGCGGGGTAGCTATCAGAGCTCCCATCAGTCCGAATACAGTTACCATGGCCAGCAACATAACCAGTAAGGAAACCGGGTGTATTTTCATAGTAGATGCCCGGATATGCGGTATTACAAAATCACCCATGATCTCATCGAGAACCAGATAAAAAACAGCCACCCACATGGCCGTTACAGGATCTATAGACAATGCGATCAGAATCGGCGGAACAGCCATAATATAAAAACCTATTCGTGGAATGAGTTCTGCAAAAAAAGTTACCCCTGCCCAGATCCATACGCCTGGTATATTCATAAAAAGCAGGAAAAAGAAAACGATCACCGCGCGGATGCCCCCGGCGACAACATTCGACCACATCCATCCAATGGTCATTACTGAGGCATTGGCAAAAGCAACAGCTGCCTTTTCTCTTTTGGATTCTGTAAAAAATGACAGGTACAGTTCCAGCAACGGCCTGGGATTAATCAACATGTATGCAACCAGGCAAAGAAAAAATATAAATAGTAAAATCGATCCCAGAAAAGAAAGGGAATACCGCGAAATGCCCGAAAGTATAATCTGGGCCGAAGGAAGCTGTTCGCTAATGCCGCCAGTACCCGACTGAATCTGATCATTGATGGAAGCATTTTCTCCGAGCCATGAAGTAATTCTGTGATTCAGATTCCGCAACAGTTGAGGAAGATCGGCGATCAGTAATTGAACCTGGTACACGATCTTTGGAATGATGAGCCATCCCAGGGCAGTCAGAAAGATAAGAAAAACAAAAAAAACAATCAATGCAGCAAGGGTCCTGCGAACCTTTCTTTTTTCAAGCCAGGCCGTTGGTGCATTCAATACGATTGTAATTACAATGGCAAAAAAGAAAAGGAGAATAACCTGAATGACCTCATATGCAAACCAGATCGTCACGAACAATCCCGCTGCAAGGTAGATGAGCTTTGATAAATTTTTATACTCTGCATTCATCATCAAAAGTTACAAGATGTGCCTATAAGGAGTTTATGGATGATTGTTAAATTCACTTGTATCTGCAAATTTTACGGTTTTACGTCTCTTGCATTTTTTTCGAACCATTCCTGCATTGAATTGGCAGTATTTTCCATAGATAGTCGCTTTTCTAATTTCATTTGTGCATTGTGGATAGCCCGGGTCACCAATTCATGTTCGATCGTTTCATCCTGATTTGTTCCCATCGCCTGGAGCAATGCAGCTATACGGTCTCCACCAAAATAATTAAAAAGAGGATCATCAAGCGCGATGGCGATATAAATATTATCACCATGAAGGTTTTCCAGAAAAGCCGATTCCTTACCCGCGAGCGGGTAATGTTCCAATAAGATAACTGTTTTATTGACGAGTTGCAATGCACTGGTTTGCCTTACAATCATTACAGTATCGCTCCTGCCTTGTTGCAGTAAATAATTCTGCCAATGCTGTTGTGTTTGAGGAAACCAGGCTATCACAACCGCATTGGTATTTTTTTTCATCAATTGTAAAACGCCTTTCTGTTTAGCTGCACCGTGCATCCACACAAGTGTCCTTGCCCTGACAGGCGGATGCTTTTCTTTTTTTCCCAACCAATTGAACAGGCCCATGAACCAAAGATAGGGAGGTCAATGGTGAATGGTAAATGATCAATTTAAATAATTGCCGCTAATACGAAAATGGCCTGTTCGGAAGTTCAACCTGGTCGGCTACTTTTTTATCGCGCCGTCATATGTGATCCGGTAAACAACATTGGCGTGGTCGTCGGAAACAAGTAAGGAACCATCCTTTAATTGCAGTACGTCAACAGGTCGACCCCATGCTTTTCCATTTTGCAACCAGCCTTCTGCAAAAGGCTTATACATTTTGCCAGTATTGCCATCCAGCACAACAGTCATTATCCGGTACCCTATGGGTTGTGTCCGGTTCCACGACCCATGCTCAGCAATGAATACCTGGTTCCGGTATTCAACAGGGAACATGCTACCGGTATAAAACTTCATTCCTAAAGCTGCTGTATGTGGTGCAAGTAAAGCAGCAGGTTGTATGTACTGAGAGCAGTCTTTACCATCGCCGTATACAGAATCGGGTGACATTCCCTGGTGACAATACGGATAGCCGAAATGCATATTTGCCTGAAAAGCCACATTCAGCTCGTCGGCAGGTATGTCATCACCCATTTGATCGCGGCCGTTTTCAGTAAACCACAAATGACCGGTCTGGGGATGCCAGGCGAATCCAACACTATTGCGTATGCCATGTGCGTATACTTCAAATCCTGATCCGTCGGGATTCATTCTCGTGATCGAAGCAAAACGCTGATCTTTTTCGTTGTCATTGCAAATATTACAAGGCGCTCCCACAGGAACGTACAACTTGTTATCGGGACCAAAAGCAATATACTTCCAACCGTGATGTTGTTCTGAAGGAAATGTATCGCTTACGAGTATCGGCTCCCCCGGATTGTCCAGCTTCGATTCAATGTTATCGATCCGGGAAATCCTATTTAATTCAGCGATGTACAAAGCGCCGTTATGGACAGCAACTCCATTCGGCGTATTAAGATCTTTTGCTATGGTATATTTTTTCTCTGCGCGTCCATCTTTATCTGCATCTACTAATGCATATACGTTTTTCCCCTGTCGGTTGCCAACAAAAACAGTACCCTTTTCACCCAATGCAAGGGAACGCGCATTATCAACATCAGTTGCAAAAAAATTAATTTTAAACCCATCAGGCAATTTTATAGTGGACAGCCTTGGGTCGTCTTTTTCTTCGAGTGCTTTATTTTTAGGTTTACAAGCCAGAAAGAATAATATACAAACGAAGAGCATAGACGGCAAGCATCGGGATTTTTTCATACACTGCATTTTAAATAAAAAATATTCCATGGAAAAGAAATTGAAATGCAATAATCCTGCCCGTGAATGAGGGCTTACACTGGGCCAGCTGGGTGTATCTATTAGAAAAAAAATATCATGTACAAGGTTTGCGCTTTTGATCGAAGAACATAGAAAGGCATTCATATGGGTGCATATCATCGATATAAGGCGAGCTTTCAATTGGTATTTCGCCTAATTTTACCTCTTCCACGTTTGCTTGCTACTTGGATTGCCAGCGCATTAGATTTGATAGACATCTTTATGGATTGCGCGGCGATGACGATTTATAAACTACAATCATGACAGCAGAACATCAACGGCTGGCCGTAAATGCCAGTAAGTCTATACCGCTTGCACAATGGGGACCCTACCTGAGCGAACGACAATGGGGAACTGTGCGCGAAGATTATAGCACCAACGGCGATGCCTGGCATTATTTCCCCTTTGACCATGCACATTGCCGCTCCTATGTGTGGGGTGAAGATGGCCTTGCGGGTATCTCCGATTACTTTCAAAATCTCTGCTTTGCCATATCATTATGGAATGGAAAAGATCATATACTTAAAGAGCGCCTTTTCGGCCTTGGAAATAGCGAAGGCAATCATGGAGAAGATGTAAAGGAACTTTATTATTATCTCGACAATATTCCTACTCATTATTACATGGAATATTTATACAAATATCCGCAGCAGAAATTTCCCTACAATCAATTGCGCGAGGAAAACCGTAAACGCTCGAGGCAGGAACCAGAGTATGAATTGCTCGACACAGGCATTTTTAACAATGACCAGTATTTTGATGTGTTGGTTTCTTATGCAAAACAGGATGTAAATGATATTTTTATCAGGATCGAGATCACAAACCGTTATTATAAAATGGCGGATATTTCAGTATTGCCTACACTTTGGTTCTACAACAGGTGGAGTAATAAAACCCTCAAGAATGAACCAACTATCCGCTTTCTCAATAAAACCACTGTAAAGGCTACTCATGAAAGGCTGGGTAATTACTATTTCTATTTTCAGCAAGCCAATGATACATTATTTACCAATAATGAAACCAATACCGAAACGGTTAGCAATATCCCCAACAAAAACATTTTTGTAAAAGATGCCTTCCACAAAGCAGTCATAGAAGGTGAGAATTTGCCGGCATTGCGAAATAAAAAAACAGGAACAAAATTCGCCCCGGTTTACAAAATGAAGATCCCTGCGGGCGCAACCAAAACCATTTACTGCAGACTAACCCCCACACTGCTTGACAATGCGTTTGTAAAAGGTTTTGAAAATGTTTTTCGTATCCGGAAAGAAGAAGCCAATGATTATTACGCCGCTATTTTGCCAAAAGGCATTAGCGGAGACCTGGCCAATATACAACGCCAGGCCATTGCCGGTTTACTATGGAGCAAACAATACTACCACTATGATGTAGAACGCTGGCTTGCTTCATCTGATGGCATCACGCCTGTTAGCAGCAGCAAGATGACAGGCCGTAATCATGATTGGCAACATCTGAAAAATCAGGATATCATTTTAATGCCCGACAAATGGGAATACCCCTGGTACGCAGCATGGGATCTTGCCTTCCAATGCATTTCCATGGCCGTTGCGGATCCCACATACGCAAAGCATCAGCTGCTTTTAGTAATGCGTGAATGGTATATGAAACCGGATGGACAACTACCCGCTTATGAATGGAATTTCAGTGATGTGAACCCGCCCGTTCATGCATGGGCCGCCATGCAGGTCTACAATATCGAAAAGAAACAAAAAGGGAAAGGAGATATTGTTTTTTTGAAAAAAATATTTCAGAAACTTCTCATCAACTTCACATGGTGGATCAATCGAAAAGATGTGAATGGAAATAACATATTTGAAGGTGGTTTTCTGGGTCTTGATAACATTGGCGTTTTCAACCGCAGTTTTCATTTTTCGGCAGATCTGCAACTGGAGCAGGCCGATGGCACAAGTTGGATGGGCACTTATGCGTTGGATATGATGGACATGGCGCTTGAGATCTCCATGGTCGATGCCTCTTTTGAAGACACTGCGACCAAATTCTTTGAACATTTTGTGTTGATTGCCGAATCGTTGAATCAGCACCGGTTATGGAATGAAGAAGATAAATTCTTCTACGATGTATTGTGTGTGCCGGGGGCGGAGCCTATGCCTTTACGCATTCAATCCATTGTAGGTTTAACATCACTGTACGCAGTTTCGACCATTAAAAAAAACGTATTCGATAAATTAAAAGATTTCAAAAAACGGATTACCTGGTTTGAAAATTATCGCAGGCGTAATGATAAATTCTGGCCGAATGAGGAAAGAGGGGATGGAGAAGAAATACTTTTATCATTGGTTCGCCAGGACCGTTTGGTCTATTTATTGGAACGTTTGCTTGATGAAGACGAATTTTTATCGCCAGGAGGAATCAGGGCATTATCGAAACGGCATGAAGATCATCCCTACTCAGTCACTGTAGAGGGAAACCTGTACACTATCCGTTATGATCCGGGCGATTCGACCTCAGATATTTTTGGCGGAAACTCGAATTGGCGTGGCCCGGTATGGATACCCATCAATTTCCTGATCATTCAATCCATCAGGCGATATGGAGAATTTTATGGAGATAATTTATTGGTAGAATGCCCCGCCCGTTCTGGAAACAAAATGAACCTGAAGTCAGTTGCGGATGAATTAACCCGCAGGGTCATTAGCTTATTCGAAAAGGGGGTCAATGATGAACGCCGGCTTTATGGCAGTTATAAATGGTTTTATCAAAAACCAGGCAATGAACACCTGGTTTCATTTTACGAATATTTTCATGGTGATACCGGTAGAGGATTGGGAGCCTCCCATCAAACCGGTTGGACGGCATTGGTGGCAGAATTGATCAGCGAATATGGAAATAAGGGAGAGATACCCAAACTTTAAAAATGACAGATGAGTTAACTTCCATGGTATGTTTAAAGCCTTACAAACAAAGATGTGACGATAACCTTAAATAATCTTCTTCTCTTTTAATATTTGCCTGATCTGAGATCGCATCAGCAACAGGCGCCCTAGCATAGTACCGGCAGCAATAGAAAAACTAAATCCCAGAAGCTGTTTGCCGTGTATCCAATGATCCAGCAAAAAATGACGTATAACAGCAATCACAATATAAATAACGAGTAGAATGAGTCCGATCCTATCCATCCGCGCAATTATCATGGATGTCTCCTCTTCCCAGTAAATCCGTTTTCTTCGTACGAATAAGGAGCCTAAAAGCATTCCGATCATTATGGCTCCAATAGAAGTGGATCCATTGATATGATGCAGGGCTATCTCGTAAAAAACAGCAGCTACGAGTAGGGAAAAAATCACAAAGAAAAGTTTTAGCCTCCGCAATAACTTTCGCTCCACGAAATTCCGGGCATTTTTTCCTGTTCTTGAATTTAAAAGCACTGGGTAATGTACACAATTCGTGTGCCGCCTGTATGTAGGTTGAATGCGTAGTCCCAAATCATCGCAATAGATCAACTCTTATCTGATATTCAGGGTTAACATTTTTGTACAAAACGTTAGATGCCTTGTGGTTAAGGTATATTATGCTACCAATCGTTCGTTTTTTGCTCCGATGGAATTGAACAGAATAACAGATGACACAAGACCAATAACGGATATGATGAATTTTTAAATGCCATATTAATTTACTTGAAACCAGCAAAAAAGCCGACCTTTATGGGTTCTGCATAGATCTTTGCAGGAATCAAAATAATAGTTTATGTACACGCAGGTTTGGACTAAATATCTTCCCATCATTAGAATTCTTCTTAAGCGCTCAGCAACAGGGGAACAGACACTCGATATGAATAGGATTGACTTCGAGAGAGCCGGAAGCGGACGCAAAGCAGGGTACAAATTTGTAATAGAATTCCGGAAAGGGAGAGTAAGCAACCTCATTAGCAGTTCTCCACTCGCGAGCAACCTGGCAACTGTGTTGCTACAGGATCCCGTAGTAAAGGACCTTTTTTTGAAGGTTGATTACGATATCAGCCTGAATACAAGGTTCCAATTGCATATCAAAAATCTTTCAACTGAGCAGGCTGCATTACAGGAAGCAGATCATGTGGCATCTTCGGCCTCCGCTGAAAATGAAAATTCTTAATCGATCGTCAAAAATAGAATGCCTTCGTTTTCAAAAATCCTCATTTTTGAATAGCACGCTTATCAATTGCTGATCGTTTTGCAATGTACGGTCGCGGTTCCATGCATGGATAGCCGTCTCCAATGCTTTTTTTAATCGCATTTTTACACGCTTTTTCGCCAGATTCAATACAACACCATCCAGGTGTTCCTTGTAAATCAATGTATTTTCTTTGTTATAGAAATACACGATGTTTTTGTCGGGAGTATTAATATTTGATTCGATCTGCCAGAACCCTTTGTCACTAATCCATCGTGGATCTTTCGTTCTGATATTTTTTTGAGCATATAGCCCTGACGCAACAATCATATATACTGCAGTCACGAGGATAAGTTTAAAAATAGCTTTCATGATCTCTGTGTTAAATGTTAATGATGCAAATCTCTTTGTCGGGATATTCTTAAATAAGGAAACACACGCAGTGGTATCGCTGCTATTGGTGCCATCGAATGTACTCTCAGCCGGCGTCATTTTTTAGCATTGTGGATGAACAAACCTTTTTTGTATCCTTACAGCACTCAATTACCAGTAACAGGATAAGCTGAATACATTCAGCGATGAAAATGAGGTTTTCGTCTACAATTTCTTTACCCGAGAAAATTCAGGAAAATGAATGATTAACTTTATGCAACGTGTTGCGGCTAAAAGATATATTTCAAAACAAACTGGTTCAGCATATCGCATTCTGGATCGCGATGGTTATTCTTTATACCATTAATTATACGCTGGGCCCTGGTTTGTATCCACGCAGATATACAGATGCCATTATCTATTTGCCAGGCCATATGTTTTTTGCTTACGTACAAATGTACCGGCTGGTACCGAGATACCTGCTGAAGAAGAAATACAAGCTATACGCTCTCTATAGTTTCTTGTTTATTACGATCAGCATTTTCTACGCTCACATGGTTGGTACCTCTATGATGCTGTGGAAAATGAAAGTATTTTCTTCGTTTCCTACATACTTTATTGCGTATGGACGATCGGCATTTTCATTGTTGCCGAGCGCAGGACTAGCCGTGGCAATAAAATTGCTCAAGGAATGGTTTCACCAGCGCGAAAATGCGCTAAGGGCCGAAAATGAAAAAGTGAAAATCGAACTGGAAAGCCTGCGGTCTCAGATCCACCCGCATTTTTTGTTCAACACACTTAATAACCTTTACTCGCTGACCCTGAGTTCGTCCACAGCCGCTTCATTGGTTGTGGTTCACTTGTCGGACCTTCTGCGTTATATTTTATATGAGTGCAAAGAACCTGAGGTGCCGGTAGATAAAGAATTGCAGATGTTGAAAAAATACGTGGAATTGGAAAAACTGCGATATGGAAATCGCCTAGATATTGGATTTACAACAGAAGGTAATACCAGCCAGTTTGCTATTTCACCGTTGTTATTATTGCCTTTTGTAGAAAACAGTTTCAAGCACGGGGTGAGTGAACAGATAGATCAATGCTGGATTAACATCCACGTGCATATTCACAACAATGCCTTTACCTTTCAGGTTTCGAACAGCCGGATTGCAAGAACAAGACAGCCAATGGGAGGATTGGGAATGGATAATACACGTAAGAGACTGCAATTATTGTACGATGGGAGACATGACATTAAAATAACAGAAGAGTCAGAAGTATACACTGTGAAACTAAATTTGCTGTTGAATAAATTTTCTTCCGCATCTGTTCACGTCAATCCCTTGCTCGTTAAAAAAGAACAGCCCATTGATGCTATATGAAAATAAATTGCTTACTGGTCGATGATGAACCGCTGGCCTTAAAAGTGCTTGAAAACCATATTGAAAGTATTCCTCATCTGCAGGTGATTGCATCCTGTGCCAACGCATTCACAGCAATGCAGGTTTTGCAGGTACAATTGATCGACCTTATGTTCCTGGATGTGCAGTTACCAACATTAATGGGAACTTCGTTTTTGAAAACATTACGCAATCCTCCAAAGGTTATCTTTACTACAGCGTATAAAGAATATGCAGTTGAAGCGTTTGAACTGGATGCTGTGGACTATCTGCTAAAACCCGTTACACTGGAAAGATTGATCAAAGCTGTGAATAAGATCAGCAAAGAGCCGATACCCGTGATGTCGGAAGAACAGAAAATATTGGAACAGGAAGGGTTTGCTTATTTCAGATCGGATAGAAAAATGATTAAAGTGAGGTACGATGATATTCTTTTTATCGAAAGCATGAAAGACTATGTGAAGGTAATGCGTACTATGGATAAACCTTTGCTAGTGAAACAATCTATCAGTTCTCTTGAAAATATGCTTCCTGCTAACCAATTTGTTCGCATACACCGCTCCTTCATTGTTTCTATTCAAAAAATTACAGCCTTCACGAATCACGATATCGAAATTGGCGGCGTTGAGATACCCATCGGCCGACTATATATTCAGCATCTTGAGCGACTACAAAAATAATAACCTGGTACCCCGGCACATATTTTTTTACTTCTTTTGTAAACATCTATGAAGCGAAAGCGGTTAAGCAGAAAAAATGCGATACACACACCTGAATCACGAACCACAGTAATGATAAACTATTCAGATGTTTCGCACACACTGGAAGTTGAATACAGTGGTAACCGTGTTTATCATTATTATGATGTGGATCCACAACTCTGGCAGGAATATAAAGCTGTTATTGAATCAAAAGGTTCCTCCGGCAGGTTTGTAAATGCAAGGGTCAAACCTTTTCACGAGGATGAGGAAATTATATGATTTTACTAATAATACTACGTAAAAATATGCTTATCAATTTGATTTAATGTCCCGGGTTACTGAAATCGTTTTCTTACCAATGAGCCTATGCGGTTCATCCTTTATTTACCACATAGGACCATAGAAACATAGGAGTAACATAGAAGGAAGATCGTAATGCAATTGTCTATGGATTTCCTATGTTTCTATGGTCCTATGTGGTAAATAAACCAGCGACAACACGCTGCTTAAATTCTTAAGTACCGTCAAGAAAATGGTCATTGAATTTATCAGGACAAATCCATAAATGGTTTATTCTGCAGGATCTTTTCTATATCCTCCATAACCTCTGGTGTGAGCTTATTGATCACCTCCAGGGCTTTGAAGTTTTCAGTGAGCTGCTCTTTCCTGGTAGCGCCTAATATTGTACTGGTAACATTCGGATTTTTTATAGTCCAGGCAATAGCAAGAGAAGCGAGTGATGCTCCCAGTTGCTCAGAAAGTTCGCTGAGTTTTTTGACTTTCTTTATTTTTTCCTCCTGTAACCAACGGTCACGGAGCCATTCAAATCCTTTAAGCGCCAGCCTCGAGCCTTCAGGCGGGCCGTCTAAGTATTTTCCCGTTAAAAATCCTGCCGCCAATGGACTCCAGATGGTTGTTCCAAGCCCTACGTTCTGATAAACAGGCAAATAATCCATTTCTACTTTAAAACGTTCAAACATGTTGTATTGAGGCTGTTCCATCGTAGGCGCAATAAGACCAAATTGCTGCGCCACGCGGTGAGCTTCCATAATCTCAGCCCCACTCCACTGACTGGTTCCCCAGTATAATATTTTTCCCTGCTGAATAAGATTGTGCATTGTCCAAACCACTTCTTCGATAGGCACAGAAAGATCGGGTCTGTGGCAGAAGAACAGGTCAAGGTACTCTACCTGTAAACGTTGTAATGCTTCATGACATGCTTCTATAAGATGCTTCCGACTCAGGCCGGTTTGATTTGGCTTATTATTTTTTCCCCGCCAACCGAAATATGCCTTTGAAGAAACGGTATACGATGTGCGATCCCAATTTTTCTTTTGCAGTACACGGCCCATCATTTTCTCGCTCTCACCCAAAGCATATGTTTCTGCGTTATCAAAGAAATTCACCCCGTTATCGTATGCAATGCCCATTAATTCATCTGCAAGGCTGTCGTCTATTTGTTTATGGAAGGTTACCCAGCTGCCAAAAGAAAGAATGCTGAGTTGTAGTCCTGATCTTCCAAGTCGGCGGTATTCCATGCTGAATTTTTATATTGTCTGTAAATGTAAAGAGGCAAAGATAAGTCGGCAAAATATATCCATGCTGATAAAGGATAATTATTGGGGAACATCATCGGGTGGAACTAAAACAATGCCCGTAATAGTATCGAGAGAGTATTTGCTGAAATCCTGTAATCCCCACAGCCCTCTTCCAAATATGGTCTTGTCTTTCTGGTAGATCTGAACAGGCTTGTCTGTACGAAATTCCCGTTTATCACGATCCCACCAGAGCTCATTCGTCCGCAACGTATCCCCGTTATTTTTATTGATCACCACAACGCTATCTCTCAATAAGACCTTCCCGTTATATTGAAAATGTTTAGCGTAATGTGCATCCATCACACTTTCTATGGTTATTGAATCGGAATAGAAATCTACATGAACCGTTCTTGGAAATTCCACATAAGGTGAATCGCCCTGAACAATCATCATATAAGGAGCGGTAAGCTTTGCTTTTACCTTCCCGCTCTGGCTCATAAAGGATTCAATGGTGAAAGCTTCTTCTACAGCCGCCCTGTTCGTAAACAAAGCATCTAGTTTCTTTTCATCATTTTCACAAGCAATTATAAAAAAGCAGCTTATAAATAAAGCTGCTAAAAGAGGTGGATATCGCTTTGCTGAGAACATGGTTTAATCATACTTGCGTTTCACGAACCAGAGATCGCTTAAAGACAATCCAACTGAAAAACGGAAAAAGTTTTCACGTACAAGGTTGTCCTTATTACCCCTCTGGCCAAATTCAATACCCAGGTTTATCATGGAATATTGGTTAGTATAGGCTGCCTTGCGCATAGGAAATGAAGCGCCCGCTGAAAATCCCCATACCGGCAAATCCTTGTCTATTTTTATGTAGTCCTTTCCATACTCAAACCCCAACCTATAAGCAACATAACTTAAATAATTTTTACCAGGCTTTGGGATCACTTGTCCGCCTACATGTAGTTTCCAGCTATTTTGCACCTGATCGGTTTCCCCAAAAAATCGGTAGTCGTCCCAATTAATAAGGCTTAAATCTGCGCCTGCCATCCATTTACCCGGCTTTTCGAAGAGAAATCCGGCACCGAATGATGAGGGATATTCTACTTTGCCCTCAATGTCTTTTTCATTAGAAGCTACATCCAGAGAATCGATGGCCCCGGTTGTAGAATTATACTGAAAAGTTTCGCGGATTATATCTTTGCTCGCATTAAGACTCCTTTTAAGGCTTCCATGGGCACCCAATTTTAGTTCTGCGCCGTTGACTTTTCCTTTGTCAAGCTTTATTTTGTATTGAACGCCACCATTCAACAGCAAGCCATTATAATTCGACTGTGTTTCATGGTTTGACTGGTAATAAAATACATTTGAGGAATCGGGGATAAAGGATTTACGGGTAGAAAAATTCTTAGATCCAAAAAGATATCCTACGTTCACGCCGACGCTGAAATTTTTTATGCCGAAACCAGTGCCGGTATATACCTCGTATGCGCCGCCATTCCCTTCGAACAAAGTATTCAGGCTATCGATGCCGGGCACTCTTTCATTTCTCTCAATTTTATAATTGATCCGGGTAACGGGGCGAAGACCGATATTCATTCCCCAATCCTTTTTCAACGCCAGGGGTATACCAAGCTGCAAATAGGAAATAATAGGGCTGGAAGAAGAGAACTTACGTGGAGGATCTAATGCCCTTAATGTTCTGTTATCCACTTCAACCCCAAAATCGAGGGTAGTATATTTAAGCTTTGAATAAGAAGCAGGATTTAAAAAATTAACAGTATGAAAATCGCTGTAAGCAGCAGAAACACCCCCCATACTGCGGTTTAAAATATTCTGGCCGGGCAATAGATCGCCGAGCCCATATCTTGAATAAGGAGAATTTTCGGTTTGTGCCTGTGCGGATAAAAAACACATCCAAACGATTCCTAAGACACTGATTTTCTTATACGTTGTTGAACTCACTGATAGCATACAAACCTTTATAAATTAGATTAGGGTCTGCAAATATCAGGTTTTTAAGATGGTACACAAAAAAGGGCGCATCCCCCCCGGTTAAGAGCACGTTAAAGTTCCCATATTTTTCTGCGTAGGCGTCAATTATTCCATCGATTTCCTTAGCCATACCAAGCATTACGCCGCTAAGGATATTTGTACGGGTGTCGTATCCCACTAATGGAAAGTTCCAATCTTTTTTTACATGCGGGAGTTTGGCCGTAAATGTCTGGAGCGACTTGAAACGCATTTCCATACCCGGAGAAATCCCTCCGCCTAGAAACTCGTTGTACTTATTGATAAAATTATAGGTGATGGCCGAACCTAAGCCAATCACCAGGTTATTTTTACCCGGGAAAAGATCAGCGGCTGCCACTACAAGGCCTAACCGGTCTGCACCAATTGTTTCCGGCTTTCCGACGGGCGTTGTAATAGGTATCTTTGAATGATGATCGAGTTTGTGAAACTTAGTATTCGCCGATAATATTGCCTCCATAGCAGGATTGTGATCAATGACAGACGACAATAATGATTTTTGGGGATGATACGTTTCAATTAATTGCTGAATCGTTTCTTCAGAGTCATTTTCCAGCACCAGTACTTCCTTCAATTCTTTTTTCTTAAACACAGCGCATTTCATACGGGTATTACCAAAATCGAAACAAAGAGTTATCGGCATAGAAGAATGTGCAAGATGTTTGATGTATGAAGTACGATGTACGAAGTTGAAGTACGAAATACAAAGTACGAAGTTAGCAGTATAAAATGAATTGAGTCCATTTCATCCTTCACTTCAAGCTATCAACTACTTAAATGCATTGATAAATCGGCGAATGTCAGACTTCGTATTTCCACCTTCGTACTTCGTACTTCGTACTTATTAAATATCAAGATCAAGTGCTGATAAATTTTGAAAATGGCCATTTTGTTTTACTTTTTCTTTTAGCTGCTCCATTTCCATCAGCATGGGCAATACTTTTTGTAAATGCCTTTTAATATATTCCTGCCGCTGAATTTCTTTCATCAGGCCCAGCAGTTCATATTCCTCTTCTAAGGAAAGGCCAGCATGGTGTGCCACATCATAAGAATGTAGTTCTTCTTCAGGCTTCTTGAAATCTTTGCTGATATTTAAAAGGCGATGTAATTCTTTCACTCCCCGTATTACATTTTGCATCAATTTACGGTTACCGGCATCTTCATCATTATCCGGATAGTTTACTATCGCCCCGCTGTAGAGCTTATCAGGAATGCTTTTAATTACTTCCAGTATCCTGAAAATTTTTAGTCCCTCGGTTTTGATATCCATCTCGCCATTTTCATACACCTGAACAATATCCACTATCTGAACCAGCGTTCCAACCTCCTGCAAACGGTTATTGATCACAGCAGGAATGCCAAAAGGCTTATTTGATTCCTGGCATTCTTTTATTAATTGCTTATACCGCGGTTCAAAAATATGCAAATGAAGTTTTTCGCCCGGATACATTACGATCCCAAGAGGAAATATGGGAATAAAGTTTGTCATTCATTAATCAATAGAAAGAATATTATTTTTTTTTCAACTCATTCAACCTGGCATATTTTATAAATGTATAATAAGCGGTTGTAACTGCAATTAAAAATCCATTATACCCATCGAGTATCCCTCTTTTCAATATATACGATTTTATAAATGAATACAATGGAGACAACAGTAGTCTGAGTTTCACTAATCCTTTGCCTTGCTGATGATATTTTTCCGCAGTTATCATGGCAGAATGGATCATCTTTTCAGCGTATTCACGCGTATCCTTAAAGCTATAATGTTCGAGATACCCTTTGAATTTTACAAACTTTAACCGCTCTTTTCCTTCTATGTCTTCATGGGCAATGGCTTTATCCCAATGAACTACATTCTTATTGAATAATCGCGTCTTCCATTGATTGCCCCAATCACTATGCCGTATCCATTTGCCATTCAAAAAATTCTTCCACAAAACCTGGTAAACATAATTGTCGGTGTCTGGCCTCCAATTTTGAAGCTCTGTGTATAGACCGGCATCTATCTTTTCATCACTGTCTAAAGAAAGTATCCAATCATAGCGGGCATACCCGATTGCAATATTTTTAGTAATCCCATATCCCTCCCAGTTAATTCTATGCAATGATGCCCCCGAAGCCTGGGCAATTTCCATTGTCTTATCTGTACTTCCGGTATCACATACAACAACGTCATCTGTTAATCCCTGTAGACTCTGCAGCAATCTTTTTATTTTATCTTCAGAATTTTTCGCAACAATAACAATGGAGAATTTATCCATATATTTTTTATACAGTGCCTGAAATCAATAACAATGCAAACTATCAAAAAAGCAATTACGTTTGCAAATAATAGTATAATTATGAAGATCAGTGGTTTTACCATCATCAAGGATGCGGTTATCAACGATTATCCGGTAGTGGAAGCGATTCGATCAGTATTGCCAGTGGTTGATGAAATGATCGTTAGCATCGGAAACAGTATTGATGGCACCGAGGAACTGATCCTTTCAATACCCTCGAATAAAATCAAAATTATACATTCTGCCTGGGATCCTGCTCTTCGGGAAGGAGGAAAAATCCTTGCAGTAGAGACCAACAAGGCATTTCAGCATATCGCACCGGATAGTGACTGGGCATTTTATATCCAGGCAGATGAGGTAGTGCATGAGAAATATCATTCTATTATCCGCAAGTCTGCCGAACGCTATTGTGACGATAAAAAAGTAGATGGCCTCCTGTTTCAGTATCTTCATTTTTATGGCACGTATGATTATGTTGGTGATAGCAGGAAATGGTACAACAAAGAAATTCGGATCATCAGAAATGACAAATCGATAGAAGCTTTTAAGGATGCACAGGGTTTCCGAAGAAATGGACAAAGATTGCCTGTTAAACTGATCAATGCATGGGTGTACCACTATGGATGGGTGAAAAGTCCTAAGCAGATGAAACAAAAGATGTACCAGACGGGTAAACTATGGCATAGCGATGCAGAGATGAACGCGTTTCTGCAAAGCAGTGATTTGTTCGATTACAATGAATTTGATTCCCTCCGTAAATTTGAAGGTACACACCCCGAGGTGATGCAGGAACGCATTTCAAAAAAGAACTGGGATATCGCTCTGAACATACAACAAAAGAAATTTTCACTAAAAGATCGACTGCTTTACTGGATCGAAAAAAAAACCGGGAAACGATTGTTTGATTTCCGTAACTACAAGATCGTCTGACTTATTTAGTTTAAGGTTTAAAGTTACGCTGGTTTGAAGGCTTTATTTTAGTTATACTTTTTTGTTGGGCAAACTTTAAACCTTAAACCCTTCCCAGATATTTTGGCACTTTTAACCACCCCTATAGGCACATTCGTGCGCGATATCAAAGAACTGTAAGGGTTAAAGAAGGGATTCTTAACGACCCCCATTTTAGTTCACAATGTGGTGGTACATTACATTTAAGATTTAAAGTTGCGCTGGTTTGAAA
>JACMLY010000136.1 GCA_014379345.1 Chitinophagaceae bacterium
TAGCCCGCTATTTCCGTTTCTTTAACATCAAACGTTTTGTAAAATGCCCTGTTTGCTGTTTTGATAAACATTTTTTTATCAAGTACCAACAGGGGTTCGCGTATGGTAGTGATGATTGCTTCAGCATAATTCCTGGCTGCACGTAGTTTGTCATTAAGGCCAAGCATTTCCTGGTTCATGACTGTTAGTTCCTCGTTTGTACTCTGAAGCTCTTCCTTGCCAGCCTCCAGTTCCTCATTCAGGCTTTGCAACTCCTCGCTGCCACTTAATAATTCTTCATTAGCACTTTGCAGCTCTTCGTTGGCGGTCTCCTGTATCTCGGTAATACCTTTAATATCTTCTCTTAATTGTAACAACTCCTGCTCGGATTTTTGCAGTAGCATTTCGTAATCGTTGCTGGAGGAAGGCTTGTCTTTTTTGCCACCATTTTGATTCGTTGTAGGTTCAGCGGTATCATGTAATAAAACTAAAAAATGTGGTTCAATAGTATCAGGCAATGGGATCGCTTCTATATTAATAGAATGCTCTTCATTATTTACTATGAAAACAACGGACTCCTTTACAACTGCTACGTTAAGTTGCTTTGCTTTGTGCAGAAGATTGCGGAGTTCAAAAGCCAGCCCTGGCCGGGCCATTTTGAACAAATTATAGCTCGCTTTGCCTGGCGCAGGCTCAAGATATTTTCCCGTATTGCCACGGAAATGCACAATTTCCATGTCCTTGTTTACAACTACACCCACGGGGCTGAATTTGCTGAGTAAAACGATATCGGCTGATTTTTGAAAATCAGTTTCCCCACTTTCGACAGGATGGCTTGTTTTATTGACTGTTTGTAATTGATCTTTAGCCATAGCCGAATTATAGCGAAAAGTTCCGGGTGTATCCTTCCGGGTAAATAATTTGTCTTTTTTTCCTGTTGCAACAAACAGGTCTGAAACGTGGGAAGTATTCTCCGCTCTGCCAAGGAGCAGGTAACCATTAGGATTCAGGGCATAATGGAATGCGCTTAAAGCTTTATTTTGAAGATAAGGTTCCATATAGATCAGCACATTTCTGCAACTCACAAGATCAACCTTTGCGAAAGGAGGATCCTTTAAAAAATTATGCACAGCAAAAACGCACATATCACGGATCACCTTATTTAACTGGTAACTTCCATCGAATTTTGTAAAAAAAGTATCTAGTCTTTGAGATGATAAACCTTCCAGTTCAGACATGGTATAAATACCGGTCCTCGCCTTTGCTATTGCAGGTTCTCTTATATCAGTTGCGAATATCTGAACCCGTGAAACGTTATTGGTTCTATCCGGAGGCAAGGTTCCAAGATATTCTTTAAGACAAATTGCATATGAATACGCTTCCTGGCCGGTACTGCAACCGGCGATCCAGATTCTTATAGGTTCATTTGAAAGTTTAACTTTTTCGATACTTGGAAGCACCGATTCACATAAATTTTCAAAGATTGAGTAATCACGGAAAAATGAAGTGACCGGGATGAGCAGATCATGGTAGAGGTTGTCCTGTTCCAATGTGACATCCTTCAGGTAACGCAGATATTGAACCGGGGAACTAAGATTATTTAATGCAATCCTTCTTAATATCCGGCGCCTTATGGTGGGTTGCTTATAATA
>JACMLY010000137.1 GCA_014379345.1 Chitinophagaceae bacterium
AGATGCAAAGGTGAGGGGAGCCCGTGGATCAGACGCCAGCCGGGGTGTGACAGATTGTACCGGACCGGGCGGCGGCGGCGGTAGTGGAGTTGTATGGATGAAAGGAGCAGTATTCTCTCCAAACCTTATTGCTGATATTACAGGTGGTAGCAATGGAGTAATCAGTGCTTTTTCATCAGCCCCATGTATTGGACTAGCCAATGGAGCAACATCGGGCGGCAATGGATCTGCGATTTCCGATTACGTAGCTCCTGCATTTGGCAGTTTTTTATGCGCACCATTACCAGTGCCCGAACTGAAGTTTTTCAGAGCAAGAGCCGAAGAAAAAGCCATATCTCTTGGCTGGACGATGGTCTCTATTGACAATATTCGCGGTTACGAAGTACAACGTTCCATAGATCAGGTGAATTATTCAACAATTGCCCACTTGCGTAATGATGGTAATTATACATTCTCTATAAACGACCTGGACAAACTTGGCGGAACATTTTTCTATCGATTAAAATTGATCCGGACCAATGCCACTGTGGGTTATTCTACGATCATCGCTATTACAAAAAACCAACAGGCAGCTTTTGACCAGCTAAGTATATTTCCTAACCCGGCCATCCACCAAATAAAGGTTTCAGCAATTGCCAAAAAGAGCACAGTAACAAAGCTTAATATTTTCAATGCTTCGGGTCAAAGAGTATATCACTATGAATACAGGATTTCTGCGGGTTATATATTGCTTACTGTTCCTGTCGATCAGTTGTCTGCCGGCGTTTACTGGTTAATGCTTGAAGCCGATGGGCTGCGGGAAAGAAAAAAATTCATCAGGGCAAACTAACCGTACGCACAGAATTGGACCATTATATGCTAAGCCGCGAATTATTCAATTTTCCTTTCTAACTGAGAATAATGTCTGAGGAATAGCCATAAGCAGCATCTTTGAATGTTGCCCATTCGTTACATTTTACGACTATAAGCAGATATTATTTTTAGGCAAATGATCTGTCATTAACATGACAAAAGCGCTTGTTATATATTTTAAAGCAGTCCGGTTACTCATGCGCTTTTTAGTATCTTTAACGATACCGAAACCTTTAAACTTTATGTACTTATTGCCATTGAAGAGGATGACATGTTTGGCTGCATTATTTTTCTTTTACCTCCCGTTAATAGCGCAAAACCTGAATGGACAAAAAATCACCGTTGGGGTGGATGCACCGGCATTTATCATTTTTAATGCAGAAGTCATCAATGTGGAATGGAATTCCGCAGAAGGCAGTAAATATTACAATTGCAAGGTCAGGAACAACAATTCAATGTCCATCACCTTCAAAGGCGAAGACAAATCCGTGCCCGAAAATATTGGTGTAACCGTTCAGGAAGGGAAACGGAATCATTACTTTATTATATCGCTACATAAAAGCTACGATATCAACAGGGATCCGCCTTTGTGGTATGACTATAAAGATTTGAAAGATCTAAAAAAATATATACAAAAACAGCAAACAACCAATAAGGAAGACCTGGCACGTTTAGAAAAAGAAGAAAATGAAAAGAAGCAGCAGGATGAAGCAGAAAGGCAGAGAGAGGTAGCCAGTACAAAAATGCAACAGGAAGCTGCATCGGTTAAACGCAAACAGGAACTGGCAGAAAAGGAAACGCAGGAAAAAATTCAGCAACAGGAACTGGAGCAGCAGTTAATGAAGGCAAAGGACGCAGAGCAGAAAAAAGAAGCGGAGAGAAAGCAGGCAGAGATCCTGGCAAAGAAGAATGAAGAAGAGCGAATAAAAACAGAGGCTGCTTCGAAAAAGGAAGAAGAAAAGCGAAAAGCAGATGATGCCATTGCTAAAAAGAAGGAGGAAGAAAGGATCAAAACCGAAGAAACACTTACAAAGAAGAAGCAGGACGATGATCGTAAAAAAGAAGAGGCCCTTACCAGAAAAAAAGAAGAAGAAAAAAGAAAAACCAATGAAGCGATAGCAAGAATGGCAGAGCAGGATCGTGCTAAGGCATTGGCATTAGCAAAAGCAAAAGCGGAGGAAGACCGTAAAAAAGAAGAAGCGGCCGCCAGGGCAGAGGCGAAGCGGGTAGAAGAAGAAAAAAAGAAGGCAGATGCAATTGCCAAAATCAAAGCAGAAGAGGATCGAAAGAAGAAAGAGGAACTTGCGAGACTCGAAACCAAACGTAAGGAAGAAGAAAAAAAGAAAGCCGATGCAATGGCCAAAGCCAGGCTGGATGAAGAACGAAAAAAAAGGGAACATGAAGAAGCGCTGGCTCGTATAAAACAACTGGAAGAAGAAAAAGAGAGAAAGCGAAAGGAAAAAGCATATTCAAGGATTGGTCTCTGGGAGCGGTACGGCAGCAAGGGTATTAATGTATTTGATATACCGGAAAAACAATTTAATATAGCGAATGCTGATTTTTTCCTTACAAGTGATACTCTCCGGAATTACAACAACTCGCAGGCGATACTAAAAGAAAACCCGGTTTTAAATGTAGCCTCTGAGAAATCTGTCAATGGCGGCGTTTCACTTGTGCTGGAAAGTATAACATTCAACGCACCAAATGCTTACTTTAAAATTCGTATCATAAATAAAAGCAAAGAAGATTTCCTGATGGGCTTTACAGGGCTCTATTGGTATAATGAAGACGGTTCTCCTAAAAAATGGCTCTACTGCAGCTATATTACCTATATCCAGGGATTTCCCATCGTTCCACCCGGCCAGGAAACACGGATCGTATTGGTAACAAGAGATGCTACTATTCCTGATAAGGATATGCTGAATATAAACATGAGTGACCGCCGGCCCGAAAAAGAACAATTGAATATCATTTTCGACGCGGATGTTTATAATAAAGAAAGGATGAAAATTGAAAAAAAGGTGACTTCGGAAGAACCAGCAATCCCAAAAACCGAAACAGAACCGGCACCTAAAAGTAAAAAGCAAAAAGGAAAAAGAAACCGCAAGGCCAATGAAAGCTTATAGAAAAGCGGGTTATTCTACCCGGTCGGTAAAATGGCTATTGATTCTGTTCATTGCTTTTTTCACTCTTTCCGGAAACACAGATCCCCAGCATAATGTTTATTTCTGCGGTGATCGTATTCCTGTTGACCGTGAGTTTGTAAGGGATAAGCTGATGAATGTTATCCGTAGACAGGTACCGGTTGTGAACCTTCCAACCTTGCGCAAACGGGCAGATATGTATTTTCCCATTGTTGAAAAATTCCTGCTCAAATATGGTATTCCTGAGGACCTGAAATACCTGCCTATTGTGGAAAGTGGATTCATCAGCAATGCCACATCGAGAGTAGGAGCCCACGGGTTCTGGCAAATAATGCCGAAAACAGGTGTTCAGTACGGACTTGTTATGAATGATGTGACAGATGAGCGAACAGATATTTATAAGGCAAGCGAGGTTGGTTGCAAACTATTACGCGATAATTACAACTACATTAAAAAATTTCATGGTGTGGCTTCCTGGTCTCTGGCGGCAGCTGCGTATAATTTCGGAATAGGAAATATCACCAAAACGATGAAGAAACAGGGCAGTGATTATTTTGCCATGCAGTTAAATCCTGAAACGGCTTTGTATGTCTACAAAATAATTGCCGTAAAAGAACTCTTTGAATACCCGGAATTATATATGAAGAACTTTGGTTACAATGTATTCTCTACCGCGGCTCCCAAGAAAATGAAAGAGGGGGGTGATGATAGTGATGCCGCATTCGCAAAAATAAATCTGGAAGTAAGTACGCAGGAAAACAAATCACTTGAAAAACCAGCCAGGGCACCTAAATATCTGGTAGCTCATATTGAAGGAAAACATAAAGACTTTAAAGACGGCAATCTGATAAAAATAGTTTTAGATGAAGACCTGACAACCGGCCTGGGATTTTCCCGCAAAGGATATTCGTTTAGTGTTCAGGGATGGATCATAAATGACAGGGTATATATGGATCTCGGGTATGGGCACGAGATCACACTATTTGACGCGAATCTGAAAAAGGGAATTGAATTGAATGAATTGAAGAGCAAACGCGTAAATATTCTGCTTAAGAATACGGGGTATAGTGACTAGTTATGAATAGTTGACCGTCGACTGTTCGGAATGCAAAAATTTGCACCCTCCTGTGCCTCTGCGTTAGATGTGGTGTTACACACAAAGACTCGGACGACGCAAAAGTTTTTTTTACCACAGAGGGGCAGGAGGTAGGCACAGAGATAACGGAGGGTTTCTTGTCAGGGACCCTGTTCTATGTCGTTAGTATTTCGCGTAACTATTTCTGCTGATCATATTCTGTTTCCCACTGAGTGCCGTCATCCCCTTTCTGGCCATCCATCTTTATCATGAAATTTTTTGCCGGGAAGTATGGCTTCATGTGAATGTCCAGATGGATGCGGTCTTTCTGGTTAGGATCCTGTTCAAAACGTTTAATAGTGAAATCTTCAATCAATTTATCAGGACCCGTAATGCTGTCGAGGAATTTTACAATCTGGCTCATCAGATCCTTACGGGTATTTGCATTGAAATTTTCAAATGCACGCCTGTTGAGAAAGTCCATCAACACTTTTGTTACGTAATCAAAAACACGCACAACTGAATAGGTTTGAAGGCCCAGGTTATCGCCGTTGAACAATGTTTTAGCTGAGAAAGCCATCACTTTGCCGTATTCTTTAACCATCGGCACCAGCCCCATTTTTTCCAGGTTAGCGATCTCACTTTTTTTGAGGTCGAACTTTACACCGTCCACTTCATTCATGCTGCCGAATTTCTTACCTGCGGTTACCTGGCTCATCAAGGTCTTATATATTTTTCCTGCAAGCGCTCCGGAAGGTGGAACGTACAAGTCTTCTTCCTCTCCCAATTCATCGTACCTGCCACGGCCTACAAGCCAGTTACAGGTCATCATAACATTGCTGCGGTATTTATCTCCACCGGTCAGGTTAGCTATTTCAAACATCTCCATCACATCATCCGGCGCATCCAGATGTTCAAAATCAGTTACCAGCATCACTTTGTTTTCATGCGCCATCTTAGCCCATTTTTCAACTACCTTATTTGAGCCGAGATATCCCGGCACTACAAGGATGCTGTAATTTGTGCGAAGATCGAGGCGGTCATAATTTTGTTTAAGCTCCGAATTGATATAATCTATGAACCGGGTATTGTCGAGATCTTTTAACTGATCTGCTTCACAGTTGATGAATGAAACATTTTTTAATTTATCGCCTTCCGTATTTTTGTAAAAAAGAGCCACATTTCTGTATGATCTTTCGAGGTCTTTTGTTTCATCAACTGCTCTCGCTAAGTTTTTTTCCAATACTTTCTGACATTGCTCTGCTTTTTCTTCGCTAAGGTTTACCATATCTGAAATTTCGCTGGAAGATTCCAGAACTTCGGCCCAAATGGACAAGGCTCGTTTCAATGCCTCTCTCTCACCTTTTTTTTGTGATTCAGTCAGAAAAATATTTCGTCTTGCTTTACGGTCAGGGTTCAGGTTTGCCGCTCCTTCAATCGACGATTCTATCAGGTCAAATCCACCAAATTTGGCAAGTTTTTCAGTTCCTTGTTTTAAGAGTTCCAGCGGGTTTTCCACCTGCTTAGCTTCCCTTACCCGTTCAGGTTGTGATCCCCCTTGTTGTTGCAACTCTTCGCTCATTGTATGGTAGTTTAAAAGGTTTTAAAACTGCTGTTAGTAATGATCAATCAGCAATAAAACTGGAAACAGGCTTCTTCGTTTCATTAGACGAAGAACTATTTGTATTGCCGCCTCCTTTATTTCCACCCTTTGCATCAAATACCGGGGAAGTGACCTTGAATTTGTCATTTATCTTCACAAGCAATGCTGAAAGAGTGATCTGTATGGTCATAGGATTTTCATCGTTATTGGAAAAATTTGTTGAATACTGAACACAGAATGCCTGTTCAAATGAAATGGTTTTGCCAATTGCCGATGCATCCCTCTTGAAAAAGGAGATTTCCCCATCTTTTTTCATTTTGGGGCTGGTGGCCCATTCAGATATTTCATCATCCTTACCGGACGATTCGAGAAGAAGACTAATTGAATCGCATTTTACACGATCACGCGGCACTCCGTGTTGATCTGTCAATTGATTAATTGTCATATTGAATGAAAGTACATTGAACTTAGTACCCCCGATAACAAATTCTGCTTTGAACGACATAAAATCAGTTTAAGATTGTAAACACCGAATCCCGGTTATTTATTTTTTTCCAGGTCGGCCATCATCCCATTAATAGCATCCAGTAAGGCCTGTTTGGCTTCGGGATTGGCCAAAGCCGTTTTGAGTATTTTGTTCGACTTCAGTTGCTTTATGATCTTCAGGTATTCTTCTTTTTTGCCGGCATTTTCTTTCAGGAATTCACTTTGAGCCGTAATGCCTCTTGTACCAAAATCGCCAAGGTTGCCAAAACGAAGTGTTTCCTTCATAGTTTTTCCACTTTCATCTTCAAAATCCACGCTTAAAGTCGGTTTAAAATGTTCGAAAACCTGTTCCACAGTTTGTAAGCCATGAACAACTTCCGGCTTTACAGGTGCGTCCTTTGTCAGCTTTTCCGCCATTAGTGTGCGGTTCTGGGGAATATCGGTAATTGCTTCGCTGGCATCGGTTTTCACTTCATTGCCGCCTATACCGTAATTATCCATGGTTGGTTCTGTTTTAAATGTTTATGTTGAAAAATACGATTTTTTCCTTTTACATTCTATATTTAAAAACATGTTGCAAACTGCCTGGTCTTTTATTTTGTTATCTGCCAGCTGAGTTCTTTGTGGCCGGCTATTTCTGCAACCGATGCTTCAACGATATCTCCTTTTTTAATTTCCTCATTGATGATCATTCTGCTCAGCGGTTTACGAAGCCATGTACGTATGGCCCCTTTTAACGGCCTCACACCGTATTTAGGGGTGAAACCAAGATGAGCCAGGTGCTCTGCTGCCTGCGGTGTAACCTTAAGCGTTATTCCCTGTTGTTCCAGTTGTTTTACCAACGGCTTTAAATGAATATTAAAGATGCGTTCAACATTTTCCTTACTGACAGGGGCAAACGGGATGATTTCGGTAACCCTGGCCAGGAATTCCGGTCGGAAATAACGCGCCATAATTTCCATCATTTCATCCGACCTGGGAATTTTTCCTTCACCAAAACTATTAATGATCTGCTCTGCTCCTATATTAGATGTAAACAAAATGACTGCATTTGAAAAATCGCCTTCCTTTCCAAGGCGGTCGTGCATTTTTCCTTCATCCAGTATCTGAAGAAAAATATCGAATACCGATGGATGCGCTTTTTCTATTTCATCAAACAGCACGATCGCATACGGCTGCTGACGGATTTTATTGACCAGCATACCCCCTTCTTCATAACCAACGTAGCCGGGAGGTGCGCCGTATAACAGGGCGGCAGAATGTTCCTCCTTGAATTCCGACATGTCGAACCGGATAATAGAATTCTCGTCCTGGAACAAAAATTCTGCCAGCGATTTTGCTAATTCTGTTTTGCCCGTTCCGGTCGGTCCAAGGAAAAAGAATGAGGCAATGGGCTGGCCGGCTTTATTTAAACCAGACCTTGATTCCAGGATTGCATCCGATACGGTTTTCAGGGCATGATCCTGCCCGATTACCCTGTTACGAAGATGATCTTCCATACTTGTTAACCGCTGCTGCTCTTTCGTTTGAATTTTTCCGATAGGAATTCCTGTTACATTCGCCACAACGGCACTAACATCCGTTGAGTCGATTTCTTTTTTTTCAGTGGCGGCTACTGCAGCCAGGCTCCCGAATAAATTTCCGAGATATTGTTTCATTTCCCCTGCATCCAATATCTTTTTAAATTCTTTTTCTTCATTAAACCGAGCCAGTAATACGGGGCTCAGCCCGGCCTGGGCCTCGTGATAGAGCCAGCGCAACTCTTCTTCGGTTCCATTCTTTAATAATTCTTTCAGGCGGTTTTGCAGGTTCTCTACATCTTGTTTAGAGGTGTCTGTCATCATTCTTGTAACTGCCAGCGTTCGATCTAACAGATCCAATGCGGAATCGGGCAATTTTCTTTCTTTAATGAACCGCTTTGCCAACCTGATGGTCTCGGCAAATACAGCGTCATTTATTGTAAGCTGGTGATGTGTTTCATAAATAGCTGCCTGGTTGCGAAGCATTTTTTCTGCAATGGTGGTATCTGGTTCATTTACTTTTACCACCTCGAACCGGCGACTGAATGTTTCATCTTTTTCTATGCTTTTCCGGTATTCATCCAACGTAGTGGTTGCAACCACCGTTAGTATACCTTTTGAAAGTTCTGCTTTTAAAATACTTGCAACGCCTCCAGTAGTATTATTCTTATCGATCAATGTGTGAATTTCGTCGATGAACAAAACAGGTTTTTCGAGCTTTGAAAGCTCCTGGCAAACTTTCCGAACCCTGTCCTCGATCTCGCCCTTGTAAGAAGCGCCGGCAAGCAGGGCGCCATTATCCAATTCATAAATAGAGATATTCCGAAGATGCTGCGGCACATGGCCATTCACAACAGCCAACCCAAATCCATCGAGCAAGGCGGTTTTTCCTACCCCGGCTTCACCGGCGATTATCACATTCGATTTGCTTTTGCGGCTGATGATCTCGCAGATCTGTCTTAGCTCTTTATCGCGACCAATCACTTCGTGTAACTCGCCGTTCCTTGCTTTCTGCAATTTATCTGAGCAGTAATTATTCAGTGCTTCAAAAGATGCTTTTACGGAGGGGGCTATGGTGCCATTTGCTTTGGTGGCAGCTCCTTGTAATGCCTGCGTTTTATTTCCCTCATACCATTGCAATACCTGTGCTGAACTCACAGGGAAGGTTTTCAATTGCTCATAGGCAAAAGCAACACCCGGCGTGGCGATGGCGATAAACAAACATTCAGGTTCTATTGCATGATAATTCAGTTTTGTTTGCAAATGGTCAGCTTCATTAAATAAAGCTTCTGTATCGTTGTCACCTTCGGGATCAGCTGAGATCCTGGACGATCGCGGATATTGTTCAATGCGAATTTCTGCCCACTCTTCTACATAGTATACATCCATGCCCTTACTTTCAAGAAATTTCAGCAATGGCATTTCCTTGTGCAGCAGGGCCTTCAATAAATGAGCTGCACCATAGGTATCGTGCATATTCTCTTTGGCCAGTTGCGATGCAATATGCAATGCCTGTTTTGCCTTCTCTGAAAAATTATAGGTTGTAGTGATTGACATTTTTTACAGATAATATTTCTATGATAATTTTCGCCGTTTAAGTTGACATTCAAATTTTAGTATATCTATTACAATACTTTAGCCTGCCATGCATTTGCTTTTGTCATTAGTTTTAATGCGTGTTTCCAGGGCTCTGCATTCATCGGCAGCAGACGGTTACCCCTTCCCAAAATGTTTGAAGCCGACTTGAAGGTAGTTCCGTAGCACACATTGGCATTTTGATCGCCCGAGGCCATTGCGGTTACGCATTTCGGTTCGTTCAGCACTTTGCCCGAATGATCTAAACCGATCGCATGACCTATTTCGTGTACATGGGTATTTTGTACCAACATTATACCCTTAAAAAAATTGATCTCGGCTAATATATCAGATTGGCTATAGTGCTCCGAATCAGATCTGAAATAAGTAGGCGAAAAGGGAGCAATAGGCCGGAAGACTCCCCGCTGTGTTTTAAAATGTGTAAAGTAAGAAAGTTTAATGCTTTTATGCGCTTCCCCGGCTGTATCAACCAATCTTAAAATAAACCTGCACACAACATCTGGATGCACGGTGATAACCCCGTTATTGGTTTCATTATCAAAGAAAATATTGTGTTGTATTTGATAATTGTGTACGTCGGGCTCGGTTAATACGCCATCTACCATAGTTGCTTTGGTTATCATTGGAGGCACCTCCAATTTTGTCTTGTCAGTGAGCTTGCCTTTTTTGTCCTGAGTGAAAAATAGATCAAAATAAGAATAAGAGTTATTAGTTAAAACGAACTTCCTGTCCCAAAAACCCTGTCCGGTTAGCTGGTATGTTTTCTTGAAGGCCTTGAGAACATTCTCAGGCCACGCACCCGTTTTAAAACTCATGTTGTTATTGTCTGCAAACGGACCCACGGTAGCTACGGTATTATCGGGGTTGAGATGCACTTTGAGTTCAATGATCAATTGCCCGCTTTTTTTCAAATTTTTGCGGTTTGAAATGGTGTCAAAATAGAGAAAGCTGTTGAACTTCGCTCCGTTGAAATCAACCTGATCTATTCTGTTTCGGTAATACATCGTTGCCTTTTAAGTATGGCTATTAAAGAAATTTGAATGCTTTTGGATTCATGAGCGGTCATTTTTTTTCTTCTACTGCTTCGACCGGTTTTACATTTTTCTTTTCACTTTCCCCTTTTTTCACATACTCATTCTGTATACGATCATAGTCGTATCCATGATCAAGTTTATACTGCATAACGCCGGTCTGTGTATCGATACTTTGCCTTATTTCCGCATTCATTTCTTTAAGCATAAGGTTGTGACTGTTGTAAATGAAGTATAAACTGTTCAGTTGTTCATCTATCGGAAAGTTTTTGCTGTTCAGGTAACCCTTTACCCGGTTGAATTCTTTATCGAACCTGGCAATGGCGGTTTTTAACCCGATTTTATTTTCGTCCTTGTCATCGGTTTTATCAAAATCGAAACCACTTCGAATATTTCCTACGAGGTCCTTCAATGGTTCTGCGCCTTTTTCGCCTGTTAATTTCCCAAGAAAACCATTAATACCAGACAAGGGTAAATAGTCGAGCAGTTTTGTATATAAGGCTTTTTTGGTAGCCAGCATGGGCAACGCCATACTGGTAATGGCCGCTCCCAACGCACTCTTCTGCTCAATGGACAATTTAGAAATTTCGGAGCCTCCGGTTTTTGTAGCTTCTGTAATATGATTTTTTGCCTGTGCTACCATCACGCCGCCCATTTCCGGTTTTTTTTCCTTTAATTTTTCCTGTAAAATCTTTGTATAATTATCATCTACCTCAATTGTCTGCATAGAGATTGACGCCGGAGCGTACACTTTTTTTACTCCTGCTTTGTCAAATAATTGATCAAGCATGGCATTGGTTGCAGGAGTGTCGAAGTTGAAGAGTTTAAAGGATGCGGTGAGCTTATTGAACAAAGGGACCAGGCAATTAAAGAAGTTTTCTATCGGCAATTTATCTGTACTCAAACCGAAGCCGCTCCTTACTTTTTTCAGGTCATCTTCAATGAAATGTGTAATTCGTTGACCGGCTTCGCCGGGTATGGCATCATAGCCCTGAAGCATTTCTCCAAACTTGGGCAGGTTACTCATGTCGATCATCCCGGGCGCTTCCGAGGCCAGTTTTTTTACCAGCCCGATGATGTCCTCGATCATTCCCGTAATTTCTCCTTTCGCTTTCTCAAAAGCATCCAATACTTTTTCATTGTCTTTGCCTATACCCATTTCATGATTGCCTAGTACATATGATAAAGCCTGAATGAGATGAAGAAAAATATTTCCCGCGAAATAAGAGAACAGGTTGGAATTGCAGGTCTCGATATATTTTCTAAGCTTATCTGCGGGTTCAAAATACTCAATGGCATTCTGCGTAAGATCATACCGGTTGCCCAGGGAAATCTGTTTTCCCTTTCCTTTCAATACAACAGGGTCCAGTGTATGTATATCTTTGTAGAGGGGTGTTCCAACGTAAATAACGGATTTTACAAACCAGGTTTCTTTTTTGAAACTATCATTGTCCTTGAATAAACTGGCCGCCTCATTGGCGATATTGCCACCCTGCCCCAGCCCGATAAAATGAATAGCGGAAGGATAATCGGTCCAGTCACTAATCTCTTTTTTTATTTTATCATGCAATTTTTTTCCTTCCTGTTTCCGCTTGTCTGCGGTGTCAGATTCTTCAAAATCATGCACCAGCGTTTTACTTTCTTCATTCATCTCCAGCAGATCATGATCGATTTGTTTCAACTTTTTATCCCAGCCTTTGTCGTATTCTTTAAAGTAATTGTATTCTTTATCGGCCTTTTTTTCTTTTTCTTTTTCTTCCTTTATGTATCCGGGCAGAAACGAAGCCACGCTATCAATGGCAGAAGCAACACCTCCCACCGCGCCTGCTACCCCGCCAAGCAACCCTTCAGCACCAGCCATCCCATCCAGGTTGCCGGGTTTGAATCTAACAAGAACAACCAGATGCCTGATGTCATTGATCTGAAAACTTCCTTTGGTATTTTTTCCGCTTCCCGACATGAGGGAATTATTTATGCTTTATTTGTTATTGAAAAAAGTTGATCTGCAATCTGCAATGGTGTATCCTGATATTTGTTCGGTTTTGCCACTCCCATCAGTTTTTCCGGTATGCAGTTCACCATCCGGTGTACGGATCTCGTATTTAACTCCCTTTACCCCCTTGTCTGCCTCATCTTTGAGTGTGAACTGTGCTGTAAAATCTTTTTTATCTGTTCGCTCCGCGGTTTCACTGCCATTAGATGCTGCTTCTGTAAGTGCATTGATATTAGCAATATCTTTCGCCTGACCGGCACCGACTGTACTGAATAATGCCTCCAGCATATTTCCTTTTCCTCCACCGGCTCCGCCGCCACCCCCTGATTCCCCGATCAACACCGTTGGGCATCCGATTACAATGCTGCCTCCATGCGCTGTCATGTCCCCCATCCGGGCGGCCATTTTACCGCCAATCAAAACACCACTGCTTCCCATGACCACAGCATCTGGTCCTCCTGCACAAAAACACATTGTGCCCACGGTTGCGGCGGGTAAGCCTCCGATGATCACATTGGGAGCTGCACCCAGTGGTAGTAAAGGACCTCCTATGTGAGGAACCAGTGCGGTCCACATGGGGCACACATGCATATCGAGTACTCTTGCCGCAGGTTTTCCCATTATTTTTTATTTGAACTGATCAGCTATTATAGAGATTCTAAAACCGTTGCTAGATGGATTTTTTAATCCATTAAAAACCTTCGCCTGTTTGTATTTTCCTCTGTATCCTTCTCTTTTTTATCAGACTGGATTTTATCTGCCGAAGTCGGTTGTTCCTCTTTCCCGGCTATACTTTTATTTTCAAAGAATGCTTTTTTAGTAATTAGTCCTTTTTCAAGTTTATTTTTTCTGTTTATTTGAAGGCGAAGCAGTTGATCCTTGTTCTCATCTTCTACATAGATTGAATCGATTGGTTCACCATAAAATGCTTCGAGTTGGGTTTGCGAACACCCGGACAAATAATTCAGTAGAACCCTTGCATCCCAAAAGCGGAAAAAATATTCTTTGTCCTCAATTTTTTTATAGATAAATGATTGCAGATGTTGCCGTAGATCATCGATCGTTTCAGGTGATTCAAAAAAAACGGTATGGTGTAAAGATGCCAGGGGATGATTGATTTGTTCAAATACGTTGTTTTCCGTTACGAATAGCCATGGAGCTGCATCCCAGATGCCGGCATCATTTGTTTCATGGAATAAACATTGCTGTCCGGGATATTCCTTTTGTAGTAAAAGCAATGTAAAAGTTCCATTAATGGCGGTATCGAAACAGAAGTATTTCATTTCATTCGCATAACGTTAATTAATCTTCACGATACCACCTTCCAGTTTTGTAATACCGGTTGCGGATAGTTCCAATTCAGCTACGGCGGTTACGGCCACTTTCTTACCCGAGGCCACCTCGATGTCAAGCTGCGCATTGACCGTAACATTCTGCTCTGCATCCAGGTCAATTTCTTTTCCGATCAGATCAACTCCGTTTTTATTAATAGTTATTTCTCCGCCGGCTTTCATATTAATTTCGGAGGCGCTCATATTGATCGATCCATCTGCACGCAGGTCGATAGATCCTTTTGAGTGGATCGTAATCTTCTTTCCTTTTTTTTCCAGCAATATTTCAGCAATGATTACATTATTTTCCTGCAGGCCCAGTTTTATGCTATCGGGTCCATTCAGCTGAATAATGGATGCATTGCTCTCATCTTTTATCGACATGAGTGTTAAGAAAAGAAGATCGTCTTTGTTCCGTTGGATCAGCGCGTTTTTCGGGAATTTCCCTTGAAAATTATCTGTTATTGTAAGCTGGCCATCTTTATCATTGATCTCAAGCCTTCTGCCACTTCTCGTTCCGATCAGTTTCGCATCATTTCCTTCATCAGGAATATCCGGCTTGCTTTTTTCAGAAAATACGGCCCCCATTACAAAAGGCCGCTCTGCATTATTGTCGATAAAATCTACAATGACGGTATCTCCGATCTCCGGTAAGAACCGGAATCCTCTTCCATCTCCCGCATGTGGCACTATCACATTCAGGAAAGGCGTTGATTCTCCTTCCTTTTGCCAACCAAAGTGCACCTTCACTCTTGCATGACCGTCCTTATCTTCATTTGCAATTACTTCGCCATATTGTGGTTTGCAAAATGTAAACAAATGCGAGTTGGTATACGGTGGTGCTTTTGTTTCTGAAGGGATGGCTACAAAATTATTTTGATAGTTTGTAAGCCCACTGCAGCTATGATGCAGTTCTACCACAATGAATTCCCCTGCGTTGTTGTCTTTTTCATCGATCAGCTTAATAGTGCCGCCCAGTCTCAAACCGCTCAAATGTGTTCGGCCACTAATATACACCGTGGAGGATGCGGCAGATTGCTGGTTCAATTCGCTGGTCTTTTCAAGTATTTCTTTCTTGACGGCATGTGCGTAATAAGCCGGGGCATGGCCATCACCATAAAAATTTCTGGATGCTTCAACCGCAGCGTCGATCATTCCGTTTCCGCCCGGTTTCTCAGCCTCTTTTGTAGAGGTGATGAATTCACCCTTGAAATGGTCAAACCCGGAAATGTTATTCGGCTGTTGCTGCATCCTTGCAGTAATATTAAGATCAAAAACAAATCCTTCTGCCAACTTCAACTCCACTGCTTTTTTATCCGGTTCTGCTAAAACCATTTGTTCGCCATTGTAAAAAAACCATTCACCGTGGCGGGCTGCCAGCATACAAAGAAATTCGAAATTGGTCTGGTTGTATTGAACCGTATAAAACAGGCTTTCACTGTTTTTAGGTTCAATCTTCATTGGGGCTTTGCCGCCAAGCTCCTGGAAAATGTCCTTAAGCGGTTGCTTGGTAAAAGATTTGCATTGTTGTATTTCATCAAGCTTAATAAGCAATCCTTTCCCGGCTACTTCGTACTCTGAGTTTAACACAAACTGGTTATAACAAAGAATGTTCTGGATGACGCCTTTGAAAACGAAACCGTCATCGATGGTGATAGTTACCTGTTTTCCTAGATTTTTTTTATAAAATTCTACATGCTTCGAGAGCGAAACATCGTTCTGTTCAATTCTCCAGACAAAGGAAAAGGAATTTGTATCAGCAAGACGCTGATTAATAGAAAGGTTGGAAAACTGAACGTCTTCCTCAAAGTCCTGCACTTTTATATCTACCGTAGCAAGTTCAATACCGTCTGCCATAGTTAAGGGGTTTATGGCTTGATGAAAGTTACAGAGTATAGCTCCGGCAAATAATAAATCTGCGTTTTTAATTGTCTGGCGCCGGAAATAAGCTTATACCCACTCATTCGTATGTGTTCCATTTCCCATTTTGATTTCCTTTGCCGATATGGTAAAAGTAACTCTCATGGGTTTTTCATTATCTGAAGTAAATTTTTCTTCAAAATCGATGAGGTAGCCCTCTGTGAATTTTAATTCCTTCATCGTTGCATCACTGTCGCGTTTTAAGAAAACCACGCTTCCATCTTTGCGCTCAAAGTTATTACACATCCACTCAAACAGATCAGTTTCGTTGTTGCTTTCTACGGTAAGGGTGATTTTTCCACCGCGGGTAATGGAAGAAGGTCTTCCTGTGGCATCTACTTCCTGACGAAGAGAATAAGCGCAGTCAAGCACGTTATAAGGTTTTCCTGCTACGGTGAGTTTAGCTTTAAAGCTCATGATTAAAGTTTTTTAAAGTGAATAGATGGTTGTTCTAAAGATAATCCAAGCGATAGTCGGAAAAAAGAAAACTTATCTTTAGAATAAATATTACAAATACAAATAAACATCATTTAAAAACCTTCTCAATACCCTTTTTGTGTGATTTTTTAAGTTAGATATTTTTCTATTTTTGTTTTCCCACATGTTTCCTTACAAAGCTGACGGCGGGATCAATTCTTACAATGGGAGCGGAGTTAAACAGATACAATCAGGCGCAACATATTGCATTGCGCGCCGAAGCATTTTGTGCGGCGTTGCTTGACAATGGTGCTTTCTTCGACAGTCTCACCATCGAATTTGCAGGATCCTTTCGGAGAACTTATCGCAATGATATTGATAACGTTTCAATAGAAAATGGCGACCGCAAGAATGACAAGATAAGTTTGGTGCTCAACCGTGATGGGATCTACGACAAATTACCGGAAGGCTTGTTTCACCAGTCGCTCGGTTCAGGCCGTGTGTCGGCATTGAAAGATATGATCGGGGAGCATCGCCGTTACAAGGAAGAAGAAAAGGCCGCCCGGAAATTTTTTCAACCTATTCAACAGGAGATCTTCCGATTTGCTGTGATGGCTGAACAGGAGGAAAGAAATATTCTTTTCGGAACACTCAATGGACAGGTATCGGAGGCTTTTTTCAGATTTTGGGATATTTCTGAAGACCTTCCGCTCAGTGCTGCGGAAATAATGATACGGTTGATGCCCATGCAGAAAAGGATAAAAGGAGATAAGAAACTTATTGCAAAAGCACTTCAACTGGCTTTGAATAAACAAGTAAGTGTTGCCGAAACCACGGTAGAGCAACAACAGCACGACAATACCATTTTTCGCACCGGCGATGGAAGTATGCTTGGATTGGATACCATTACAGGAAATGTTTTTGCAGAACCTTCCAGGAGATGGACATTTACCATACATGACCTGACAGCATCAGAAACGGCCCAATATTGCGACAACAAGCCATTTGGCAAGTTCTTACAGCGGTTTACAGAAATTTTTCTGCCACTTGAAATTGAAACAAAGTTTGAATTCGAGCCGGAGGAAGAAACAGGGGAAAAAGAAAGGGAGTATATAATTGGATATGGATTTTATCTTTAAAGCATGAACGATTGGTAATGGCATTAAAAACATTTATACTCTATTTTGCGCCTTTCCTGGCTGGGTCAATGATGATCTTTGCGATTATCAAACAGTTTGCGTCCAGTTTTGCCGCCAAAGCAAATAAACCGATACGTTATGGAGGTGTATTCTCCGTGATATCTTCGGGTCTTGCTTTTCTGGCAACATTTATCAGCGAAAATCCTTTTTTGGTTTTCTGGATACTTGCTGCCGTTTACCTGATCTTCGGGTGGGTGCATATTTTATTGACACATAGAAAATATTTCAGTAACCCCCGGGAAACAAAACAAAGATTGCTGACGGGCGAGGTCCTGTTCAGTCTGTCGATCATTTTTTTTAGCGTCGCCGCATTTGCCGCCTTGCAGTATTTCTTAAAGGATAAATCATTCATGTTTTATCCCATGCTACTAAGTATGTTGTTTTTTTTCATTCCCCTGCTGCTCTATCATACGTTCGACGCAGCTTATGACATCCCGGATCCTTTATATGCAACATGGGAGTATCCGCTCAACCAGACGATCGATCTTCCGGATGAGAAAGAAAACGAACAGCTTTATGTAATAGGATTTGAGATTGCAAAAAGATCGGTGGATGCTGAGCGGACCTATTTCAGGGCAAAAGCACCCGCAGAGATGAACCTGGGCGAGTTATTCTATCATTTTATCAACGACTATAATGAAGTACAAAGTGAAACACCCATCGAATATATAGGTAAAGATAAAGGATCACATACCTGGTATTTTCGGACCAGGCCAAAATGGTACGGTTTTTCAACTATTTTAGATCCGTTCAAAACAGTCTACCAGAACCGGATAAAAGAAAATACAGTTATCATTTGCGAAAGAGCCGCCATATAGGGTTTAGAGAAATAAATCGATTATATTGTATTCAGTAATTTCTTCTTAATGTACGACCAGCTAAAATATTTTCCTGTCAACTGGATCGATGGGATGAAAATAAACAAAGATCATTTTATAGCGCAGGACAACGCTATGAACAATATGCAGCAGATGTCGGCTGCGGTGAATCTTTCTCCTATTCGGTATGGCGTATTGCCCGGTGCTGAAGAAACAAATATCCGTGTAGTGTTATCCGCCGACAATCAAAATACATTGTCTGTTGCAGTATTGCATTGCAAAGCCATTACTCCCGGTGGGGTAATTATTCATATTCCCGGCCTTGGGGATAACAATAATAACGCACCCGTTGCTGCCACATTTCCTTTTTCGGTATCAGGAACAAAGTCAATTTACCATGTGGTGCTTATTGTTCATCCCTTCGAACGGCAACCCGCGGGAAATCCTGACCTGGAGGAAAATCCGCCCCGTTATCCTTTTACCACACCTGAGTATAAAATAGAAATCGCCGACGAAAGCCGTTATCGCCAGTTCGCCCGGCATCCCTATGCACTTACTATTGGACGTGTAATGGTTGATGCCAATTCGGTTCGTATTGATGAAGAATATATCCCTGCCTGCATTTCACTGAACGCACATCCCGATCTTGTGCAACTGCATGCTGAGCTTGATCAGTTTCTTGCAGGGCTTGAATTGCGCTGCTCCCAGATCGTTCAAAAAATATTCAAGAAAAGCCAGCAGAACGATCTGTCGGAACTTGCTTTGTTCCTATGCGACAGGATCATGATTTACCTGAGCCAGTCATTGACATCCATGCGCCGCACGGTGGCTTACGAACCACCGATTGCATTATTCGCGACTATTTCAGGGCTCGCGAGAAGTATGAAAAACACGATTGATCTCCGCATCGGTTCGGGTAAAGACGAATTGATGAACTACCTGAGTGAATGGTGTGAACTCAACCAGGGCGAATTGGAAAGCATGCTGACCGGCGTTGCCAATCTTCCATATAACCATAATAATATCAATGATAGCATAGGGCCGGTGATCCGTTTTGCGAAGGTGACGTCGAAACTATTTGAAACATTGAGTAACCTCGAATTTATCGGCAAAAGGAAGGAAGCAGGCATTTTCGTCAAAGAAGAACACAAGCATCAATCCTACGAGACGCCACCAAATAAAACCAAGAGAAGATTTTTCGGTTAAACCACATAGCCGCTACGCAATGCCGTGCATGAGGCGACATTTAACACAAGGAAAACATGAAACCTAAAAATTCACCCGAACGAAAGAAAGCGTTTATACGTTTTGTAATCTTCTACCTGATCTCTACCGCACTGATCATCACTGCCATTTTCTTTGGGCTGCAGGTTCCTTTCAAAGAGAATAAACAATTGCAATCTCAGTTGGATGTGGTGTACAAAGAAAGAGACTTTGACAGGAAACTGTTTAATTTAATGAGTGAAACCAGAAAGATGCTCGATACGGTTAACAGTGCCGGTACGAAGACCGAAGTAGTTGAAGGCAGAATAAATCAGAATATCCTGCAAATGGATGCTATGCTGAATAAAGACAGTATTGCGGGAAAAAAGATCTATTCAGAACTGGTACTGATCTTCAATGACGCAAAAAACGATAAAAAGCTTATCAGGGCTGCTTCCGATAAGGATGCCACCGTGAAAATAAAAGATCAGGAAATTAAAGAACTAAAGCAAAATCTGGAAGGTTGGAGGGCGGCCTATGATAAGCAGCAAATCCAGTTAATGCAACTACAAAACAAGCAATAAAAAATTCTTCTGGTTCACCGAAAAATTTGCAAAGATGAATCGTACAGCCATCATATACAGTCGCTCTTTCTTAGGGCTCGATATTAAAGTATGGACTACACTTCTTGTAGTCATATTCATTTCCATATTATTATTTGGATTCAAGATCATCAATAATACGTCCTGCATTTCCATAACTGTAGTTACACAGGGAACAATGCCGCATAAGCAGAGCAATGTCTTTTATGTAAATGAAAGTATTTCGTTTACAGCATCTGCCAGGAATGCCAAAAAAGTGGAATGGGATTTTGCAGATGGTAGTTCTCTTGAATCCGGAGCAGAAAAAAAACATTCATTTTCGGCAGAAGGTGATTACCTGGTCACCGTTATTGTAAACGGGAAATGCAAGGAAATTTTGCCAGTGGCTATAAAACAGCGAGGAGCGAATAGTAATTTGTTGACCGGTGACAATACCCCTCAATCGCCAATTGTTGGTAACAGCTATGCAACGGCGGGCGCTATTGAAACGTACAGATGTAATACACAGGCTGCAGTTTATAAATGGACTATAGAAAACAGTGCTTCTTTTGAAGAAAAGCTTGGGCAGTCCGTTAGTTTTTCCTTCAGCGATACCGGAACCTACAACCTGATTTTGCAATTGGATGACGATGAAAACAAAGTATGGAAGCAAACTATTTTTGTAAGGTCCGTTTCCGGAACCGGTACTGTATCGGATCCCTCGTTTTTGCCACCTCCCGATTTATTGCCACTACCGAGAACGGATCCTGTTCGTGATCAAAACCCACCCACTACTTCGCTTCCGGATGCCACAGCACCTCCAATTCCTGTTCCCGTGCCTATTCCTGTTAAACCAACTAAAAAGTATATACAGCTGCCTCGTCCCGAACTTGAAACCATGTTGAAGGACGTGGTTGAAAAGAAAAGAAATGTTCCGGATTTCGATTATATACTCTGCAATGGAGGCAACACAATTGTTACAGCAAATCAGAAAACAATGACTTTTGCAGAGCTCTGCAAAAAATTACAGGACAGGAGAGGCATCTTCAAAGCAAAGGTGAAAGACATAAAGATATCCTCCTTTCCTTATGAGCCGGAAGCTAAATGTCTGGTAACGCTGGTGCTGGAGTATAAATAATGTAAAATTCATAATACAAATGCAGCTTCAATGGCAGACTACCTAAAACTTCCCTTGCGTTTTGAACGTTTTTTTGAAAAACAGAAATTGCCTGTTTGTACCCTGAACGATTCAATATCGAGGAATGTGCATTTACTGATCACAACTGCCACTGAAGAAAATAAATTAGATGAGCGCTACGGATCGCAGTTTTGGGATAATGACTATGATATCCATTTGTCGAATGACGGACGCCGCGAGCTTGTTATGGAAAGCCTTCAGCAACAGATTACGCTTTACGAAAAGAGGCTTGTCAATGTTGTTGTAAAAGTGACCGTAAAACAAACCACCATGAACGACAAGTTAAGATCACAGCTGCGAAGGCGTATAGAAATAATAGTATCGGGGAATATTGCCCGCAGCAACGAACCGTACGAATTCCAGACCGGGTTTTTTATTGGACCTATGGCGTTTGATTGATTGTTTAAGGTTTAAAGTTTAAGGTTTAGGGTTTAAGGTTTATGGTTTAAGGTTTAAGGTTGTTTGGGATGCATAGATGCTAGGCCAATGTTTCATTAAAAGTTTTATGATAGAAGATATTTGGAGATTGTTGTTGAAGTTTTTTTCCATAAATGTTTAATCGGCCATGGAATGACTATTCAAAGAAGTTTAAAGTTTAAGGTTTAAGGTTGTTTGGGATGCGATTAGATGCTGCGGCAATGTTTCATTAGAAGTTTTATGATAGAAGATATTTGGAGCTTGTTGGTTAAATTTTTTCCATGAATGTTTAATCGGCCATGGATTAACTATTCAAAGAACTTTAAACCTTAAACTTATAAATGCTATTTAATAAAGAACAAATAAAAGACCGGATGCTGAAAACAGCTGCCAGGCTCTGGGATGTGCCCGAAAGTGAAATTGAAACCAATTTCGATCCTTTAATCATTCTTTTACTCGACGCCTGTGCGGCAGAGTTGGAAAAGACCAATCAAAATATAAATGCTACGCAACACCGGTTACTGGACAAAATATCTGAAATTCTTTTGCCGGATGCTATCATGAATGTGCAACCGGCTTCCTGTATACTTCATGCCGGCTCTGCTGATAAACATGCTGAAGTGAACGAAAATATTCGCTTCGCGCTTCTTCAGCAGATACAACAAACCGGCACAAAGCCATATGCGGTGGAAATTTTTTTTACTCCGGTAGGAAAATTCCGGCTTTTTAATGCATCACTCGACTATATTCTTTGCGGAAAAAAGCTGGTGGGTCTTTTATCGAACGGTGAAAAAGAGATTTTGTACGATGGAGGAACTGTTGGAAGCAACCAACTGGTTAACGAATTATACCTGGCCATTCAACCGGATAGTGCGCTCGGATCTTTAAAAGGCCTGCAGCTTTTTTTTGATATGCGCGGGCATTCAGAAGCGAATCTTTTTTACGATAGCCTTCTTGGCGCAAAAGGATTGATAAACGGTCAGCCTGTTGCATTACTGAATGGCTATTTCAATACCGATCAATTTGAACTCAATCTCCAGGACACACTGGGAGACGAAGGCAATAATTATTCAAAAAAATTGTCACGACAGATTGCATGGGTATACGAACGGCATTTTTTGCATGTAGCCGAAGATATCATTGTAAAGCCTGCAGAAAAATTGCCACAGGAGTGGATGCAGCTTTTACCGGAAAAGTTGATCCAAAAACTGCCGCTCGACAAATGGGTGTTTATAAAAATCACGCTTTCAAGGCCACTTCATCAGCATACACTCGACCGGCTGGTATGCAGCATCAACGCATTCCCATGCATGAACAGGAATCTGAGTACGGTCAGTTTTCGCACTGATAGCCGGTTGAATATTATTCCATTGGCAGTAAGTGGTGATTTCCTTGATCTGAGTTCAGTGTACGGACCCGGTGGACAGCCATACAAGTTCCGTATCTCCGCAGACAAACAGGATGCCACAGAAGGTGAGGCAATTGTAAGAAGTACGAGTATTGGAAAGACCAATTCACGGGAGTTAAGAGGGCTTATAACCGGCCTGATAGATGATATCAGGGATGAAAGCGCTTACTTTAGCCGTATGAGCAATGATTTTGTATTGTCTCGATTAAAAGAAATAAACAGGATCCTGATCAGGTTGGAAGATCGTATTAACATTGCAAAAGACAATAAAGAAACACTTCACTACCTGCTCCTGCGTCCCAGAAATCCTGAAGAAAACGTAACCGTCGAATACTGGACGGTCAATAAAACAGAAGAAGTACAAAGCATGAAGCCCGGCATGAAGTTGTCTGCCTATCAGCATGCTCTCACCAAACCGGGCAGCATATATACGCTAACCAATGCAGCCGGTGCTAAATCGGGACTCACTGAAAAAGAAAAACAGAATCTGCTTAAACGAAAGATCGCCTCCGGTGAAAGAATTGTTAGTGTGGAGGATATAAAACTTCTTTGTATGCAATTGTTTGGTGAGAATCTGAAAAAAACAGAGATCAGGAAAAGCACTCACCCCGGTAAAGGGAAAAGCAATGGGTTCACAACAACCATCGATGTGTTGCTTACTGTTAATAATGTGCAAGGGGAAGAAACGGAATTCATCCGTCGCCAACTGGAATATATGCTCAAAGAAAACGCTTCACCGGTTTATCCTTTCAGGGTTACCCTGGTCTGATCGTCTTGATCTGATCGATTTTATTTTCTTTTATTCGCCAGCAATAAAACAATGCCGGCCACAGTTACCAGTCCGCCAGCATAGTAGGGCCAGGTGAGCACCTTCTTTTCTGTTTTATTAATTTCTATCGGGCCGATATCCACTACTTTTTCTTTTTTTGTAAAGTTAATGCTCGGAATGATCAGCATCAGGATGCCGATCACGATCAATACTATGGCAAATGTTCTCATGCTTTTTTTTAGTTTTAAATGCTTATTTCTGAAATTACGTATCAGGCCTGTTTACCCGATCTGACCAGCGTTGAAGATCATAAATATTAACGCAGGAATAAAATAAATTCGCCTTACACCCGGTCTGATCGTCCCCTTCTGACCAGGTCGTTCTACCATCTCACCGTTTTAAATTTCCATCCTGGCACAACTTTTTGCATTTCTATTTCATCGTCCCTCTTCGTTAAGCCGCATTTCAGATAATTCTGGTGTAGTCTGGCAAGTGCTTCGCGGTCGAGTTCCACACCCAATCCGGGTCCTTTAGGAACTTCCACCGATCCATCTTTAAATTTTAACCGCCCACCTGCTATCACTTCATCGGATTGCCAGGGGTAATGGGTATCCAAAGCATATTTGAAATCAGGAATTGCTGCACCCAAATGTACCATGGCTGCTAATGATATTCCCACGTGACTGTTTGAATGCATGGAAAGCCCCCTTCCAAAAGTCTGGCAGATTCTTGTTAATTCCATTGATGAACGCAAACCGCCCCAGAAATGATGGTCACTAAGAATAATATCTTCCGAACCAAAAGAAATACTATCTGGTATCTCCTCGAAAGACGTTGTGCACATATTGGTTGCTAAAGGAATATTCAATGCTTTTCTAACTGTGGCCATATTTTTTTGGCCTCGGGTAGGATCTTCGAGATATTCTATGTATCCTTCCATTTCCTTTCCATATTTTATGGAGGTTTCAACTGTCCATAAAGCATTTGGATCTATGCGTAATGGTGTATCGGGTCCAAATGCGGTTCTCAAAGCAAATATTGAATCTACTTCCACTCTGGGTTCAAATACTCCACCTTTTAATTTGATGGACTGAAAGCCGAATTCTTTGCACATAGCCTTTGCTTGTGCTACGATCTCAGTTGGATTAAGGGCGCTGGCCTGGCGTGCGGCAGGCCAACCGGTAGCCGTAGGGTCTGTTTTAAATTCCAGTTCTCCCCCGGCTCCTTCATATTTGTAAAACAGGTATGCAGAAAAAGGGACAGCGTCTCTTAGTTTTCCGCCCAGCAGATCCACCACGGGAAGTCCGGTAAGTTTTCCGATGATATCCATGCAGGCTACTTCAATGGAACTGAAAATATGTACAAGCTTTCGCTGGTCCCAGGGTGCATCTCCCCGCTGGGCCGAGGTTTCTTTTCCAAAATAATCTTCCAGTACCCTTCGCATGGCATTTAACTGGAAGGGGTCCCTTCCTAAGATTAAGTTTTTAGCCGTTTCTAATGCTGCATTGATACTTATATTTCCCGGAATTTCACTGATGCCGGAGATGTTATCATCTGTAATTAATTCAACGATCGTCCTGAGTGCATAAGGTGCATGTAAACCGGCCGCATTTAATAATGGAGGATCAACGACCGCTATGGGAGTGATGTTAATTTCCCTGATCTTTGGAGCCTTCCTGTTCTCAAAGTTGCTGTTAAGATTATTCATTGCTGTTATACCTTTTAGATATGGATAACTTTTAATCGATATTAGAAAGCTGTTCAATCAACAGAGCGAGCCCGCCCTTACCTCCTCCTGCACCTCTGTGTTTAACTTTGGTCTTAACCATAGGACATCTTTTCATGCAAGTAAAATCTTCTAATGCAAGATTTTTTTTACCACAGAGGTGAACGGAGTATACAATTTTCTTCGAAGGTTCGGCCAACCGTTGCCATTAATAATTTAGCATGACCGGGTTAATTTAGATCAAAGGCATGAATTTCGCGGCCAAAAGAAGTACGATCAATCCTGTAAATCCCATGATGATCAGCATGGGAGAAAAAGTTTTTAAGGTTTCTTTTTCCGTAAAATTGGAGACTTTACAAATGATCCAAAATCCCGCATCATTCATCCAGGGAATTAATTTTGATCCGCATCCGATTGCCAAACCAATATACAGTGGATGATATTCCAATCCCCCGCTTTGGGTCATACCTGATAGAATTCCTGATGCTGTTATCAATGCCACCGTAGCAGAGCCCTGCGCCGTCCTAACCACGGCAGTTATGAAAAAAGCAAGCGGGATCAAAGCCATTTGATAATCCCTGGTCATTTCCGCTATACGCATACTGATGCCGGTTTGCTGAAGCATACCACCAAAGGCACCTCCTGCACCAATGATAAGGATGATTCCTCCCCCGCTCATCAATGCGCCCTGAACGAAATTGCCTACGCCTTCTTTACTTCCCTTCTTTTGTATCGCGAGCAGGATCAACGCAACCAATCCCCCTACAACCAAAGCCGTATTTTTATCACCCCAGAATCTAATGCCATTTATCAGCCAGGTCCGCGATGCAGAACTTGCAGATGATTCGGGATAAGGCAATGAAGTGACAATGGTGTGTGCGCAAATAAAAACAAGCGGAATAAGAACAGGAAGCAGGGAAAACCAAAGCGAGGGGAGTTTAGTACTTTCCTGCAGGGAGGCTGATTTGATATCTTCCAGTCTTGCATCCAGCGAATCTCTTAACGGAACCGGCCATTTTTTATTCGCCCACACCGCATAAAGATAGCCTGCGGTAATAGTGATAAGACCTAATAACACACCTCCTATCATCATAACACCTATAGACAGCTGCATTTCACCGGCCAGGAATAATGGTCCCGGTGCGGGGGGAACCAATGAATTGGCCATTGCCGCTCCTCCGGTGATAGCGAGCACAAAAAGCAGATAATTTTTGCCAAGCCTCATAGTCATCGTTTTGGCCAATGGGATCATTAATAACACAACCGCATCAAAAAAAACGGGGATGCCCAGGAAAAAACTGCTAACCAGGAATGCTACAGGCGCTTTTTCCATACCTGTCAGTTTTAATATTGACCGAACAATTCTTTCGGCGGCGCCACTTTCGAGCATGCACTTACCTATAATAGCAGCCATTGCAATAAGAATACCGATTTTTGCGCAGGTATTTCCGAACTCAAGGGCTACTCTTTCCCCGATACTTTTCTTTGAAAGCTGTAAAGCAGCCTGAGATGATGATCCCTTCGATAAAGCATACTGCTCCACCACTAAACCCGGCGTGAGCATGGCCACTACAAAGGCCGCCAGCAATAATGCCAGAAATGGATGAAGTTTAAGCCAGATAATGCCGCCAACGACAATGATGATTCCAACTAATAAGATGAGTAGTGGGTTATCCATGTACAAAATGTCAACTTATAAATATGCAGGCTATAAGTTAGCTCTCGCGGCACTTAGTTTACCAGCCATGTTGCGGGCTCCGTCTGCTATAAAAGTAGCATCGGAACCGCACGCAATCATCCGTATGCCAAGATGATGATAGGTTTTATAATCATCAGGATTAAAGAAAAGAATTCCTGTTGCCTTACCCGCTTTTGCAGCAGCATTAACAGTTGCTTTTAATGCATCCCTGAAAAGCGGATGATCGAACTGGCCAAAAATTCCCAGTTCCATGGTCAGATCTGCGGGGCCAATAAAAAGAACATCAATACCATCAATAGCCGCAATTTCATCCAGGTGATTCAGCACCTCTACCGTTTCAATCTGCACAATGCCCAATATATTATCTTTTGCATTGTTGTAATAGTCTGTAAAATTTTGTCCGAAACCGGTAGCCCGAACCATTTTTGCCACACCTCTTTTGCCCTTAGGCGGATAATGTAATCCGTTGGCTACTTCAGTAGCTTCTCCGGCATTATTTATACGGGGACACATGATCCCTTCGGCGCCCATATCCAGCACACGGTGTATCCTTTGTCGTTGCGCACCTTCAACTCTTACAATGGCTGCGGCGGGTGTATGCTCGAGTGCCTGTAACTGATCAAGAACATCTTTTTCAACCCCGGCTCCGTGTTCCAGGTCAATTAATACCCAGTCAAAGCCCGATAGTCCTGCAATCTCCGCTGTAATCGAAGTGCCAAGGTTTAACCAGCAGCCATTAACGGTTTCACCTTGTTTAAGTCGGGCCTTTAAATTTTTCATCTAATAAATTAGTTATTTAAGCATTCCCGGTCTAAGCCCTTTCTTATAAGTATTTGACGTGAAAGGGACTGGCAAAGCCCTCCTCCATAGAATTACATTGAAGAATTATAATACAAGGATAAGATATTTTTTTAAAGTGCTGATAGGGTTAAAAAAACAGTCCGGTAAAGCATGTTGACATTACCTGTTCAAAAAAAAGTGACCCCGCAGAGACTCGAACTCTGGACCCGCTGATTAAGAGTCAGCTGCTCTACCAACTGAGCTACGAGGTCAATGATCTTACAAACACGTTTGATTAATATGGAGAAATATGAATATTGATCTTTTTTCTGCGCCGTAAAGGTAAGTGTTCTGTAATGATTATTTGTAGAGACCAAATTTGATATCAGCAACTTAAAAAAATATATAATAGTTGGTTACGAGCGCATTATTAAACGAATTTGGGCTAAAGCATAATTGCTTCTGCCAACCGCTTATTTGTAGCCGGTACCCTTCATCACCTATTTAATTTTTCGAGGTATTTCACGATCGCTAACCTGATATCCGATTTAGGGCTTGCCGGTGAAGTATCTGCATCATATAATTTTATCATTTCCGGATTTTCTTTATTCAGAAATTCAAGGTTCGCTTCTTTACCTGTAACTAAAAAGTCGGAGAAAGCAACACGGTACAGTTTCGACGTATCAATGGCGGTTCCATTCAATATCCATTCACCACGTGTTGGATCTGTTTGCAGAGGGCGATACTCTACCGGATAATAGTGCAGGTACCCACCGCTTCCGTTGTTTGCGTTTCCGGCTTCAAGAATCCGGATCAACAAACTTCCTTTTATTTCTGCTTCGCGAATGGGTCCACCGAATGGCAGGCTGCGCAAAATATCGTATTGTGTGATGGGAGGATACAAAATATCATCAAGCCGGATCGATCCTGCATTTACAATGGCAAGGTCTGCATCCGGGCAAGCTGCTGCCATTGCCATCGTAATGATCCTGGTAAAATTGGTGGGTCCGGAACGTATTTCTGTTTCCCGCCCATCTAATGAATCACCGGTAGCAAGTATCACCTTTTTTACATCAAAGCCCAGGGTGGCATAGTTCTGATTGGCCACAGCTGCCCATTTCTGCACTACAACGTTGGTTGCACTGTCGGGCATCACAGTTTCATCAAGCATTTTAAGAGTAGGGAGAACCTCATTGATTTTTTTATTTTTATCGACGATCAGTTTTATGATGTACGCCGATTTCGCATTGGCATGCGCTTTTGTAATAAATACATTGCCTGCTTTTTCAAATCGCATATCGTGTTCGTGCCCTCCAAGTATCACGGTTAGATTTGGTAACTGATTTGCAAGCAGGAGATCATCATCTATTTTTTGATGGGTGATCGCCACCACTGCGTCACAGGAATCTTTTAGTTGGTTATACAATTTTTCCGCGGTCGATAAAGGATCCGTATAATCAACATAGTCCGCTTTATTAAATGGCAGGGTGATGCCGATAAAACCGATTTTTACCGCCGTGCCATCAGCATCGGTAAGAGGTAAAATAAAAGTTTGTGGGAAAACCGAAATATTATTACCGGACTGTTTTTCGAATGGAATGGTGTTGCCGTTTTTTTTATGAAAGCTGTTTGAAGCGATCCAACGGAAAGAAGACTCATTGATTCTTTCCTGCAACTCCGATTCTGTAATGTCAAACTCGTGGTTGCCAAACACTGCGAGATCTATTCCGGCAGCATTCATCGCTTCGATCATTTGTTTACCACGAATTCGCTTGCCTGCGTATACAAGACTGTTGTAGATCGAGGGGCTTACAAAATCACCGGCCATTACCAGAAATGTGTTGGTATTTTGTTTCAGGTATTCCTTTTTTATTGCAGCCACTCTTGCCATTCCGCCGGCATTTCCACCGGATGTGGGGGCAATTTCGTATACATCATTTACCTGAATAAAGGTCACTTCAAGACGCCCGTCATCTTTTTTTGGAGAGCCGGTTCTGCGGCTGGTGGTGCAGGAGACGCTGAAAATAATAGTTAGCAGTAAAATACAGCGGATCGGGAATTGCATACAATGGTATTTAGTATACGCAATGTAAGCAAGGAAATGAATTCAAATGCAGATTTTGATAATTCCGGGTTACCGGATCAGAAAATTGCTGTAGCAATAAAAATATTGCTACAGCTAAAGAAGACACAGTGGTAAGCACTGTTCTTATATAACACCTGAACGCTATTGAGGAAGTTTAATTTCTCCAACCTCGGTAACCTTTCCATCTGTTACCACAACACCCTCTTTGCTGGCATTTTTGCTGGGAGCTTTTGCTTCGATGATCACCGTATAAGTGCCCGCTTTCGCGCCGGTAATTTCAAATACACCATTTTCAATCGCATCTTTTAACGTGTCTGTAGCAGATACAGCCCATGCAGTAGAAGCTGCATCAGCAGGTGTAACTGTTCCTTTAATAGAACCACCTTCTACACTCATAAAAGAGAAAAAACCTGTAACGGCAACGCTTAATGCCAATAAGGTAAGCTTTGTGTTTTTCATAAAACAACAACAATTTTAGATTAACAATAATTGATTACATACTCAGAAACACTATTCAACTACGGCGCTGGGTGGGAGATGGTCTCTTAAACAACTACTATGCCAATTAGGAAGTTTAAAGTTTAAGGTTAAAGTTTAAGGTTTTTTCAGCCTTTCTTAAACGTTAGATGTTGAAAAGCAAAACATAGTCTACTGCTTTTAAAAGAGTAAAGGTTTAAAATTTAGGGTTTCAATTTTAACTTTAAACCTTAAGCTTTAAACGAAGGTTTAAAGCTTACGTTTTTCAGCCTCTTAACTTAAACCGTAAATGTTGAAAAGCAAAACATAGTTTACAGCTTTTACAAGAGTAAAGGTTTAAAATTTAGGCTTTCAATCTCTTAACTTTAAACCTTAAACTTTAAACCTTAAACCCTTAAAAGTGCGCATGGAGGGACTCGAACCCCCACGCCTTGCGGCACCAGATCCTAAGTCTGGCGCGGCTACCAATTACGCCACATGCGCCCGCTATTTTGCAAGGCCTGCAAAAGTAGTAGATTTAAGAGAAATAGCGAAAAGCACATTCAATTTCAGTAAATTCGTGAGGTATGGAATCTGTTGCTGCGACACCGAAATATAATCTCAATGATGAGCAGGAAAAAAAGCTAATACTTCGTGAATACCGCGCTTTGCTTCGGTCTCTTAAGCCTAAATTGAAACCCGGCGATAAGGAATTGATGAGGCAGGCGTTTGAAATGGCCGCCGATGCCCATAAAACCATGCGCCGAAAAAGCGGTGAGCCCTATATTCTTCACCCGCTTGCTGTTGCGATGATTTGTGTTGAAGAGATCGGTTTGGGCGTGCGTTCCACCATATGTTCTTTATTACACGATACTGTTGAGGATACAGATATTACCCTGGATGATGTTGAACGTGTATTTGGAAATGAGATTGCCAGGATCGTAGATGGTCTTACCAAAATTTCAACGATCATTGATTCCAGTGCATCACAACAAGCTGAAAATTTCAAGAAGATCCTGCTTACCCTTACCGACGATCCGCGTGTTATCCTTATTAAGCTGGCCGACAGGCTCCATAACATGCGCACGCTGGATAGTATGAAGCGTGAAAAGCAATTGAAGATTTCTTCTGAAACAGTCTACGTATATGCTCCGTTATCGCATCGTATGGGACTGTACAATATCAAGACCGAACTGGAAGATCTTTCGATGAAATATCTTGAGCCGGAATCTTATAAAGAAATAGCCCGTAAACTGGCCGAAACAAAACGAGAACGGACCCGCTATATCAATGAATTTATCAGGCCGATCAAAGATAAACTCGAAAAAGGTAATTTTGATTTTGACCTATACGGCCGCCCGAAAAGCATTCACTCCATTTGGAACAAAATGAAGAAAAAAGGAGTGGCTTTTGAAGAAGTATACGACCTTTTTGCCATCAGGGTAATATTGACCTCGCCTGCCGAAAAAGAAAAAGAAGATTGCTGGAAAGTATATTCTTTCATTACAGATGAATACACACCTGCTCCCGAGAGGCTGCGCGACTGGCTGAGTAATCCAAAGTCGAATGGATATGAAGCCTTACACACAACGGTAATGGGGCCGCAAGGGAAATGGGTTGAAGTGCAAATAAGAACTAAGCGCATGAACGAGATTGCCGAGAAAGGACTGGCAGCTCATTGGAAATATAAGGAAGGGGCAAATGATGAAAGCCGGTTTGATAAATGGTTCCAGCAAATACGCGAGGTGCTCAGTACCCAGGATACGGATTCGGTTGATTTTCTGCAAGACTTCAAGACCAGTTTTCTTACCGAAGAAATATATGTGTACACACCCAAAGGTGATGTTAAGATGTTGCCTGTGGGATCGAGTGCATTAGATTTCGCATTCTCCATTCATAGTGCAGTCGGTTCGCAATGTATTGGAGCCAAAATCAATCACAAGCTTGTTCCCATTAGTCATAAGTTGAGAAGTGGCGACCAGGTGGAGATCATTACTTCCGGAAAACAAAAACCCAATGAAGACTGGTTGAACCTGGTAGTAACCGCCAAGGCAAAAACCAAGATCAAAGATTCTTTAAAAGAAGATAAACGAAAGATTGCCGACGAAGGAAAATACCTTGTACAACGAAAGCTTGAAAATTACGGCGCTGCATATAATCAGCACAATGTGGATGTGCTAACGGCTTTTTACAAACTGGCTTCTCCATTGGATCTGTATTACCAGATTTCCATCAAATCTATCGATCTGAAAGAGCTGAAAGATTTTCAATTGTTGGGCGATAGGATCGAACCGCCTAAGACGGTAAAGCAGGCTGTTGAACATAAATCCGACGCGGCTTCCGCTGTGTCTAAAAAAGATGCGGAATTAATTATTTTCGGAGAGAGCAGCGACAGAATTGTTTATAACCTGGCCAATTGTTGTAAACCGATTCCGGGCGATGATGTTTTTGGATTTGTAACCACCGGTAAAGGATTAACGATCCATAGAACAAATTGCCCGAATGCGGCGAAACTGATGGCAAATTATGGTCACCGTGTAGTGAAAACCAAATGGGTTAAAAACAAGGAAATATCATTTCTTACCGGACTAAAAATTATCGGACTTGATGACGTGGGAGTGATCCATAAGATCACCAATCTTATTTCGGGCGAATTAAAGATAAATATTAATGCCATGACCATTGAAGCGAAAGATGGATTGTTTCATGGCAATATCAGGATATATGTGCACGATAAAGAGGAACTGGATGAACTCGTGATCCGTCTGAAAAAACTTCCGGGCATCGAAACTGTTGACCGGTATGATACGGAAGCATCCTGATCCGCGCCGGACATCTTTATTTTCCCTCCCAAATTCCGTATTTGATCTTAGGGAGAGTTCACACGATACCCGAAAAATTTATTTCAAATCAACTTCTTCGCAACTCTGCACAGCATTCCATTATATTTGTGCAGCTAGTTTCATGCTTGTGTTGTCTGAAACAATAATATACTGGTAACCAACAACCAAGTTATCATGTAATACCCCACTCTGACCGTTGGTTGTTTTTATCCAAGCCGTTCCCTGGCTGGCAGTTGTTAAAGACTGATTGCGTCTTTCGGAAATTATTTATTAAACTAAAACTACACTCCATGAGAAAGGTTCTAAGAAAAACTGTCCTTGTGCTTGTGGCATTTACATTGCCGCTTATTCTCCTTGCCCAGGTAAATGTCAGCGGCACTATTGCCGATGCCCGCAACAATCCTGTTTCAGGGGCCTCTATCAAATTACGAAATTCAACCACCGGAACGACGACAGATGCTAACGGAAAATTTAGCCTAACCGTTCCCGGTACCGGTGGAACGCTGGAAATTTCATCAGTCGGCTATCAGCCGCAGACCATACAGGTTTCTTCAAATTCGAATCAACTAACTATAACCCTTACCGACGATATAAGCAATCTGAATGAGGTGGTCATTACCGGGTTAGCTACGGGAATGAAACGTACCAATCTGGCGCATGCCGTTGCAACGGTGTCTGCAAAAAGCCTCACAGGTACAACTGTTCAACCATCACTTGACGGCGCCTTGTATGGAAAGTTCAGCGGTGCAAATATTTCTGCCAACTCAGGAGCTCCCGGCGGCGGTATTTCTATAAAGCTGCGTGGAATCACGTCTCTTGTGGCAAGTTCGCAACCATTGTTTATTGTGGATGGTGTTTACTATGATAATTCTTCGATACAGGCAGGGTTGAATCTTATATCAAAAGCTGCGGGACAGGGAAGTACAGATTTTCAGGATAATCCTTCCAACCGCGTGGCAGACCTCGATCCGGAAGATATTGAGCGGGTTGAAATTTTAAAAGGTGCTTCCGCCGCCGCGATCTATGGATCCCGTGCAGCAGGAGGAGTGGTCTTAATCACTACAAAAAGAGGAAAGCCCGGTACGCCTAAAATAGAACTCTCTCATTCCATCGGCGTTCAGATGCAATTGAACAAACTGGGGCAACGGCAATGGGACACCGCAAAAGTAAGGGCCGCTTACGGTGCGGCAAGAGTTCCGCTATTTCAGTCTGCCAACGGCCAGACATTCGATTACGAAGACGAATTGTACGGCAATAAGGGAATCATGAACAACACACGCTTAAGTGTAAGCGGAGGAAATGAATCCACCCATTATTATGCAGGTATAACCAGAAAAGACGATGAAGGAATTATTAAAGGGACCGGTTATGAAAAAACTTCATTTCGCCTGAACGTAGATCAGAAGATCACGTCTTTTCTCGATCTGTCGCTCAATTCAAACTATGTTACGTCGGAAGCAGATCGTGGATTTTTCAACAATGACAACACAAGTACTACATTGGGTGTTTCCTTTGTCTCCACACCGTCCTGGGTAAACCTTTTTTCGGATGCAAATGGAAATTATCCCAACAATCCGCTGGCTCCTTCAAACTTTCTGCAAACGCGTGATCTCATTACCAATCGCGAAAGGGTAAACCGGTTTTTACTTGGAAGCAGCGTTACCTGGAAAGTGTACAACGACGAAAAGCATGATATAAGAATCATTGGTCGTGGCGGCATCGATTATTATACATTGAATACGATTGCCATCTTTCCCCGTGAATTGCAGTTTCAGAAAAATGGTAACGGCACCAATGGCGCATCCATTTATGGTACTACCATTACCAGAAATTCAAATTACAACGCTTTCATTGTGCACAATTTCACACCGAATGAACGATTGAATTTTCGTACACAGGCAGGTGTAACCGCGGAGAATGTAGACCAGGATAATGTTGTAACCACTGCTACGCAGTTGATCGGCACCCAGACAAATGTGAACCAGGCTGGATCGGTTGCCGTCACACAGGCAAAAAGCATACAACACGACAGAGGCTTTTTTATTCAGGAAGAGTTTAATTACAATGACCTTCTTCTTTTAACTGCCGGCTTACGCGGCGATAAATCATCCCGTAACGGCGATGCAAACAAATTATATTATTACCCGAAAGGATCGGTAGCCTTTAATATCCATCAGCTGGCCGCATGGAATCTTCCTGCCATCAATCAATTAAAAATCCGTGCTGCATATGGTCAATCAGGAAATTTTGCGCCCTTTGGTGCTATTTATTCACCACTGGTGCCAGCCATCTTTAATGGTAATACAGGATCTCTGATAGGCCTGACCAGAGGAAATCCTGCACTGCAGCCTGAAAAGCAAAAAGAATTAGAAACGGGGCTTGACGTCAGTTTTCTCCGGAACAGAATAACTCTTGAGTTTACTTATTATACCAAAGAGGTAGAAGACCTGATCCTTGATGTGGAAATTCCTTCCTCATCGGGGTTTACAAAGGAGTGGAAAAACGTGGCCAATATCAGGAACAGGGGCATAGAAATCGGCCTGATGGCCATACCGGTTTCTACAAATGATCTCAAATGGACATCACAGGTTTTATTTTGGAAAAACAAAGCCAAGGTAACCCGGCTTGACGTTCCTGCATTTAATACAGGGGCATTTGGTGCAACATTAGGAACTTACAGGATTGAACAGGGTAAAAGCCCTACACAATTGGTTGGTATCGGTACCACGGATCAAAAACCCGATCCCACAACCGGTCTCGTTGTATTTGATGATGCAGAACCTGATTTTAATTTATCGTTCCTCAACAATGTAACCTGGAAAAATTTTGAATTGTCTGTGCTGATGCATTGGAAAAAAGGAGGCAGCAATGTTAACCTTTCAACTCTTCTGGCAGATATTTTTGGTACTTCTCCTGATTTCGATAAAAAAACGCTCGATCCTGCAGGTGTAGCAACGAATGGCGCTTATCGTTTAGGTATTTTGGGATCTTCGGCAGCTCCCTGGATCGAGGATGCATCTTATTTCAGGGTTCGCGAACTAGGCCTGAGTTACAGGATACCTAAAACCGTACTCAAAAATATCGCAGCTGTGCGTGTAGGAATATCCGCTCGTAATCTCATCAACATATTTGATTACAGCAGTTATGACCCGGAAGTATCAAATTTTGGGGCAGATGCAATATCCAGTAATGTTGAGGTTACACCCTTCCCTTCCTCAAAAAGTTTTCATTTTAATATAGCCTTTACATTTTAATTATTAGATAGAATCTATAAACTTATTAATATGAAATTTTCAATTATTTTTTTCAGATACAAAACCCTTTTGATGGTATCCGCAATTTGTTTGATGTGGACAGCCTGCAGTGTTGATACGATTTTGGATCCCAACAATCCAAGTGCCGACGGTATCATTCAAAACGCTTCCCTGGGTGAAATTCAAAACCTGGTTGATGGAACCGAGTCATCTATGCGTGATAATCTCAATAATTATTTTGATGGTGTGAATGTTATCGGGAGGGAGTATTATCGTTTTTCAACCTCCGATCCACGATTCACTTCCGATCTTCTCGGCAAAGCAAGTGCTGTTTTGGACAACAACACGTTTTACACTACTAATCCTTTTGCTGCCAGGTACCGGGCTGTGAAAAATACAAATATCTTGATTGATGCCCTGACCAATACGAAAGCGACGATATCAGATGCGCAGCGAAAAGCGGCGATTGGTTATGCAAAAACACTACAGGCCCACGAATTGCTGATGGTGCTGAATGAGCAGTATGCAAACGGCATCAGGGTGGATGTAAAAGACCCTGCCAAGCTAGGACCATTTTTGACCAAGGATGAATCGTTAACCGCTATTGTAGCCCTATTAAACGAGGCCAATATCGACCTGAAAGGAAACGCAGCTTTGCTTCCTTTCAGCAGCACTATTTATGGAGGTGATGGCAACACTTTTTCCAAATTCAACAGGGCAGTGGCAGCAAGGGCATATGTGTACAAAAAAGATTGGGCAGCTGCTAATACGGCGCTTACGGAGTCTTTTTTTGAACTAACAGGCGATCTTAATAAGGGGGCATTTTATATTTTCTCCACAGCAGGAGGCGATCAGCTGAATCCTTTGTATTATCCTCAAAATTCAAGTGGGGAAACCAGGGTTGCACATCCGTCTTTTGTAACCAATGCGGAAGCCGGCGATAACCGCCTGAATAAAGTTTCTCTCCGGGCATCTGCAGAGTTCCAGGATGGATTATCGAGCACCTATGATTTTTTTGTGTATAAGACCAATGCTGATAAAATTCCTATTATCAGGAACGAAGAACTCATTCTTCTGTATGCCGAAGTGCAGGCCCAGTTAAATCAGAACGTTAACGCAGTAACAGCTATCAACAGGATACGTGTATCTGCAAATCTGCCGGTTTACAGTGGTGCAGTTACCCAGGCTGCATTAATTAATGAAATCCTTAAACAGCGCCTGTATTCACTGTATGGTGAAGGGCATCGCTGGATTGATTTGCGCCGCTATGATCGTTTGGTGCAGTTGCCGATCGATAGAACAGGCGATGATGTGTGGACGGAATTTCCCCGACCCGCTACGGAGCAATAAACTGCAAATAAAAAATAGGCTGTCTCGAAAGCTTTATTTGCAACAAGGCACAAAGACACGAAGTAAATGAATGTTGACGTTCAATCTTCGTGTCTTAGCGCCTTCGTGGCAATCAAATCATCGCTTTTAAGACAGCCTCTTTTTTATTTTCCTCTTTTGTTCTGTTAACCTATTTTTGCCGCGCTTCTCAAAAAGACAATCAAACTAATTTCAATGGTCGATGTTATTTTAGGTCTTCAATGGGGTGATGAAGGAAAAGGAAAAATTGTTGATTATTTTGCTCCCAGGTATGATGTGATCGCCCGATTTCAGGGAGGGCCTAATGCCGGTCATACGTTATATGTTCAGGATAAAAAAGTAGTGTTGCACCAGATCCCCTCCGGGATTTTCCATGAGAATACTATCAATCTTATTGGGAATGGGGTGGTGTTGGACCCCATCACACTCAGAAAAGAATGTGAAACTGTTGCCTCTTTCGGAATTGATTATAAAAAGAACCTCTTCATTGCACAAAGGGCACATATTATTCTGCCTACTCACAGGGCTCTTGATAAAGCGTCGGAACTATCAAAGGGAAATGATAAGATCGGTTCTACCCTTAAGGGGATCAGCCCGGCATATATGGACAAAACCGGCAGAAATGGGATCCGCATGGGCGATTTGCTGGATAAAACCTTCACTACCCAGTACATTAAACTCCGGTTAAAACATCAGCGGCTGCTCGATAGTTTAAATTTCCAGGAAGACATATTGAAGTGGGAGGAAGAGTTTTTAGATGCGATTGATTTTATGCGTGAATTCAATATCGTTAATGGAGAATATTTTATCAACGATAAAATTCAACAGGGAAAAAAGGTGCTGGCCGAAGGCGCCCAGGGAAGCATGCTTGATGTGGATTTCGGCACATTTCCTTTCGTTACATCCTCCAATACTATTTCTGCAGGCGTGTGCACCGGCCTCGGCATTGCGCCGCAAAAAATTAAAGAGGTCATGGGTGTAACAAAGGCCTATTGCACCAGGGTTGGCAGCGGACCCTTTCCATCGGAATTACACGATGAAACCGGAGAAGAATTGAGAAAAATAGGACAGGAGTTTGGCGCAACCACCGGCAGGCCCAGAAGATGTGGGTGGATAGACCTGGTATCCTTGAGATTTGCCTGTATGATCAACGGCGTAACAAAGCTTATTATGACCAAGGCAGATGTTTTGGATGCATTTCATGAGTTAAAACTATGCAGAGAATATATTGTAGATAATAAAAAAACGACTGAAGTCCCTTATCAAATGACCAAGGTTTCGATAGAGCCGGTTTGGCAGTCATTTAAGGGGTGGAAGAAAGATATTACTTCAATAAGGGATCAGTCGGCTTTGCCCGTGGAGATGGTGGAATATGTGCAGTTTATAGACCAGTATCTGGGTGTAAAGATTAAATATATTTCTAATGGACCGGGCAGAGATCAGTTAATTAAAATTGACTAAAAAGCAATATCTTTTCAAACCAGTATGTAGAAAATATATTTTCAAAAAAGTTTGGTCAATTAAAAAGTTCGCTGAAATTTTACAACTCAATCTTACCAAGCCATGGCTGCAAAATCTGAAAAAAATACCGGCGGAAAATCTGCCCCGAAACCATCTAAGGAAACTCCTAAGAAAACGTCTTCAAAATCAAAAAAAGAATTAGAAGAAAACGAGGATGAGGATGAAGACCTTGAGGATGAAACCGACACTCCTAAAGGTGAAATAAAGAAAACTGCAAAAACTTCCGGTAAAAAAGGGAAAGAGGATGAGGAAGAGGATGATGACGCCGAAGAAGTTGACGAAGTGGATGATTGGGATAAACCTGAAGAAGAAGAGGAATGGGATCCGGACTTTGAAGAATTTGATTTGCCGAAATCAAAAGTAAAGAAAGCCGGTACCGGTGTTAAAAAAGGAAAAGGGGATGAGGATGAACTCGGCATTGATGAGGAATTCAAGGACCTTGATCTTTTTAATGACGCGGGAATCGATGAGGAAGAAGATGATTTTTAATGCGCTAATGGCTATTTATCTTTAATTATAAAGTGACGCGAAGTTTTACTTCATTTCCACTGATAAATTTTCAGGAAACAAAATTGAAAATGTTGAATTGGGCGAACCAGTTCAACATTTGTTGTTTATTGGACAATCACCACTACAACTTTTCGCATCACCGTTATGAATGCATCGTTGCTGCCGGAGACCTGCGATCGGTCGAAGCTCACTCAGGAGAAGCTTTTAAAAAGCTTCAGTCATTTATTGACTGCGAAAGTGATTGGATATTCGGACACCTCTCATACGATCTTAAGAACGAAATTGAATCCCTTCACTCCAATGGTTACGATGGGATCCAGTTCCCGGATTTATTTTTCTTTGTTCCGAAGATCATTCTTCAACTGGACGAGCATACATTAACGGTGGGATCACTCAACGATGATCATATACTGATTCATCAACAGGTAATGAATTGCGATGGAAAGCCTTTCTCGTCTCCCAAAAAAGTGGCAGTAAAATCAAAAATCAGCAGGAAGAAATATATTGATACGATTAATCAATTGAAACGGCATATTCTTCGCGGCGATTGCTATGAAATAAATTTTTGCCAGGAGTTCTATGCTGAAGATACTTCGATAGACCCTATCAGTACATATCTTTCGTTAAGTGATGCTTCTCCAAATCCTTATTCTGCTTTTTACAAGTTAAATGATAAGTTTCTTTTGTGCGCAAGCCCTGAAAGATACCTGGAAAAAACAGGCTTTACTATCATTTCACAGCCGATTAAGGGAACATGGCAACGAAGCATTAATAACAATGAGGAAGACGAATTAAACAAAAACTTATTATCAACCAGCGCAAAGGATAAGTCGGAAAATGTAATGGTTGTTGATCTGGTCCGGAATGATCTGTCAAAAGTATGCGAGGAAGGTTCAGTGAAAGTCGATGAACTTTTTGGTGTTTATAAATTTCCGCAGTTGTACCAGATGATCTCTACAATAAGTGGCAGACTGAATCCCGGTATGAGCATTACGGAAATCATGAAGGCCACCTTTCCGATGGGATCGATGACGGGCGCGCCAAAGAAAAAAGTAATGGAATTAATCGAACAGTACGAAGTGACCAGGCGTGGAATATTTTCGGGTGCGGTTGGATATATTTCGCCGGAAAAAGATTTTGATTTTAATGTTGTGATCCGGAGTATTATGTACAATGCATCCAATCGATATCTATCTTACCAGGCAGGCTCAGCCATCACCTTTTATAGCGATGCTGAAAAAGAGTACAATGAATGTCTTTTAAAAGCAATGGCCATAAAAAAAGTATTGGCGGGTGACCAATACTTTTAAAAAAATCCAATACTATATTTATTTCTTCTGATTGTTAACTACGGGAGTGGAAACGATATCGCCACGCAGCAATAACTGAACTGATTCATTCAGTATCTGGTATTTGTTTGCACTAAACATGTCCATTTTATCAATAGGCAATTTGAGATCATACGTATTTTCAGGAGTCGCTATTAATTTATCGAAATGAGGATTATACCTGTTAAAATCGGTAATGTCCATCAGGATGATTTTCGCTATTACAGCAGAATGATATTTGCCCGATATCGTGATGGTTTTAGCCGCGTTCAACTCGTCGGCCGATAGTTTGCGGATCAACAAAGCGCTGACGCCAATTTGTTCAGAAGCCTCAGCCTTTGTTAAAGTAGTGACACCACCCTGTCCTTCAAATATATAATGTGTGCCTATAAATTTTTTAACGTGATTTCTCGACTCGGCCGGCAAGTAATACTGCAGATCCCAGAAATTCCTGCTCTTACTTTTCTTAATAGCGCTGTACACATTTCCAGGGCCTCCATTGTAAGCCGCGATCACCAGTAACCAATCCCCAAACTCTAAAAAAAGACTTTTCAGGTATTTGGCCGCTGCATGGGTACTTTTAAAATAGTCCCTGCGGTCGTCCCTTGTGCGTGTAACTTTTAAACCGTAGCCTTTCGCGGTTTCAGGCATAAACTGCCATGGTCCCACCGCGCCCGCCCAGGAAACAGCTCCCGTTTTTAATTTCGATTCAATGACCGCCAGATATTTTAATTCCGTTGGCAATCCGTAATTCGCCAGGATATTATCCATCAAATTGAAATAGGGAAGGCCCCAATCTTTAATTTTTATAAGATTATTGGTGTTCTTGCCCATATAATCCTGAACAAAACTCAATGCCCTGGGATTGAGTCGAACGCCATTATCGGATGAAGCATCGAATATTTGAGAAAGCCCATTTTTCAGGTTCGCCGAATCAGATTTCGATTTGGCGGGTGACTGTATGGTATCGTTCAGGAATGTATTGGTTTGTGACCCTGTTGTCTTTGTTGCAGCAGAAGACTTTTTAGGTTTTTTCCCATCGCCTGCTGTGACAAATGACATTAAAGTCACGCATAAAAAACCGGCAACAAATAATAGTTTTTGTTTCATACTCTTTTTGTTGGTACAGTAATACTGACCTGTGGATTGGATTCCGAAAAAGAGTTTTGATAGGATAAAGGGCAAGAGTGATAAGTGATCCGGGGTCGTTTAGTTTAGGTTCTTCAAATCCGGAGACTTATATTGTTCTATCCAATAGTTGGATAACTGCAGCAAAGATAACTCGCAAAAATGGTTGGTCATAACCTGCAGCCCGTATGGTAAGCCATTTTTGTGCCAAAAAAGCGGGATAGAAATGGAAGGAGTACCAATAAGATTTGAAAAAACTGTAAAAATGTCAGCCAGATACATGGCAATAGGATCATCCAGTTTTTCTCCGATCGAAAATGCCGTTGATGGGGCCGTGGGAAGAATTAAAGCATCGAAATCGTTGAAGATGAGTTTGATCTTTTCCTTTAGCAATTGCCTGACGTGCTGGGCTTTTGTAAAATAGGCCTCATAGTAACCGGCACTCAGGACAAAAGTTCCCAGCATGATCCGTCGTTTAACTTCTTTACCGAATCCGTTGGACCGGGTGCGACAATAAAGGTCTGTTAAATCTGTTTTTTTATCCACATTTCGAAATCCGTACCTGATCCCATCAAATCGAGACAGGTTCGAAGACGCTTCAGCAGTTGTTAAGATATAATAGGCGGGAACAATATAATCGAGAAATTCGAAGTCAATAGCCTCAACGGTATGTCCATGTTTTTTTTGGGTTTCGATAAATCCATACATCGAAGCCTGAATATCCTTATCCAAAGCGGGGCTTTGGAATGCTTCTTTAAGATAACCGATCCGTAAAGGCTTTGAAAATGAAGGTTGCAAGGCATGGTAATCATCAATGGCCTGCCCGGAAACAGTACTGTCGAATTCATCTTTTCCGGCAATTATTTTCAATAATATCGCAATATCAACTACATTTTTACCAAATATTCCGATCTGATCAAAGGAAGATGCATAGGCAATAAGGCCATATCTCGAGATTCGTCCGTAGGTAGGTTTTAAGCCAATGATCCCACAAAAATCCGCCGGTTGTCTTACTGAGCCACCAGTATCACTTCCCAGACTGATCATGCAAAGTTCAGCCTGTACAGCAACGGCGGAGCCTCCTGATGATCCGCCGGGCACTTTTGTTTCATCCAACGCATTTAAAACACGTCCATACACCGAGTTTTCGTTGGTTGAGCCCATGGCAAATTCATCACAATTGGTATGGCCGATAATAATTGCATCCTCAGCTAACAGTCTTTCAACCGCGGTAGCATTGTACACGGAAACAAAATTCTTTAAAATACCAGAGGCTGCGGTGACAGGATGATCCTTATAACAAATAACATCTTTCAAAGCAATAACTACTCCATGCAATTTTTTTATTGTATTACCAGCTGTCCGATGCTCATCCAGATAGCGGGCTTTCTCCAATGCTTCTTCTCCATACACCTGGGTGAAAGCATTGAGATGCTTTTTGTCTTTGATCTTAGATAAATAGAAAATAACGGCATCCACACAGGAAGTAGTGCCGTTCAATAAATCAGAATGGTATTGTGGTATTGTCTCGTAGCTAAACAAATCATCATCCGCTTTATATTAAAGCGATTCAGTTAGTTCATTGCAGAATGATACAATTACGGTTGAGTAGAAGAAGTAGAAGCTGTAGCTTGTTTCTCTTTGTCAGACATGCCTTCTTCAATTTCTTTTTTCACATTGCTTTTTGCATCATTGAACTCGCGTATACCCTTACCGATACCACGCATGAATTCAGGGATTTTGCGACCACCAAAAAGAATCAATACCGCAAGGACGATAAGAATCCATTCAGTACCTCCCGGCATGGATATCATCAGCAGATTATTGGAATTAAGTAACATAATAAATATTTATTTTAGGAAATACGAAATTAGTTCTTTTTCGGATGTATAACTTGTGTTAAACGATTGCCAGGGTTAAATATTTCAGAAGGGCAATAAAAAAGCGGAAGTCTACATGCTTCCGCTTAAATATCGGTAATGAATCATTAATTAACCTCGGCTGTAGCCATTCTTTTTTCTTTGATCCTTGCGCTTTTACCACTGCGACTACGTTGGAAATATAGTTTAGCTCTGCGCACCCTTCCATTCTTATTCACTTCAATGGAATCGATATTGGGAGAGTATAAAGGAAAAGTTCGCTCTACTCCGATGCTGTCAGAGATTTTTCTAACTGTAAAGCTCGCTGTATGTCCTGAACCCTGTCTTTTTATTACATCTCCACGAAAACTCTGGATACGTTCTTTACCACCTTCAACGATCTTATAGTTGACGGTTATATTATCACCTGCCTTAAAATTTGGAAATTCTTTCTGGCCGGTTAACTGCTCGTGTACAAATTGAACTGCTGCGTTCATGACTGAAATTTTAGGGAGGCAAAGGTAATAGAAAATATCGGATTTCGGATTTAAGAGATAGTTTTTTTATCTCGCTACATTCACTGCCCTCTTTTCCCGGATCACCGTGACTTTGATCTGTCCTGGAAAAGTCATCTCAGTTTGAATTTTTTGAGCGATTTCAAAAGATAATTTATCAGAATCAGCATCGGTAACTTTATCGGCTTCCACAATTACACGCAACTCACGGCCTGCCTGAATAGCATAAGCCTTTTCTACACCCTGGTAAGCAAGAGCAAGATTCTCAAGATCCTTGATACGTTGTAAATATTGCTGCATAATTTCCCTGCGTGCGCCGGGACGGGCGCCGCTGATCGCATCGCATGCCTGTACAACAGGAGAAATTACGTACTGCATTTCCATTTCATCATGGTGAGCTCCGATGGCATTCACAACTGCCGGGTTTTCTCCAAATTTCTCAGCCAGCTTTGCACCAAGCAGGGCATGGCTTAATTCTGTTTCTTCATCGGGAACCTTACCGATATCATGCAGCAGGCCAGCTCTTTTAGCCAGTTTGGGATTCATACCCAATTCTGCAGCCATTATGCCACAGAGGTTAGCTACCTCACGGCTATGCATCAATAAATTTTGACCGTACGAGGATCTGAACCTCATTTTTCCAACAATCCTTACAAGTTCTTTATGCAGGCCGTGTATCCCCAGTTCGATAACCGTTCTTTCTCCGATTTCGACTATCTGCTCCTCAATCTGTTTGCGGGTCTTTTCCACCACTTCCTCGATCCGTGCAGGATGGATACGTCCATCAGACACAAGCCTTTGCAAACTCAGCCGGGCAATTTCCCTGCGTAGAGGGTCAAATGATGAAAGTATGATCGCTTCCGGCGTATCATCAACGATCAGGTCAACGCCTGTAGCAGCTTCGATAGCGCGGATATTCCGGCCTTCGCGTCCAATGATCTGTCCTTTTATTTCGTCACTTTCCAGGTTAAATACAGTAATGGCATTTTCAATGGCCTGCTCAGCTGCGGTGCGTTGAATACTTTGAATAATAATCTTACGGGCTTCTTTATTGGCCTTTTGCTTGGCATCATCGATGATCTCCTGTTGAATGGACAGAGCCTGTGTATGGGCTTCCTGTTTCAGGCTTTCCACCAATTGGATCTTTGCCTCTTCAGCGGTTAAACCGGCGATTTTTTCTAATCGCCTGATATGTTCTTCCTGGTGCTTCTCCAGTTCGGTGCGTTTATGGTTAACTACTTCGATCTGTCGACTCAGATTGTCCTTAATGGCGTCATTTTCCTTCACCTGTTTTTCCAATTGCTCGAGCCGTTGGTTCACAGATTGCTCTTTTTGCCTGGCGCGGTTCTCGTTATCACTCAGTTTCCTGTTCCTTTCAAATACTTCCTTGTCATGCTCGGCCTTCATTTGAACAAACCGCTCTTTTGCTTCCAGTATTTTCTCTTTTTTAAGGTTTTCAGAACTGCTCTGGGCATCATTCAGGATTTTTTGAGCTTGTTGTTCCGCTTCTTCAACCTTCCGTTGTGTATTTTTTGCGAAGAGGAACTTACCCGCTATTATGCCGATCAGTAACGCGATACCACCAATTATATAAGTTAACATATTCGGTTCCATTGCTTGATATGAGTTTAAATTGTTCTACCATTGTCGTTTTCTCCCTATGAAAAGTTGGATGACATAGCGAGACCTAGTTTGCGAAAATACAAAAATTGCCTTGTGAATGATGCTTTTACAAAAACAGTGCTGGCTGGGCAATATGTACGAGTGGTTAAGGAAAAAGAATTCCAAAGATTAAATTGCGCCATCATTGCGTCGTTCATCAACATTTGACTGGGTTAACTGTTATTGAATAATCAGGATTACCGGTTCACGCTGTGAGGCAAAGATTCCTGATCATTTATGTTTTGAATTTTATCGCCGGATATTTTAATTTAATTTTCGCTTTGAGCAACTGAATTTTAAATCTTCCAGTCTCTGTAACAACTTAATATACATAACGACAAATCTTAAAAAAAACTTGTATGAGAAAAATTCTTTTAGTGGCTTTGATGTTTAGTGCAATAGGAGCTACTGCCCAGACAGTTACACGCAAAGTTGTATTGGCAAAGGGTCAGCAGTTGGAACAGCAAAGCCATGTAAAGATGAATATGACCCAGGAAATGATGGGTCAGAGCATGGAAATAAAAGTAGAATCCGATATAACGAATGTTGTGGAAGTAAAGGATGCCGCATCAAACAGTTTCGAAGTTGCCAACACAATCAAAAAAATATTGATGAATATGAGTGCAATGGGTCAGGACATGAAGTTTGATTCTGATAAAAAGGAAGATATGGATGGCCAGATGGGTCAGGCATTTAAGGGAAAGATCGGTGTTCCCAGGGAGTTTACGGTAAATAAAGAAGGGATCATAACTGCTCTTAAAGCCAATGCGGAAAAAAAAGATGATCCGGGAGGTATGATGGGAGGAATGATGAACGGCGCAATGGGAGAGGGAGAAGAAAAAGAAGGGAGTTCCTTTAACTCACTGGCTAACATTCCTTCCAAAGGTGTCAAGGTAGGAGAAAGCTGGAGCGATTCTACCAGTGATAGCAATGGAAAAACTTTTACAACCTATACCTTGAAAGAAGTGACAGGTGGAAACGGATTGGTCACCCTTTCGGCAAATACCGCTATTAATCGCGAATTAGAGCAGCAGGGAATGACCGTGCAAATGGATATGAAAGCAACAACGACCGGAGAATACACTTTTGAGGTTGGGACCGGGATCATCAAGACACGTAAGGCCACCACCAAGGCAACCGGCACAATGGAAGTAGCGGGTCAATCAGTTCCCGTAAACATTGAAACGATCGTGCAAAGCACTATTAGTAAGAAATAGTTATTGAAGAGGTTTATCGAGCATTGCTTCCAGCTGATTGAGTTTTTCAGCTATTTCAGCGAATTCGGGCGGCTGGTTTTCGGCCGCTTTTTGTTGGGTAGCATACCAAAGCACAACCATGCCGATATAATCCTGCATATCTTTTCCGGCGAACTGGGTCTTATACTCAATGACCTTGTCGTTAATGATCTTAACGGTTCCCCTAACCGTCTCTTCATCTTTGGGATCAATCCTGATACGGTAAGTCCGGTCGCCTATGACCACATTTATGGGAATTAATGATTCCATTTACTTGCTAATTTGAAAAGGTTGTTCTAAATTTATTCACATTCTATTAACAGTCCATTAAGTCCAGTCGTATGAAAACCTTCCTAAACCAAACAAGCACCTAACATGATTGCCAAAGTCAAGTCGTCAAACTTTATTGACACGCTGAAAGTAGAATTATTATCCTGCACCAACCATTGCCTCAAAGCCGTTCTAAGAGATGAAACAGGCAGCGTGTGCAGCGAACTTGAAACGATGCTCATTACCGATCAACCCGAAATCACCTGGAAAGGACTCAATGATCTACCCTATGGAGTATATACATTAGAGCTTTCGCAGGGAGAAGAAGAAATTCAATTACGGATGGTGAAACGGATCTGATCTATTCGCTGAGCATCGTAATACAACGATCTATTTCTTTCAGGTAGTGGTTCAATCGTTTTTCAACCTCTTTTTTATCGGTCTCACTCAATTGGCCGGTTGCAGTCTTTAATACGGCAACTTTTTCTTCCAAGCCATCCATTCTGGTTTTATATAATTCCTGTTTTTCTACTGACTGTTGCACTTCTTTTTTGAGTTGTTCATTTTCCTGCTGCAATTGCTGGTATTGTTTCACCAATTGCTGAACTTTTTCCTGGATCCGTTTTAATTGCGGTTCAGATGTAGACATACAACTCGTTTATTTCCGGTGTTGTTGTTATTGCATATTATTTTCTTATCTCAGCATGTAAATCTTTTTCCAGTGCGCTCATCAATGCATCCATCATACTATCAATCTCTGTATCGGTCAGCGTTTTTTCTTCATCTAAAAATGTAATGCTGATCGCTAATGATTTTTTATCAGCCCCTAACTTCTCACTTTCAAATATATCAAACAACTTTATTTCTTTGAGCTTATTTAGCCGCATGTTTCTAATTGTATTTTCGACGGTCGCGTATTGAAGGGATTTTGGTACGATCATCGCAACATCGCGATAAACCGGCAATTGCTTTGGCAATTCTTTTGACTTCAGCGCATAGCCTGCTATTTGCATTTCCAACTCCCTCCAGTCAAAACTGGCAAACAATACAGGTTGTTTAATATCGAACCGGTTCAGCTCATGCTTTTTTACGCTGCCTGCTGTTGCAACCGGCTTGCCTTTCACCATAACCTGCAATACATGTTCAAGCTTGGTGTCGGAAAGTACCGTCCATGCTGTATCATCAATTCCAATTAATTGAAGGATCCTTGTCACGATGCTCTTTAGAAAATAAGTGTCTGAAGGCTGTGCCTTGCTTCTCCACGAAGCATTGGATTTATTTCCCGTTATGTATAAACATAAATGATCTTTTTCCTGGTAGATTCCCATACCAGTGGAATGATAGGTTTTGCCAAACTCAAAGAACTGCAGATCGGTATTTTTGCGATTTAAATTGTATGCCACTGCTTCCAATCCCGTTTCCAGCATCGATGGGCGCATGATATTATGAACTGCACTGAGATTGTTTAACAATCTGACTCCTCCGTCAAGGTCCGAATCATCAAAATAGGCCGCATTGGTAATTGAGTTTGTAAAAATTTCATGAAAACCCGTTCCGGCCAGATACTCGGAGACTTTCTCTTTATAAGCATGTTTGTAACCATCAGTTTCTACAGCAGGGGTGATAGTGATGGAAGATGGGATATCGATATTGTCATACCCATCAATTCGCATTACCTCTTCTAAAACATCGGCAGGCAATGAAATATCGGGCTTGCTATATGGGACTGCTATTTTGAGATCGTCGATACCCTCTTTTAAAATATCAAACCCAAGTGCCTGTAATATTTTTTTTACAGTGTCTGAATGATAATTTTTACCGCTGAGTTTTTTAAGGTAATGATAATTGAGCGTGATTTCATGTTTGGGTGATTGCACAGGGTAAACATCAACGATCTCAGATGCAATTTCACCGCCCGCCAATTCCCTAATCATTAAAGTTGCGCGTTTCAATACCTGCACGGTCGTACTGATATCAACATTTTTTTCAAAACGCATCGCGGCATCTGTGCGCAAACCATGGCGAAAAGAAGTTCTCCGTATATCAACCGGATTGAACCACGCGCTTTCTACAAAGATATTTCTGCTTGACGGTTTTACGCCGCTGTTAAGTCCGCCAAAAACGCCGGCAATACACATCCCTTCGTCATCGGCATTGCAGATCATCAGATCCTTGTCGCTTAATTTTCTTTCTTTTTCGTCGAGGGTTTTAAACACCGTTCCTTCGGGAAGATTTTTTACAACAATCTTTTTTCCTTCGATCTTGTCCGCATCAAAAGCATGTAATGGTTGTCCGGTTTCGTGTAATATAAAATTGGTGATATCAACGATGTTATTGATAGGGCGCTGACCGATTGAACGGAGTTTTTGCTGTAGCCATTTGGGTGAATCTTTTACAACAACATTCGTCATTGAAACACCACTATAGCGATGACAGGCATGGGTGTTCTCGATGGCAACTTCAATAGGTAATGAATGATTGTCGGGTTTAAATCCATTTATGAAAGGACTTCTTACCCTATGATCTTTTTTATCGTGATGAACAAGGTAGGCGCAAACATCGCGGGCTACGCCCAGATGGCTCATGGCATCCATACGGTTTGGAGTCAAACCAATTTCATATGTCCAATCTGAATAGGGTTGGAAATAATCAATTGCAGGAGTACCCGGTTTTGTTAGCGGAGGCAGAACCATAATACCACTGTGATCCTCACTTATTCCGATTTCGTCTTCGGCGCAGATCATGCCATGACTTTCTACTCCACGTATTGTGGCAACCTTCATAACCATGGGTTCCCGGTTATGCGGATAGATCGTCGTTCCCACGGTGGCAACCACAACTTTTTGACCCGCGGCTACATTTGCAGCTCCACATACTATCTGGAGTGGTGTTCCAGCTCCGATATTTACTTTGGTGATCTTTAATTTATCGGCATTGGGATGAGGAGAGCTTTCCAAAACCTCACCTATTATCAAACCTTGCAGTCCTCCTTTATGACTTTCATATTTTTCGAAACTTTCTACTTCCAGTCCTATTGACGTAAGAATTTTACTTAGTTTTTCCGGTTCCAGATTAACAGGCAGGTAATCGTGTAACCAATTATATGAAAGAGTCATCTACGTTATGTTATTTATTGCTGGCCGCAAAGATAAAGGATTGGGCTTTTGTAAAATGAACGTAAGAGCTGCGCCTGTTGGCCGTTGTATCAGCCAGGAAATCGGGAATAATGATTAAAACCGGGCGGCGACGGGGATTTTTTGCGCATAATAGCACTCCAAATCCGGGCTGAACCCGGTTTTTTCATCGTTGATTTTGCTAAGAACACCGCCACCATTATATCTTATCAGGTCGCAAAACTCACCAAATTTTTCATGGTTTTTCTTTCCGCACAGCCTGTGTGTATTTCGTTCCGGAATGGGCGGAAAACTTTCCTAAATTGTGAATAAGTGGCTTTGGATTGTTAATTGTTACTTAGCATAATGTGTGCAAACTTGTGTGAATAGTGTGAGGCATAACTTTTTTTGTGGGTTTCTGGATAGTATTAGATATATGACTCTATATTCGCCCTCCTGACTCAAGGGCTTAACATTCCGGTAATAGTTTCGTAATACTCACGTAACACAAGAAGGAAAAACTAACACCCCAAAGTCATTGGTTGAAAAATTCAATGAGTGGCGTAGCCCGTCGGCGCCACGGCCTTCGAAAAACCATAACCCCGAACTTAACCGAGGTCTTTAAAGTAAACCAATGGTGTAACCCTATTATGAGCATTACAAATGGACTTAACCAATCTTAACAAGGATCGCAAATCACGTCGCAAAGGTTCCATTGATCTTAGCACAATGGTATATGGCAAGGTACCGCCCCAGGCAAAGGACCTTGAAGAAGCCGTTTTGGGTGCTATCATGCTGGAAAAAAGTGCATTCGACACGGTAGTCGAAATTCTTAAACCAGAGTGTTTTTATGTAGAAGCCCATCAGCGTGTTTACCGCAGCATGCAAAGTCTTCAGCAAAAGAACCAGCCTATTGATATTCTAACGGTTGTTGAAGAATTGAAGAGTCGGGAAGAACTCGACCTGGTAGGTGGTCCTTATTATGTTACACGCCTCACCAATGCCGTTGTTTCATCAGCCAATATAGAGGCACACTCGCGTATTATTCTCCAGAAATTCATTCAGCGTGAACTCATTCGCATCAGTGGAGAGATCATTGGTGATGCTTATGAAGACAGTACCGATGTATTCGACCTGCTTGACGATGCGGAAAGCAAGCTGTTTGAGATCACGAACAATCACCTTCGCAAGAATTTCGATAGCATCGATACTGTGTTGGTGAAAACCATTCAGCGCATCGAAGACCTGCGGCATAAAAATGAAGATATCAGTGGGGTGCCGAGTGGTTTCGTTTCACTAGACCGGATCACTTACGGCTGGCAACCTACCGATTTGATCATCCTTGCCGCCAGACCTTCAGTTGGTAAAACGGCTTTTGCTCTAAACCTGGCCCGTTGTGCCGCCTTGCATATCACAAAGCCAACGCCTATCGCCTTTTTTAGCCTGGAAATGAGCGCAGGACAGCTCGTTCAGCGTATTCTGAGTGCTGAAAGCGAGATATGGCTGGAGAAAATCGCCCGGGGAAAGCTGGAAGAACACGAAATGAAACAGCTCTATGCCAAGGGCATTCAGAAATTATCACAGGCTCCTATTTTCATCGATGATACGGCAGCACTTAATATTTTTGAGTTGCGGGCAAAATGCAGGCGTTTGAAAAACAAACACAATGTTGGTCTTATCATTATTGATTATCTGCAATTGATGAGCGGAACCGGCGAAAACCGAAATGGAAACCGCGAGCAGGAGATCAGCAGAATCTCACGTGATCTTAAAGGACTGGCAAAAGAATTACAAGTACCGATCATTGCCTTGTCTCAATTGAGCCGTGCAGTTGAGTCGAGAAAGGAAGGAAATAAAATGCCCCAGTTAAGTGATCTCCGTGAATCAGGTGCCATTGAACAGGATGCAGATATGGTCATGTTCTTATACCGGCCCGAATACTATGATATCACCTCCAATGAAATGGGTGAGAGCAATAAGGGTGAAACCCATGTGAGGATCGCCAAACACCGGAATGGTTCATTGGAAACAATAAAACTGCGGGCTTTACTACATATTCAGAAGTTTACCGAGATGGATGGGGATGACTATAGCAATATAGGATTGCCGGGGGGAAACTGGAAACCGGTCCCCTCGAGCCAGGGTACTGATGCCAGTGCGAAACTCTATATACAAACAGGCAGCAAAATGAATGACCTGCCTATGGATGATGAAGAGGCTCCTTTTTAAGTTTAATGTTTAACGTTTAAGGTTTAAAGTTTGGAGCCGTTGTTGGTGTTTTTTGCCAACAACAAGCGGAGGAAAAAGTCAATCCAGAATTGAAGCAAATTGCGAAATCTATAAAACGTATTACGTCACAATTGTTGGTGAAAACGCCAACAACGTATTTAAAGTTAAAAGTTTAAGGTTTAAAGTTTGTGGTTTGTTGATGCGTATCTATTAAACAAACTATAAACTTTAAACTTTTTTGTTGATGGCAATGACGAAATAACTAATTAGATGAACTTTAAACTTTAAACCTCAAACATTAAACTCTTCGATGCCTTTTTTCTATAAAGAAAATATAAATGCCGAAAATAAGCGGGTGATCTTTGACGAGGAAACTTCAAAACATATTGTCCAGGTTTTAAGGATGAGGGTGGGAGAGTTCGTTCAGGTAACCGACGGAAAAGGGCATTTGATCACCGCAGAAATCACCAATGATCATAAAAAAAAATGCGAAGTAAAAATTACTGATGCAGGATTTGAACCGCGACCCGTTACAAAAATATCCATCGCTATTTCGTTGCTTAAAAATGCCAGCCGGTTCGAATGGTTTCTTGAAAAGGCAACCGAGATGGGAATCGGAGAAATCATTCCCTTGCTCTGCAGTAGAACCGAAAAACAACATTTTCGCTACGACAGGATGAAAAATATATGTATTAGCGCCATGCTTCAAAGTAAGCAGGTTTGGCTGCCGCATCTATTTGAACCGATAAACTTTATCTCATTGTTTGAAAAGGGGCAATACCAGCAAAAGTTTATTGCTCATTGTATCGTAAACCAGAAAAAAAATTTAGCGGACTTGGTTAATGATGATTCATCGTCCCGTGTCATTCTTATTGGCCCGGAAGGTGATTTTACAATTGATGAAATTGAATTGGCTACAACAAATTCTTTTTTATCTGTTTCATTGGGACCAACAAGATTGCGTACGGAAACGGCCGGGATCGTTGCAGCAGTTATGTTAACAAGAAGGTAGGCCGATCATTTCGCAATATCGGAATATTCATTTTGATCGCGTAACCTTGGTTCATGTAATTCGACTTTTTTAGCAGGCTTTTCTTTTTTACGGATGTACATGTTCAGTAACTCTACCCCGAAAGAAAATGCCATCGCGAAATAAATATAGCCCTTAGGGATCTCCTTGTGGTGTACCGGTTCCAATCCTTCAAAGAATAAGCTGAAACCGACCATTAAGAGAAATGATAGCGCCAGCATTTTAAGGGTAGGATGTTTGTGAATGAAATTTGAGATGCGCTGTGCAAATAAGAACATAATGATCATGGCAATCACTACTGCTATCATCATGATCTCTACATGCTTTGCAAGGCCAACGGCTGTAATGATACTATCGAAAGAAAAGATCATATCCACCAGTATTATTTGTGTCATAACTGCGCCAAACGAAGCTGTAGCGGGCTTCTTGATTGTATCGTCGGTGATTTCGTCTCCTTCAAGCTTGCCATGAATTTCCTTTACTGTTTTGTATAGCAGAAATAGGCCACCTATGAACATGATCACGTTCCTGAGATTGAATCTATAACCAAAAACGCCAAACAGTTCCTGGTTACCATTCTTCACTAACCATCCCAGGGCCATTAGCAAACCGATACGGACAGCAATTCCTGCGATCATCCAGATACGACGGGCTTTGAGATGTTTGCTTTTATCGAGCCGGCCCATGATGATAGAAACAAAAATGACATTATCGATCCCCAGAACAATTTCAAGGGTTGCCAGGGTTAAGAGACTGATCAACGCATCTATCGTAAAAAGGTGTTCCATGATACTATTTAAGGCAGCAAAAATAAAGGTTTGATTGAATAGCTACTTTTTATTTCCATATATCAATATTCATCACAGGATAAATGGGCCTGCTCACAATTTTTTTCTGGTTTACGAGTTATAAAAGCATTATTCATTACAACGCCACACTTATAGCCCAACTGTACTTTTTCATTTCTTATTTCGTCTTCCAATTTCCGTATCACTAATCGTATTTATCCTATGAAAAAGTCGTTGGTAATTCTACTCATTGCTATATGCTGCCATGTTCATGCCCAAAACTATTTTTCCGAAAGCTTTGGTACTCTTAAAGCAGGTGTTGGTTATGCAAAAGATTTCCCCGGATTAAGTGGCTATGCAATTACTGGCGAATACACATATCCCCTTAGTGAAAATCTGGAAGGTGGCTTCGGATTTAAACGGTTAAATATGAGTGGTTATCCACGTACTTCTACAGTCAATGAATACACGAGAGCTACTACTATCGATTTTAATATTTATTTTTTACCAATCGTGAATGAAACAAATATATTCAGGATAGGAGCGGGTTATTCTTTTTCGTTTTTCAGAACAAGACGATCCTATCCGCTGGCGCAGACACAGGGTGAACAAAAAATGATTTCCTGGCCGGTCCAGGATGCATCGGGCAGGTTATCAGGATTAATTGTAACAGGAGAGTATGAATACCTGCTTTCTTCCAATTTATCGCTGGGGATCAAAGCTTCTTTGTGCAAGGCGTATGATAGGGTCTTTTATATCGGGCCATATGTAGGTATCCGGTTATAGTCCCTTGCAAATATTTTTTACTATTCCCGGACCTTCATAAATGAAGCCGGTCCATACCTGGATCAGCGATGCTCCCGCTCCTAGTTTTTCTTTTGCATCGCTGGCAGTGAAGATTCCCCCTGAAGCAATGATCGGAATTAGTCCTTTTGTTTTTTGGTAGATGTATTGAATAATTTCCGTGGATCGGACTTTTAATGGGATCCCGCTTAGTCCGCCCGCGCCAATTGCTTCGAGTTTTGGTTCTTGTGTTTGCAGCCCTTCACGGCTGATGGTGGTATTGGTGGCCACTAAACCATCCAGCTTGATCTCCAACGCAAGATCGATCACGTCATCTACTTGTTTCCAGTTGAGATCGGGGGCTATTTTTAGTAACAATGGTTTTTGTGTCGGTTGCTGTAGGTTGATCGCCTGTAGATGGGACAGGATTTTTCTCAGCGCATCTTTTTCCTGCAATTCCCTTAATCCTGGTGTATTTGGAGAACTGACATTCACAACAAAATAGTCTACGCCATCAAACAATTCACGGAAGCAAATCTCATAATCCTTCCAGGCATCTTCATTGGGGGTAGATTTATTTTTTCCGATATTGCCGCCAATGATCAAATCATGATTTGCCCTTTTTCGCAGGTTATCTTTTTGTTTCCATTCCTTTAATCTTTTAGCCACTGCATGCACGCCATCGTTGTTAAAACCCATACGGTTGATGATGGCTTTATCTTTCGGCAATCGGAATAAGCGTGGTTTCTCATTTCCATTTTGTGGCTTTGGCGTAACAGTACCTACCTCAATAAACCCAAAACCCAGGGCTTCCAATTCATCAAGATAACAGGCATTTTTATCGAAGCCTGCCGCAAGACCGACGGGATTTGTAAAGGGCAAACCAAAAATCTCCCTGCGTAATGCAGGATAATGACTGAAATGCTTTAAAAAATCTTTTTTTAAACCTATTTTGGTGATCAACCTAAAACAATTCATAGCAAAATAATGAACGCCTTCTGCTGGAAACAAAAAAAGAAATCGGCGGAGAAGTGGATACATAATTGGTATTGCGAAGATAAGGCCTGGAGAGTAGGCTTTAATAACGCGATGCACTTTATGATTTTTTAAATCCTGAAAACGCCTAAATTTGGGTAAGAAAGTTGTTTATGCAACTTTCTTAAACTATAAATAATAAATGATTTGTTCTTCGTGAACCTCTGCTGACGCGGCGATAAGGATTACAAAGAACCTGTAGATCAAAGTACAGTTCTTTGTGTCTTAGTGCCTTGGTGGCAACCCTTTTTGCCACGAAGGCATCAAGGCACGAAGTATATGGCGGGATTCACGATTTTTTAATATAAAATAGAACTTATGCAGGAAGCATACATAGTAGCCGGTTATAGAACGGCGGTTGGAAAGGCAAAACGTGGCGGACTTCGCTTTTACCGGCCGGATGATCTTGCCATTGATGTTATCAAAGGATTGCTGGCATCCATTCCGCAGCTGGAGGCCAGGCAGGTAGATGATGTGATTGTTGGAAATGCAGTACCAGAAGCGGAGCAGGGCTTGCAGGTGGGAAGAATTATTGCCGCCCGGGCATTGGGGCACAGTGTGCCTGGCATGACGGTAAACCGTTATTGTGCCTCGGGCCTTGAAACAATTGCTATTGCTACTGCCAAGATCAGGATGGGACAGGCTGAATGTATTGTTGCCGGGGGAACGGAAAGCATGAGTATGGTTCCCACGGCAGGCTGGAAAACAGTTCCGGCATATTCTATTGCAAGCGAGGAGCCTGATTACTATCTCAGTATGGGTTTGACTGCAGAAGCGGTGGCAAAAGATTACGGAGTAAGCCGTGAAGAACAGGACCAGTTTTCGTACAATTCACATCAAAAAGCCATCAAAGCCATAGAGAACGGTTATTTCAAAACCGGCATTCTCCCGATCAATGTGGCGGAGGTATATCTTGATGAAAAAGGGAAAAAGAAAACCCGCATTTATGAAGTGAATACCGATGAAGGGCCCCGCCGGGATACCAATCCCGAGGCCTTGGCCAAACTCAAGCCCGCATTTGCGGCCAACGGAACAGTCACCGCGGGCAATTCTTCCCAAACTTCTGATGGGGCGGCCTTTGTTGTAGTGATGGGTGAGCGCATGATGAAAGAATTAGGAATTAAACCAATTGCCCGATTGGTAGCCTGCAGCTCTGCAGGCGTGCACCCAAGAGTAATGGGAATTGGTCCGGTTGAAGCAGTGCCAAAAGTTTTAAAACAGGCAGGGATGAACCTGGGGCAGATCGATCTGGTTGAATTGAATGAAGCATTCGCTTCCCAGGCTATCGCGGTGATCCGGAACCTTGCATTGAACCCGGATATTGTAAACATCAACGGTGGAGCGATCGCTTTGGGTCATCCGCTTGGATGTACCGGTTGTAAACTAACCATTCAGATTACCCAGGATATGAAAAGACTGAATAAAAAATACGGTATCGTTACAGCCTGTGTTGGTGGAGGGCAGGGGATTGCCGGCATCATTGAGAATATCAATTAATTCAGGTTGCTCTTCAAATTTTAAAAAAATTGGATTTTCCGGTCCGGATTGTTAGCAATCATATCCTTTGTGTTTTAAGAAAGGCAATTTTTGAAAGGCCGATTCTTTCTCCTCAAAAAAAAGAGTATACATTTTTTAATCCTGGTTAAACCTATTAACTTTAAAATGGTCTTCTATTCTTAACTAATGCTGCTTTAATGGACAGAAGGGATTTTCTTACGGCAAGTAAGCGATCAAATAATGTCGACGAGAATTCTTTTCCGGGAGTTCGTGAAATTTATTCTGGTTTAAGTCCATATGCAGGTCTATGGACCACCCAGCAGGTCGTTCATTTGCTTAAACGAACAATGTTTGGTGCAACAAAATCAGATGTTGATTATTTTAGGGGAAGGTCTATGAATGAATCAGTGAACGAATTACTCACTGTTCCTGCGTTGCCTCCCGCGCCCCCTCTTAAAAATTATGACAACACCAATGTACCCGCGAATGATCCTGAGTACACAGTAGCTGCGGGGGCAACCTGGGTCGACACCAACACGAACGACGGGACCGCAAACTCCCGAAGGGTCAATTCGTTGAAAAGCTGGTGGGTGGGTGTAATGATCAACCAGCAAAGAAATATCCTTGAAAAAATGGTTTTATTCTGGCACAATCATTTTTCAACCGAAACAGTAGATATTGGTCGTGCCATATGGTGTTACCAGAATAATTTGATTCTACGCCAATACGCATTGGGAAATTTCAAACAATTCGTGAGAGCGATTACGCTCGATACCGGAATGCTGCGTTACCTCAATGGTTATCTGAACACGAATACCGCCCCTGATGAAAATTACAGCCGCGAATTGCAGGAATTATTTACAATCGGTAAGGAAAATAATCCGACCTACACCGAGGATGATGTAAAGCAGGCAGCACGTGTATTGACCGGCTGGCGTATCGATAACAATACTAATAAACCGTTCTTCCAGGCTAACCGTCATGATACGGCTAACAAAACATTCTCTTCTTTTTATAGTAACACGATCGTTGCCGGTAAGGCAGGTGATACTGCAGGAGATCTTGAACTTGATGCGATGCTGAATATGATCTTCAATAAAAATGTAGAAGTATCTGCGTTTATTGTTCGAAAATTGTATCGTTGGTTTTGTTATTATTCAATTGATCCGGTGACGGAAGCAAACGTCATTCAGCCATTGGCTGCAATTTTACGTAACAGCAATTGGGAAATCAAACCCGTTCTTTCAGCACTTCTTAAAAGCGAACATTTTTTCGATTTGCTTAACCATGGATGTGTGATTAAAAGTCCACTGGACATGACCGTTAGCGTTTGCCGCGAATTCAATATTGTTTTTCCTCCGGCGTCAGATATTGTGAACTCTTATTTCATGTGGGAACATGTACGGAACCAGGCTTCCCTGATGCAGCAGAATGTAGGCGATCCTCCCAGTGTTTCCGGATGGGCAGCTTACTACCAGGTTCCGCAGTTTTATGAAATATGGATCAACTCAGATACGCTGCCTAAAAGAAACAGGTACACCGATCAGTTGGTTACTACCGGTTATTCAAGAAATGGCAAACGCATACAGATAGACCCTGTGGCCTTTGCAAAAAAATTTTCGAATCCCGCCGATCCAAATGTATTAGTCAGTGATATTGTTGACATTTTGTATAGGGTTCCGCTTTCTGATGCCTCAAAACAAACAATAAAAAAACAGATCCTTTTGAGCAATCAGGACCAGGATTATTATTGGAGTAATGCATGGAATGCCCATATTGCCAGCCCGGCCGACACAGCCCTCTATCAAATCGTATTTACCCGGTTACAAACACTGTTGAAATATTTAATGAACCTAGCTGAATACCAGCTATCCTGAATTCAAACAGGCCATTATGAAGCGTAGAGATTTTTTTAAACAGACATTACCTGCTACGGTTACATTCCCGGCATTGATCAACGGATTTTCCGTGAAGGCTCATACGGCTCAATCGGCACTGGTTCAGGCTTTACTCGGTGGTACGACCGACACAGATAAAGTATTGGTGATTATACAGCTAAATGGAGGCAACGATGGATTGAACATGGTTATTCCGATAGAATTCTATTCAAATTATTATAATGCCAGGCAGAATATAGCTATCCCTCAAAATAAAATTCTTTCGTTAAGCGGGCAGCTGGCTACCGGTTTGCACCCAAGCATGAAGGGAATGCAGACCCTGTACAATGAGGGCAAGCTAAATATTGTTCAGGCGGTAGGATATCCAACTCCAAGCTTCTCACATTTTAGGGCAACCGATATTTGGATGAGTGCATCCGATTTTGGTGATGTTTTAACAAGCGGATGGACGGGGAGATATCTGAATGTAGAGTATCCCAATTTTCCCAACGGTTACCCGAATACGCAAATGCCGCATCCGCTTGCGATACAGATCGGTTCGATCACATCATTGACGCTGCAGGGGCCTGCAGTTAATATGGGAATGAGCATCAGCGACCCAAATAGCTTTTATAATTTTATTTCAGGCGTTGATGATCCCGTGCCCGCAACACCCTGGGGGAAGGAATTAAAATACATACGGTCGGTGACCCAGCAGACCCAGCAATATGCAGCGGTTATTAAAAATGCAGCATCGGCCGTGCCCGCACAAGCTGTTTACCCCGCCAACAATGACCTGGCTGCACAATTAAAAATTATTGCCCGCCTTGTGAAGGGTGGTTTAAAGACCCGCATTTATATGGCAAGTACTGGCGGTTTCGACACCCATTCCAGCCAGGTCAATACCTTGGATACCACCACGGGTACTCATGCAAATCTGATGCTCCGGATATCAGATGCCATAAAAGCTTTTATGGACGATCTGAAAGGATTGGGCGTAGAAGACAGGGTAATTGGTCTGACTTTTTCCGAATTTGGCCGCAGAATCAAATCCAATTCGAGTTCGGGCACTGATCACGGCGCGGCAGCTCCTTTGTTTGTATTTGGAGCTCATGTGAAATCGGATATTACAGGCAAAAATCCGGCCCTTCCGGTCAATGCAACGGTGAATGATAATATTCCCTATCAATATGATTTCAGAAGCATCTATGCCTCTTTGTTAAAACAATGGTTCTGCGTCAATGATACAGACCTTCAAACCGTGATGCTGAAGAATTTCCAGGAGGTGCCTCTATGTGTTAATACCGCCTGCCATCAGGATGCTCCTGATGAGATATTGAGACGCGCCGGTGATGAATTGATCATTAATCACCCTAACCCTTTTGTACAAACCACTTCCATAACCTTCCGCACCAAGGGTGGTCATACGTTGATACAGGTTATAGATCAACTCGGCAGAGTGATCAGGGTATTAGGCGATAGAGATTATGTTCCCGGCACTTATACACTGCCTTTCGACGGTTTCGGATTGCCTGCAGGTGTTTATTACGCCCGACTGCAGAATGGCAGTTTGCAGCAGGTACGCTCTATGCTAAAATCCCGATAAAAATCGCTGCGATAAAATATTGCAACAAAACTGCGAAATAAAATTATTAATTTGCAACTTCGTAGCATATTTTGAAATCATTCCAGATCATAAAAGGCATTATCAGTGGATTTCTGTTATGTGTTTTTGCTATCGGCATTACACCTAAGCAGGTATTGCATGATGTGCTTACTCATCACCAGCATGTACAAGGCAAGGAAAAAGGTACATCGTGGGTCAGCAAAGACCGGTTTAACTGCGATGATGAAAATCTTGTGGCACAATCTCCATTTGTGGAGCAGCACAACGAACTGCAAATAGTTCTGCCTTCGAATTTTAGTATTGGTATAAATCTCTTTTTTACTTCTTATAAGTTCCTGCATCAATTCTTTTTTGAGTTAAGAGGCCCGCCCTCCTTCGCATAGTTTGTTGGTTTACGAAAACAAACGGTGTTTTCCATTTTCTATTTCTATATGTTTTCGGATAACCAGCTTATTTGATAAAAGACTATTGCGAATGAGTATAATTCAAAATATTGTATGCAAAAGATTTGTCTCCATATTATTTTTTTACTGGGTTTTGTTTACGGCATAAAAGCGCAGCAATCCTCCCCGGTTGCGGATTCGTCACAAAAAAGGATAAGAACTGGTTTTTCAGGCAGAGTTATCCAGGCCGCATCAGACATGCCCCTGCAGGGGGCCTCAATTTATATAAGCGATATAAAAGCGGGAGTGGCTACTAATAGTGATGGCCGTTTCACAATGAAAAATATACCTCCCGGCCGTCACCTGGTCGAGATTTCATTTGTTGGATATTCCACCGTCTCTGAATATGTGGACATGCGGGGCGATATTCAAAGAGAGTTTGCATTGTATCCCGAAGTGGCCGAGCGTAATGCGGTAGTAATTACGGGAGTTAGTTCTGCCACCCAGGCTAAACGTATTCCTACACCCATTACAATAATCAGGAGACAGGATCTGCTCAAAAACGTGTCGGTAAATATTGTGGATGCCATCAGTAAAAGCCCGGGTATTGCACAATTATCTACCGGTCCGGCCATCTCCAAGCCGGTGATCAGAGGCTTAGGATACAACCGCGTGGTTATTCTGAACGACGGTGTGAGACAGGAGGGGCAGCAGTGGGGCGACGAACACGGAATTGAAATTGATGAATACAGCGTTAGCAAAATTGAAATCCTCAAAGGTCCGGCTTCCCTTAGTTATGGAAGTGATGCCATGGCTGGAGTGATCAATATCATTACAAATGTTCCAGTTCCCGATGGAACCGTGCGTGGTAATATCATATCAAATTATCAGACAAATAACCGCCTGCGCGGCATCGGGGGAAATATTGCCGGCAATCAGAATGGCTTTAACTGGAATGCTTACGGATCATTGAAAGCAGCAGCTGATTATGAAAACAGATATGACGGAAGGGTTTATAATTCAAAATTCAATGAGAAGAATTTTGGTGGCTATGTTGGATACAATGGAAACTGGGGTTATACTCATATCCTCTTCAGTCGTTTTCATCAAAGTGTTGGAATTGTAGAAGGCGATCGTAACGATAATGGACAATTTGTTAAGCCCCTCCCTGGTGGCCTGGAAGGGTTGCCTTCGAAAGCTGACTTTAACAGCACGATTCCTCAGATACCCAGGCAGGATATCAAACACTTTAAAATTGCCGGGGATAATAGTTTTAACATCGGCAATGCTCGACTCACCTTTAATGCCGCATATCAACGCAACCAACGCATCGAGTTTGGTAACGCAGATGATCCGTCGGAGAAGGAGTTGTATTTCGATCTAAAAACGATCACCCTTTCCGGCATTTATCATTTAGCGGAAAAAAATTCTTGGCGAACCTCTATTGGGTTGAATGGATTGTCGCAAAACAACAAGAATAAAGGAGAGGAAGTTTTGATCCCTCAGTATTCATTATTCGATATCGGTGCTTTCATGTACCTGCAAAAAACATGGGGAAACCTTTCCATGAGTGGAGGCGTACGGTATGATCACCGGAGTTTGAGTTCTAAATCTTTTTTTGAAGGCAGCGATCTGAAGTTTGTGGCATTCAATAAAAATTTCTCCAATGTTTCCGGCAGTATCGGGTTTACCATCCAACCCTCAAGCATGGTAACGATTAAACTAAATGCAGCAAGGGGGTTTCGGGCGCCTAATATCCCCGAGTTAGCTTCTAACGGGGCACACGAGGGCTCTAACAGGTATGAGTATGGGGATAAAAATCTTAAATCCGAAACCAGCTTGCAATTGGACGGCGGTTTTGAACTGAGCTCGGAACATATTTCAATGGAAGCAGGTTTTTTTCACAATGACATCAACAATTTCATTTTTTACAGGAAATTGATTTCCTATGCCGGCGGTGATTCTGCGATCGACGTAAACGGTTCGATGACACCCGCATTTCAGTTCGATCAGCGAAAGGCGAAGCTGGCTGGCCTGGAATTAAAATTTGATATCCATCCGCATCCGTTAGACTGGCTGCATATTGAAAACAGTTTTTCATACGTAAGAGGGGTTTTTAAGAAGTCTGTTGAAGGAACAAAAAATATTCCTTTTATCCCGGCTGCAAGATTGATCTCAGAGATCAGAGCCGATTTTTTTCAGCAAGGCAAATTCATCCGCAACCTTTCACTCAAGGCTGAATTGGATAATACATTCAGGCAAAGTAATGCGTTCACCGGGTATAATACCGAAACGGAAACGGGCGCCTACACCCTGTTCAATGCCGGTATCGGAACGGATATAATGACGAAAAAAAATAAAGTGGTCGCCAGCATTTATCTAAATGCTTTGAATATTGGCGACGTTGCCTATCAAAATCATTTAAGCCGGTTGAAATATGCAGCCGGGAACATCGTTACAGGAAGGAACGGCGTCTATAACATGGGCAGAAATTTCAGCGTCAAAGTAAATATACCTTTGTCTTTTACACCAAATTGAGCATCTATACTAATCCTGCAATTTTTGCGTTATATGCTTACTAACCTTTATTCATAAAACTACAGCGGCCCCGATTTTTCGGGGCTTCTTTTTTTTACCCGTAATTTTGGCAATAATTTTTTTCTGAATGGAACTATCCATCACCACACCTGCTTTATTATTCCCGGCTATTTCACTATTGATGCTGGCGTATACCAATCGTTTTCTTGCGCTGGCAAGTCTTATTCGTAAACTGCATGATAAATACAAACAGGATCCCGATCAAAAGCATATCGTTACGCAAATAAAAAGCCTTCGTGCCCGTATTCGCTTGATCCGGTCCATGCAGGGCTCCGGTGTGGTAAGTTTTTTATTTTGTGTTGTATGTATGTACTGTATTTTCAGGGGATGGGAACAAGCCAGCTATTGGATATTTGCATTTAGCATGATGAGTTTCATGTTATCCCTCGTACTCTCATTGGTTGAGATCACTCTTAGTATGCGGGCCCTGGAAGTTGAGCTGATGGACATGGAGGAATTGACAAAATCAAACTTCTTTGGTGATATTTTGCGGGTACGGGAAGAAAATGAAGGTACTAATCAGTAGATGTTTTCTTGCTATATCCTTCCGAGTTGTAGTCGAATGTTTTCACGGAAGTATTTTTATAATTTGAATCGTACTTAACAAAAAAGTGTACATAGATAACCCTGCTCATTCGCATTAACCAGGGTTGCAGCACAATCAGCAAGCCGATATTTATTCCCATCCACCAGAAAAAGCGATTGTCCCTCACTGACATTCCAATGAAAATATACCATGCAACAAAACTGACAATCGTTAGCACAATTGATAGTCCGTAGCTTACAAACCCGGTTCCATACCAAAACCCAACCTCCAGCTCGTAGGGCTGAGCACATTCGGGGCAACGATCGTACATGGATAAGACCTTCTTTAAATTCCAGGGATTGTTATTTGTAAACATCTTTCCTCTCCGGCACCTCGGGCATTTCATCGTGAATACACTCCAAAAAAAATTTGGCTTGCCCTTCTTTCCGCCTTCTGTATCTGTATTCATTCCGCGAAGCTAGTATTTAAGCCTTTATTAATCTTTATACCCTACCCTGATTTTATTTTCAAGGCGCGTTGAAGGGTCATCAGCTTCGTATGTTTCATAAAAGTAAGATGTGAAATATTTACTGCAACGATAAAGCCGTAGAACCCATCAATAAATCCAAGTTTCAGTATATACGATAGCAAAAATGCCCAGGAGGGATGTACAATTACTTTGAACAGGTTGGTACGACGTCCGTTTTTAAACGATGTTTCTGCAGAGATGGTGCTGAATTTATTATTCTGCGCAACATGCTCGGCAATGCTGTTAAAAGAGTAATGGAGAATATCGCCACTGAGCTGTTTAATTCTTGTGTCGGGTAGCATTTCGATTCTTTCGTGGATCATTTCATTATTCCATTTAGCGATTTTTTTACTGAATAGCCTGATCTTTTTATCGGGATACCAGGAGCCATGCCGAATGAATTTTCCACAATAGTTTGTACAGCGGTTCATCATATACGCTTCATGCCCTGAAATTCTTTTTTCGGTCTGAATTTCCCGGATCAGCGTATTGCTAAGGGCTTCGTCTGCATCCAGGCTCAACACCAGGTCGTGACTGGAAAGTTGCAAAGCCGCATTTTTTTGAGGTCCGTAGCCCTGAAATTTTTGCTGAAATATCACTGCGCCCCTGTTTCTGGCAACTTCAAGGGTATTATCTGTAGAATAGGAATCGAGAATAACGATCTCATCGGCAATTTCTTTTACCGAATCAATGCATCTTCCTATGTTTTTTTCTTCATTGAAGGTGATGATAATTACAGATAATGCCCGCATGATATTGAATAATTGATCTTCGGCAAAAATGCTACTGGTTATTATTTAAGAAACCGGTTCTTTTTTATCTGAAACCTGAAGTGTTTGTTCAGGTGGCGTTGCGCTACTACTCTTTCTTTCCCCTATCTGTTGCCTCCACATAGCGTAATACAAACCTTTTTCCTGTAAAAGGGTGTTGTGCGAACCTGTCTCAACTATTTCTCCCTGTTCCAACACGTATATCCGGTCGGCATGCATAATAGTAGACAAACGATGAGCTATAAGAATGGTTATCTGGTTGCGTGAAGAAGAAATCTGCCGGATGGTTGTGGTAATTTCTTCCTCTGTCAAAGAATCAAGGGCAGAAGTTGCTTCATCAAAAAGAAGCAATCGCGGCTTGCGTAACAACGCCCTGGCAATTGATATCCGTTGTTTTTCTCCGCCCGATAATTTCAAACCGCCTTCGCCAATGGTTGTGTCAAGTCCTTTTTCGGCCCTCGTAAGAAGGTTCTGGCAGGAGGCTCTGGTCAATGCTTCATTCAGATCTTCATCTGTGGCGGATGGGTTTACAAAAGTTAAATTTTCCCTGATGGTGCCGGAAAAAAGTTGTGTATCCTGGGTTACAAATCCTATCTGGTTTCGCAGATCATCGAAGTTGATGGAAGTTTCATCAATGCCGTTGTACAATATTTTACCTTGTTGCGGGCGATACAATCCAACAAGCAATTTCATTAAAGTAGTTTTTCCCGAACCGGAAGGACCTACAAAGGCAATTGTTTCACCGATGTCTACAGAAAAATCGATATTATCAATGGCTTTTTGCTGGGCAGTCTGGTGTTTGAAACCAACCTGTACAAATTCAAGTGTTTTTATTTCACCGAGGTGTTTGGGATGAACAGGTTGTAACTCGGGAGGCTTTGTCATCAGGTTATTAAAATTATTGAGAGATGCTTCCGCTTCACGATAAGATAAAAGTATATTCCCTATTTCCTGCAATGGTCCAAATACAAAGAAGGAGAAAATCTGCATGGTGACCAGTTCTTCGGCCGGCATCACATTTCTATATACCAGCCACATTAAAATAAAAAGGATAACCTGTCTCAACGTATTAATAAAAGTTCCCTGTATAAAACTGATGCTCCGGATCTTTTTCACCTTGGTGAGCTCAAAACCTAATATTTTAAAAGTGTTTTTATTTAAGCGATTCACCTCCTGGTTAGTCAATCCTAAACTTTTTACCAATTCTATATTGCGCAATGATTCGGTAGTCGATCCTGCAAGGGCAGTTGTTTGTTTTACAATTGTTTTCTGAATGATCTTTATTTTTTTGCTAAGCAAATTGGTGATGATGACGAGCATAATGATCCCCCCGAAATAAACCAACGGAAGGGTGGGATGGATGCTTGCTGCATACACAGAAATGAACACCACGCCTATAATGATACCGAATAACACGTTGATGCAATAGCTCATGAATTTCTCTGTATCGCTGCGTACTTTGGTTAAAACACTCAAAGTTTCTCCGCTCCGTTGATCTTCAAATTCCTGGTAGGGCAATTTCATGGCATGTTTCAATCCGTCGGTGAAAACATTAGCGCCGAATTTTTGTATGATCACGTTTAAAAAATAGTCCTGGAAGTTTTTGGCTATCCGGCTTACCATGGCTACCCCGATAGAAGCCAACAACAACATCAGTAAGGTCGAGAGAAAATTAGGCCATGTATAAGAGCCGGCAGGTGTTTTTTGATGATCGTAGGCAAGCTTTACGAGTTTTCCGAATATAATGGGATCGACAAGGGAGAAACCCGTATTTATAGCAGCAAGAGACAGTGTTAATACCACCATCCATTTATATGGTTTCAGATAGGTGAACAGTATTTTCATAACGTAATTTAATAACTTCTGGATTAAACAATAAGTTATACTCTCAGTAACAAAGGAAGCCTATTGAAGAATAACTCTTTAATTCCTTATCATCCAGAAAGATCCTGGTTCATCGTCGGGTATTTTTGCAGTGTTGGGACATTTTGCGCCCAATTCTTTTGGATGGTTATGTTTCAGAAAATTCACTGCTCCAAGTATGCGGAATTGTTGATTAAAACTTAAAAATGCTTCCAGTAAATATTGCTCATTCCACAAGCAGTGTTTATCAATGACCCACTCCTTCGGATAATCGCGCGGAGTAAAAATATCATGAATATGAACAAGAACTCCTTGTTTTAAAACAGGGAGTATTTCAAGGAATTCGAATAATACATCGCCCTGTGGCCTTATCATATGTGAGGAATCAATAAAGAGAATATCGTTTGCTTCCAGAGTAGAGAAAAATCCAACATCAATATCCTCAACCTTTTTTCTGATAACTTCAACAGGTAGTTTTTCGAGCCAGGGCATTTCATAGGGTTCTACACAAATATGTTTTGCAGGTGCAGAACCTGTTTGTTCGTTTTTCTTTTCTGCCTGCATGCAAATGAGGGTCGAATAGCCGCAACCGATTTCGATGATCATGCCGGGTTTGAAATGTCTGATAATATTGTAGCAATAATCACCGTCTCCTGCCAGAAATGAAGGATTATTTAAATAGTATTGATGTTCCGCAGCATCTTTTCTATCCCGGGGTAGCAGGGATAGCTCTTCCACGAACTGAAAATGATTGAGCAGATCCAGTTGTTCATTAATATTCCATTGAATTCCTTTAAGATTTCGCTTCTCGCCCAATTCCCGGGTAAGTGTTTTGGAAGGGTTTACCAAAGGTTGATAATAATGATCATTTACCGGGAGCACACCCACTTTCATAAAGATTTGCTCGCTGAGGGGCATTTGTTGTCTCGTAGTGCTCCTGATATATTTAAACCACACTGCGCTAAGGAGTGTAATTGGACTTAAAAGCAAATCACTGACTCTTCGAACTACGATGTTATTTAGAACCTGTTTCATACATATTGTTCTGAATGGCTGCAAAATAAATAAATAATACTGAAACCCGCATTCATTCAGATTTGGGTCACGTATGTGATCAAATAGATGTTATTGCTGAGAATAATTAATTTGCAGGCAATTTTGCAAAACACCATGATTCAGCCATTGGTATCAATAATCACGATCGTCTATAACGGAGAAAAATATGTCGAGCAGGCTATATTGAGTGTGCTTCATCAAAGCTATCGGAATATCGAATACATTATTGTTGATGGAGGCTCAACAGATAATACAATTTCCATTATCAATCATTACCGCGAAAAGGTGCATAAGTTCATTTCTGAAAAAGACAGGGGGATCAGTGACGCATTTAACAAAGGTATCAAAATGGCAAGCGGCACATTTATCGGAATTTTGAATGCCGACGACTGGTATGAAAAAAATGCTATTGAAATGGTGATAGCAAATGGTAACCAGGCGGATATTATATATGGCGATTTGAGATTATGGAATAATGATGAAGTAGATTTTATCGTGAAAGGTGATCATGCATTGCTTGAGCATGAAATGACGCTCAATCATCCTACTGTTTTTGTAAGAAAAACATGTTACGAGAATTTAGGCCTCTTCGATGAATCTTTTAAATGCGCGATGGACTATGATATGTTATTGCGCTTAAAAGTAAATGGCAGCAGGTTTGTACATGTGCCACATGTATTGGCCAATATGAGGTGGGGAGGGTTTAGTGATGCTAAATGGATGATGGGTGTGAAGGAAACCCTTGCTATAAAGAACAAATACCTCGCAAACCAAAAATTTCTGAACCAGTTGTATTTTTATAAACACATTCTGGCCATTGCAATTCCAAAATTTCTTACCCGTATTCGTCTGCATTTTATAGTTAAAATGTATCGCTCCCGGTTCTCCAAAATGAAGAAGTCATATCATTGAGATTTTTGGTTCACGGGTTTTGTCGTGTACAGATACATTAAAGGAAAAAGCGTGGTCAGGATCATTCCGTATTGTCGTTCAAATACAGATTCAATAAAAAAGAAGGCAAAAATGATGATGGTCATCCAGGATAGGACCGCTTGTTTTTTGCGTATCACTTTTTGAATAAATATCCAGCACCAACCGATGAAAACGAGTAGTCCGGGAATTCCTGATTCAAGGAATGACTGCAGAAATTGATTGTGGCAGTTGAAATCCAGGTATCCACGGTCGCCACGGCTGGCGAGGCCACCGTACAATCCCATATCGAGATATTTCTTTTGAAGAGCTGCCTGATCGTTTGAAGGACCCACGCCCGTTATCCATGCTTTGCGGTCACGAATAATTTCATACGTAAACCGCCAGAGCAATAAACGGAATTGCCATCCATTGAAATACATCGCGTCATTGTATTCGTTTAATGACAACAATTCAATATCACCTTTCAGATCAGCAAATCTTTTTTTCACAGGGTTGTCAGTTACTGAAATCGCCACCACGATCAGTAGTATCGAAATGCCGGCAATAAGATTTCTTGAAAATCTGCTTTTAATGTGTGTTTCTGACCGGATGAACCAATAAATAAGGTACAAGGCTGTCACCAATAAAACCATTTTGGATGACAGAAAGAATATAAACAGCAGGTAAAACAGGATCCAGAGAACATGCAGAAATCGATTCTTTTTAAGCCAGGAGGAATCTGCCAGATCAGCCATCACAAAAACCAGGCTGATAAACATGTACACGCTAAAATATACAGCGTGATGGTCTAAGGGACTCACCAGCTCATGATAAAAAAATACAATTGTATCCTGAGAAGCAGCATACCGCAAAGCGGCTGCACAAATACAAAACAGTGCGGCGATAGTCAGGCTAATGCTAAAAACAAGCATTACCTTTTTTCGCATGTCTCTATCAACAAAACCGCTCGAGCAAAATACCAAAGGCAGGGCAATAAAACCCAGTTTACTTTCCAAATCCTTCCACCCATCCTTAAAATTTTCGCTCATGGTAATTCCTGCTAACTGAATAACCAGAAAAAGGGTATAGGCAATGAAGAGCTTATCTTTTTTTAACGACCTCCACCTGGATTTGAAATTGCCTTCTATAAGCCAGGTGAGAATTAACAACACAATACAGATGCTGTTGAGGTTCAACTTTGAGATTACGATGGTAATCACTATCGCGTAAAGTAAAAACAGTCTTATGGTATTGATAAATGGGATCATTTCATTAAATCAATGATGAATCGTGGCGTCCTTAAGACTTTTTTCAAGTAGATCTGTTATATATTCCCATGAATAAAGATCCCTGATCTTTTCCCTGTTCCGTTCTATAAAACTCTTATAACTGTCTTTCTGAACATCAGTGTTTAGAATTTTCGTGATATCATCCGGGGTTGAAAAATAAAACGCATCCTCTTCCAGAACAGCGCGATTGAAAACGTTGTCATTGGCAATAATCAATGCATTTGACGCCATCGCTTCAAGCAGAGATGGATTAGTTCCGCCCACTGAATGGCCATGAAAATAAAAGTGCGAAAAATGACGCAGATCATTCAATTGATCAAGGTCATAAACAGGGCCCAGAAACCTGATCCGTTCATTCTGGTACTGTTGTTTTAATTGAGTGCCAAAAGAGTTTGAATGATTTCCAACCAGTAGCAGAACTTCTCTGACAGATGATTGGCGGAATCCTTTCAATATCGTTTCAATATTATTTTCCGGTTCCATCCTTGCTATTAAAAGGTTATAAGAATAGGGATCAACTCCATATTTTCCAGGTACTGATTCGTTTGGATCATTGAATAGACTGGCGCCATAAGCAATAAAATCTGAATGTTTGCGATATTTTTCCAAAAGATAATCCTGAATTCCTTTTGAGTCTGCAATTAGCTTGTCACTATAAAAAGCCGCCCATTTTTCTGCTTTTTTCAGGAACTGTTGTACCGGTTTTGAATATTTGCTTCGTTTCCATTCCAATCCATCCATATTGGTTACTACAACCGTTCTTTTGGGAAAAAGAAATGACCAAATGCTGCTACTTGTGTACCCGAGTTGTAAGATCACGTCGAAATTTCTCTTCCGGGCATCAAGAATGCAATTCAGATCGTATATAAATTGTCCGACCGTACCGATCCTGTTTTCAGGATCACTACAAGGAATCAGATGAACTCCTTTCCATGAATTTTCTTTGTAGGGATGAAGGGAGGAATTGTAAACATACATGTCATGTCCTCGTTTCACGAGGGCAGGAGCAATAAATTCAGTGAATTGCTCAAATCCCCCATATTGATTGGGTATGCCTCTTGTACCTATGATTCCGATTTTCATGAATTCCTTTGCATTATTTCCTGATAGGCTGCTTTGGTTTTAGCCGCGGCTTGTAACCAGGTATACCGAGTAAAGATTTTATGTCTCAGAGCTTCGTCGTACGGCGCCAACGAAGCTTTTTCAATGGCCTCAAAGATAGAATGCACTGAATCCGGCTCACAATAAAAAGCATAATTTTCAAAATATTCTACCGTATCTCCCTTAGGGGTTACTACAATATTACAACCCATGGCAGCAGCTTCCAGGCTGCTCAACCCGGTTGTTTCAAACCAGCTCGGCAACACATGAACTTTTGCACGCTGGTAATAGCTGATCAGTTCCTGCTGCGGCAAGTTGCCAACGAATGAAACGTTAGATCCGGCAGCTTCTTTACAAGCCTCGAAATATGTTGACTGATTGGGTGAAGCCGAGCCAATAATAACCAATTTGAAGCGGGTATTGTGCAAGGCTTTAATGAGATTGAGTTGATTTTTCCTTCCTTCTATCCGGCCGGCGCAAATTATTAAATCAGGATCATGCAACCACGATCCGGAATCGCTGCTAAACAATACCGGATCAACAGCATTCGGGATTACTTCAAAACGGGTTTTTATTTTATAATGGCTCACCAGTCTTCGATATTCATTTGCCGAATTAGGTAATAACATGGCAGCCTCCCTCATGATCTTTTTAATTGATCTGCTTTGTCCTAATAAAATGTACGAGGGACTTATAATTCTTTCTCCATTCACCAGAAATCTTGCGATCACTTTTGTATACTCGATCGCATCACCTGGAACCATCTTAAATAAAAGTCCCGAAATACCCTGCCTCGCTTTCTTTTCATATTCGGAATAGTCAACATAGATCGTCGATACCACATAAGGTTTTTTAGATTGCTCTATGTGGCGAAGGATATCTGCCGGCCTGATAATATTAAAAAAATGGATCAGATCATATATAGCATAATCAATTTGCTCATTACAGAGCCTGATGTCAACTTCAACATCGATTTTTCTAAGATAGCTGGCAGTATTTTGAACCTGAACGGTGTCGCCGCCTTTATCTTTAAACAAGGTGGACCGTGATATAAAAAGAATTTTCACGATTGCGGATCTTTTCGGGATATTGAAATGCTGTTTACTTTAAAAGCAACTTTATCAAATTCGGTGAAAAGACCTCGATGAAATGCGAGTATCCAGATAACATACTCAGCTATATTAGTAAGATAGCTTCCGGTAAATTGATAAATGAAAATAAAAAGGAACAGACTCAATCTGTAATAATTCGACCAGACCCTGGTTTTAAAAAATAAATAGACTTCTGCGAACATACGGATCGCTACTCCAATAATGCCGAATGTTGCCAGTGTATCGCCTAGTGAGTTTGGGATTCTTACATTTTCCCGCAGAAAGGCATCATAATCATAAAAATCACGAAATATATCCAGGCCTACTTCCTTCACCTGGCCGGGACCGACTCCAAACCACAGGTTTTTTAGGCTCGCCACTTCAAAACCCAGGAAAAATGAATCTGTTGTTCTTCCTCTAAATGATGTGTCAGTACCAGCCAATACATTATTTAAACGTTGAACCAAAACATTTCCGGGAAACAATTGAACAAATGTGATGAAGAGGACGATCAGAATAATTCCGGAGATTATAATATATACCGGTAAATTTTTATTAGGAAAAAAAGTCCTGAAACCGGCCAGCAATGTTAATAATAGTGAAAGTGCTAAAGCTAACAGCACTCCGAATGACAGAGAGAGTATCAATGGCACGGACAGTAGAAATGCAACTATATACGGATTGGGAAGTTTTAGGATTATTAATTTAAGATAATAATACAGGGCCACGGGTGCTAAGAGAGTGGAATAATAAGAAGCTTCATAAGTAAGTAATTTCAGCCTTTTCATACTCTCAATACCACTGGAAATTGATCCTATATGCCAAAAGGCAGACGTAAGAAAAGGAATAACCAGTGCGATCAAAGCCATGATCACACATGCTGAATTAATAACCAGAATATTTCGGTAGATGCTTCTTAATGAGTTGCACTCTTTTAGAAAGCGATGAAAAGCAACGGCAAATACATATACAGAAAACAGCAGGAAAAATGATATGGCGTAGGACTTAATATTTACCCCGTTAATCAAATGCACCGTTACAAATAGTGCGATAAAAGGAAAAAAATACCACACATACTTAAAGGAAGGATATTTATACAGCCAGATAATAAATACCGGTGTTAGCAGCGTTGTATACAGCAATCCATGCGGCAGTAAAAAACTATTCAGGAAAAAATACAGGATAGCAACCGGCAGGTATTTATTGAACCTGATCGCAGGATCAATACTGATTTCTGTATTTGGAGAGTTTGCGGGATACACAACTGGAAATTAGTAATCTGCCTGAATGATATCAAAATTTGTTCATAATGTCAATGATGGATACTATATCTGCCTCAGAATGAAAATAGGATATCGGGAGACTTAATGTAGTATCATGGATTTCCTGGGCTATGGGTGTTGGCTGACGATCCAGGATGCCTATCATTGCCTTTTGCCTGTTCGGAGCAACCGGGTAGTGAATTTCAGTTTTAATGCCATGCCTAAGCAGGTATTCCTTTAGTTCATCACGTTTCGGGTGACGGATATTATATATATGATAAACGTCATAATAGTCGGAATGAATGTGCGGTTTAATAAAATCATCCTTTAATTCCTGTTGGTAATGCTTTGCCAGTTTTCTTTTATGTTCTGTCAAAACATCCAACCGTTTTAGTTTTACAGATAACAAGGCAGCCTGTAATTCATCCAGCCTTGAATTGAAACCGATCTGCTCATTATAATATTTTTTTTGAGAGCCGTAGTTGCGCAAAGTAAGTATGTTCTCATGTAATGCCGGGTCATTGCTTGTTAACGCTCCTGCATCGCCGATAGCACCCAGGTTTTTTGTGGGATAAAAACTAAAGGCTCCAAAATGTCCGAAATTTCCTGTACGTATATTCTTGTAAGTTGCTCCGTGCGATTGCGCACAGTCTTCAACTACCTTTAAATGGTATTGATTGGCGATTGACATGATAGTATCCATTTCACAGCTTTTCCCGTATAAATGAACCACCATAATTGCCTTTGTCCGAGGAGTTATTTTTTCCTGGATCTTTACAGGATCGATATTATAGGTACGGATATCTGGCTCTACTAATACCGGCTTTAGCTGGTTGTGTAAAATGGACAAAATGGTAGCGATATAAGTGTTTGAAGGAACCAGCACCTCATCATCCTTTTCAAATTGAAAAGTTTTTAATGCCAGTATCAACGCATCCAGGCCATTTGCTACCCCGGCACAAAATCGACTCTGGTTATACTGGGCAAATTCGTTCTCAAATTGCTTTACTGCATTTCCTAAAATATACCAACCACTTTCGAGTACCTTGTTGAAAGCCTCCCGGTACTCATCAAATAATACATGATTTGCTCTGCCTAAATTTTCGTAATCAATCATTGTTTGTAGGGTTCAAATATGTAATCTTTTTCATCAAAATAGTGCGATGCCAATACCATCAGAATTGCATCTTTTGAAAAATGATCCATTGTATGCCAATCCTGCGGTTCAAGTATCAGGCACTTATTAGGTTGATCCAGCACAAAAAGACTTTTTTCCTTACCGTCGTTACTATGGATATAACAGGTTCCCTGTATGCAAATAGCAGCCTGAATAGTTATATGATGGCGGTGCCCACCGCGTATAGAATCATCCACACCGTAGATGTAAAATATTCTCTTTATTTGAAAGGGAACTACTTTTTCAATAACCGTAAGATTACCTCTTTTGTCTGTAAAAGTCTTAAGATCTATCTGGTAAGCCATATTCTATTTGAAAAGATTTGTGTTGTAAAGATGGTGATGTTTTTTAAAATTATAGTATTTCAGAAAGAAGGGTGAAGCCTTACCCTTGAGCACAAGAATGGCAAAGAATTTAAGGTATTCCATAAAAACATTCCACTTAGATGGCGCCGGGCTTCTGGCGCCACTTGTATTGAATAAGACTCCATTATTTTTTAATTGTGCTTCTATGCCGATCAGTTTTTTAATGTAGGGGAAGTAAATTAGTTTTCTAACATCCTCGTCCATTTCATACAGGGGTCCGCTTAATGAAACAGTGTGATCCGAATAGAATTTCAGGCCATGGAAATGAAAAAAAATGAGCGGATTCGATTTGCCGGTTTTTTTCTCTGTAACAACAATCCGGGCATTATCACTCGTAAACATGAATTGCTGAACATTCCAGGGTGCTAGTCCACCCCCTTGATGTTGCAGAACATGTACTCCTTTAAATCTCGCGGTCCAGTCATCGAGATATTTCTGGTCGCCGAATTTTCCATCTTCCGGGTAACTGTAACACCACTCGAGGCAACGCTCACGCCACCATTGTAAAGCTTCGATACCCGCTCGGTCATTTTTGAAAAACATGAATTGAACGCAATATGTTCCATGCGTGGCACTCTGATCATATTCTTTTGAATACCTGTGTTCACTGATCAATATTGACGCAGTTCCCATTTCATCCAGCAATAACCGGGGATCATCATAAAAGATCATGTCTGCATCCACGTACGTGCAGGAGGGCAGATTAAATTTCTTCAGACAGAATAAAATAACCGAAGGCGTACATGTCCAGCAGTATTCAGCCGCAGAGCGTGTTTGTTTTATCTGCAATAACTCTTCATCTTCAAATTCTTTCAGTGAAATTGGAGTAATATGCCTAATGCCGGAATTTTTCAGGTAATGGTAACAATCATCATTAAATGCAATCACGAATAAATGAAAGGAAGGGCAGGATTTTTCAAGTGATTCGTACAGTGCCAATCCACGGGTTAGGTAATTCGAATCAAATAAACTGCAAAAATTAGTCATCAATGCCTGGTAGGATTTTTTTTACCTGTCTTTTGAAAATGATAAATGGAATCTTCCATCTGTCTGATTTTATTTTTTTTAAGACCGTATTCCGGCAGTCTTGGAAAATATTATCCGGAAATTTCTCCAGTGCTTTGTCTGCAACTTCTAAAGCGAAACCATATTGCCGTTCGATCAATGCAAAGATGTAAAGCATTAAGAATTGCCGTTGAGCGATCACTATTGGCAGGCGAAGGTAAGTTACTTCGGCCCAGCCTGGGGATTTTCTGATGACCCTTTTTATAGTTCCCATTCCAAGCTCCTTTGCATAATTGCTTTTCAGTCGTTGAACACCTTTCACCTCCATCGAAGACAACCAGAAATCATTTTTATGCATTTCCTGCATAACCTGGAAAAGCTTGTCCTCACCCGCATAGGCGTCCATAATACCAGGTTCAAATTCGGCTGCCAGTATCTGTGCAGAAACTCCCTGAGGAAGGGTATTGTATAGTCGCAAGTCAGTTCCCTGTGTGTCGGTTTTGAACCAGTCTATATAATTAATATTCACTTTTGTCAATGCTTCAGCAAGCGTTATAGTCGCAAGGGACGTACTGCGTTCAACTTTGAACAGGTCACTGAATATCCATGGCTCAAGCTTTTCACTTTGAGGAACCAGCAAACTGGAACAATAGGGAGAGGCGGTAAGATAAAAGGTAGCTTTATCTGCTGGTTCGCTGGTGACGATGCGATTGAAAGAAATCAGTTTTTTATATTCTTTATTGGTTTGCTCGGTAACATGAAATTCCCGGTCGTCGGCATCAAATGCAATACAAATAGAATATGGAGCAATCCATTTCCATTTTTGATTGATTTCACCTGAAGCGCCTATATCAATTAAAACGGGAGGCCGGTTGCTAAAAAATGCCGATTCTAGAATTTTTTTGATAATCTCCATGATACAAACTATTTGAGCAAGGCCATTATTCCCTGGTATTGGACCTTGTGTCCATCCAGATAAATATAAAGTTCATTTTGATATTCGTATAAAATAGAATATTCATTACCGATTGTCAGCTTCACTTTATCATAATCTAAAAACCAACAGGGATACGAGGCCGGATAGATGGAGGGATGAATTTTCTGTATTGTTAATCTGTCTTGATTCCGAAAATTAAAAGGAGTGTTATCGATGATAAGATAAGGTATTTTATACCGCTTTAATTCCTTCATGAATTCGTAAGGTTGTTCCAGGTACGGAAGCGTACAGGAGATCAACAATATATCAGGGATACCTAGTGAAGTAATGCATTCTTCTATAGAAAAAAAGAATTGTAGAACGGGATCCTGAATATGTTGCTGACCTATGTCCACAAAATTTGATTGTTCAATAATACTCCAGCGTATGTTCTCCAATCCGTCAAGAAATTTTTTATTTTGAAAGTAAGAGCTACCAAGCGACCCTCCAAAATCAATTACTGATAAACTGCCCTTTTTTTTTGCCGCTATCCACATGAGCGATGTTAAAAGCGGCCAGGAATATTCAATCTTATCGAATAATACTGAATCGCGCTCATACTCTGCCTCACCGCTTTTAACCTTTATAGTTGCCTTCTTCACTTTTTCCAATATTTTCTGCTCATCATAGCCGTTGCTTTGAATACGGGCGTCATTCCAGTTTTTATAATCACCAAACCACCCGTATCGGGATGGAAGTAATCTATGCTTTATAAGTTTTGTTTTTTCAAGCCAATTCATCTCAATGCACGGATTATTTTAATGAATCTATTTTTTAACGATAGGTTACGGGTTAAGCGTTCAATGATCAATTTTTTTGCCATACACGATTCAACTACCGGAATATCTTTTAAAATGATTTTGTCTGTTTTGAGTATCGTTTTGGTGTGTTCCTCGTTCTGGGAGTGCGTTCCGCTTCCATCTCCTCCTATATTTTGTACCAGGGATTTACCGGGGTACAAAGTTAATTTATTCTGTAGGTACGCCGACGCATGCCATCTGATTGCCCATGAGTCTACCTTCCCTCTAATTTGATAATTCAGCATTTTCGTGTATGGATACGAACCGTTGAGATCAAATTGATATTGCAATTTTTTATCCTTGAGCTGGGCCATCAGTAACTGACTATCCGGATTAAAAAGATCCCATCCTCTTCTCCATGTTCCCCATCCCCAGCAATCAGCTCCTTTTAATAAGAAAACCGGTTCAGGATAATCAATGGGTAAACAATAACCATGAATAGAAATTACATTTTCAATATCCTGATATTTTTCGAGCGCTTCATTCATGAATTCAAGAAAGTGTGGCGATAATATCATGTCATCTTCCAGAACAATGATACGGTCATATGTTTTTAAAGTTTCTGAAACGCCATCTATAATCGAGTTAGATAATCCCTTGTTCTTTGTAGAAATATTTACCGTTAGTTTTTTGCACCAGGTTTGTTTCTGAACCAGCTCTCTTACTAGAAGAATGTTTTTTATATTGTCCTCCGGGGCATTCGGTTTCGGTCCGTCAACATAAATGATTAGTTCAGATTCGTTGCTAAGAAGGTTATCCGCTAAAGACCGAAGCGTTTGTGCAGTATGCCATGGTCGATTATACGTAAACAGCACAATGGGTGCAAGATTCATAGTTCATATCTTTTGTAGGATGGAGGTTTGTGTAAACCCATAGGTAAATGGAGCAGGACCATAATGATCCCATTGTTTCCAGTTTTTTGCCCCGAATTGAAAAGGCTTTAAATAATATTCCCGGTCTGAATTATCTATAATTAAATGACCTTTTGGTTTTAATTTTGGAATTGAATGAAGGATACATGATGGCCTGGCACGCCCGTCTATTACAATCACATCGAGAGATTGATCCGGAAGTTCATCTATCTTTTTAACATATTGCTCGAAGTCTTTTCCCGAGTATAATTCATCGCCTGAAGAATAATCTGCAGGATTGAGGAAATCTTTTCGCAACAACTTCGGATTGTTAACCGCTTCAATTAGATAATAATCAACATTGGTAATTCCGGCGTTTGAAATTTCATTTTTCATTTTCTCATGCCAGAGCTTATCGTGTTCAATACTGATAACATGCTTAACCCGCGAAGCCCAGAATAGAGTGGATCCTCCGGAACCGAATTCGAATAACGTCATATCGGCCGTGATAATATTCTTAATATGTTCAATAGCCGAAAAACTAAGCCAGGGCATACGTTCTGATACAGAATTAACCGAAGGGCTATTGTACCGATGCCACGATCTTGAGTGTTGTATAATATTAGAGATAGTGGATACCCCTGGACGCTTCAGCAAAGCTTTGACGGATAATTTTATGTAGATAAACGTCTTTCGCATAAAGATCAAATTCTCGGATTATTTGTAGCCGATAAATGCCTTCTTGAAAGGCTCCTGATTATAAAATAATACGCAATTAAATAGGTTAAATTCGACATGACCGACACAAATCCGGCACCATATACCCCAAACTTTGGAATCAGCAGTATACTCACAGTGAAGATGATAATGCAAATAAAAAAGCCAACTAACGAAACGATATATGTTTTTTCAAAATAAATGAGATAGTTCGTATATAGCGGAACTAACGCGGCAATGATCTGTGAAACAAGCAATATGGGGAGAATATAAATTATTTCCTGGTATTTCATCGGAATGATTCTGGTATAAAGTAGAATTTGCACAAAAATAACCATTGCCAGCGAAAGGAAGGAAAACAGGAACACCAGCTTGCCAATCATCTTTTTAGTCCTGATGAAATTTTTGGCAATATCTTTCTCTTTAAGAAATGATGGCAACCACGCATTCTGAAGAGAAGTAAAAATCATGGGAATTACGGCAGCGCAGGAAGCGGCAAGATAATAATTAGAGAGGTCTGTGAAATCGCCGTATTTCTCCAGGAAAAATTTATCACTGAAGTTGATCACAATTCCAAATATGGCCGATAACATTACCGGTGCCCCAAGCTTCAAGGAAGCTATCGCAATTTTTAGATCAAAAGCGGGCCTTATTTCTCTGTACACAAAAAAAGAAAAGAGTATTAACAGAGCCGCTTCGATAATATAGGTACTCTTTAATCTTGCTTCCACTGTGTCTCCGGCATGAAAAAAGTACAGAAATCCAAGAGTGATTCCATTAATGAAAATGATCCTGGCAATATTGTATTTTTTTATGGCATGGATCTTCTCACTGGCAAAGAAATAATTCGTCAACATAAAGTTGAGCACCGTAACAATAATAGCCAACATAATGGCCTCCCGATAATTATTGTAATTGACCGGGTTTTTGAAAAGAATATTTACAATTTGGAAGTCGAGTCTAAAAAAATAGATGATAAAAACGATCAATGAGAGAATGGTAAACAATAAACTAAAGATGGTAAATATCAGTTTGCCCCTCTTACCGGGTTCACTATAGTCATGATAAAATTTGCTCAGAGGAATATACAATCCGAAATTCAATACTAAAGAAAAGGTAAGGACAATCGAAACAAGATAACTATATAAGCCATATTCTTCCTGGGTCATTAGGTGTAGATACACGGGTAAAAGGATGATCCCTGAAATCTTTACCAGTATGTCAATGCCAAGTACGGAAAACAATCTGCCAAGAAGAACATCCTCCCTGTATTTTCTGAACCATGCATTGACCAATTGCGGAGCTTTCATCTGAAATTATTTCTTGAACTAAGCGCCGCTGACTTTTTTCTTTGTTTCTCTCATGAATCCGATTAGATAGGCGATCAGGAAACCCACTCCTCCCAATATGAGTAATGACTTAAACAATGAAATCGATTGGGGAGAGTTAGCGGCTTTAAAGCCGTCGATCATGGATACCGCTGTATTATCTATCATCAGCCATCGCATGGCTATTTCTCTTTGGTTAGCAAGGGCATTTGATTGAACATATATTTCCGCCGGATTAAATGCATTGTTATAAAAGGTCGCTGCATTGGGACGGGCCAGAAAACGGTTATACTCCAGCTTAAGGGAATCCAACTTCTGCAGTTCGCTCGTAATGAAGGATAGCTTTTCGGACCAGATTTTTCTTTGCTCCTGCTTCACTTTTTTCAGGAGTGGACTATTATTAAGATAACTGACAAAAGCACCTTGCAAGGTATCCGAAATCGTATTATCTCTCAGTCCTACAATTATTTTAAAAGGTTGCCATCTGCGTGTAGATGTATCCGACTCCAAAGGATCATCATTGATATTCCGGGACTCAATAAAAGAAATATTTCTCGCTACATCTTCTGAAACCTGTAATTGATTTGCGAGTAATTTGTTTGATCCCGAGCCGGCGAGTTTGTTCAGTTGATCAAGCATTTCGGCATACGTCTTTTTAGATAGTTCGCTGTATTCAACGATCATGGAAACCCTGTAATAGATGGGTCTGCTTATAAAGTACAGGTACCCCAGTAAAAGGCCGGTTACCAGGCCTATCAATATGATATATCTGCTTTTTACAAAAACAAAGCTCAGGTAAGACAAAAACCAGAAAAAAGTGCGCAAAATTTGTCTCATACCTTTTCCAAATCCCGATAAGGAAATGTAGTCTTCAGATAAATGGTTTTTTTCGGGCATAATAGAGTTATTGAGGATATAATTTGCCGATTGCAATATTAGGAAGTTAAATGCATATTGCTTTATAAGGGCCTTTTCAGGCAGACTGCGAATGAGCCCGGTTTAAAAGTTTTGGAAAAATGCATAATTGGAAAATAATTTGCTGTATGCAACGTTAAGGGACCGAATGTTGTCAAACATTTCGTGTCGTTATTAGGTGTAATTGTTTATTTGACAAAATTTTATGATGATTACCAGGTAGCGCTACCCGATTTCAAAATATTTTAATTTTCTTTGCAGCCAAACCGATTCCTATTTCTAAGATCAAAAGATCCATTAATGAGTACCAATACCAGAATCCTATCTTTGAAAAGAGAAGTGGTTACCACGGAAACAGTGTTTTTTCGACAATATGTAGATCAACGGAAAACCTTTTTTCTCTTTAAAAGAATCATAGACGTCCTTATTTCCTCTTTCATAGCGGTATTTGTACTTAGCTGGCTGGTTCCTCTTTGCATCGTGTTGATTAAAATGGATTCGAAGGGTCCGGTTTTCTTCATCCAGCGAAGGGTTGGCCGCGGTGGGAGATCGTTTAAATGCCTGAAATTCCGGACAATGATCGTGAACCGCGATGCGAACAGAAAGCAGGCGCAGGAGAATGATTCCCGTATCACCCCTATCGGCTCTTTTTTAAGAAAATCTAATCTGGATGAGTTTCCACAATTCCTGAATGTTCTGATCGGGGATATGAGTATCGTCGGTCCCCGCCCGCATATGCACGTTGATTGTAATAAATTTTCCAGCCTGGTGCCTGAATATAAATTCAGAAACATGGTAAGACCCGGAATTACAGGTCTGGCCCAGGTTAAAGGGTATCGCGGACCTACGAAGGATTTTGAAAGCATTTTCCACCGTTACCAGTTCGATGCTTTTTATATAAGAAATGCAAATATCTTGCTCGACATGAGGATTGTACGTCAAACTGCTGTTCAAACGCTGAATTCTTTATTGTCCCGTCTAGCCCAGCCCTCCGATAATACCAGGTCTGTGTATCGCAGATGGGCCATGTCCTTCCGAAGCCTTATTATCTAACATCACTATCCTGCCCATCCTTCACGGTCTAAACTGCGGTATTGTATGGCCTCGGCAATATGTTCGGGTTTAATAGCCGCGCTTTGTGAAAGATCAGCAATGGTTCTGCTCACCTTTAAGATACGGTCGTAAGCCCTTGCAGAAAGGTTCAATTTATTCATGGCCGCCTTCAAAAGGTTTTGACTCACAATATCTATTACACAAATTTCTTTTAGCATTTTGCTACTGATCTGCGCATTGGAGTAAATGCCGGGGTGATCCTTATACCTTTCAGCCTGTATTTCTCTAGCCCGGATAACACGGGTGCGTATTGAAGAGGAGTCTTCCCCATTTTCCTGCGAAGAAAGTTCTGAAAACGCTACAGGAGTTACTTCCACATGCAGATCGATCCTGTCGAGCAGTGGGCCCGAAACCTTATTCAGGTATTTTTGTACACCACCAGGCGGACAGGTACATTCTTTTTCCGGATGGTTGTAAAAACCGCAGGGGCATGGATTCATAGAGGCTATTAGCATGAAACTCGTCGGAAAGTCCACCGCTACTTTTGCGCGGGAAATACTGACACGCCTTTCTTCCATCGGTTGCCTCATCACCTCCAGAACAGTGCGTTTAAATTCGGGCAATTCATCTAAGAACAGCACGCCGTTATGCGCCAGTGAAATTTCGCCGGGTTGTGGAATTCCCCCGCCTCCAACCAGTGCCACATCGCTGATGGTATGATGCGGGGAGCGAAATGGCCTCTTAGAAATCAGGGTTGCATTTTCGGGGAGCTTTCCGGCTACGGAGTGGATCTTGGTTGTTTCTAAAGCCTCTTGCAAACTCAGGGGTGGCAGAATGGTAGGTAATCTTTTTGCCAGCATTGTTTTCCCCGCTCCCGGCGGTCCGATGAGAATGGCATTATGACCTCCGGCCGCAGCGATCTCCAGTGCGCGCTTAATATTTTTTTGTCCTTTTACATCGCTGAAATCAATATCAAAATCACTTTGGGCATTAAAAAATTCATCCCTGGTATCTACAATGATCGGTTGCAACGAATTTTCGTCCCGGAAAAATTCGATCACTTCATTCATATGACTCACCCCATATACATTCAGGTTATTGACCATGCCTGCTTCTCTTGAATTTTGCTTTGGCAGGATCAATCCTTTGAACCCTTCTTTACGCGCGGTGATCGCGATCGGCAAAGCGCCTTTTATTGGCTGAATGGTTCCATCAAGATTCAGTTCGCCCATAATGATGTAATCGGCTAGGCGTTCGGGATGATGAAGTTGCTCAGTGGCGCCCAATGTACCTATTGCGATCGCAAGGTCGAAAGCAGACCCGCTTTTTTTAATATCGGCGGGAGCAAGATTTACTACTAATTTGGTACGGGGCATGAAGTATTCATTTGTTTTAATAGCGCTCTCCACTCGCTGAATACTTTCTTTGACTGCATTATCCGGTAGTCCCACGATATAATAAAATTTTCCCGGCATTACATTCACTTCCACGGAAATGGTAATGGCTTCTACCCCATACACGGCGCTACCAAAAGTTTTAACCATCATGAAATCGGTATCGGAATTGTGAGGGCGGGAAATTAGAGAAAAATATTGATTTTTGTTTTTCGGGCGGCAGGGGCTTCGATCCAGCTTTGCTTGCGACGCTCCGTTCATCGTTCGGTTCATTGTGCAGCTTGTGCATTCAATGGTATCGCATGCAAAATCATTGAGCGGTCAAATGCAATGCCAGCCTGTATCCGGAAGAAAAAATTATTTTCGTGGATCAGAGTTCCGGATATACCGGCGATCCGTGTTTGAAAAGCCAGGGTAACCTAAAGCAATTCACAAACGTTAAAACAACAAAAAATAAGAAGAAAAAACATTTACGGAGGCTATCTGTTTAGTCCGTGTCTTTCCTTACAATATTGTTTTCTAAAATATATTGCTCGCCACTTTCTTCACATATGGCCCGTCCATCTTCATCAAAATCTAGCCGGTGACCGTATTCGCTCATCCATCCGATCTGCCGCGACGGATTGCCGACAACCAGCGCATATGCCGGAACGTTACGGGTAATAACGGCGCCAGCACCTACAAAGGCATACTCACCTATTTCGTTACCACAGACGATAGTCGAGTTGGCGCCAATGGATGCTCCTTTACGCACCAGGGTCTGCATAAATTCATGTTTGCGGCTGATAGCACTCCGTGGATTGATCACATTTGTAAAAACCATGGAAGGACCTAAAAAAACATCATCCTCACAGATCACGCCTTCATAAATAGAAACATTATTCTGTACGCGCACATTTTTACCTAAAATAACTTTTGGTGAAACGACAACGTTTTGACCAAGACTGCAGCCATCGCCAATTTTGCAGGCCGGCATAACATGACTAAAATGCCAGATCTTAACGTTCTCGCCGATCTCACAACCATCATCAATGATTGCCGTAGGATGAGCATAGTATTGTGTAGGGTTCATTTTTATCGTATTAAAACGCGCAAAGATAAGTAAGTGTTCCGGGCTACAGTGGGAAGAGAAAATATCGACTTCGTTGTGGCAATAAATTGACGGGAGGTTTAAAATCACATCTTACATATCAACGAAGAATGCCGGGGTGCCTGAATTTATTGATTGATAAGGAGAGGTTGTGAAATTTTTTTCATTTTTGGAGAGAAAAAAGACGTCTATGCCTGGCGACTTAGAGTCGCAGTTTATCTGTAAGTAAATGGATCAGATTATTTTGGCGAACAAACTTTGACGAGTTGTTCTCAGTAATTTTCTTCCATCTTTTTTCCCCTATACATCTTTAACCAATCTTCATCAGTTGCATCGGGTATGCCTATTTCATCAGGCTCATCGTGATGCATGTTTTCGTCGGTTATTTCTCGGGGACCTGGCATTTCGTATCTGTTCACCGGTGCCTGTTGAACAGAAGGTTTGGGATCGTAAGCAATCGTCATAACTGTGGTTATTAATAGTTTAATACAATCGTTTCAGTTTCTTTTTGTGTGGCGTTTCACAGAAAGCATATATGGCATCGGGCAAAACGGGGTAAGCAAGTTAAATGAATTTTAGTTACATCCTGCATTTATAAGATTAGGTAATTGTTATGTGCTTGTAAGTCCCGATAAATCAACGAGGTTGCTTTACCACGGCTTCATAAAATAAATGAATAGGTGTGTAAATGACCATTTTTTGGCTTCCGGTTAGGCCAGATTATTAAACCGAAAGTAGAGTAGATGGCAGACTATGATCGGACTGTGACTTCAGGCCTAAAGTCATAATCTTCTGCTAGTATAAATGAATACAATCGTCGGTTCATCAAATAGGATCGAAAGAAAAATTATCTTGTTCGGATATGATAACGCGTATCAGTTTTTGAAAATCGGGGAGAAGCTAATCCGCAATTTTTGTGGGGTCACAAAATATCTGTTTAAATACCTAGAAGAAATTATTGTGTTACCAGCAAACAGTCTGACTTTTTACCACATAGTCATTATTCTTTTTTTAGTTAACTGTGGGTTCATGAAGATGACAAATTACCTATAAACAAAGAATTAGGTGGGTATTTAAAAAGTAAAAAACATGGCAATTGGATAGGTTACTTTTCTAATAACAACAAGGCATACGAAGGCTTTTATAAATTTGGTTCAAAAGATAGTGTATGGAAATCTTATTATGAAAGCGGAAGATTACAAACGGTAGAATACTATAAGAATGAAAAAAAAAAATAGGAAGGCTACAATTTATGGCGAAAATGGTTATGTAGCATATCTTGTGAATAGAGAGAAAGATACATTTCATATTGAATATGGTTCAAGAGGCATAATTAATAACCTTTATGAAATAAGCCCGTCTGTTTTTTCCTTAGATAGAAAAAGTGAACTGATAAAACAGTTGGGTAAGGAACCTGATCCCGAGGAGGTGCTATTTTCCGAATATCCAGAAGAAGATGATGGGAAATTTTTTTTTGATAAAGATTATTTTATGTATGATACCATTAATCATATTATTGTTAAAATTATTCAGCCAAAAAAATAGGAAATGGAATTACTGGATTATACGTTCCGAAGCTGAAAGATGGAAACAGTTTTAGTATTTACGCAAATAATCTCGATAGCACGGCTCATCAAGAAGCGCTTCGGATGTTTAGAACGATTATATATAAACAAAAATAGATGAAGAGTTTCATCCCGTACTTGATCAGAGTATGTCCATTAATTAAAAATGAAACGGAAACCTGGCGCGAGATTGAGGCGTGGGCAATGTGCGATAGCATCTCGTGCCTGCACTAAAGGAAATTACGATGAGTTTCCTTACGCTTGTACATCCAGCGATCATGAGAAATACAAAAACGGAATAGTCGCCTCCGGCATATCAGCAGATTATTTGTACAGCGGCAGCATAATTTATTCAATGGTAATGGAGTTGATTGAATATTATTATCAGAGCTTCTGCTCGGCAAGAGGCACGAGTACGCCACCACACAAGGCCTGGCGGCATACTCGCGCCAGGGTTAGCCTTGCACCTCGTGCCTTCACCACAGAAATTTACAACAAGTACTTCCAAGCGCTAATACCTCATCGAATTTCCTTCACCCCACCTTCATAAAATAAATGAACAGCCGGATCAATCACAATTTTTAAGGGTTTTCCGGGTAAAGACATCGTAATCGTAGTTTGTTTGTCTTTAATGAGAACTGATTTGGTGACAAGTTTGCTATCTGCGGCAGTAATATTCATTTCTAAGGGAAATTCAAATTCTTTTGGTTGTTGTTGGATAATTGTTACAGTTAGCAATTTCGTCATGGCATCGTATTTCCAACGGATATCCATTTGCGGATGGTCGGGAGTATAAAGCCATTGCTGAAAAAATTTTTCGAGATCTTTCCCGGAGACTTTTTCCATCACTTTTCGAAAATCTTCTGTAACTGCATTTTTTCCGGCATATTGTGCATAGTAACTACGGATGCCTTTCCAGAAAATAGAATCACCCAACTGATGGTGCAGCATATGCAGTATCCATCCGCCTTTCTGGTACGAATTGGGATTTAATAACTCCAGGTAATTTGTAGTAGAAGAATCCACCATCGACGCCGATCGCTGTTTTGAAAAAGCAAGTGCCTGCTCACGGTCTTCCACGCGCATTTTCATGGCTCTATCCTGTCCATATTTATTTTCTATCCAGAGTATGGCCATATAGGTTACAAAACCCTCACTGAGCCAAACATGCGCGAAATCGGCTTCCGTGGCCATATTGCCAAACCATTGATGAGCAATTTCATGAGCTATCAACACTTCCTCACTCCGCTTGCCGGTTATGGATTTTTCGGCATAGAATATTGCACCGGCATTTTCCATTCCACCAAAAACGGTCCTGGACTGTACGTTCGCTAATTTTTTATAAGGGTAAGGGCCTATGTTCTTAATGAAATAGGGTAATATATCAATGGCCAATTTATAATCGTAAAAACCTTTTACCCGGTCTTCCGGGAATACCCAACTTGATACGGGTATGTTCCCAACCGGTTCTTCATTTCGAACGGCAAAGTCGGCCACGCCGATCGCGGCAACCTTCATGGGTAAAGCCCTGTCTTCCTGGTAATGAAAGAATTTCCGGTTGTCGCTGATATTTGTTTCTTCAATCAAAACACCGTTTGAAATAACCTGGTAATGCCCGGGTGCGGTAACCATAAATTCAACAGCAGCCTTATCGGATGGATGATCAACACAAGCCAGCCAGTTACGGGCCCGGTCAGGCCAGTGGTCTGCAAAAAAAGTTCGATGATTGTATTTATTTTTTGCGATGATCAATCCATCAGCCGGTATGCCGCGGTATTTTATTTCAATCGTCTTTTCGTCGTTTGTTTTACCCGGCGTTGAAAACCCTATACGGATAATATCCTTTGCATGTTCATAGTTCAGGGGCATCCCCTTATCAGTAACCGAAATGATCTTCATCCCTTTTCCATCTGGTCTTAGTGAGATAAGATCCAGTAAAATATTTTCCGTATTCTGCAACCATTTGAATTGGATGGTTGCTGTACATGAAACGGAATCGTTTTTATCATTGATATGTACATTGAATATGTAACGCTGAACATCTATCGCCGATCCTTTTTTCTGAGCTACCACGTCACTCTTCAGGCAAACAATGCCAGCGATAAGGCTAATAAAAACTTTCATATTAAAACTTCTTTTTGTAAGTATGTGCCGGATAATGTTATAATTTTTCAAGTAAGTCGACTACTTTTTCCCGTTTCAGTATCAGGTATCCCAACCGGTCATTACTGATCCCTTCTTTTAGAAGATAACTGAATTCGAGTTGGTCATCTTTTACGGCAGTTTCAAAATATTTAAAAGATATGTTCGGATAATCTTTCAGTTCTTCCCCTATTTCGTACAGATGTGTAGAAAGAATAAACAGCGAATTTTTAATCCTGATCAATCCTTTAATAACGGTGGAGGAACATTTCATTGCATCCTGTACATTGGTGCCCTTAAACAGTTCGTCAATCAGTACAAGCCATTTTTTACCATTGTTGATTTTAAGAATGGTGTTTTTCACCCTTTGTACCTCGTTAAAAAAATAGCTTTCACCTTTCACGATATTATCTACCACATTGATATTACTGAGTAAACCATCGAACAAGGTCAATTTCATATTGCCGGCGGGAACGCCCATTCCCAGGTGGGCCAGAAAAACAGATGTGCCGACTGATTTGATAAAAGTGCTTTTGCCGGCCATGTTAGCACCGGTCAAAAAAAGAAAATTGCTTTCCTTGCTCATATGCACATCATAAGGTACAGGGGTTGGCAATAAGATATGATACAGCTGCTGTGCATCGATCAAAGGCTGCGACTGATTCACGAAAACCGGGAAGCTTAAATTGAATTTCTTAATAGAGAACGCCATGGAATACCAGGCATCCAGCCGCCCATAAATATTGATCAGGTCCTGGGTTGAATGTTTGAAATGATCTTTGATATAATTGCCAAAATGAACGATCTCGTTCCAGCTAAACTGTTTCAAAGCCTCCCGCCTTGAAAGTTCGATGATTATTGGCTTATTCATCAGGTCTTTTGCCCGGTGCAAAAACGAACGCAAAAGCAGCGGCGAACCTTCTTTATCGAACATTTCTATGATCTGGTACATGCCGCGAAAAAAATCTGCAAAATGCGAAAGTGAATATCGCACCAAAGAAAAATCTGCCGTATGAAATAGTTTGTAACTAACTGTATTCAGAAAATTAGAATTTGAGGGGATCGAATCCAGCTGGCTATCATAAAATTTTTCCATTACCATCATGGTGCCATTGCTGATGCTTACAGGCCATTCGTTGATACGTTGTAAGATGGACTGTAATATCTCCTGTGTTTCACTGATCTGTTTCTGATCACTAAAAGGATTGCTGAAGAACTTCACCAGCCAGGCCCTGCCATCCACCGTTCGGGTAAAGTTCAGTTTATTAAATACCGAAAATTCTTCTTCGTGATGAAAAATATTCAGATCGTTATATGAAGTGTTATCAATATCCATTACACCCTCCCAACCTCTCCCTAAAGAGAGGGCTTATTTGTAAAACATTATTTTTTCTTTTTAAAATCAATTCCATTTTTAATCTTCTATAAGTTCCCCATTTAGGGGGATTTAGGGAGCCTTAAATTCCAGGCGTTGCCCCATTTGTGATTCATTCCATTGACCGTTTCCATACACCATGCTTCCATTGACGAATGTATGTGTAACAACCGCCGGCATGGTAAAACTTTCCAGCGGACTCCATCCGCATTTATATAATATATTTTCTTTATTGATCAGTGTTTGTTGGTTGAGATCAACAATGACCATATCTGCATGATACCCCTCGCGGATAAAACCCCTGTCTGCAATTTGAAAACAGGTGGCAACAGAATGGCTCATTTTTTCAACAACCTTCTCAATGGTGATCCTCCCTTCTTTTACATAGTGCAGCATTAATAATAGGGAATGCTGTCCCAGGGGAAGACCGGCGTGCGATTTTTCATAGGGGTTACCTGCCGTTTGGGATAGAGATCCATCGGGATTTCTTTGAAATCCTTTTTCTTCCAACGTATGAGGGGCATGATCAGTTGCGATTACATCCAGCCGGTCATCTAGTAAAGCATTCCATAAGGCCTGTTTATTGAGGGGCGCTTTAATGGCCGGATTGCATTTTATCCGGTTCCCCAATATGTCGTAATCAAAGGCCGTGAAGTGAAGATGATGAACGCATACCTCAGCCGTTATCCTTTTTTGATCGAGAGGAACCATATTGCTGAAAAGCTGCAATTCTTTTTCGGTGGATATATGCAGGATATGTAAACGGGTATTGTATTTTTTTGCAAACTGGATCGCTACCAGCGAGGATTCAAAGCAGGCATTTTCATCGCGTATCAACGGATGATCTGATGGCAGCAAAATATCTTTCTCTTTTTTCAGGCGGTCGTAATTGGCTCTAATGATCTTTTCATCTTCGCAATGTGTTGCGATCAGCACTTCAGATTCACGGAAAATTTTGTCGAGTGTAATATAATTGTCAACCAATAAGCCGCCGGTTGATGAACCCATGAAAATTTTAATACCACATACGTTTCTTCTTTTATCATTTGTTCTTAGGGCTTCATCCGGATTCTCATTAGAAGTTCCCATATAAAAAGAATAATTGGCCAATGAAGTGCGGGCAGCTATTGCATACTTTTCTTCCAGCAGTTCTTGTGTAAATACCGGTGGAATTGTATTGGGCATTTCCATGAACGAGGTGGTGCCGCCGGCTATAGCTGCTTTTGCCTCGGAGTAAATGGTGGCTTTATGAGTTAGCCCGGGTTCGCGAAAATGCACCTGGTCGTCAATAACACCAGGCAGCAGGTTTTTTCCTTCGCCATTAATTTCCTGAGCATCGGGATCAGCGTTGATGGTGCGATCAATTTTTTCAATACGGCCATTTTTGATCAGTACATCTCTCACCGATGAAAGGCCTTCATTGACAACCGTTATATTCTTAATCAGGTATTTTTGCATAACTTGAAAACCTCTTTAATCACATACTATGCAATATATTATAAAAACCTTTGCAAGGATTTTGATTTTATCCGTACCCTGTTTTGCCAACGCACAATCTACTTATTTACCACAAACACATAAACATCAGCAACTGTTGGAGAGACTGGAGATATTGTTGCAAAAAAATCCGGACCTGAATGTCGCCACTGTAAAACCGTTAAGCCGGAAAATTGCCGTAAGGATAGGCGAATATGCCGATTCCGTTCAGGATGCGTCTGGCAATACATTGTCGATGGTAGACCAACACAATCTGCAGAGCTTATATATGAATAATTCAGAATGGATAGGGGGTGATAAGACTGATTTTGCGAGCAGGAAAAATTTATGGAATACTTTTTATAAAACGAAAGCCCATTTGCTGGAAGTAGATGAAAACGATTTTTTTCTCGCAGTAAACCCGGTTATCCAGCAACAGCAATCTATCGAGAATGACAACGACCAGCGCATCTTTCTCAATTCAAAAGGGTTAACGATGCGGGGGATGATCGCAGGAAAAATAGGATTCTCCGCTTATCTTACCGATAACCAGGAAAGAGCTCCGCTGTTTGTACAGGATCGCATCAATAGAACACAGGCTGTACCCGGTGCCGGTTATTATAAAGCCTTTAAAACAACCGCTACCGATTATTTTGATGCCAGGGGATCTATTGATTTCACCGTAGCAAAATACGTTGATGTGCAGTTTGGCTACGATAAGAATTTTATAGGTAATGGTTACCGCAGTTTGTACCTGAGCGATTTTGGAAACAGTTACCTGTTCCTAAAACTGAATACACGGATCTGGAAGATCAACTATCAGAACTTGTATATGGAATTGGCTCCGCAATTCGTAAAAAGTGGTGCAGATAATCTGCTTGATAAGAAGTATGCTACCATGCATCATCTCAGTATCAATGCTACAAAATGGCTGAATATCGGTTTGTTTGAGGCCGTCATTTTTGGCCGTAAGAATCGTTTTGAATTCGGGTATCTCAACCCGGTCATTTTTTTAAGATCGGCCGAACGGAACAATGGCAGTGCGGATAACGGCATTGCCGGACTCGATTTTAAAGCAAACATCGCTAAAAAACTTCAGCTCTACGGGACCTGGATGTTGGATGAATTTTTTTTAAAGGAAGTGAGGGCAGGAAGGGGATGGTGGGGAAATAAATTCGGTGTTCAGTTAGGTGGAAAATATATAGATGTACTGAAAATAAAGAACCTGGATATACAGGGAGAATTGAATTGGGTAAGACCTTTTTCTTACTCGCATTACGACTCCGTTTCAAACTATACACATTATAACCAGCCACTGGCTCATCCATTGGGAGCAAATTTTATGGAAGCGATCGGCATTATCCGTTACCAGCCGCATCCAAAATGGACAACTTCGGCAAGATTGATTGTGTGGAAGCAGGGGCTGGATACTGCCGGCTTTAATTTTGGTGGGAATATTTTTAAACTCAATGGCACCCGGTCGGTGGAGTATGGATATACCATACCCAGTGGAGTAAGCGCTACAGGGATCAATGCACAGTTACTGGTTTCCTACGAGCCAAAGGAAAATGTCTTTTTGGATGTTTCTTTACTCATTCGCCGCTGGAAAGCAACAGAGCTACCCTCTGTGAACAGAAATACCAGTTTAATTACTGCAGGATTGCGGATGAATATGTTTAGGAGAGAATATGAGTATTGAGGTACGAAGTTAGAAGTACGAAGTGTAGATAGGGTCTCCCCTATAATTTTAATATTTTCGTGAAGAAATAGTCAGCAATTAAAAAAATTTTTGCTGCCGCGTTTAGCTCATTTTTATAAATTTCCGGCCTTTAAGTACTTCCAACTTCGTACTTCTAACTTCGTACTTAATATTATCCTTCAAATATCAACGAAAACACCACCATGCGGGAATTGAGTTTGTCGATGGAGCTGGAGAATTTTAGATTCTGATCACGGCTATGGCTGTTGATGAGCCCATTGCTGATCTTTATTTCGGGAGATAGAATAAATACAGGGAAATAGAAATTAAATCCGATGCCGGCTTCCACCCCCATATCAATTTTTTTGAGCTTCACCAGTTCTTCGGCCCTTTTGGCCCGGGCATTCGAGGCGAGGTCGTATTCAAACTTCACTCCGCCAAACATGTATACACGGAAGTTTTCAATGCGATCAGAACGGAATTTAAGATGGATGGGTAAACCCACCAGAATGGATTCTACTCTTTTCGTCATTAACGGTGTCTCATCCCTTGAGTCATCGGGGTACTTTAAACTATAGGTGATGTTTTTATAGGCAAACATTAACTGGGGAAATATTGCCCTTACTTCAAACCTCGGTGAGAGGCGGTACGTATGCATTCCGGCCAGGCCAAAACCACCGCTATTCTCGGGGCTTGTTACCAGAACACTGTCGTTTTCTAAAAAAACCGGCGCCTGGCTTACCTGGAAACGGGCAGTGTTGTAAAGAAGGCCTATTCCGAGATAATACTTTTTATCGTCATGATCGGGTAGATGAATGACACGTTGTTGCGCAGCCAGAGGTTTTCCTGCTAAAATAATGAGGGTTACTGCGAAGGTTATCAACCTGGTTTTTTTCTGCCACAATAGATTGTACATATTCCTAAGCTCAGCCTTTTTAAAGAGGTTTCTGAAAATCCAACTTGTTGTAAAATGGGTAGAAATGTTTCGCCTTCCGGAAATGCTTTTACTGAGTTATGTAAATATTGGTATGCTTCTCGATTTTTAGTTAACCATCTGCCAATGCCCGGACAGATAATTTTCATGTACACATTATACAGTCCCTTAAAAACCAACTGTTTCGGTTTAGAAAACTCCAGGATCACCAATTTGCCACCCGGCCTCAACACTCTGTACATTTCCCGAAGGCCCTGTTCAAGATTCTGGAAATTCCTTACACCAAAGGCAACAGTTATTGCATCAAACGTATCATCTGGAAAACTTATTGCTTCACTATCGCCTTGTTTTAGCTCTATGTAGTTACTTAACAACAACTTGGCAATTTTCTCCCTTCCTAAACGAAGCATCCCTTCTGAAATATCTATGCCAATTATTTTTTTAGGACGAAGATATTTCCAACTCATGATGGCAACATCTGCCGTTCCTGTGGCAACATCCAGGATTATTTCGGGTTGAAGCTGTTTTAATTCTCTGATTGCCCGTTTTCTCCAGAAAATATCAATCCCCCCTGAAAGAAACCGATTAAGAAGATCATAGCGGAATGCGATCTGGTCGAACATTCCCGCTACCTGCTCTTTTTTACTCTGGGCTGAATCCTGGTAAGGAACGACGGTATCATGCGAGTATTTAGACATGGGATGCGAAGGTAAGCCAGATATGCAGGAGGCAGATGACAGCTTTCAGTTATTAAGAAAATTTTTTATCGGCTCTCAGATTCTGAGAGATTCTGTTCCTTATTGTTATTTGTAAAAGTCTTATCGCCGCGCCGGTCAGACGGAGACCGTCAGACCTGTGATATTGGTCTGACGGTCTCCGTCTGACCAATATTACAGGTCTGACTTCTTAGTTTATCTTGCATCCATGATCATTAAATCGGCAAAATATGTTATCAGTAGCCCCGACTATACCAAGTGCCCCAAGCCAGACAGGCCCGAGTATGCTTTTATTGGACGGAGTAATGTAGGCAAATCTTCACTGATTAACATGCTAGTCGATAACCATAAGCTGGCAAAAACTTCCGGTACACCGGGGAAAACACAACTCATTAATCATTTTGAGATTGAAACTGCATTGGCTGCGGCTTCAGGCAAAGCAGTTCAATGGTACCTGGTAGATCTGCCCGGCTATGGATTTGCTAAAGTATCGCAGAATGCCCGGAACCGATGGGAGCAAATGATCGAAAATTATCTTCGGAAACGCGAAAATCTGATGAACGTTTTTGTACTCATCGACAGCAGGCACGAACCCCAGAAAATAGATCTTGAATTCGTGAATCAATTGGGAAAATGGCAGATACCGTTTTGCCTGGCTTTTACCAAAGCCGACAAGGAAAGCCAGAAAATAGTCAGTAAAAACGTGAAGGATTTTTTAGATACAATGCGCAAAACCTGGCAGTTTTTGCCACAGCATTTCGTAACAAGTGCCGTGAAAAAACAGGGAAGGGATAAAATGCACCAGTTTATTGAAGAATGCAATCAGGAATTTGATACCAGATCCTAGATACTGGCTCCAGTATCCAGTGCCGTGTTAACCTTACTTTGATGGGTTTAAAGTTTAAGTGTCTGAAGTTTAAAGTTTTTGCTCAACTAAAAAAAATGGTTTAAAATAAAGATTTTCACACTAAAGAACTTTAAACCTTAAACAATTAAACTTTAAACTGATAAGACATAATATCCTTAACATAACACTGGTATCCAACATCTAGTTCACAACCTTGTTGGCGCAACTACTACTTGCAAAAGCTTCGGGCTTGGCTTTAAAGGCAAAGCCCATACCCAGAATATATCCCATGGCTTCTTTGAGTGCATCATTGCTTTTGAAATGCGGATTTGTGTTGATATCGGCATGAACTTCCATATCAACATCATACAGTGTAAACAGGTTGCAGAGCTCATAAGCAATTTCTATGCTTTTTGCTACTTCAACCAGCATGCGTTCTTTGATACTGTAAGTGTGTCTGGTCTTTTCGTTGTGAATAAACATGAAGCCGCCATGGCCCTCACGCAAAAAAACAATAACAGTGGCAAATTCTGTTTCGGCTCCCTTTACCTGTGAGTCAGTACCGATACAAACTTTGAGGCGATAACCTTTTTCGGTTTCGCGTTTGATCGCGTTTTCAACTGCTTGAATAATGGGCAATTCAATCGGGTCGCCATTAAATTTTCTCCATAACATAGACAATGGGTTTTTCGAATTTAACGAAAAACAACTTTTCATCCAAATAGCGGGTGGATTATCGCTTTATGAACTTTTCGGTATATGTTTCAGTACTGTGCTGTAATCGCAAAAACAGTACACCTTTTTTTATGGTTGAAGCAGGTATTTGATTCGAGCCCCGTTGCAGTGTTCCGCGCTGAAGTAAACGCCCTGTTTCATCAAATAACTGGTAAGAGAAACTTTTTTCTGCATTGATATTGATATGATCGGTCACGATGCGGTTGATCACATCAACCGGTTTCCCGGAGTTTGACAGTCTTAATACGATGATGTTTGAGTAATACGCTCTCTGATCTGCGGCTGTAATCACTTTAACGCGGTAATGGATGGAGTTATCGAGCGGTTTCCAGGCAAATGACCTGGTATCTGCAGTAAGCCGGTTAAGGAAATTGAAATGAATGCCATCTTTCGATGATTCAATATGAATTTCTTTTATAGTTTCATCCGCAAAATAATTCCAGTGAAGTTCATGATCCCCGGCTTTCATCCGGCCTGTTAATGACAAACGATGAACGGGCAGGGCATTGAGTAAAGAAGCCGACAGTGTGTAAAAGCCTATGCTTCCATAGTCGGAAAGATTCGCATTTCCAACACCGTCAACAACCAGGTAGTAGGTTCCACTGTTAAGATTGGTGTCGATACCTACATTCAAAAGATCTGCAGGATTGTACCTCCCGATTGTATCGGCCGATTGATCAAGCAAAGCCACCTTAATATCGACATTGGCACCGGCATTCCCAGAACCTACATTTTGTGGTATCGCACTCAACCGGAAATTATTTGTAGAAACAATATCGAATTTAAAAACGTCCCTGTCGGTTTCATTATTGATTATACCAGTTGCGGAAGTAGCAATGCCGATATTGATGGTAGATGCTCCCGTATGGTTATCCAGGTGATCATCATTGCGCAATCCGAAATTGTTTGTGATCCCCGCAATAACATTGATATCGCTTTGATACGCGGCGCATCCCATTGCGCTGGTTCCATAATGCCAGGTCGTAAGATTTTTGGAATAGCCAATGCCCATAATCGGTGCCCATCCTATTTCACCGGAACCCTGACCTCCGGAATATTCCGTGACCTTATTGCAGCTGCCATCAAATATACTCTGATGTTGCAAACCCAATGTATGTCCAACTTCATGTGCTATGGCTTCGGAAATATTTTTTACGTTATTTCCTAATAAAGAACTGAATACCCAGGCCGGAGTATTATTTCCCCATATAAACGAGCCCACGAATGAAACACCTCCTGCAGGTCCATACCATGAAGAAGTCGCTGTAACGATCACACGTATTCTTTGTGAAGGAGGGGCCGAAAGATAAGCGGTAGAATCCGTTGTAAGATTGAGATTAAAAATGCCATAGTCCTCAGCTACCCGGTGGTAAATTTCGGTGATCTGTGCAGTTGTCAACACCGCAGGTTGTGCATCGATCGGCCCGCCCCAGTTCCACGACGTTCCTGCAACATACTGACCATCAAAATCGAGAAACACAGTTGCCTGTGCACTTGGATAACTATTCAAAACAGGCACCTGCGCCTGTGCGACCAGTGAAATAATAACTGCAAGGAATAGCGATAGAAAAGGTTTCATAGGACAATTGGATTTTGGAATAAACATCTGGGGCACTATTCTACCATGAAAAACTCCATTTTCTGTTTGGTGATATAATATTTACCGTTCTCCTCAGTGATTACGAGCGCATCACCATGCTTTGGATGAATAATTCTTCCGATGATCTTCGTTGTATTATCTGGTTGAGTTAGTATCGACACGTTCAGCAGCGCATTCCCAAAATTGGAAAGCCGGATATTCATGTTCTGTATTCCGGGTGCGCTTTCAATTCTTTCTATAACCTCGCCTGAAAGCAACAGATTATCACTGAGCTTAATAGAAACCTTGTCAGATTTTGAGGAATGAGAAAGTTTTTCCAGTTCCAATCTATTGCACGCCAGTTTTTGGGGAAGGCTTGCGAAGAGTAAAGACTTCTGAGCGCTTTTATCTTTAGAGAGCGGTTCCTGCGCAATTGCTGTAAATGCTGTGCAAATGCATAATAGCAGGAAACCCATGAAGAACTGGTGTTTCATTGGATATATTTGGATATTAAAAGTTATTCGAAGGGTCAGATCAATAACGAAAGCCGTGATCGATCAAATAACGCCGAACAGGATTGAATATTTTGCGGATAACGCCGGCTTTTTAATATTAGAGGGTTATACTTACGATTAATACTGACCGGTGCTCAGTAAAACAAGGGTACAGGCCTCCATTGTCTGAATATTATTTTTCCTGGCGAGATCATACAATTCTTCATTCTCAGTGCCGGGATTGAAAATGATTCGCTTAGGTTTCAATGAAATGATATAATCGTAGTATTCTTTTTGATTATTAGGATTCAGGTATAATGTTACTGTATCCACATTCTCAAATCCCTTTTTCTCTTTGTCGATCTCAACACCGGCAACCGCCGTTTTTTTTCGCCCCACAGCCACAACTGGATGACCTTTGCTGACCAATCGATTGAGAGCTAAATAACTATAACGCGAGGGATTGTCGGAAGCGCCTAAGACCAATGTTTTTTTATTTTGCATATGCCTTTCTTTACTTCAACTAATTGTAACAAAATTATGCCAGATCATTGAACATTATGCCGGATATAAGAGTGGTTAATAGCTCATCGGGTTTTTTACCGGCCATTTGGACTGACAAGATCACATTAATGATCGGGGACTTGAAATTTCCGTAAAGGACCCATCCATCAAAAAACTTACTAATGGTTTTCGGTCAAGTGTTTCATGAAGCCCCTTCACTTTGAAAACTTCCGCGTTCAGATCGTTTTTAAAATGAATGGCAGGATATATCTTCCAGGGGCTATGAGTGACCTCAAACACCAGGGATCTTCCGGCATTTAATTTTGTGAATGCAATGTATTGGTCTGAAATAAAGGATTCGATGGAGTTCTCCTTTACTTCTACGGATTTAATTCCCGATGTTAATTCCATACAATTCCATTTGTTTTGCTTTTTCCATGCATAACGATCATACCTTTCTTTGTCATTGGACAGATTGACATTTTTTATCGGGATGCTTATAAAACTTTCGTGATAAAGAAGTTTGGCAGTGAGTCCGATCCAGATCGAAGGAGATATTTCTCTTATGAACACAACACCTGTTCTCCACTGGGATTTATATTTCGCTTTCACATAAAATCTCAGATTTATTTCAGGGAAGCATTTAAACAGGGGCATACGGAAACCCATGACTGCAGGATTACGAAACATGAATCCAACAATGCTTAATAAATATTTCCCATTCCAATCATTTAATTCTGTTTTACAGGGAAGAAATTTTTGCAATATATTTTTATCAACCTCATAGGTTGCAACCAAAAGATTTGTCCACTCAGCAGTGAGGAAAGTTTTCATAAGCCGAATTAAAAAAGGTGATATTTTTTTCTCGGTGTTTCCTGAATGAGGGCTTTTATTGCCGCATCGAGATCGGCATACTTAAACTGAAAGCCGGACTCCAGCAATTTTTTAGGCAGCACCCAGCGGCTTTTTAAAATCAATTCTTTTTCGGTGCCGATCAGCGCGGCGCCAATTTTTAATATTGGAGAAAAAGCGGGTAAACCAAATGTATGCTGGGTGATTTTTCGCAAAGTGCTCATAAATATTTTATTGGTCACGGGCTGGGGTGATGAACAATTGAACACTCCTTCAGCATCCGGATTATTGAACATCCAATCAATTGTTCTGCAAACATCATCTACATGAACCCAGCTGTACATTTGTTTTCCGTTACCCTGGTAGCCGCCTAATCCGAATTTGAGAAGATTGAAATAAGGAATCATGACGCCACCGGTCCCCAGGGTGATGGCCATACGAAGAGCTACTTTCCTTGTAAAAGGAGTACGTTGATCGAAGAATGCCTTTTCCCAGCGTTTGCAAACCTGTACAGAAAAATCATCTTGATATTCTCCGTTATATTCGTCTTGCGGTTTGTCGTCGGCGTGCCTGTAAATGGTCGCCGAGCTTGCGTTGATCCATAGTTTCGGAGGATTCACGGCCATCCTGACGGCCTCCCCGATCACGTTGGTGGAATTGATCCTGCTATCGAAAATTTCTTTTTTATTCTGTGCAGTGTACCGGCAGTTCACCGATTTACCTGCAAGGTTGATTACGAGGTCGGCTCCATCTATCTCACAGGCCCAGTGTTTTTCTACATGTTCTCCATCCCATCTCCAGTAGGTAATATTATAATCCTGTGATGCTTTAATAAGACGACGGTTTAATACATTTCTGTGTCCATTTATGGATTGACGCGAAAGAATGACAATATGATTTTCTTTTCCAAAAAATTTTGCAATTGCCTGGCCGATAAACCCGCTTCCTCCTGCTATTACAATTTTGCTATTTTTCATATAAATTAATTTGAACGAGGTGTTAAGAAATAGATATCCCGCTCTTGAAGAATTAAGACTGGTTTCAGGATGGTATTCGTAGTTTTTAAATTTTCAGAAAAAAATGAAATTTTATGATCAATAAAAACCCGCTTTACCGGGATTTATCAATGCTGAAATTTAATGTACTACCTGTGTGGTCATATTTTTTGTTTCAATAATACTTGTAATCAAATATAATGTCGCCATCGCCGGACTAAAAAAAAGCAACGCGATCAGGTAATAAATAATGATATAATACAGTGCAAAACTAATAATAGCCAGTACAGTCACTACCGCAAGAATCTGTAAATAAATTTTTCGCAGCCTGCTTTTGTATTCTATTTTATTTGCCAAATGAACAAAAACACTAATGAGTTGCCATCCACCCACAACAAAATAATACAGGAAGTACAGGTCTCTTGTTTGCCTGGATGCAATAACCATTACCAAAGCTGCAATGATCAAAAATACCTGTATCATCCAGTCGATTTTCTTAAAGGTTATCATATTGCCTGGTTTAACATTCCCGTTTTCATTTGAATAATTTCAACATATTTCCCCAAAACCAATTTTCATCTGCCTTGATCATAATATCAAGGGTTCTATCTGCCTGCTGTGCAAATTTTTGAATACCTGCCACTGTATCTATAAATTGTTTTATTTCTTTATCGCGCTTGTCTCCTTCGATATCCTGTAGTTGCTCCAGCGTTTTGATAAGGGGATCCAGCTCCCTTTTTTTTCTTTCCTTTATAACCTGCCGGGCAACTTTCCAGACATCTTTTTCCGCAGTAAAGAATTCCTTGCGTTCACCCGGAAGTATTACCCTTTCCACCAAACCCCAATTGATCAATTCACGAATGTTCATGTTCACGTTACCCCTGCTGATGCTCAGCTGATCCATGATCTCATCCTGATTTAACGGGCCAGGAGTAGCCATCAGCAATGCATGCACCTGTGCCATGGTCTTGTTGATTCCCCACTGGGTAGCCAATGAGCCCCAGGACTGGATAAACTGTTGTTTTGCCTCTGCTAGTTTCATAATAAAAGGTTGGATCAAAAATAGACGTTATTTCTGAATTTTCAAAATATATTGAAAATATAATTATCTGGAGTCTCTCGACTCCGCTCGATGCTTTGGAGGGTGGTTCGACTTCGCTCACCACTGACTTCGCTCACCACTGACTTCGCTGACGTTGCTCACCATACTGAAGGCGGGCAATCCATGTTTTTTATTCGTCTTGTTTTTTCTGAGGAGGAAAAGAAATTTCGTACGACAATGGCAATGTAAGCACCTCCATTAAAAGCCCTGTTCTTGCTAAAGAGCCATCTCCAGTCATGAATGCCCATTAATAAAGGCCCGGCTTTAAAAGCACTACCCACCCACAATTGGCCCTGGGTATTTAGCTGAACAGGAAGATATAATCCCAACAACGAAGTTTCCCATCGGGGAGTAACTGTTAAAAGGTTGAGTTCCCTAGTATGGAGATGCTCTTTATTTTGAGTGGAAAAAAAATTAATACTGAGTTCTCCGTTTATATAGAAGTGGTCGATGATCGGCTTGTCTACATTAACCACCAGCCGGGTAGGTTGCCAGATGTAAAAATCGGGTCCTGAAGATTGTAATTGTTGAACAACGGTTTGAAGGCTATCATAAAAATCTTCAATGTCATCAGGTGAGGAGAATTTGTTTTCGAGATCTTCTTCGGAGACATCTGTAAGCACACCATTGAATTGCCGACTAAATTTTCCATGTTTGAAAAGATTTTTTCCGAGATCCAGCATTGAAACGCCTATTTTCCAATTGTACTCGAATTTTTCGACATCGTCATACTGTGGTGCGTAATCGTTTTTAAGTAAATATTCTACTCCAAGATCAATGCCCAGGCTTCCCTGGGTATATTTCAAAAAGTCTTTTCGATTTTTATCAGATGAATTATTATCCTGCAGCTTATCATAGTTTGAAGAATATCCATACCTGCCGTTTGGGTCGGTTACAACGAATGTTGATGCCGATCCTGGTTGCGTTATTTCGGTAAACTGCATTTTATCCAACTGGAGATAAAGTCCCGAAATACCCCGCACACCCTTGAGCGTTATACCCGCGCTTAACTGATCAAGATTAGAATTCCAGAGTATTTCACTGTAAGAGACATATATTTCAGCCCAACTATTATTTATCACCCTGCCACCCATTGAAGGAGCCGGCCTGTTAAATTGCAGGAAGCTGTTGATACTGGAAATGGTATCAATAAATTTGAAAGGTTTAGATTTTATGTGTACGTAGTTTCGGGCGTTGAATCCAAAAGCAACGGCCCTGCGTGAATTTAATTTAAACCTGGTGTTTAATACGTGAAGATCCTGGCTTAGATGAACAAAGCGTTGTTTGTCTCCATTCGATAAATAAACATTCGCATCCGGAAGTCTGATCAGCGGCTCGGTTGAGCTAAAAGCATTTGTACTGGATTTCAATTGAACGCTGAAAAGAGTGATATCCCAGTTGTAATGAGAATGATTTCCGGAAGCTGGATTATTATATATTCCGAGGCTACCCGCATACGGGGAACCGTGAATGGCCTGGTAATTCTGGGCCCCGGAAATAGTGAACAAGCAAACTAATGCGCCTACAAAAACTGTCTTCTTCATATTTGTCAAAAGGGTTGGCCATGTGTTTGGCGTATCAAATATGTGATAAATTTTGGAAAGGGTTTAATAGATGTTATCAAAAAATTCGATAAAGTTTCGTCTCCAAAGAATCTTTGTATAATCCTTCCAGCCTGAAGCCGGCTACCAAAATATTTTTCCCATTGCTGTGAGTACTGGGTTTCTAATTCAAAGCGGGTTGTTTTTTTGTGCAGAAACTGAGTAATTTCATCAAAAGCCAGCTTTGATCCATGAAGGGCCATGCTCATTCCATTTCCACAAAGAGGGGTGATCATGCCGGCCGCATCTCCCATCATCAACACATGATTTTCCACCTGTGATTTTTTATTGAATGATATTCTTGAGATGGTCAGCGGCGCTTCGTATAAAAATTCGGATTCGGAAAATATCTTTCGGAGAAACGGATTTTTCATCAGAATAGTTTCCTCCATTAGCCTGATATTATTGTGGCTGCGTTTGATGTTTTCACCTTTGGTAAGATAGCAGAGGCAATATTTTCCATCTTCGATTCTTGAAATGCCGCAGTAGCCATTTTCGAAGTTGTGCAGCGCGATCATGTCTTCCGGAAATGATGTTTTTACATGGTATTTTACTCCCAGGTAATGATTTAGCTTGTTTGGCTTTACCTGCGTAAAATGTCGTTTCCATTTTACGTCCAGGTTGCTGCGCTTGCCAAAAGCGCCTGCAGCCACTGTGGTTTCCGTTTCTCCAGCCGATGAAAAGATCACGAATGAATTATTGCGATAAATAATATCAGCCACTTTTGTTTCTTCAGCCAATACAACGCCTTCTTTACGGGCTATGCGTGCTAAAATATTGTCTAAACTAAACCGGCTGATACCAAATCCTCCCAAAGGAAGTGGATGTTCTATATATTTTCCGTTTGGTGCACTGATCATCACACGATTGATTTGTGGAAGCTCCATATCGCTCAAAGGCACTCCAAGTTCCTGTAAAAAATTCCAGCTTTCAAGGCTGATATATTCACCGCAAACTTTATGGAACGGGTATTTTTCTTTCTCTAAAACAATGGTGCTATAACCGGCCCTGACGCATTGTATTGAAAGTGCCAGACCGGCTAGCCCCCCGCCTATAACTGCAACGTCGTATGTGGATGAAATGTTCAGTGGGAGCTATGTTGAGATTGAAAATCTAAAGAAACCGGTTCAGGCTCATGTATCGCAACTATCAACCAGCGGAAAGCCCATTTCCAATAGATCGAGAACTGCCGGATTTCAGCTGCATGAAGTAAAGCCATCCATTCCTGTTTGGCAAATCCTCTTGCTACAGATAATGGAGCATCATTTTTTACCAGGTAACTTTTTGAAAAGATCCGCGATAACCATTTAATCGAATGATAAGCTACAATATGCCTGTGCAGATCATTTATAAAAAAACCTGCAGTGGCATTTGTTCTCATCCATTGTAACATATCAACAAGTTCTTCATTGCTGAAATGATGACAAAATAAAGATGAAAAAATAATTCCCGGTTTTTTCTCAAAATTCACCTTTTTGTAATCAGAGTGAATAAATCTGGCTTTAAGGTCTCTGCACATATCATTGGCTACCTCTATGCAGTCGCCATTTATATCTATGCCAATGAAAGATGCATGGATATTATTTTTTTTGCACCAGCCTGCAATTGCTTTCAAATTATCTCCCCCTCCGCATCCTATCTCGCAAATTAGAATCTCCGGCAAACCTGCCGGCTTGCCGTGGCGAATTATTTTCTTCAGTCCGCTAACGGTTATCTGATGCCCGCCTAAATAGGTATTGATGAAATTCAATTCCTGCATATTCCTCCTGATATCAGCAAAAGGAATATCATTGCGATCAAGCAATTCTTTGTGGTATGAACGCCGCGAGAGATCCATTTTACATGGAAGCTACAAAAGTTTCCATTGTAAGCCCCGGGCCAAAGGCTGCCCCGTATACAGTTGCATTTTCTGTGTGTTGATGCACGAATTCGTCCATCATTTCCTTTAGTACAAATAGAATGGTGGGAGAGGACATATTTCCGTAACGACGTAACACATCGTATGAATTTCTTAATTCACCATTTTTGAACTGAAGGCTTTTATGGATTGCTTCCAGTATTTTTTTTCCACCCGGGTGAACGCACCAATGTGTTATTTTATCAGGTGAAATAGCGGTATTTTGTAATGAGCGTTTAACAAGTGGCTCAAAATCTTCTTCGATCAGTTCCGGCACATATCCGCTAAGGGTCATTAAGAATCCTGTAGAAGATAGTTCCCAGGCCATATCTTTTTTGCCCTTGGGGATCACCTCCGAATAGAAATTGTTCAAATGCAATCCCCGGAGTTTGTGTTCGTCTGGTGTTACGAGCACCGCGGCGCTACCATCTCCGAATAGCAAGCTCGAAGCAATGTTATCGATGGTTGCCTCACGTTGAAAATGAAGCGTACATAACTCAGTGCAAACGATCAATACTTTTGCCGATGTGTTTGTATTGCAAATGGCGTCTGCCATCTTTAGCGCATGGATAGCAGCATAGCAACCCATAAAATTAACAGATGTGCGATAAATGGTTTTTGGAAGATCCAGTAATTCCATCACCTGTAAATCTAATCCCGGAGCGCTCATGCCTGTACAACTTACGGTAATGAGATGTGTAATTTCTTTGTCGCGTATTTTCCCTTCCAGACAATTCCTGATGGCATCTACAGATAACGGGCCCGCATAGCGCTGATAATATACCATTCGCTGTTCAAGCGAAGGGAATGGATCAAGGTTTTCGGCCTGCGGATAAAATCTCCATTCAGGTAATGGGCGACTGTAGTCTGATATCACTGAATAACGGGCATCAATACTACTTTGGTTATATAAGAACCTTAATTTACGCTTATCACCTTCATTGAAAGCATAAATACGTTGCATGAAGTGCAAAATGGAAGACTGTTCATGTCTGAATCCCGGAACTGCAGTGCCTATTGATACGATCTTACTCAAATTAACCTCCCTGTTAGTATAATGAGAAATGCAATATTTGTACAGCTGGAAGCTATGATATTCATTCGCATGGTATGTTTATAATCAGCGGCGCCGGTATTCTTCCATACCTGTATTGCCCAGTTGAAAAAATATACGAGAATTGGCAACATGGCAGTTGCTATAACAAAGAATTTATTTTCTTCAGATCTGCTACTGAAATAATAAAATAATGTACACATTGCCATCAAATAGATAATAGCCGTAAAAATAAAGGTGCCCCTGTATCCCAACATATAACTCAGTGTTATAACCTTATCGCGTTTATCAGCCTCATGTTGATAGATCTGGGTAAGCGGATAAAATCCTCCGATCAGCAAACTGCTGACTATCAAACCCAATAGTGGTACTGACAATGTTTTTTCCGTACTGGATCCATGATACACCAGAAAGAACGTTAAGCCTCCCTGAAAAATGATCACCGTCAAATAACCGATAACAGGATATTTTTTTAGCCTGATCCTCCTGTAACTGTAGGCCCTGGAGGCAAGTATATAGGCCACCACACCTGCAACAAGCCAAACACTTATCACAAAACTTAGGGCCACCGCCAATATATCCATTACAACACTTGTCCAAAATAATTGTTTAGTGGGCTGCAAAGGATTTTTTATTCCTCCAATGCTCCCCTCATCCCTGTCCATATACGAATTGTATCCGTTGCTCGATGGATAGACAACAAAATGTAACAGAAAAAATATGAAAATGGCGTGCCAGCTGTTTATATGCGGAACCTGGCTCAGGGCAAAAAGATAGACTGGAAGTAAAAACAAAGAAAAATGAAACCGGAGTAGCTGTATAGTAGATTTTTTCAACACTTTCTTAAACGAAAAATTTATGCAGGCAACTGCAGTTTTTATCAGAATCTAAAACGTAGTCAGATCTGCATTTTTTCAACTTCATGCACCAACCATTCAGTCTGGATCTTTACACAATGCGATAAATCACTGCATTGCATGCAGTGCTACGCGATTTCTTTCTGTATCCAGCACCAATGCCCAAAATCCCAGTTGTTGTGGGGGTGAAATTTCTTTTTAGCTTGTAAAATTCTGCCCTCGAATAATAAGAATTCCTTTCTCGCTTGTCCCATTTGGTTTTCGGGCATCTGATAGTTAAAAATCGTTTCGTAAAATTTCCTTGCGCGGTCAAAATCCGCTACGGGAATTTCAAACCAGTTGATCGCATTACCAATTTCCATAACCAGGGTGTAATTAAATAATTATTACTGGTTAAGGTAATGAAAATTGTTAAACGACCGCCTTGGGTAAGAGAGGTCAGCGACGGAATCTGCTCACTAACCAGATAATTACCGCAATAATGGCAACAACAATGATTATTCCGGTCCACAGCCCCACCTTAAAAATTCCTTCAATCGCTTCGCAAGCACTCAGGGATATCATAAGAAATGCGAGAACAGACAACAATAGATTATTCTTCATTGTAATGAGGTTTACAGGAACTATGCAAAAACCTTACCCTCATAGATCAAGCGAGGCGTTCGATCGTCGCGGGACGATAGTTCACTTAAGACGGGGTTCGGCCATAGGTAAGCGCGCATCAGTGATGGGTAGTCGGTCGACGGTTCGACAGTGGACGGTTCGACATTTCGCTCAGGGATAATATTCAAAAAAGGCAACTTGTTTGTAGGAAGTGCCCTGATAAGTGGCCACTGCAATAGAAGGATATTGATCCTGGTCGTATGAATATTGAATACTGGTTTGAATCACTCCATTCAAGCTGTACCCCGAGCAATTATTCTCGCTAAAGCCGATGTATCGTGTAAGACCCGGCCCCAGGAACCCGTATCCTACAGAAGAATTTGTAAATAAGAAAGATTCACTGATGTTGATCTTGTTAAAAGGATTAATACTATTGTCATAACTATATTCAGCTACCTGGTAGTCATGGTTACCGGCCTGTTTGAAGATCTTACTGCGGATAAGGTTAATATTGTTATTACCGATGATCAACGTATCAAAATTGCTATTATCCATACTTAGGTTTACATATTGTGGCGTAGTAATGATCTTATTCCCCGATCGGTTGATATGAATGACCCTTTCCGAAAACTGATTCTGTGAGATCGCTATTCTTACCGAATCTTTCAATTTCTTACCCTGGTTATCGAACTGGAAATAAAAAGGCCTGGGCACGTTTGGAAATGAATTTGGCGTCCGGCGCTCCATGTAAGCTGGATTCTTATTGATACCCGTGTAGTAAAAAGTATAGGATATATTAACTGAAAAAGAGGGAGCCGTAGCATTCGAATCGATAATGCCGGTTTCAATTTTGATGCACCGCTTGGACTGGTCATAATAAAAAGCCTGCACGTTATACAGCCCTGATATAAAAGGATCCGGATATACAACCTTTGAGAGCAGTTTGCCATCGGCCTTACCACAATTCTGGCAGGAATACTCCTGCGTTTTCTTGCAGGCAATAAACATGAACAAAATGCTTGAAAGCAACAAAAATCTTTGACGCATGTCTTAGGGTTGAAGATTATATAAGCAGAATGCCGGGTCCCGAATCTGGAAAAATAAACGATAAATGATTACAATTATTGCCCAAAAAAAATCCTGCTCATATGAACAGGATTTAAAATCTTAAGCATTGTGCATGCTATACCAGCATTCTCAATGGCTCTTCCAATAAACCTTTCAGGGTTTGAAGGAATGCTGAACCAGTTGCCCCATCCACTACCCGGTGATCGCAACTGAGCGTCACTTTCATTACATTTCCAACAACCACTGCTCCATTTTTAACCACCGGTATTTGCTGAATGGCTCCCACCGCAAGTATGCAGGCATCGGGCGGATTAATGATTGCCGTAAATTCGTCAATGCCAAACATCCCCAGATTAGAAATAGTGAATGTATTCCCTTCCCAGTCTGCAGGTTGCAGCTTTTTATCTTTTGCTTTTTGTGCGTATTCTTTTACTTCGGTGGCAATTTGTGATAATGATTTGCCATCTGCAAAACGTACAACGGGTACCAGTAGGCCTTCTTCAACGGCAACAGCAACACCAATATTTATATGGTGATTATAACGGATCTTATCACCGAGCCAACTGCTGTTTACCTTAGGGTGCTGCTTTAAAGCGACGGCGCATGCTTTCAGCACCATATCATTGAAAGATATTTTTACTTTACTTACTTCATTGAGTTTAACCCTGCTCTCAACGGCTTTGTCCATATCAATGCTCATGGTAAGATAAAAGTGTGGAGCACTGAATTTACTTTCTGCCAGGCGCTTGGCAATGATCTTACGCATTTGTGAAACAGGAACCTCATCGAAGCTCACCTGCCCAGCGGAATCGGCGCTTCGACTGCGCTCAGTGCCTGCGGCAGCTTCGCCGCCGGTTCGACTGCGCTCACCGCTAATGGAAGCGGGTACAAAATTGTCAATATCTTTTTTTACTATTCTTCCACCATCGCCACTGCCTGGCACTTTTGCAATATCAATTCCTTTTTCTTCTGCTAATTTTTTTGCCAGTGGAGAGGCTTTGACGCGTCCATTATCGCTTGATGGTTGAGGCTGTTCGACAGCCGGGGTTGAACCTGCGGGTTGCTGTGCTGTATTTTCTTTGACCCCTTCGGCAGTGAGTGGCGTTGAAACAGATGCACTGATAATTTTTTGAACATCTACTTTTTTTGCGTCCCCAATAATTGCGAGCAACTCATTGACCGCTATTTTTTCGCCATTCTGCGCACCTATGTGAAGCAATGTTCCTTCTTTATAACTTTCTAATTCCATCGTAGCTTTGTCAGTCTCAATATCTGCAAGTACATCGCCTTTCTTTACTGCATCTCCTACTTTTTTATGCCAGGAAGAAATAACTCCTTCCGTCATCGTATCGCTCAGTCTTGGCATCAGGATCACTTCTTCCATTTTTGAAACATCAACTGCTTTTTCAGACGATTGAGGAGTGGCAGTCTCCTTTTTTTCTGTTTTTTCCGCTTTCGCTGCCGTATTCTCTTTCGGTTGTACCCCTGCCATTTCAATGTTGACAGGCGCATTTTCCCCTGAACCTTTAACCAATCCGGAGATATCTTCTCCTTCGGTGCCAATAATTGCAAGCAGATCATTTACCTGAAGCTTGCCACCTTGGTCGGTACCTATATGTAACAGTGTTCCATCTTTATAACTTTCCAGTTCCATGGTAGCTTTATCGGTCTCTACTTCGGCAAGCAGATCTCCTTTTTTTACCGGATCTCCTACTTTTTTGTGCCAGGCAGCAATTACACCCTCGGTCATGGTATCGCTCAGTCGCGGCATTAAAATCACTTCAGCCATTTCTATTGCAGATTTAAGAATTAAGACGCCGAAATTAAGTCAAAATGAGGAAATCCAAAGGCTAAGAGATAAATGAGGAAAAAGAGTTATTAGAATTCCTCGATAATGATCCATTTCGGGGCCATGTGGTGCTCCTGCGGTGCACAACCCAATTAATAATCCAATTCCATTCGCAGCCGGTCTTTTAAATCTTTTACCAAAGGATATTGTTCGATTATCTTTTGATACTGATCTCTTTTGCTTAAATGCTTTTCATCGGGTGTATACGTGTCGGGATTTTCCTTGATCTTTATAGACAGCGTCAACGTCTTGTTGCGGAAAAGTTGCTGCAGGTATTCACATAGTTTTCGTTTTTCCTGTTCAATAAAGCGTTGCTCGAGATTATTATTCGTAACTACATCGAAACGACCATCACTCACAATCTCGAGGCCTGCCATTTGAAAGCTCTGTGCGGCAGGGTTTTTTTTCTCTTTTAATTGATCCGTGAACGTTTTCCAGGCTTCCTGTAATTTCTCAGAACTCAACGGAATGATGACCTCCGCATCTCCCAATGATTTCTTTGCAAATTTGTCACGGATATTCTGAAGTCTTCCAAGCTTCGGTAAAATGGAATCGCCCTTCGTTGACTTGGACAAGGAGTCGTCAGCATACACACTCTCCCCGACCATCGCCAGTTCATTTTCTGCAGGTGTTTCGATGATCAGTTTTGCTTTTTCAGGCACAGGCGGTTGAGAAACGGCAGTTTCTGTTTTCTCGTTTTTTGATTTTATAGGAATTTTTGCCCCCGGAAAAGAAGGCGCTGCCAGATGGACGACCGGGATGTTGCGGTAAGCGACCGGCCTGGCAGTATCAGTTATTTTTTTTTTACCAGTGTTTTCATTACCTGAGGATAATTCAAGGGCCTGCTGCAGATAGGTTAGTTTAATAAGGGCGAGCTCTACATGCAATCGTTTGTTTCGGGCAGCCTTGTAATTGATCTCCGCTTCGTTCAAAACATTCAGTGCGCTGATCAGGTACGAGATCGAAATTTTCTTTCCGGTGATTATGTATTTTTCTTTGAAACTTTCCACTACTTCCAGCAGGTTTGCAACTCTCTCATCTTTACACACCAGTAAATTACGGATGAATTCGGCAAAACCGTTTAATACAAGATCACCTTCAAAACCTTTGCGATTGATATCGTCATATAATAACATGGCACCAGCGAGATCCTGCCTCTGCATGCAATCGATCATTTTGAAATAGTAATCGTCGTCGAGTATATTAAGGTGTTCGAGCGTGTTTTTATAAGTGAGTTCGCCATTGGTAAAACTTACAATTTTATCCATGATGCTCAGTGCATCGCGCATGCAACCTTCGCTTTTTTGAGCGATGATCTGCAGGGCAGCTTTTTCTGCCAGAACGGATTCCTTTTCACAGATCTCCTGTAAATGCTCTACGGTATCGTTGGTGGTGATCCTTTTGAAATCGAATATCTGGCAACGGCTTAAAATAGTTGGGAGGATCTTATGTTTTTCCGTTGTGGCTAAAATAAAAATTGCATACGGCGGTGGTTCTTCCAGCGTTTTTAAAAATGCATTGAAAGCCGAGGAACTGAGCATGTGTACCTCGTCAATAATATACACTTTGTACTTACCGGCCTGCGGTGCAAAACGCACCTGCTCAACAAGCGTTCTTATATCGTCCACCGAATTGTTGCTGGCAGCATCGAGTTCATGGATATTCATCGAAGTCCCTTCATTAAAGGAGACACACGAGTTACACGTGTTGCAGGCTTCCCCATCAGTCGTTTGATTCAGACAATTGATCGTCTTTGCGAGGATCCTTGCACAGGTTGTTTTTCCAACGCCACGAGGCCCGCAAAACAAAAAAGCATGCGCTAACTGCTGGTTCTTAATTGCATTTTTCAGCGTTGTTGTAATATGACTTTGCCCCACTACGGTATCGAAAGTCTGGGGCCGGTACTTGCGCGCAGAAACGATAAACTTCTCCATTGCAGCGAAAATAAGCAAGCTATTTTATATTCGGATTGACGGGATTATTTTGTGAAGAAAAAGCCGGGACGGTCAGACCGGGAGACCAGACTGAGACGGTCAGACGGAGACCGTCAGACCGGAAGACCAGACCGGGAACTACAAGATCGGGTGCGGCCTGAACTCTTTGGTTCTGTCGAACAGGTAACGGTAAGTCGTTAATTTCCGGCTGCGGTAAGTACCGAGATTTTCTGCAATGTTGACCATTTTCGGATTGAATTCACCGATCCATTGCATTTCATAATCATCATATAAGTGTTGTCCCTGAATGACTTTGGCCGCTTCCATGATAATATACGAATCCACACCTTTTCCCTGCCATTCGGGAACAATTCCAAATACAACGCCAACAAATTTCGTACATCTGGTAGTTGCTTTGATCCATAAAAATTTGAGCTTTCCAAACCAGTCGAAGCGACCATTTAGATGTTTAAACCATTGATTCAGGTCAGGAATATTCGTCCATACGGCAATCGGTTCATCTTTATAATAAGCATACCAGATAATCTTTTCATCCATGATCGGCTTCATTTGCCTGAACATTTTCATCACCACGGCATTATTCATTTCCTTTAAACCACCATGGCCTGCCCAGGCTTTATTATAGACGGTGGTAAAATCTTTGGCAAATTTTTCTAATTGATTTTTTTTAATATGGCAGGCGCTGAAGTCTGGATCATTTGCAACCATTGCATGGCGATCATAAAATTTTTGTTGCACCTGATCTTTCACTTTTAATGAAAAGCATATCTGGTTGAAGAATGGCCTGAATCCGTAAGTCTCCAACAGATCTTTATAGTAGGGAGGATTGAAATTTAAGCAGTAGAGTGGGGGATCAAATCCTTCAACAAGAAGTCCCCACCAGCGATCGCGTTCGCCGAAATTGATCGGTCCGTCCATGGCTTCCATGCCATTTTGAAGCAGCCAGTGTTTGGCCACATCGAATAACATGTCCGCAACCTGCGGGTCGTTGATGCAATCAAAAAAACCAACTCCGCCAACGGGTATATCGTCTCCTTTGTTTTTATATTTTTTGTTAACAAAAGCAGCAATCCGCCCAACAGATTTTCCATCATCATTTTTGGCAATCCAGCGAATGCATTCGCCATGCCTGAAGGTTTTATTTTTCTTAGGATCGAATACATCGTTAATATCCTTATCCAGCGGACGAATATAATGGGGGTTAAATTGATTGAGTTCAATATTTACACGAATAAATTCTTCGGCCTGCCGGGGATTTAGTACTTCAATCAACTGCATACTCACAAAAAAATTTCAGCAAATGTAGGGAAAGGCGATTAGCCGATTTAATACACCAGACAATTAGCCGATGTGATGATTAGCCGATTAGCCGATTTAATGCCCCAATCATCCCATCAACCAATCAGCTAATTGGTAATCTGCTAATCGGCTAATTGGCTAATCAGCTACTCGGCTAATTGAGTTTAGTATTTTGTGCATTCCCTTTCAAATGTGTATCCAGGAATTTAAGAATTTGCCCATATCCCTTGATCTCATTTTCTTTTTTATTAAAACCATGTCCTTCATCCGGAAAAAGAACGTATTCAACCGGTACATTATTTTTCTTCACAGCCGCTACAATTTCATCACTTTCTTTTTGTAAAACTCTTGGATCATTAGCCCCTTGCAAAACCATCAATGGTTTTTTAATATTTGAAGCATGCAATAAGGGAGAATATTTTTGCAACCTTACTGAATCTGCGGTATTCGGATCACCGAGTTCTTCGTACAAAGCCTTACGGAATGATTCCCAGTAAGGTGGAATTTCTTTCAGGGTTCTCGGCCAGTTCACCACACCAAAAAGATCCACTCCGGTTTTGAATTCATCGGGGTGAAAACACAAGGCAGCCACAGTCATATATCCGCCATAAGATCCACCGAGGATCCCGATTTTGGAAGAGTCAATGTATGGTAGTGATGCCAGGTATTTCTTTCCCCATACAACGTCATTCAAATCTTTGTCCCCATGATTGCGGTTATCCATTTTAAAGAAAGTTTTACCATACCCGCTGCTTCCCCGGTTATTGACATCCATCACCGCATATCCATGATTAACCAGGTATTGGATCAATGAAAAATAAAAAAGACCCGCTTGTCCGCCCGGACCGCCATGTACAAAAACAACTGCCGGGGCTTTATTATCCTTGTCGGCCTGGTGCGGTTTATAATATATGGCGGGTATTTCCAATCCATCGAATGATTTATACCGCACTACTTTTCCACTTACCAGGTCATCTTCTTTTATTTCAGGATTCAGGGTATTTGTCAGTTTCTTCAATTCTTTTGTATTAAAATCATATACGTACATATTATTCGGTGCTTTAGAACTGCCGACAGTTAAACGCATTTTATTTTCACTGCGCGATATTCCTACACCGAGGATGCTTGCATCGTCGATCTTTGGAAATTTAAGTTCTTTGCCTGTCTGGTGATCAAATAAATGCAAGGTATTTTTTCCATCTTCATTGACGTATACAACACGATATTTTTCATTAAATGATAGAGCCATATAAGCTACGTCCCAATTGGTTTCATAAACCTTTTCTTTTTTACCGCTTGCGATATCATATTTAACAGCGTACATAAATTCACTTCCGTCATCAGTAACAAGGTACAGGCTGTTGTTATCTTTTGAAAAGGACAGGGGGTAACTATTTGTTTCCACACTATCGGGATTGATTTTTTTTGTTTGCTTGGTTTGCTGGTCTACAAGGTAAATATTGTTTGATGAAGTGGTAAGGTTTTCTGTGAGTACGAGGTATCTTTCATTGTCTGATACTGCTGCAACATCGAAACCATTATCGTTTTTATAGATCATTACCGGGGTCCAGGTAGCTGTATCCATTTTATAGTGGTCAAAGTATTGGGGGTTTCTCTTATTGCTGCCATAGTACATAAATTTTCCATCGCGGCTCCATCTGTCGAAATTTGCTTTTTCTTTTTCTCCAGGTGTAAGATCTTTTGCCACCGTGTCTTTTTTCAGATAGAGATGCGAAACTTCATTACCGCCTTTATCCGAACTGTAAATAAAATGATGTGTTCCCGGTACATAAGAAGCTGCGAAAACCGATTCTTTTGTTGAATTGGTTAAAGGCGTTTTTTGCCCGCTGGCAATATCGATCTCATGTGCGTTGTAAATGCCGGTTTCATTGCTTGTGACCAGTAATTTAGAATCATCCGTTGTAAATGCCCCACCAAAAACTTCTGAGCTCTTGTAAAATTGTTCAATCGTGTATTGCGCAACTGCCCGGGCAGGAGGCTCTTCATTTATTGTCTTGGATTGTTCCTGGCAGGCAAAAATGAAAAATAAAACAATTGAAAAAATCAGTAGATGTTTCATACTTGCATAGTTTGGTTTGAAGGTTAAGATAGGAGGAAGAGGAAAATGACTATTTCAGTACTAAATATGTCATCAGGAAGATAGAATAATTAATCGTACGATTCTCCATCCGGATCATCTAATCTATCCGCTTGTAAAAATTACCGTGCTTAAAAAATGACTGGATCAAGCGCTGCCAGGGTGAAACGCGACCAAAGTATCGATTGTTTTTTTGAATTTGGAATCCATATTTTCGGATTTCTGCCCGTGCTCCCTTACCTTTGCAGCCGTATTTAAAAACCCAGGTGTTTTTGGTAATCAATAGCATGAAAATCACCTGAATAAGTCATAAACCCTCACGTAAATATTTCTTATATGGCTAGCGTAGGTAAGGTTAAACAGATCATAGGTGCAGTAGTAGATGTGCAGTTCGACGGCAAGCTTCCTGAGATCTATAACGCCCTCGAACTTAAACGGGCGAACGGCGAAACCCTGGTGTTGGAAGCACAACGCCATCTTGGGGAGGACAGCGTTCGTTGTATTGCGATGGATGGAACGGAAGGACTGGTTAGAGGTATGGAAGTGTTAGATACCGGAGCTGCCATCACGATGCCTGTTGGCGAAGGAATTAAAGGAAGATTGTTTAATGTGACCGGTGATCCGATTGATGGATTGCCAGCCGTAGATAAAAAAGGCGGTCGTCCCATTCATAGCAAACCGCCTGCATTTGAAAACTTAAGTACGTCGGCGGAAGTTTTATTTACGGGTATTAAAGTAATTGACCTGATCGAGCCTTATTCAAAAGGTGGTAAGATCGGTTTGTTCGGTGGTGCCGGCGTAGGTAAAACGGTATTGATACAGGAATTGATCAACAATATTGCAAAGGCGTACGCTGGTGTTTCGGTATTTGCCGGTGTGGGAGAAAGAACGCGTGAAGGAAATGACCTGATGCGTGAAATGATCGAGGCGGGCATCATGAATTATGGCGACGCGTTCAAGCATAGTATGGAAGAAGGAGGGTGGGATCTGAGCAAAGTTGATATGAAGCAGCTTTCCGAATCAAAAGCTACTTTCGTATTCGGACAAATGAATGAGCCTCCGGGCGCCCGTGCCCGTGTTGCTTTGAGCGGTTTAACCATAGCCGAATATTACCGTGATGGTGACGGACAGGGGAAGGGACGTGATATTTTATTTTTCGTAGATAATATATTCAGATTTACACAGGCCGGTTCGGAAGTATCGGCTTTATTAGGACGTATGCCTTCAGCGGTAGGGTATCAACCAACCCTGGCAACAGAAATGGGTGTGATGCAGGAAAGGATCACTTCAACAAGAAATGGATCAATTACATCTGTTCAGGCGGTATATGTGCCGGCGGATGACTTAACAGATCCTGCGCCTGCAACAACCTTTGCACATCTTGATGCAACAACAGTATTGAGCCGTAAAATAGCCGACTTAGGTATTTATCCTGCTGTGGATCCATTGGATTCAACATCAAGAATTCTGACTCCATTGATTGTCGGGGATGCTCATTACAATTGCGCCAACAGGGTAAAACTAATTTTACAACGTTACAAGGAATTACAGGATATCATTGCGATCCTTGGTTTGGATGAACTGAGTGATGAAGATAAATTAACAGTAGCAAGAGCCCGTAGAGTACAGAGGTTCCTTTCACAACCTTTCCATGTGGCAGAACAGTTCACAGGTTTGAAAGGGGTGTTGGTACCGATTGAAGAAACCATACGTGGGTTCAATATGATCATGGATGGTGAGGTGGATGATTATCCCGAAGCTGCTTTCAACCTGGTTGGAACCATTGATGATGCAATAGAAAAAGGGAAGAAGCTGGTTGCGCAGGCGCAGGGATAGGGGCGGAGCGGCTTCCCCAAACCCCTCCCATGGAGGGGCTTACAGGAATCGTTCACGGCATAGCTCTTCAACGATCAGTTCTTGATTCAACATTTTTAAATGACGATCCTAACGCAAATAGTTAGGGTTATAAAAAACCTTCCCCCACCCGGGGGAGTCGGAGGGGCCCATGAATGTAGAAATCTTAACACCGGAACGCAAACTTTTTAGTGGGGAAGTGTATGGTGTACAATTGCCTGGCGTAGTAGGATCATTTGAAGTACTCGATAGGCATGCCCCGTTGGTAGCTGCATTGAAAGCAGGACGTTTAAAGATCCTGAAAGATCGAAATCAGCATGTGAGTTTTTTTGAGATCCAAAGTGGTTTTGTAGAAGTCATCAATAATAAGGCGACCGTATTGGTTGAAGGCGCGGTACCTGTTGAAGCAGCGCCTTAATGCGCAGATTTCGTATCCATTCCCCGAAGTATTGCGCAGTGCGAAGTATCGAAGTGATACGGACCATCATCCGCGAAAAATTATCTTAGTTGGCCTCCGGCGAAAGTTGGGGGTTTTTTTTAAAGTTTAAGGTTTAAGGTTAACGTTTACAATATGAGTCTGTGCGGACGTAAACACCTATCAAGAAATTATGAACCACAAACCACAAACCAAAATTATTAACTAGTTTAATTGCGGATCTATCGGGAAGTTGGTCATCATTTCATAATCGCCGCCAAGATGCCTGAGTGCATCCTTCCATATTTCATCTGCTTTTTTGTGAAAAACCAGTTTACGGGTGGCTTCGGCAGTAAGCCATGATTTTTCTTTCAATTCATCAACAAGTTGCCCCGTGCCCCATCCGGAGTATCCGATATAGAAACGGATTCTATTGGTATCGATCTGTCCCCCTTTAATAAGATTTAGCGCCGTTTCAAATTCTCCACCCCAGTAAATACCATTCAAGACCTCATAACTGCCGGGAATCTTATCAGGATACTGGTGCAAAAAATGGATCGTATCCATCTGAACGGGCCCCCCATAAAATACAGGTATCTTCAGGTCTTCAGCATTATTCATTAATTCATCCAATGTATGTTTATAAGCTCTGTTTATGACAAAACCAAAGCTGCCCTCTTCCTGGTGGTCGCAAAGAAATACAACTGTACGCATAAAGTTAGGATCCTTCAAAAAAGGTTCAGCAATCAGTAGTATGCCTGGCCCTGGTTCTATCATATTTCTAAATTAGTACATAAATCCTTCCGGCAAAATGAATTATTTGGAATAAAACGGCTTTAAAATTCTGTAATGGAGGCTGGCGTGACTTTGTAAATCTTAGTTAAATCAAAACCTCTTACATTCGTATTGCATGAGTTCCTGATCTGTTTATTAAATTTGCCGACTGTGTACTTGCTCAAAAAAAGTGGTATCAACGAAATAAGCAGAACATTGAGGCATCTAAACCATTAGCCCCAGGTGAAAAAAATATTTCCAATCATTATTGTGTTGATCAGTTTGTCACTGATAGGTACTATTTACATTCAATACAATTGGTTGCGCACAATGCTTGTAAATAAACACGATGAGCTAGAGTTTAAAGTTATCAGAACACTTGATGAGGTAGGTAAGGAACTCATAGAGCAGAAGGGCACACTGCCCAGCCTTAAAAATTATCGTACTAAGCCAGGTTTTAGCCTTCCCTCCGATCAGTTTCAATTGGAGTTAATGAAGCCGGCAACCATTACCCAGAAATTTACAGAATTTGAGATTAATGAAAAGCTTGTGAATGCCTTTCGCAGGCAGGGACTAAAAGATATCAAGTTTGAATTTGCAGTCACCGGTGATATTTCTTCTCCTTCAACTGATTTCGAAATTAAATCCAATAACTTTTTACAGCAGGTTGAGGATACGGTTAGTAATCTGCAACTCCAATATGCTCTACAACCACCAGGTGGAAGCGACTTTGAAAACCTGATGCCCGTTCAGATCATTGTGCTGATCATTCCCAACGTAAAAAAACTTGTGCTGGAACAAATGCAGTGGATGATCATTGGTGCAATATTTTTTACACTGATGATCATCAGCGCATTTTATATTACCGTAAGCGCACTGCTTCGCCAGAAAAAGCTTAGTGAAATAAAGAATGATTTCATTAACAACATGACTCACGAGCTTAAAACTCCACTCGCAACAATATCGTTAGCCATCGATGCACTGAAGAACGAAAAAGTGATCCAGGATCGTTCTAAAATGGATTACTTCAATGCGATCATTAAAGAAGAAAATAAAAGGATGAATAAGCATGTAGAAACTATTCTGCAGGCTGCGGTAATGGATAGACAGGAAATACAATTGATGAGGCAACCTTTACAGGTAAACAGCCTGATTAAAGAGATCCTTGACAATTATGCTTTACAGCTACAGGAAAAAAAGGGTGTTGCTGAATTGCAGTTAAATGCAAAGCGTGATCTGATCAGCGCAGATCCTGTTCATTTTCGAAATCTCCTTTCGAACCTGATCGATAATGCGGTGAAATACTCAAAAGAAAATTTATTATTGAAAATAACCACGAGTAATACAAACAGAAATCTTATCATCCGTTTTGAGGACAATGGGATCGGTATGAGTAAGGAAACAGTAAGAAGGATATTTGAAAAATTTTACCGTGCGCATACCGGCAATATCCATAATGTGAAAGGATTTGGCCTTGGACTTAGCTATGTTAAAACCATTATCGATGCCCATAATGGAAAGATAAAGGTTGATAGCACGCTCGGTCGCGGCTCTACATTTATAATTGAAATCCCATTGTTAAAAGAAAGATTAGTGCCGGAACAACAGGCAGCCATCTCCGTAACTTAGGAAGCGAAAATCGTTCTTCAGGCCGTAATCATAAATTTTTCTCCAATCATCGCCAACAAATGCAGCCACCAATAACAGCAAGGTAGACCGGGGCTGGTGAAAATTTGTAATCAGTGCATTTGCTATTCTCATTGTATATCCCGGTGCAATCAGTATCTGTGTTTTTGTTATTAACCTCGATATTTTGTTCGCCGTCATCCAGTCTAACAAGGCTTCCAAAGCCTGTGATGGAGTTATATTTTTTGCAGGCAACTCATAAGGTTCCCATTGGCCTATAATCAGATCATGCACCGTGATATTCATAGAATGGATCAGTTTAACACCCATCCAATAAAGGCTTTCAATCGTTCTTAAAGACGTCGTTCCCACGGCAGTGATGTGCCCGTTGACACGTTTCAATATGTTTTCGACTAACGAGATGTCGACCTCCACAAATTCTGCATGCATATCGTGATGCTCCATGGTAACACTCTTCACCGGTTTAAACGTGCCGGCGCCTACATGAAGTGTTGCCCATGCCGTTTCAATTTTTTTAAGGTGCAGTTTTTCAAAAAGCTCTTTTGTAAAATGAAGTCCTGCCGTAGGAGCAGCTACCGATCCTTTGGTATTTGCATAAACAGTCTGGTATCTTTCTTCATCAGTTGATTCGGCCTCTCGTTTCAGGTATGGAGGCAATGGGATGTTTCCGGCATAGTGGAGGATTTCAGCAAACGACAATTCTGCCGGAGTCCATGAAATCTGCACGGCAAAACTTGCTTTTACCTTATCTACAAATTTTGCTTCAACAACAATTATATAACCATCTGCAGTGATTTTTTTTTGGAGGACCTGTCCATGTTTCCATTTCGATACGCCTCCGATCAGGCATAGCCATATAACACTCTGGCGTTGTTGCATGGCAGTTGTAATGTCAATATCAGGTATGTACGGGTCCAGACAAAAAATTTCAATTGCTGCGCCGGTTTGCTTTTGAAATAGAATTCTCGCTTCGATAACTCTGGTATTATTTAAGATCAGTAAAGATCCAGGAGGAAGGTATTTATCAATATTTTTATACGATGTGTCTTCAATCCTGCTGTTTTTATATACCAGTAATTTCGATGCATCTCTTTGCGCGAGTGGATATTTTGCTATTTTCTCTTCAGGCAATTCATATGTAAAATCATCAATGGAAAGATGTTTGGGATGCATAATCGATTGCAGCTAACTGCCGCAGTTTTAAGAAGTAAAATAATTATCCCATTGATTTGGGAACTACTAATTTCAATCCGCTCCAAACTTCACTGACTGCGCAGACTTTAATATCAACCAGTCCATTTGCCAATGCATAATTACGGATCGTATCTTCAGTAATATCTGTAGTTATGCCGGATGATTTTTTATACCAGCTTACCCAAATAATTAACCGAAGGTTGGATTGGTAAACCGGTTTTAATTTTTTCATTTCGGTTTCGAATTCTTTACTCGAAACTACAAACAGATGAGCCAGGTCGGGCAGATCATTTTTTTTGACCAGCTGGTTTTTGACATTGTGTTCAAGCAATTCAAAATAATTATCCGGAGCATGTAAAAGAAGCAGTTTCATGTCTTCGCTGATACCTAATATCTTAATCAGCGGCGTTCCTGAATATCAGGAAGTTGCCATAATAGTCAATACTTTTTTCAGGATAACGGGTAGTAAAAATGAACTTGGTAAAAATCAATTCACAACTAATCCACACTAATTCACATTGAATTCACGGGCAAATCCATTGTATTCAAAGTTTATCTTAGCAAAGCTTCACCTGACAAGCATTCCAGCGGAATATAAAATGTGGAAAAAATAAAACTTTCCTCATTTGGTCAAGAAGTGGGAAAAAGTGTTATTTTGTGAAAGTTTATTCAAAATCACACGCAATTCCCTGTAAATGATTGTTTTCCTTGGCGAATATGAGGTCACTTTAGACGCGAAGGGACGCTTTCTTCTTCCGGTCGGCATTAAAAAGCAGTTGCCGGAAGATGCAAGCGAAGAATTTGTCATTGCAAGGGGTTTCGAAAAATGCCTGACTCTATATCCAAAAAAAAACTGGGATCCGATCATGTCCGAACTGATCAAAGTTAATGATTACAAGGCCGAGAACCGGGAGTTCCTGAGATATTTTACCATGGGAGCCGCCGAACTGGAACTCGATACAGCCGGCAGATTATTGTTACCTCCCAATCTGAAAGGATATGCGGGTTTGGAAAAAGATGTGGTGTTAGTATCAGTTATCAACAAAATAGAAATCTGGGATAAAAGTAAGTACCAACAGTTCTTTGACTCTTTTTCACTGGAAAAGTACAGCGATTTGGCAGAGCGCGTAATGGGTGGACGCAACATGACTCAAATGTAGGTTATGGATGAACCAGCATATCATGTTCCGGTGTTGTTGCAGGAGATGATTTCCGTATTGGATGTTAGACCCGATGGAGTATACGTGGATTGCACATTTGGAGGCGGCGGTCATGCAAAGGAAATTTTAAAACGGCTGAACGATGATGGAAGGTTGTTTGCATTCGACCAGGATGCAGATGCAAAACAAAATCTACCTGATGATAGTCGGGTAATATTTGTACCACATAATTTTCGTCATCTACAGCGTTTTCTCCGGTTGCACAAAACGCCTTTAGTAAATGGCATTCTGGCCGACCTTGGTGTAAGTAGCCATCAGTTTGATGAAGCGACTCGGGGATTCTCTATTCGTTTTGAAGGCGACATGGATATGCGCATGGACAAACGGCAGGAGACAATGGCATCTGATATTGTGAATACTTACACCGAACAACAACTCCATAACCTATTCGGTCAGTATGGCGAGGTAACGAATGCAAAAACACTGGCAAAGACCATCGTTCATGCCCGGGAGACAGTTTCACTCAAAACCATTGCGAATTTCAAGAACGCCGTACGATCCGTTGTGAAGGGAAATCCTAACAAGTACTTTGCCCAGGTATTCCAGGCATTGCGCATTGAGGTGAATGATGAATTGGGTGCTTTAAAAGAAATGCTGCAGCAAATACCTTCCTCCTTGAAACCTGGTGGCCGCGTTGCGATCATCACGTTTCACTCACTCGAAGACAGGATTGTTAAAAATTTTTTCAGGAAAGGAAGTTTTCTGCAAGAAGAAGATACTACAGATCTGTTTGGGCAAAATACCTCTTTATTCCCATTAAAAGTCGTTACTAAAAAGCCGATCGTTCCGTCCGAGGACGAGCAGAGGCGCAATCCACGATCGCGAAGTGCAAAGCTAAGAGTAGCGGTCCTTCGGCAAGGAGAAGATGACAGGGGAATTGTGTAGAGGAAAAATGAACATTGAAAATTCCGCATTGGATTGGTGTTAAGTATATATCAACATAAATGCAGGTGGCTGAACGGTGAGTAGCTGTTTAGCCGCCATAAAAACCAGGAATGAGAAGCCCGAACACTATAAGAGAAAACAAAATAGAATGGAAGCGATTGCTGAACTATCAATGGCTCGTTCGCAATATTTCTTTTTTTCTATTCCTGGCGGTACTGGCGGTGATCTATATATATAACGGGCACTACGCAGACAAGACCGCCCGCAATATTAACAGAGTAAGTACTGAACTAAAAGAATTACAGTATGAATATAAAACATTGAAGAGTGAAGTCATGTTCAGAAGCAAACAAAGCGAATTGGCCAAAGCCGTAGAAACATTTGGATTGAAAGAACTCATTGTTCCGCCCATCTATCTCCGGGATAGTGTGGCCCCGAGATAAGTGGTGATGAGGCAGAATACAGAATACAGAATACAGACAAACAAACAACCAATAAAGATAACCATCCTTGGAAGTTAAGCGCGACATATTGTGGAGAGTGTATGTATGCTTTTTGTGCATCGTCATCTTTAGCCTGATCATTCTTGGCAGGGTGATATATATTCAACATGGTCAGGGAGATTATTGGATTGCCCAGGCAAAAGAGCAGCAACAACGTGTGGTACCGATTGAAGCTGAGCGCGGAACTATTTACAGCGAAGATGGAAGCATGTTGAGCACGTCGATCCCTTTTTTCGACATCTATATAGATTTTGGAGCGGATGGACTGAGGGAAAAAAATGGCAAGAGGTTCAAAGATAACGTCGATTCATTGTCGATCAGGTTATCAGGATTTTTTAAGGATCAAAGCAGTGTCGATTACAAACGGCAGCTGCATACAGGCTACAGAAAAAAGGACCGCTACTTTCTATTAAAAAGAAATCTTTCATTTCAGCAATACAAAGTTCTGCGAACATTTCCTCTGATCCGCCAGGGTAGAAATAAAAGCGGTTTCATTGCCGAAGTAAAAAGCAAGCGACTGAATCCCTTTGGTTTGCTTGCCAACAGGACCATTGGCCTATCAAGAGAGTTTATAGACAGCGAAGGAAAAGTAAAGAATACAAATGTGGGATTGGAAAAAACATATGACAACCTTTTAAAAGGTGAAACAGGGAGCCGGCTGGTTCGATACCTGGCCGGGGGTGTGTATGTGCCTGTAGAGGGATATGAAATAGAGCCCGAAAATGGAAATGATATCATCAGTACGATCGATGTGAACATCCAGGATATTGCCGAAAATGCTTTGCTCCGGATGATGAATGAAAATGAATGTGCTTTTGGAACCTGTATTGTCATGGAAGTAAAAACAGGAAAGATCAAGGCGATAGCAAATCTCGGCAGAAGAACAAACGGCACTTATTGGGAAGACCTGAACTATGCTATCCGTGCATCAGAACCGGGGTCGACATTTAAGCTTGCTACGATGCTGGCCCTTCTAGAAGACAAACATGTTACACTCACTGATCGAGTAAACCTCGAAGGAGGTAAGTGGCAGGTAAATCGTCGTACCGTATACGATAGTGAACACCACGGATTACAGGAAGTGACCGTAAAGCAGGCATTTGAACATAGTTCAAATGTTGGTATGGCTAAACTAACAATGAACCATTACGCAAAGAACCCGCTTCAATTTATAGACCATCTTAAAAAATTGAACCTGCACAAACTTTCGGGTATTGGTTTACTGGGAGAAACATCACCCATCATAAAAACACCGAAATCAAAAACATGGAGTGCTACTTCTTTGCCCTGGATGAGCTTTGGATATGAAGTACTGGTAAGCCCTTTGCAAACCCTGATGCTTTATAATGCCGTGGCAAATGATGGTGCAATGTTGAAACCTTACCTGGTAAGCGCCGTGCAGAAAGCAGGGCTAGTAGTACAAAAAAATGAACCGGAAATACTGGAGCAGCAAATCTGCAGTGAGGAAACCCTGGGGCAATTGAAAGAATGTTTGTACGGTGTATGTAATGAGGAAGACGGAACAGGATTTACTTTATTCAAAGGGAGTCCTTATAAAGTGGCTGGCAAAACCGGAACCGCTTTGGTGGCCAATGGCAATAGAGGATATTCCGATCATATTTATCAATCTTCATTTGCTGGCTATTTCCCGGCAAACAATCCCAGATATTCTTGTATAGTGGTCATCAAGAACAAACCATTCGCAAAAAAATATTATGGTGCATTGGTCGCCGGCCCGGTATTTAAAGAAGTGGCTGATAAATTATACGCAATGAATGCTGAAAAAGACAGTCATTCTTCTTATGCTTTGGGCAAAGACAGTTCTGCTTATTATTATTCGGGCGCTACCGATGATCTGAAAAAAGTGATGTCCGCATTGCAGATCGATTATAAGGATTCTGTGAATAAAAATGATTGGAGCAGGTTATATGCCGTGAACTACAATCCGGTTCTAAACATGCAGCCTGTTCAAAAAGATTTCATGCCCGATGTTAAGGGGATGGGGCTGAAAGATGCGTTGTATTTATTAGAGAATGCGCCTGTGAAAGTGGTGATTAAGGGAAGGGGAAAGGTAAAAGCGCAAAGCGTTGCTCCCGGGTCAGCATTGTCAAAAAATCAAACAGTAACGATTGAACTAAAATAATGCCTTAAGAAAAAATCCATGGCAGTATTGCAGGACATATTATATAAAGTTAGTATTCGCTCTGTACAGGGTTCTACCCAGGTGCAGGTGAACGACCTGCAGATAGATTCGAGAAAAGTAAACACGGGTTCAGCTTTTATTGCAATTAAAGGCAGCAGTTCCGACGGTCACGGTTTTATTGATACGGCTGTTGAAAAAGGAGCAACCGTTATCATCTGCGAACTATTGCCGGTTAACAGGATAGAAAACCTGACTTATGTGCAAGTTGAAAACAGTGCCGCAGCTGCAGGTTATATGGCTCATAACTTTTACGGGCAGCCGTCGACCAGGGTCAGGCTGATCGGTGTTACCGGTACAAATGGAAAAACAACGATTGCTACGCTGTTATTTAAACTGTTCACTGCTTTGAACTACAAATGCGGTTTGATTAGTACCGTTCAAAACCAGATCGGCGATACTGTCATTCCTGCTACACATACCACTCCGGATGCAATCAGTCTGAATGCGTTGTTGAAACAAATGGCGGATGAAGGTTGTAGCCATGTGTTCATGGAAACCAGTTCTCATGCCATCCACCAGCACCGTATCACTGGTTTGCAGTACACAGGGGCCATATTCAGCAATATAACCCATGATCACCTCGACTACCATAAAACCTTCGATGAATATATACGGGTTAAAAAATTATTTTTTGATGGCTTGTCTTCATCAGCATTTGCTATTTCAAATGCAGATGACAAGCGCGGCGCTGTCATGTTACAAAATACCCAGGCAAAAAAATATTTATATAGCCTGAAAACAATTGCTGATTTCAAAGGAAAGATTTTGGAGAATACGCTATCAGGGTTACTAATGACGATCAACGATCAGGAAGTTCATTTTAGATTGATTGGCGAATTCAATGCCTACAATTTACTGGCTGTATATGGCGCCGCTATTTGCCTCGAAGAAAATAAGCAGGATGTATTGGTTTGTTTGAGTGAAATGACGGGAGCTGAAGGAAGATTCGATTATATCATTTCACCGGTGGAGAAAATAATCGGTATTGTGGATTATGCGCATACGCCAGATGCGCTTGTGAATGTACTCGCAACGATTCAGAAATTAAGAAAGGGTCATGAGCAGATCATAACAGTTGTGGGATGTGGGGGCGACAGGGATAAAACCAAGCGCCCGATCATGGCAGAAGCAGCCTGTGAATATAGTTCACGGGTCATTTTCACTTCCGATAATCCACGTAGTGAAGATCCGAATGAAATTCTAAAAGATATGGATACCGGGCTTAATACCGCAGCGAAGAAGAAATCTATTTCAATTGTCGACCGAAAGGAAGCCATTAAGACCGCTGTCAGTCTTGCAAAAGAAGAGGACATTGTTTTGGTTGCAGGGAAGGGTCATGAAAAATACCAGGAGATAAAAGGAGTTAAAAACCCTTTTGATGATAAGGCCGTTTTGCAGGAGATGTTCGTGTTGCTGGGAAAGTAAAATTGAATATGCTCATATGCTAATTCAGTAAGAAAGTAAAAAAATGAATAATAAAATTATGAATTAATGTACTAATGAATTAATAGAAAATGCTACCCACCAACCACCAACCACAAACCTAAAACCAACATGCTGTATCATTTAATTGATTGGTTAAAGGGCATGGGACTAAAATTTCCTGGCGATGCATTGTTCCAGTTCATCACTTCAAGAGTGCTACTGGCAGTGATCCTGTCATTGGTGATTTCTGCATTGTTTGGAAAGAAACTAATTAATTATCTGCTCAAAAAGCAGGTGGGCGAGAGCGTTCGTGATCTTGGTCTTGCAGGAGAACAACAAAAGAAAGGAACGCCTACCATGGGTGGGATCATTATCATTCTGGCAATACTAATACCTACTTTGTTATTAGCCGATCTCAACAAGACATATATCCGGCTCATGATATTTGCCACCGTATGGCTGGGCCTTATCGGATTCATAGATGACTACCTGAAGCTGCGTGCAAAGAAAATAGCCCAACAGCAGGGAGTGGCTTATAAAAAAGGTGATAAAGATGGATTAGCGGGATGGTTCAAAATATTAGGACAATTGGTCTTGGGATTTGTAGTAGCTGCCACCCTTGTATTCAGCGACAATACCAAAGTATTGCGCGAATATGTAGGAGATCCGAAGGATGCCCCGGCAGATACAATCACCCGGGAGCTGAATGGAAGAAAAAAAATATTTGTAGTGGCCGACAACCCGATCACTACCATTCCATTTGTGAAAGGGCATGAGTTCAACTATTCAAAACTGCTTCCGGCCGCTGCGAGAGGAGCAACATGGATACTCTACATGCTCATTGTGATCTTTATTATTGTTGCGGTATCGAATGGTGCAAATATTACAGACGGACTGGATGGTTTGGCAACCGGTACGAGTGCGCTGATAGGGGTTTGCCTTGGCATCTTTGCATACGCCAGTGGTAATCTCAGGTTTGCCGAATACCTGAACATCATGTATATCCCAAATCTTGGTGAGTTGTCAATATTTATCGGAGCGATGATCGGCGCCTGCGTTGGTTTTCTATGGTACAATGCTTACCCGGCCCAGGTTTTTATGGGCGATACGGGCAGTTTGACGCTGGGCGGAATTATCGCGGCACTGGCTATCATAGTCAGGAAGGAATTATTAATACCCATTTTTTGCGGAGTATTCCTTGTAGAAACGCTGAGTGTAACCATTCAGGTGGCTTATTTCAAGTATACAAAGAAAAAGTATGGTGAGGGAAGAAGGATTTTTTTAATGAGTCCCTTGCATCATCATTACCAGAAACTTGGATACCATGAAAGTAAAATAGTAACGCGATTCTGGATAGTAACGATCATGTGTGTTGTATTCTCTATTGTGACGTTGAAGATAAGATAAGGCAATGTATAAGCATATTCCATCAGGGGTAAAGTCAGTATGTGAAAAACCCCTCTGAAATTCAACCAGGCACTGTAGTAAAAGACTGTGAAGAATTAGAAAGTTCAAACTAGCGAAAAACCCCCTTAATCCACCCGTGAGCAGACTGATATAACAGAATGAGAAAAAGATTTGTCATACTGGGCGCCGGTGAAAGTGGAATAGGTGCGGCAATACTTGCAAATCAACAGGGTTATGATGTATTCGTTTCGGACGGAGGCATCATTAAAGACAATTATAAAAAGGAATTGGAAGATCATGGAATTGATTATGAAGGCGGGCAACATAGCGACGAAAAAATATTGAATGCACAGGAAGTAATGAAAAGTCCGGGAATACCTGAGAAGAATGAACGGGTTAAGGCGGTAAGAAAAAAAGGCATTCCGATTATTAGTGAAATAGAACTGGCATATAGATTCAAAGGCAAGAGTAAGATCATTGGAATTACGGGAAGCAATGGGAAGACCACCACCACAGCCTTGATGTATCATATCTGTAAGCATGCAGGATTGGATTGCGCGATGGTAGGAAATATAGGATACTCATTTGCAAGGCAGGTGGCAGAGCAACAAAAAGAATGGTATGTGGTTGAGATCAGCAGTTTTCAGTTGGATAATATTGAAACATTCAGGCCGGAGATAGCGATACTGACGAATATTACAGAAGATCATTTAGACAGGTACGAATACAAATTTGAGAATTATATCAACAGCAAGTTCCGGATATCATTGAATCAGACAGGCAATGACTTTTTTATTTATTGTGAAGATGACCCGGTGACAATGCAGTACATCCAGCAGTTTACCATTCACTCTAACCCATTACCATTCACTATGAACAGAGAACTACTTCGCGGAGCTTTTATCAGGCAGGGGCAAATGCATATTGCATCGGGCGATGAAAGAATGCAAATGAGTATTTATGATTTTGCACTGAAAGGAAAGCATAACCAATACAATACCATGGCCGCAGGGATCGCTGCTTTTACCATAGGTATCCGAAAGGAAAAAATCCGCGAAGCCATTCAGTCTTTTGAAGCGCTTGAACACCGGATGGAACACGTGAATACCATACGCGGCGTTGAATTTATTAACGACAGCAAAGCTACCAACGTAAATAGCACCTGGTATGCACTGGAAAGCATGGAGAAGCCAACGATACTCATACTAGGTGGCATCGACAAAGGAAATGATTACTCTCTTATCCGCGACCTTGTCAAGGAAAAGGTGAAAGCGATTGTTTGTTTGGGAACCGACAACAGGAAAATACATGAAGCGTTCAGGAATGATACGCCATTGATGGTAAATACTGCCAGCGCAGAAGAAGCTGTGAAAGCCGCTTATCATTTTGCCAATAAAGGAGACGTAGTGCTTTTGAGTCCGGCATGTGCCAGTTTCGATCTATTCAAAAATTATGAAGATAGGGGAGAGCAATTTAAGAAGGCGGTGAGAGATCTGTGAGGTGATTAGCCGATAGCCAATTAGCGAATTAGCCAATCACTCAATCGGCAATCAGCTAATCGGCCGATTAGCTGATGAAAGAAATGGGTTACAAGAAATATCCCGTAGGGATTGGATATCGGTAGAAAACACAAAACCAGGAACATCATCCCGTAGGGATGGAATATCGGTAGGATTAAGTTTGGACAAAAGAAAGTGGTGATTGAACTATTACGATTTCATCTGGATAATGGTAAACGAGCAAATTGAAAATGGAACAAGGCATCTTAAATAAAACAAAGGGGGATAAAGTTATCTGGGCGACGGTGATTTTGCTTGCATTGGTATCTATGCTAGTCGTATACAGCTCTACCGGATTACTGGCCTATCGATATAATAAAGGAAATACCGAAATATACCTTTTCAAACAGGTAGTGTTTATTACTCTGGGAATAATGATCATCTATTTTGCTCACAGAGTTAATTACACCATCTATTCACGGGTTGCAAAAATTCTTTTTTTGATCGCCATCCCTTTATTAATATATACCCTGTTTTTTGGAGTGAGGTTAAATGAAGGGAGTCGCTGGATACGGCTGCCGATCATCAATCTTACTTTTCAAACTTCTGATCTTGCAAAGCTGGCCCTGTTTATGTACCTCGGCAGATTACTGAGCAGGAAACAGCATGTGATCAAAGATTTTAAAAAAGGATTTTTACCCATCATTATTCCTGTTGGAATTATATGCCTGCTGATCGCGCCGGCAAACCTGTCTACCGCGTTATTGATCGGAGCTACAAGCTTATTATTGATGTTCATCGGCCGGGTCAGTCTCAGGCATATCGGTGCTACGTTAGGAATTGCTGCCATTCCGGTATTGATGCTGGTTTTCATTTCTATGATTTATTACGATAAGCAGGAAAATAAAATGAAAGACCTGCCGGCAATACTCGAAGCGGGTCGCATGCCAACATGGATCAAAAGAGTTCAAAATTTTGTCTACAATAATAAAGAAGCCGATAAGGAAGAGAATTACCAGATCAACCAGTCAAAAATAGCCATTGCAAAAGGAGGGTTGATGGGTTTAGGTCCGGGCAACAGCGAGCAGCGTAATTTTTTGCCTCATCCTTATTCGGACTTTATTTACGCGATCATTATTGAGGAATATGGATTAATGGGCGGAGCCATCATCATTTTTATTTACTTGTTGTTTTTATTCAGGAGCATCCAGTTATTCAGAAAATGTCCTTATGCATTTGGAGCATTTTTAGCACTGGGGTTGAGTTTTACATTGGTGATACAGGCGTTGATCAATATGGCTGTGAATGTGAATTTGTTTCCGGTTACCGGGGTTACGCTGCCATTAATAAGTATGGGAGGAAGCTCCTTCCTGTTCACATGCCTGGCTATCGGTATCATATTAAGTGTTGCCCGAAATGTGGAGCAACTGGAGGCACCTAAATCTATACCAATTGATGACGAACAAGCGTAATTAAAAATGACTAAAGGATTTAAAAATATGGATACTGATCCCCCCTGGGCCGGGGGAGACTTCCGGGTGATCATAGCAGGTGGGGGAACCGGAGGACATATTTTTCCGGCGATCGCCATTGCCAATGCACTAAAAAAAAATGCGCCGGGTATTGGGATATTATTTATTGGGGCAAACGGAAAAATGGAAATGGAAAAAGTACCGCAGGCCGGTTTTAACATAAAAGGGATCGATATAGAAGGTTTTAACAGGAGTTCTTTGATAAAAAATATTGGCTTGCCATTTAAGATCATCAAAAGCATGTTCCAGGTAAGAAGCATTTTGAATTCGTTTAAGCCTGATGCAGTGATTGGGGTAGGAGGTTATTCAAGCTTTCCAGTACTGCGTTATGCACAGGGAAAAAGAATTCCCACATTTATTCATGAAGCAAATTCATTTGCGGGTAAAACCAATATACTGTTAGGGAAGAAAGCGACTAAAATTTTTGTGGCTACTGATGCGATGGAAAAATTTTTTCCGGCCGACAAGATAATGATCACGGGCAACCCGGTCCGCACGGCCATTCTTAAAAATAAGAACCGGGAAGAAAGCATCAATCATTTTGGATTGGATCCGGCCAAAAAAACGGTGCTTGCTTCGGGGGGAAGTCTTGGGGCTAAAGGAATTAACGAGGCCATCGAGGCGGATCTTGACGAGTTTGAAAAAAACGATGTGCAATTGATATGGCAAACGGGAAAGCCCTTTGCTGAAAAAGCGAGATCGCTTACGGCAGGAAAAAAAAATATCTGGACAAATGATTTTATTACCCAGATGGAGTACGCTTATGGTGCCGCGGATGTGGTGATATCCAGGGCAGGGGCTATGGCAATCGCAGAACTATGTGTGGTTCAAAAACCCGTTGTTTTTGTGCCTTTTCCTTTTGCGGCTGAAAATCATCAGACGGTCAATGCAGAGAAACTTGTATCTAAAAATGCAGGATTGATGATAAAGGACAATGAATCAAAACAAAAACTGGTTAATACAGTAATTGATTTGGTAAAGGATGAAAGCCGGCAACAGCAATTAAAGGAAAATATCGCAAAGCTGGCTATCACAGACGCAGACGAAATTGTAGCAAAAGAAATATTAAAAGTAATTGGAAATAAGAATAGATAAACGAAACATTCACCATTGACTGCCTGCCGGACAGGCAGGCTCACCACTCACATGATTGATCTCAATAACATAAAAAAAATTTATTTCATCGGTATCGGCGGCATCGGTATGAGTGCCGTTGCCCGTTATTTTAAATTTCATGGTAAGGATGTGAGTGGCTACGATAAAACGGAAACAGCGCTTACAAAAGAATTGGTGAAAGAAAAGATAGTGGTACACTACCAGGATGATATAGCGCTGGCTCCTAAAGATGCCGAATTGATTGTGTATACCCCCGCTGTTTCAAAAGAACATTCGCAGTTAGGGTACTATCAGCAAAATGATTATCCCGTTTTTAAAAGAAGTGACGTGTTGGGGATGATCACGAGCAGCTCGTTCAATATCTGCGTGGCAGGTACGCATGGGAAGACCACCGTTTCTGCAATGGTCGCTCATACTCTAAGGCATAGCGATTTTGGGTGCAATGCATTTTTAGGCGGTATCGCTGTGAATTATAATACCAATTTCTGGCGGCATAAACGAAATGTTTGCGTGGTGGAAGCCGATGAGTACGACAGGAGTTTTTTGAAATTAAATCCCGATATAGCCGTGATCACTTCCATGGATGCCGATCATCTCGATATATATGGAACCGAGGAATCAATGCAGGATGCTTTTATTGATTTCTCCAAAAAATTAAAAAATGGAGGCCTTTTATTGACTAAATACGGTTTACCGAAAGAAGACCGGTTCCAGGCTAAAAATCATTTGACTTATAGTTTGGATAGCGAATCCGCGGATGTGTATGCCTCCAATATCCGGATGTTTCAGGGCAGTTATGAATTTGATGTGCGAAAGAAGGGATGGATATTGAAAGATGTGGTATTGAATATGGGTGGAAGGCATAATGTAGAAAATGCCCTTGTTGCCATTGCCGTGGCACACCATCTCGGCATTGAAGATGAGAAAATAAAAGATGCCATTCATGCATTCAAAGGTGTAAAAAGAAGGTTTGAATATGTTGTCAAACATCCTTCGTTTGTGTTCATAGATGATTATGCACATCACCCTGAAGAACTGCGTGCTTTGATAACAGGAACTAAAAGTTTATTTAGCGGGATGAAATGTACAGTTGTATTTCAACCGCATTTGTTTACCAGAACCAGGGATTTTGCCGATGGCTTTGCAGAAGTACTGGATATGGCAGATGAAGTGGTTTTGTTACCGATCTATCCGGCGCGGGAACTGCCGATTGAGGGCGTCACCAGCGAAATGATATTATCAAAAATGTCGAACAGCAGTAAGAAATTATTGTCGAAAGCGGAATTATTGAAATATATAAAGGATGAATATGTAACAAATCTGGATCTCTTACCGGGCCATGCATTGGTTATGGCGGGAGCTGGTGACATCGATGCGATGGTGCAAGCTGTAAGAGATATTATTGAACGGAAAATTCCAGGCTTGTGATCAGGATTTTTCACCTGGTCACCCTCGTACCCATCTAACGGTTTCACAGGGCCGTTAGGTGGGAACCAGGAGAGCTGCAGATGATACAATTTGATTAATAGTGTAGTGCTCTGACTGTCGGGATAGAGGTAAAAGTAAATGTTAAATGCTCAATTCTCAATGTTCAATTTTCAATTGGGAAAATGATACTACCTGAGTATTGAATATTAAGAATTGAAATAATTATAAAAGTGAAACTCAATCAGCATATCAAAAAGATCTTTACTATCAGCCTCTGGCTGGTTCTGGGTGCCGGTGTGACGGTTTTACTGATCGCTGCCATCAGGATAAAGCGGGAAAAAATATGTAAGGGCTATGAAATCGATATCAGGGGCGGAGGTGACGGGCAATGGTTTATTGACAAGACGGATGTTGTTGCGATGCTTACAATAAATGGAAAAGAAACATTAACCGGCAAAAGGACCAGGGAGTTTGAATTGCAAAAAATGGAAGCCCGCCTGGAACGTGATCAATGGGTTAAAGACGCAGAGCTGTTTTTTGATAATAACCAGGTACTGCAGGTAAAGATTACAGAGCGTAAACCGGTTGCGAGAGTGATCACGATAAACGGCTCCGGTTTTTACATCGACAGTAGCTGTGATCGTTTACCACTATCGGATAAAATATCGGCCAGGGTTCCCGTGTTTACAGGATTTCCATCCGATAAACCATTGTTAAAAAAAATAGACAGATTGCTATTAAGAGAAATTAAGAACGTGAGCGTATACATAATAAATGATCCCTTCTGGATGGCGCAGGTTTCGCAGGTCGATATCACCCCAAAAAGAAACTTTGAAATGATCCCGACTATCGGCAATCATATCATTGAGTTTGGCAACGGGGATAATTGCGAACAAAAATTTAATCGTTTGTTTATTTTCTACAGGCAGGTACTTAGCAAGACCGGCATGGAAAAATATGCCAGAATAAACGTGCAATACGAAAAGCAGATCGTCGGAGTCCGAAACAATTTTCTTAGTAAAACAGATTCTTTAAGGTTCAAAAAAAGCATAGAGTACCTGATCGCATCTTCACAAAAAGCAGATTCCGTGAAACGGGATTCTTTAGCTGCAAAACAAATAACGAACGACATACTCGGCTCACAAACCCGCATCCAAAATAGCAAGAGCAATCAGACCGAGCTAGCGGCGCAGGCTATTAGGGCCACTAATAAAGATATATCCGCCCAAAGTTCATCCATGAAAGACCAGCCCTCTGAAACATCCGTCCCAATGAAAAACCATCAAACAAATCCCAAACCCTTGAAGCAGCCAAAAGCGGTAATGGAGAGGAGGAATTGATACTGGATACTGGATTAATATGAGAACGATAAAGAGAGGAGCATTTGCGGTAGTATTAGTGATTTGATTGTCGCGCTGAGGTACGAAGCATCTTGTGAGGTTCGGATATCAGGGGTGATTATTCGAACCAGCCCACAAGATACTTCGTACCTCAGGACGGCAATGGTAAGTGGAGAGTGGTGAGTAATAGATTATTAGGCACAAGTATTTTGTTTAGCAGTTTAAAGAAATTCACAACTCACAACTCATCACTCACAATACAATCGTCGGTAAAAAAAAATAAAACAACAACTAAAAACAGATACAATTATGAATCACGAACAACCTATCATTGTCGGGCTCGATATAGGCACCACAAAAATTGCTGCCATTGCCGGCCGTAAAAATGAGTTCGGCAAACTGGAGATAATCGGCTTTGGTCGTGCCAACTCTAACGGTGTAAAGCACGGGCAGGTGCTGAACATTGATGAAACGATCAAGGCAATTAAAATGGCATTGGATAACTGTTATGCATCCAATCCTAATTTAGAAATAGGGGAGGTATATGTTGGCATAGCCGGCCATCATATAAAAAGTTTACAAACCCGTGGCGATATTGTACGCCATCAAACCGATGAAGAAATTACACAGCGTGAGATCGATCAGCTTGTGGCTGATCAGTATAAAACATATATCCCTGCCGGCGACCAGATCATCGATGTGATCCCTCAGGAGTTTACGGTAGATAATTTTCAGAATATTCCAAACCCGATAGGATACGGTGGCGTAAAAGTGGGCGCCAATTTTCATATCATTACCGGCGATAAAAATGCGATCCGCAATATTAATCGTGCAGTAGAAAAAAGTGGGCTAAAAACAAAAGACCTGGTATTGCAACCACTCGCATCTGCTTCGGCTGTTATGGCCCAGGAAGATCTAGAAGCCGGCGTTGCTATTGTTGATATTGGCGGTGGCACTACAGACCTGGCTGTTTTTTATGAAGGCATTTTAAAACATACTGCCGTGATCCCTTTCGGCGGTGAAAATATTACAAACGATATTAAAACCGGGCTTGGAGTATTAAAGACCCAGGCCGAGCAGATGAAAGTACAGTTTGGTTCGGCTTTGTCGAATGAAGCAAAAGCAAACGCTTTCATTACGATTCCCGGGTTGCGGGGGATGCAGGCGAAAGAGATCAGTGTAAAAAACCTCGCTAATATTATTCAGGCACGCATGAGTGAGATCATGGATTTCGTGAGCTATCATCTCAAGCAGGTTGGATTGGATAATAGAATGCTGAACGGGGGGATCGTATTGACAGGGGGGGGTTCTCAATTAAAACACCTTATTCAGTTAACCGAATATGTTACCGGATTAAATGCAAGGATCGGTTTCCCGAATGAACATCTTTCGTCGGGTCATATTGAAGAGCTGGCCAAGCCAACGTATTCAACCTGTATCGGTTTAATATTAAAAGGCTACAGCGATTATGAACACAACCGCAAACAATTCGAAACCGAATACAAAAAAATCGAGATCCCTGATGCTTTGAAAAAATCAGAAGTTGTTGAAGAAACAATTTCGGCAGAGATGTTGCAGACAGAAAAGGTTAAAAATCGAAAAGGTTTAAAAGATTTCTGGAGCAAATTCAAAGACGGTATTATAGATCTTTTTAAGGAAGAGGAAGATAAGGTTTTATAGGTTTAAGGTTTAAGAAAATAACTATTCAAGGTAAGACTTGGAGCTTAAGAAAAACCACTAACCACAAGCCATAGCCGTCAAACTCTCAAAAAAATAACCCATTAATTTTTAAGAAATGATCCATTTTGATCTACCTAAGGAAAAATCATCCATCATTAAAGTGATCGGTGTTGGTGGCGGAGGCAGCAATGCAGTCAACCATATGTTCAGTCAGAACATTGAAGGTGTTAATTTCATTATTTGTAATACCGATGCGCAGGCTATTGCACAGAGCCGCGTTCCAAACCGGATTCAGTTAGGTCCACACCTTACGCAAGGTTTGGGAGCGGGAGCTAATCCCGATATCGGAAGGCAGGCCACTGAAGAAAGCCTGGAAGAGATCAAACGCATACTGGAAGTAAATACCAAAATGGCATTCATTACTGCCGGTATGGGCGGTGGCACCGGAACAGGCGGTGCACCGATCATTTCGAAAATATGTAAGGACCTGGGCATCCTCACTGTAGGCATTGTTACTACTCCTTTTTCGTACGAAGGAAAGAAAAGGCAGATGCAGGCGGAGGAAGGAATACAGATCATGAAACAATATGTAGATACCCTGCTTGTGATCAGCAACGACAAGTTGCGGCACCAGTTTGGTAATCTGAAAATGAAAGAAGCATTTAGTAAGGCAGACAATGTACTGGCAACTGCCGCAAAATGCATCACAGATGTGATCAACAGTACGGGACAGATCAACGTTGACTTTGCAGATGTGTGTACTGTGATGCGCAATGGTGGTGTTGCTATCCTGGGAAGCGGTGCATGCGGCGGGGAAGATCGCGCACAAAGGACTATCGAAGAAGCCCTGACTTCTCCTTTGCTGAACGATAATGAGATCCGCGGCGCAAAATGGATTCTTATCAATATTAATTCTGCTGAGGGTGAACATGAGTTTACGATGGATGAAGTGGAGATCATTCAGAATTATTTATTGACACAGGCCGGTGAAGGAACAGATGTGATCCTGGGTATGGGATACGATAATTCATTGGGTGATAAGATTGGAATTACCCTGATTGCAACTGGATTTGAGCATAAGGACCCATTCATGAAATCACAGCCAAAAAAATCAGAACCCAGGAAAGATGAAAAGATCATTCTAACATTGGGATCTGCAGGAGAAGAAATACCAGTTGCTCAAAAACAGGTTGCCACAGAAAAGACAAATCATATTGAAATAGCGGCTCTTGTTAAAGAAGAGCTTGCTCCGCAATTGGTAGACAGGGAAGCAGAGAAAGGAATTGTGATGGATCTTTTCCCATCGGAGAGCCATAGTAAAAATACGGTGGACAAACCCGTGGAAAAAATTGATGAGGAAGAAAAAATAGAATGGATACTTTCGCAGGCATCAGTACCCACTGAAAGCATTGAAAACTCAGCCTCTCCATCACAAAAAAAGATTATTGAAACGAGTTCTCCTGCGCCTGCAGCGTCGGGGGGATACTTGGCCAAGCCATCCAATATTTATGCGGAACCAAAAATCGAAAAATCCGTGTCTGATCATCTGTCAGTCGAGAGTACGGTTGTGAATCCTATACAGGAAGAAGAACCTTCCTCGGACATGCAACTCGTATTCAAAGATGACATTCCAGCGGCGGAAGAGCCTCGGGCCCACCAAATTCAACAACCTGTTATGGAAATGCCTTCTGTTGAGGAACCTGCTTTGCAGGACGAAGCAGAAATTCATAGGCAACGTGCAGCTGAACGGATCCAAAAATTGCGCAACCTTTCGTTCAATATCAATGCTGCCGATCCTAACAACGAGTTTGAAACTGTGCCGGCTTATATCCGCCGCAATTTGGAATTATATAACACCATCTCGCATGTAGAGAATTTCTATAGTAATTATGAAGTAAAGGCTGATGATAATAACAATGCCCAGATCAGTACCATCAATACTTTTTTAGATGGGAAGAAGCCCGATTAGCAGAACCGACCACGATTATAGTTTTTAGTTGTTCCCCCGGATTTCCGGGGGATTTTTTTAGGTATACCATACCTGATAGATCATGCCGTTCATTGCTGAATACTCAGGTATGGTATACCTGATGCGCCATTTTTGTCCCGGGCCGCTGGTCCATTTACCACATAGGATCATAGAAACATAGAATAACATAGCGATGTCCTGCATTGTTTAATCAAATAGTTTCTCTCTATGTTCCTTCTATGTTTCTATGTGGTAAATAAAGACCATATCTGAAGAGCCCGCATAAAATGAAAGTAAAAATGATATCGTTTACATGGCCTGATTTTATATACTATTGCAGTAATAGTGTGAATCTAATTGACAATTTCAGAATGGCAACAATTCTTATCACGGGAGGTACAGGGTTAATAGGAGCTTCATTAACAGAATTATTATTAAGCAAAGGGCATAAGGTGATCATTTTAACACGCAACCTTAAAATGGCCATTGATAAACAATCTGCCGATGAACGTCTTACATACGCACGCTGGAATGCGGAGGAACAAAGCATCGACAGGGATGCAATTGAGAAGGCAAATTATATAGTTCACCTGGCCGGCGCCGGCGTGGCCGATAAAAGGTGGACCTCTAAACGAAAAAAAGAAATTGTACAAAGCCGTATTCAAAGCAGTGGCCTGTTGATCAAAGCGTTGAAGGATATCCCCAATAATATAAAAGCCGTGGTGAGTGCGTCCGCAATTGGTTGGTATGGACCTGATGCGATCCCGCCTGTACGACCCGGGGGTTTCACAGAATCGGATCCTTCTGATAAAGCATTTCTCGGAGAAACATGCCGCTGGTGGGAAGAAAGCATTCAACCGGTCACTGAATTGGGAAAGCGGTTAATTAAGTTCCGGTTTGGGATTGTACTGGCAAATGATGGAGGTGCACTCGCAGAATTTAAAAAACCGGTTCAATTTGGAATTGCCTCTATTCTCGGAAATGGGAAGCAGGTAGTCAGCTGGATACATATAGATGATGTCTGCCGGTTGATTGTTTATGCAATTGAAAATGACAAAATAGAAGGAGTATACAATGCAGTAGCGCCTAATCCTGTCACCAATAAAAATCTCACCCTGCATTTGGCTCAGAGAATGCGTGGCAAATCGTTCATCGCGGTTCATGTTCCATCATGGGTACTAAGCACGATGCTTGGGGGAATGAGTACTGAAGTTTTAAAGAGTGCCACAGTAAGTGCCGAAAAGATGCAGCAAACAGGTTTCCAGTTTTTGTATCCACAGATCGATGCTGCACTGAATGAACTTATCAAAAGATGATCCTGACACGAATTCACGAATAGCTCAAGGGATGACATCCTTAGTCACAATACCCAGCTACCATGCATTCAAGGATGTCATCCCTTGAGCTATTCGTGAAATTCGTGGTAAAGAACTACAGATCATCAGACTCAAATTTCTTTATTGAAAGAAATGTATACAAGACCAGGTAAATAATAGCTACAATCAGGAAAACAGTATAATTTGGCGCAGCACTTATTTGCCTTTGCATACTTTCAAATACCGGTAAAGGGATCAACGTATCGGTACTCTCCAAAGGAAAAAACCTTCCTGCATCATTGAAATAATGGCTGATCGGTTTAGCGATCAGGTTTTCCAAAACAAGAGAATAAAGAAAAAATACTCCAATAGCCAATGCACCTCTTTTAAATAAAATAGAGAACAGCAAAGCAACCATACAATAGCTAAGGGTTTGTATAAAAAAATAACCCAGGTAGAAAATATTTTCAGTATCAAACGAACTGGCTGAGGAATATCCGAATGATAACGCCGTAATGAAAACCATCAACATCGAAATAAAAGCTACAATGACCGCAAGTACCAACTTCACAGAAATGAAATCCTTTCTGCTCCAGCCATCAATGATATTTTGCCTGTGTGTTTTATAACTATACTCGTTGGTAATCGAAATGATCAGTAACAAACCGGGCAAAAATAAAAGGTAACTACTCACATAACTTGTCATTTGCCATACCGTGGGAAATGAATAAGGCCGGGAGCCAATTACCAACTCGGCCATCCCCTTCGCCTGCTTCGCATTGTAAATATTCTCCTGTATACGGTAAACAATGTAGTTAATGCCAAAAATACTTATCAGATACAGCGCCGACAAAATCCAAAAGGTTCTGTAATTCTTTAATTTTAGCCATTCTATTTTAAGTAAATGCAGCATATCAATTTGCTTTTGTTAATTCGAAGAATTTTGCTTCAAGGCTTTTGCGTCGCACGCGGAGATGACTAAGCACGACCCCTTTCTCAAAACAATACTGATTGATCCGGCCCAGCTGCGCCTCTCCCGAAGCAAAAATGGCTTCTATATGATTATCGTTCTTACGTACAGAAATAGACGCGGGGAAGTTTTGTAATATGCTTAATAACTGATCAATATTATCCGTTCCCAGTTCAACTATATCTTCATTCACTAATATTTCATCCACATGCCCGTGAGTAATCAACGTTCCTTTCATCAATACTGCCACATGGCTGCATACTTTTTCCACTTCATCCAATAAATGGCTCGCCATTATGATCGTTTTGCCTTCTTTATTTAGTCTTTTGATCAGTTCTCGTGTCTCGGCAATACCCACCGGGTCGAGACCGTTTGTTGGTTCATCAAACATTAAGACAGAAGGATTGCCCAACAGGCATGAGGCCACTGCAAGCCTTTGTTTCATCCCCAATGAATAAGTGCTGAATTTAGAGTGTTTTCGATTGGTCAGGTCTACAATATCCAACACGCGGTCAATATCTTTTTCATCCCGGCCTTTAATACGCGCATTGATCCTCAGGTTTTGTACAGCGCTGAGGTAATGATAAAAGTTGGGTGTTTCCAGCAGAGTACCAATCTGCTGGCGATGTTTTTTTGCAGGCGCTTCATCAAACAATTGATACGATCCGGATGTTGCTTTTAACACATCGAGTAAAATGCCTAGCAAAGTGGTTTTGCCGCTGCCATTCGGCCCCAGGATACCGAAAACGGATCCTTCAGGAACCTTAAACGATACTCCTTTCAAAGCCTGAATGGGACCGTAATTTTTATGAATATTGTCGACTGTGATGATCGGCATGCGAAAAATTGATTTATTTATAAAGATGCTGAATTCTTTTTAACATTTCCACAATTGCAGAATGTTTGAAAATTAATTCTCCTGAATATATATTCCGGGTGGGAAGTAGCTATATACCCTTAATATGTTTCTCGTGGTACAGGCTCGAAAATTCACCAATCACCCCACGATTTTCATCATTAAAAAACAGTTTGTGAAGTTTCAGGTCTTCAATATCTGATTGCATTACTTTTCGATAAACAGGATTTAAAGTTCCACCTGTTTTTCCGGATTCAACCGTAGGATCGTATTGAAATTCGGGATCGCATATTGTACCTCTGGGGTACATCATCCCCGGGATGCCCCCGCCGCGAATATCCAGGTCTTTGGGATGAATAAGACCAATGGTATGTCCATATTCATGCGCCGCCGTAGTGGAGGTTTGCAATAAATTATCGAGTTTAAAATACCCGGTATTGGATCCAATACCATCTACAAAAGAAATATTATCCACTGCATACTCCTCGATGCGAAAAAAATTGAAAACCGGATTGTCGTTGTACCATACCGCCTCTGGTTTCAGATCGGGTTGAAAGATGCCTTCAATACGGAATATCAAATCATACACTCCCTCTTTAATGACAACCTGTGCCTTTGGTTCGTTCCAATGTCTGCTGATATCATCCGCAATCTGCACAGCAATTTCGGAAGATGCGGCTTCTCCGTAAAAATAAAACATGGAATGGATGATCAGCTGATGTGCCCGTTTATGTAATTCTGCTTCGCCCATAAATCTTTCCTGTCCATATTTGTGATTGGATATAGTATCAGAATAGAAGATACTGAACAATTTGTCCGCAATTGAATTTTCTTTAACCAAGCCACTACACAGAGCGACTTCATTGGCTTTTTTGAAAGCTATTTCACGACAAAAGTACCAACTAGGTTAATTCACTTGGCAAAAGATCTGATCGTCCCGCTCGACCTTGCCGTTATAAAAAAAATTTTAATAAAGAATCATCATCAGGTGGTGTCAGCTTAAAGTCACGCTCATTATATCCACAAAATTCCTCAGCCAGGCGTTTATTGCAAATTGAGTTTTTTATTAATCCGGCATAGTAGGCATATGAAGACCATTTCCAGTCTTCAGGTTTTAAGACAAGACCTGCAGCTACCGCATTTGCGTGTACGTAATAAAAACATGTGGAGCAATAGTCGAATTGTGAATAATTCGGCGCAAGGATATTTTCCAGCGTAAGACATTTGGCTTTTGTCTTTTGTCGGAATAAACTTCCTGACCTTTCGTATCTCGTATTGAAGATCCTGGCATACCCACTAATCAATTTTCGGATTCCATTCGTCAAAGGTTCAATGTTCAATGCTCCTTGTTTGATAATTAAATCACATGATGATTTAGCATGTAGCTGAAAATGAAAATGGTTAGGCATTAGAGAATAAGCCAGTATTTCCGCATGAGTCAATACTAATTTAATTGTATAGTTGAGGAAGGTCTGGTAATCGTTATCCGAAAGAAATAGCTGCTGCCTGTTATTTCCCTGATTGAATACGTAGTAGATATGATGCGGTTCGAACTTCATGTGCGTATTGGTCTGACGGTCCCCGTCTGACCAATACGCACATGAAGTTCGAACCGCATCATTACGCCGGTCAGACGGGGACCGTCAGACCGAGTCCGAAAGTATTAAAAGAGAAAGGTTAATCACCGTTAATTCCTCACCGGTTTTCCGCTTTTTAACACACTTTGAATTCGTTCAAGGCTTTTCTTTTCGCCACATAAACTTAAGAAGGCTTCTCTTTCAAGGTCGAGCAGGTATTGTTCACTTACAAGAGTTGGTTCACTGAGGTCGCCACCGCACATCACATAAGCTAGTTTTTTGGCGACAAGACTATCATGCGAAGTTGCATAGCCTGCGGTGAGCATGCCATTAACGCCTGCATATAAGGCGCCGAGGGCAGACCGGCCAAGAACTTTAATATCCTTTCGCTGAATAGGCGTGGTATAGCCACTTTCATTTAATTCAATAACACTTCTTTTGGCTTCGGCAATCCTCCTGTTTTGATTGATGACGACTTCATCCTGCCCTTTGCGCAAAATTCCCAGATCATAGGCTTCATATGCGGAGGTAGCAACTTTTGCCGTAGCGATTGTCAGAAAACGGTTTTTTAAGGTAATGGTTTCCGGTTCGTCTTCATGCATCTCATCCGCGGCTCTAACAACAAACTCTTTGGTTCCACCACCACCCGGGATCAAACCAACTCCTAGTTCAACTAGACCTATATACGTTTCTGCTGCAGCACAAACTTTATCTGCATGCAAGCTTAATTCACAGGCCCCGCCAAGCGCAAGTGCATGCGGAGCAACGACTACAGGCACACCGGAAAACCTTGCTCTTGTCATCGTGTTCTGAAACATACGGATCGCCATGTCCAGTTCATCATACTCCTGCTCAATAGCAAGCATAAATATCATTCCTACATTGGCGCCGGCTGAAAAATTTTGCGTGTCATTAGCAATCACAAGACCTTTATATTTTTCTTCCGCGATGGAAATGGATCTTTGAATTCCTTCCAGTACCTCTCCGCCGATGCTTCCCATTTTGGTGTACCATTCCAATCCCAAAACATCATCACCCAGGTGATACAGACGGCAGGCACTGTTCTTCCAAACCGTTTCATTTTCGAAATTCTTCATTACAATGAAAGTCTCAGCCCCAGGCAATGGCTTGTATGTTTTTGAGGCAACATCGTAGTATAACCTCTTCCCATTTTCTACTTTATAAAATGATTTAACACCCGAAGCAATCATCTCCTCTGTCCATCCGGCCACTTTGTAACCGGCAGCCTGCATTTTTTTTATGGTGTTCTCAACACCCAGCACATCCCAGCTTTCAAACGCGCCTATTTCCCAGCCAAAACCGGCCATCATCGCATCATCAACCCGATAGATCTCATCGGATATTTCGGGGATACGATGGGATATATATGAAAACAGGCCGTAATGAAAATGCCGGTAAAATTCACCGGCCTTATCCATTCCGGTACACAACGCTTTTAATCTTGTTTTGAGATCATCTATTGGCTTGGCAGCTTCTACACTCGGAAACTTTGGTTTTTGGCGTGGACCATATTCCATTGATTGCAGGTTCAAAGTCAGTATTTCTTTTTCACCACCACTGCTTTTCGTTTTCTTGAAAAATCCCTGGCCTGTCTTGTCACCCAGCCAATTGTTGTCAACCATTTTTTGCAACCATGAAGGAATCAGAAAGCTATCCCTGGCTTCATCTGCAGGGCAATTGTCGTATACCCCTTTAGCCACTTTAACAAGGGTATCGATTCCCACCACATCAGCAGTTCTGAAAGTAGCAGACTTCGGGCGACCGATAAGAGGACCTGTCAGCGTATCCACCTCATCAATTGTCAGTCCCATCTTTTCAACAAGTTTAAAAATGGCCATTATACCGTATACGCCTATCCGGTTGGCAATGAATGCCGGGGTGTCTTTACACAATACCGTTGTTTTTCCGAGGTACAGATCTCCGTAATGCATCAAAAAATCAACAATAGAAGGAGCGGTATGCGGCGTTGGAATGATCTCTAATAATCTCAGGTATCTCGGAGGGTTAAAAAAATGTGTTCCGCAGAAATGCTTTTTGAAATCATCCGTTCTTCCTTCGGCCATTAAATGAATGGGAATTCCTGAAGTATTTGAAGTGATCAGGGTCCCAGGTTTGCGAAATTGTTCAACCTGTTCAAAAACTTTTTGTTTGATATCAAGACGTTCAACCACTACCTCAATGATCCAATCGCAGGAAGCGATCTCTTTCATATTATCATCAAAATTGCCAGTGCTTATACGTTTGGCAACATCCTTTGTGAAAATGGGAGAGGGGTTGCTTTTGAGAGCAGCCTGCAAAGCATCGTTCACTATTTTGTTGCGAACTGCTTTTTCAGCACTTTCCGAAGCTTCTTTGGGAACAATATCCAAAAGCAGCACCTGCACCCCAATGCCTGCGAAATGACAAGCTATCCTCGACCCCATAACACCGCTTCCCAGCACGGCTACTTTTTTGATAATTCTTTTTGACATAAATAATTAGTTAGTTAAACAACTATTTTATGAAGATATGATTTTTTATTTATCGAGGTTAGTAATGACAGGATCTTATTTAAAGTGTTGTACTTCGTCGATGAAGATTTTGTCGGCTGTTTCGCGGATTTTTATCCAAACCCCTTTCTGAACGCCGTATTTCCTGGCCCATTCAAGTGCTTGATCATAACTCCCAACCCGTGTAAAATTCCGTTTTGCGTAAAATTGATAAATAGTATAGTTCTCATTGCAAAATATTCTTTCATCATTGCGTGCAATTTGACTGATAAGCGATCCTGTTTTCTGAAAGGAATTATACGGAAGTCCTTTTGCAGTATTTTGTCCAGGAAAATTAATATAATAGTATTGCGCAATCGTTGCAAAAAATACAAAAGTGGCCAGCCTGTATGAATGCTTTGCTTCCAGAACAGATAGTAGCCAACCTGAAAACAAAGATAGAAAGATGGAGTAAGGAATAACCGCAAAGTCGTGCTCTCCGGCCCAGTTTAGCAGAACAACAGAATGCAGCAGGCAGGCCAGAAGGCTGATCGCTAACGCAGTTCTTACCGGTTCGACAATCCTATTTCCGGCTGACTTTTTTTTGAATATGATAAATCCTGTAGTGAGTACAATAAGGATTGGCAAGAAACCTGTGGTAAGATGTTTAAGTATGTTGAGTAGATAATATCCTCTATTCATTGGAAGTTTAAGTAATCCTCTGTCCATGTATCTCGAAGTCCAGTAATCATATACCGTTTGCCAGCCGGTGTAAGATGCAAACTGGATTAATATAAATGCAATCCCGAGGGCAATTGAAAGCGCCGAAACCAAAAATAATATCCAATACTTTTTATTTTGCCGGGTTTTTAATAGCGCAGCAATACAACCTATCGCCAGGAAACTTACGCCATACCAATCAATATAAATGCTACATATACCTGCGGAAAAGAAAATGAACAGGCTTTTCGCTCTTATCAGCCCGGGTTCATGCAACATTTTAATTCCGTAATGAAGAATTGTGATTAAAAATGGAAGTACTATGCCTGTGCATACATATCCATTGCCTGAGAACCACAAAATGGATGGATTGAACAAGAAGACAAAACACACAGCAAGGGAGGGCAGATCAGCTTTATATCCAGCTTTTGAAAACAGGTAATATGCAAATTGATACAATAATAAAACCGATGCAAATAAGAAGAAAAGATTCAGGATCTGCAGCGCGAGTGGTGTGAACGGGATTTTAAATGCATCAAAAATAATATAAGGAATAACATACCAGCCCGGGCCGAAAGAAAGATATATATGATTGCCCTTCGGATCGATGTACGGGCCCTTCTCCAATAATTTATCAGCCTCATTCTGGTATGTCAGTAATGGAATAAAATTGAGGTTGCGCGCTCCTCCGGCCTGTTTCCAGGATTCAAGCCCTATTAATATGACAGCTGTATTGAATTCGTGATGTTTGGACAGAGGTCTGTCGAAATGAGGCAGCCGGATCAGTATACTAAGTACATAAAATAAAAGCAGCAGATAAACGGAATGGTTGTTTTTCATTAACCAAGTACGGTTGATTTTTTGCTGTAAAGATTCCTGATAGTATAAAAAATAAATCCAAATACAATAAGTTGTATACCGACCATGATGAGAAACCCGGCAGGTATCACAATTCGGAATGTTTGTAACGGATCCAGGGGCCCAAAATCTTTTCCTTTCCAAAGAAAGAAAACGCTTAACGATAATATAAAACCGAGTAATATCAGGATTAATCCCAATATCAATCCTTTTTCAAAACTGAAATAGCGAATGAAAAAGGCAGGCATTTTTTTTTCGGGGAAAAGGCCTGTTTGTATCCCATGCATCTTGGCAAGTATATACCATTGAAACAATTGAAAGCTGATCACGAGGAATACGGATGAATAATAAAGTGTATGAATTCCAAGAACCATATCGGCCGCACGTACATACGAATAAGCAAGAATGCTTCCAAATGTTAATCCCAATAATAGGAATAATACGGAAGGAAAAAGCAGTAACCATTTCGGACTTAAAAGCAATATCAATCTGAAATGCCGCCAGCCATCACTCCATGTGTGCAGGTGTGGTCGTGTTAGCCGGCCATCTTTATAGAGCTTTACCGCAACTTCACCAATGCTTAATTTTTGATAGGAGGCTTTAGCGATCATTTCAGTAGCATATTCCATGCCCACAGACTGCATCTGTAATTTTTCGTAAGAAGTTTTTTTAATGGCCCTCATGCCACAATTAAAATCGCCAAGTTGCAAACGAAATGATTTTCTGCCCAGAAAAGAAATTACCGGTGTACCCAGGTAACGATGTAAGAAAGGCATGGCTCCTTCTTCAATTCCTCCCTTGTAACGATTGCCTAATACGAAATCACTTCCTTTGCACAGTTGATCAATGAACGGCATGGCTTCGTCGAAATGATAGCTATCGTCCCCATCTCCAAACAAAATAAAGTTTCCATTTGCGGCCGTAATTCCCGCATGAAGGGCAGCGCCATATCCCTTCAATGGTGTGGTGACTACAGTTGCACCAGCCGCTTCTGCAATTTTCGTGGTATTGTCGGTGCTGCCGTTGTCTACGACAAGTATTTCCCCGCTGTTCGGTAGTCCTGCTAATAGAATTTTCGCCCGGGTAATACAACTCTTAATAGTAGCCGATTCGTTCAGACAGGGTATAACAATACTCAGGGAGTCAACTACCATGCAGCAATGAGTTGATTGTAAAAGTATCGATTTTCAACACAATCGTTTTTTAAAAACAAACAGGTTATTCAATCCCAGCTGAAATTTTTTATGTACAACCATCGCAAAGCCTGCATTTGAAAAAAGGCCTGGGATTTGCAAAATATCAAATCCATAATGTTCAGTCAGCTGCATTCCTTTGATCAGCCGCAATTTTTGAAGTACCAGAAGGATCTTATCAGCTTTCTTATCTGGTACCGTTACAATGAGTACACCCTCTTTATGAAGTAATTTATAACAAGCCTGAATGGTGTTTGCCTGCAGATCAGGATTGAGATGTTCCAATACTGCAAGCATGGTTATACAATGGTATAATTTATTTTCAGCGCGGGTCGAAGGAAAAGCCTCTTTTATCAATTCATACTTTTCATGAATGGTATCATTTTCCAGTACCGGATCGATGCCTACTCCATACCGCAACCGATTGCCAAGACGGGTAAACAGTTCGCCACGATGACATCCTATATCCAGCACTACACTTTGTTCAGGAATATAAGATATTGCTTTTTGAATACGCCTTTGTTGCAGAAAGCGGTCTAAAATGGTCATTGATATCTTTAAATATAAATCTGCTTAGAATTAAGAACCGGATCAATAAGTAAGCCAGATACCAGTTTGCTTATTCATAACCGGAACTATTGATTCATGATTTCATGTGGTTAGTGTATCGATTTGCTGATTGCCTGCAGCAAAGAATTTTTACCCACCGTATCCTGGCTGATCTCCCAGATCATAACACCTGCGGTATGTTGCCTGGCAAAACTGGTTTTTTGACGGATTGTTTTTATGCCGTTATAATGTATAGAATCAATTTGGTCTTTTTGGGGATCAGCACCGGCCGCCAGGAGGTTTCTATAAGCGCTTCCTCTTTTACCTAAAGAAGGTTTCCCATAAAACGGAAGGCCGATGACTGCTTTTTGTTCGGGTAAACCTCTTTCACCAACCCAGTAATCATAAGCTCTTACTGCTAATGAATAAGGAGCGTGCGGCCTTTTTAAGCCATTGTCGTCATCGTAACACATCAGGTTCAACCAGTCTACCAGTTCAAATACCTCATTCTTTACACCCCAGCCCGTGCGCCCATAAGACACCACTGCGGCGGTTAATTTTTTGCCGGCCGGTAGCAGGCTATCTCTAAGTTCTTTCATCAGGAAAACAAAATCATCGGCAGAACGATGGTTAGAATCAGGATATTCCCAATCCATATCCACGCCATCAAGATTAAATTCACGCACTATTGATAGCGTACTTTTCACGAAATTATTTCGCTGTTCTGCCGTCTCCGACAACTTGTGAAAACGGGTGTCATTACCACCGCCATCACCGATACTCCATCCACCGATGGACAAAAATACTTCCACGTTATGTCCGTGTGATTTTAGAACAAGCGCTCTCAATCTTTCAGGCTGACTGATGGGCTGCAAATAACCACTGTCTTTTGCAGGGATAGCAAATGAGTAATTTATATGTGTCAGGTATTGAAATGGAATTTTTGAAGTATCGATATGATGACCCTGCAGGTAACCAATCACTTTAAAATTGCTTTTATGCAGGTGACTATTGTTTTTGTAAACAGTGGAACAGGAAAGCAAAAAAATTGATAGAAAACAGGTTGCAGTTAGTTTCATAAAAAGAAGTGATATGATTGAATAAGCTCATAGTTCTTTTGCGCCTTTGCGCCTCCGCGTGAATATTTCTCGCAACGATGGTAAGGCGCAAAAGATAGGTCAGCTCACGGGTGAGCCATTGCCGGTAACCTCATCCGGGTTGATGAATTTTAATTTTCCATCTTTATCCTCTGCCATCAATATCATTCCATTGCTTTCAATGCCGCGCATTTTGCGTGGTGCAAGATTAGCTACAACTACAACCTGTTTTCCTACAATTTCTTCCGGTTGGAAATGCGAGGCAATACCTGATACGACAGTTCTTTTTTCAAAACCCAGATCGATCTCCAGCTTTAGAAGCTTATCCGCTTTTTCTACTTTTTCGGCTGTGACTATAGTACCTACCCGAAAATCCAGTTTTGCGAAATCGTCATATTGGATAGCAGGTTTGATGTGTAAGGCTGAAGACATAGATTCTGATTTATTTTCCTGGGGTTTCTGTTCTGTTTCTGCTTTCACCAATCCCGATCTTAGTTTTTCTACCTGTACCACGATCTCTGTATCCTCTATTTTTCTAAACAACAATTCAGGAGCTCTCAGGCTGTATCCTACACTCAGCAACTTTATTTTCCCGGCATTTTCCCAATCGAGAATTTTATCCACCACTTTCATCATATACAACATCTTGTTAGCTGTTGATGGAAGAAAGGGATTGATAAGCACCGCCAGGTTTGCGGTTAATTGTAAGCAGATATGAAGGCAGTTGTCTACAGCTTTTTGTGCCTCTTCTGTGAGATCTCCATTGCTCGTAGTTTGCCTGGCTTTTATCCATGGCTCTTTTTCCTGCATATATTTATTGCCTTTTCTCGATAGGTCAATGACTTCATACAACGCATCACGGAATTTAAAGTACTCCAAAGCCAGCTCAACTTTACCCTTTGATTTTTCGATATCTTCAATGATTGCCCTGTCTGTTTGATCCAGAATATCGAGATGCAGTTTTGGCACTTTCCCATTGCATAGTTTATGCATGAGTACAAAGGTCCTGTTCACAAAATTTCCGAATATTGATACCAGCTCACTATTATTGCGGTCCTGAAAATCTTTCCAGGTAAAATCATTGTCTTTTGTTTCAGGCGCATTGGCGCATAAAACGTACCGAAGGCTATCCTCCATACCAGGAAAATCCTTCACATAATCATGTACCCATACTGCCCAGTTGCGCGAAGTAGAAACCTTTTCGCCTTCAATATTTAAGAATTCATTTGCAGGCACATTATCAGGAAGTACAAAACCACCATGTGCTTTCAGCATTGCCGGAAAAATAATGCAGTGAAAAACGATATTATCCTTGCCTATGAAATGTACCAGCTTCGTGTCGTTTTTGCACCAGTAATCAGCCCATTTGTCTGTTAATTCTTTTGTCGCACTGATATAACCGATAGGTGCGTCGAACCACACATATAAAACTTTTCCTTCAGCCCCGGGTATGGGAACTTTCACACCCCAGTTGCTGTCGCGGGTCATGGCTCGGCTTTGCAGGCCACTATCCAGCCAGCTTTTACATTGGCCATACACATTGTTTTTCCATTCCTTATGCTCTTCAAGTATCCACTGTTTCAAAAAAGGTTCATAGTTCTGCAAAGGAAAATACCAGTGTTTTGTTTTTTTCATGATAGGCACAGCCTCGCTTAAGGCGCTGCGCGGATTGATCAGTTGTTCGGGACTCAACGCAGACCCACATCTCTCACATTGGTCACCATATGCATTCGGATTTCCGCAAATAGGGCAGGTGCCGGTAATATACCTGTCTGCCAAAAACGTTTTTTTCTCTTCATCATAATATTGTTCGGTTTCTTTCTCTTCGAATAATCCGTCATCGTATAGCTTTCTAAAAATGGCTGCAGAAGTTTCGTGGTGAATCTGGTTTGAAGTGCGGGAGTAAATATCAAAAGAGATATTCATCTGTTCAAAACTCTCCTTGATGATAGCATGGTATTTATTGACCACTTCCTGGGGAGTAATGCCTTCCTTCATCGCCCGTATTGTGATAGGCACTCCATGTTCATCGCTTCCACACACAAATTTTATGTCCCGTTTTTGTGCGCGTTGGTAACGCACATAAATATCTGCCGGCAAATAACACCCGGCCAGGTGCCCGATATGTACCGGTCCGTTTGCATATGGCAATGCTGCTGTAACTAGATATCTTTTTGGTTGATTCATTTTGATTTACCTCACCCCTGCCCCTCTCCTTTGGAGAGGGGTGTAAAGCCTGGTTTTATTTTTTTTGCTAAACAATAGGTATTGACTCCTTTGCTTAAGAATAATTAAATACTGAACAAGTAAGGTTAAAATTATCCTCAATCAAATTAATCCCGGTCGCGAAAATAAGATTAAGTCGCTGCTTTTGAGTAAATTTGAAAGGATGAACCATTCAAAACCAGATGTCAGCCGAAAGGCCTTTCGGGATGTGGATTTTGATAATATCGACTATCAAAAGAATGCGGACGATGTTATAGTGAAGGTATTTGAATGGGGTACATTAAATGATATAAAAAATATATTGCGGTTCTATTGAAAAGAGAAAACTAAAAATGCCTTGCTCAAAACAGAATTTTTGACCAGTGATACACTTCATTTCGCCAGTTCCATATTTAAAACCCCCAAAGAGCAGTTTCAATGCTTCACTATAAGACAATCAATGAAAAACTCCATTTCACTTTATATCCTTACGAGGATGAAACTTCTGTCTTAAAACGAATTACTTTTTTCGATTCTGCCGATACTGAAAATGATCCGATCTTATTCAATGATTTTACCTGGTCGTCAGCGAAAGAAAAAATTCAGAAAGCATTTGATGATTATACGAATGATTTGATCAAATATGAATCGTAAAAATTTCTTGAACTCTTTGATAACTATTGGCGCGGGGGTTTCTGTCTTTGATACAAAGGCCAATGATGAAGACGAGTTTCAGGCCATTATTCCTAAATACCTGAAACAAGGCGACATAATTGGCATTACAAGTCCGGCAGGGTATATTACGATGGAAGAAATACGACCAGCCATTCAGCAAATGGAAAGCTGGGGTTTCTCCATAAAAGTCGGTGACTCCATCGGTAAACGCAATTTTACTTTTGGCGGTACGGATGAGGAAAGAGCCAGGGATTTTCAGGACATGCTGGATAATCCCTCCATCGGGGCCATCATGTGTGCAAGAGGCGGATATGGATTTGTGCGCATTATCGACCGGTTGAATTTTAAGAAATTAGCCGTATACCCAAAATGGATCATCGGGTTTAGTGACCTCACAGTACTGCACAATCACCTGAACCGCAATTATGGAATTGCATCTATTCATTCGAAAATGTGTAACAGCTTTCCCGACGATTGGAGTAAAGCCGAGACGGTGCAGATAGAAACAATCCATTCTATAAAAAAAGCACTTACCGGAGAGAAGATGAGATATGTTGCTCCCTATAACACAAAGAACAGGCAGGGAAATGCTGAGGCAACTTTGATTGGCGGCAACCTCAAAACAATTGAAAGTCTGTCGGGATCTAAATCGGATCTGAAAACAGCCGGTAAGATCTTATTTGTAGAAGACACCGGCGAGTATTTATATAGCATTGACCGCATGTTCTGGAACCTGAAACGAACAGGAAAGCTATCTGCGCTCAAAGGATTAATTATAGGAGGTTTCAAAATAAAACCCGATGATCCCGGTGAAGAGTTTGCTCTTTCGCTACAGGATATCGTATTGGAAAAAATAAAAGAGCATGACTATCCCGTATGCTTTGATTTTCCGGTAGGACATCAGAAGAACAATTTTGCCCTCAAGTGTGGAATAAAACATCAGCTTATCATCGACAATGTACAAACTATTTTAAAAGAGTTTTGACCATTGTGAACGCTAATTCACGCTAATTTGGGACGCTAATTGGCACCAACGGTTAACTAGTTAGTATCAATATATATGGTTAATGACTTTAAGAAATTAATTCACACAAATGTTTTGAATGTTAATCGAGTTATTCCTGGTTCCATCAAAAATATTAACCTCTTAAGTTCCATTCGCGTTAATTAGTTACAATTAGCGTTAATTAGCGTAAAAAAAATGAGGACTCCTCCATATTTAAAGTCTGGCGATACCATCGGGCTTGTTTGCCCTGCAGGTTTTATGGCTTTTGAAAAAGCGCAGACTTGTATAGATACATTGCATCAGTGGGGCTTCAATACAAAAATTGGTAAAACCCTTGGTGGTAATTCCGAAAATTATTTCTCCGGAACGGATGAGGAACGCTTGCAGGATCTACAGCACATGATGGATGATGATACCGTGCATGCTGTCTTATGTGGAAGAGGAGGTTACGGGATCGGCCGGATCATTGACCGGATCGATTTCAAAAAATTCAGCAGGCGACCGAAATGGCTGATAGGTTACAGCGATGTTACGGTATTGCATGCCCATATTTATTCAAATTATAAAATTGCAACGCTTCATTCGCCCATGGCTGCGGCGTTCAATGACGGCGGGGCCGAAAACAAATATGTACTGTCTTTAAAGGATGCTCTCAAGGGCAAAAAAATCCGCTACAGTGCTGATCCGCATGATTTCAACAAACGCGGAGAGGCCATCGGTGAACTGGTTGGTGGTAACCTCGCGCTTTTATCTCATATCGTGGGAACCTGTTCAGATATTAAAACCCGTGGTCGTATACTGTTTCTCGAAGATGTAGGCGAATATTTATATAACATTGACCGTATGTTTTACCAACTGAAACGCAACGGAAAACTCGATAAGCTCGCCGGCCTGATCATAGGAGGCCTTACAGATACGAAAGATACTGATAGACCCTTCGGTAAAACCGCATACGAGATTATTCATGATGTCATTAAGAACGCTGATTATCCGGTCTGCTTTAATTTCCCTGTAAGTCACGAGAAGGAGAACTACGCATTGAAGATGGGTTCGAAGCACAAACTAAAAGTTGGTGAGAAAAAGGTAAAACTGGAAGAATAAAAAAGCCATCCCGCACGAGATGGCTTTAGATATCCATCAGATTTTTGCCACGAATTATCTCAAGGGATGACATCCTTGATCACAGTATTAAACTACCATGCATTCAGGGATGTCATCCCTGCACTTTGCCACGAATTCCACGAATTAGATTCGTGATAATTCGTGGAATTCGTGGCAAAATTTCTTCGAGGCCTTTCATAGAGAAATTATTTTATGGGAGTCATTTGTTCAACGGCTGTTTTATGCGGGAATAAACTTTGACTTTCTTCAACATTTACACCCAATCCCATAGCGATTGCCATTCCTAATCCAATATCAGCTCTGAAAAAATGGCAAAGCTGCCTATTCGTGATCTCCGCTTTTTTCGGGCCGCTGATTCCTTTCATGGCTCCAACAATATTACTTACAAGGTTCTTCTTGTCGTGGTCGCTTAGCACTTCCCGGTAAAAAATACCGGGTTGGCTGAAATGATCATTTTCCCCCTCAGCATTTCGATTGAAATGATCAGCAATATTGGTATCCAGTTCAAGCGGTTGCGCCTTATAGCTTTCATCGGGTATTATATTATCAAAACTATTAGGGAAATAATTCGGGGCATTACCCGCATTTCCATCCAGGCGCATGGCTCCGTCTCTCTCATAATTATTCACAGAGTAGGGACAACGGTTTACAGGAAGCTGTTCGTAATTCACTCACAAACGGTAACGATGGGCATCAGGATAGGATAAAATGCGCCCCTGTAGCATTTTGTCGGGAGAATAACTGATACCATCAACCAAGTGTGCGGGAGCAAAAGCCGATTGCTCAACATCAGCGAAATAATTAGCAGGAATTTCATTTAGCTCCATCACGCCCACATCGATCAATGGATAGTCTTTGTGCGACCAGACCTTGGTAAGATCAAAAGGATTCGAGCGATATGTTTTCGCTTCCTGTTCAGGCATGATCTGAATTTTCACATTCCATTTTGGAAACTCGCCCTTGTCGATTGCTTCTACCAGGTCTCTTTGTGCAAAATCAGGATCTTCTCCTTTCTTTCTCATGGCTTCATCGCCGGTGAAGTTTTTAATTCCCTGTGCTGTCTTAAAGTGAAATTTCACCCAGAATTTTTCATTGTTCGCATTGAAAAAACTGAATGTATGACTGCCGAAACCATGCATGTGACGATATCCGTATGGTGTACCACGGTCGCTCATCAGGAACATTACCTAGTGTAAACTTTCGGGGTTAAGACTCCAGAAATCCCACATCATAGTAGGACTCTTGGTATGTGTGCGGAGATCTCTTTTTTGCGTATGAATAAAATCGCCGAACTTTTTGGGATCTTTTATAAAGAAAATAGGGGTGCTGTTACCAACAAGATCCCAGTTGCCATCCTCCGTATAAAATTTAATGGCAAATCCCCGGGGATCTCTTTCGGTATCTGCTGAACCCTGCTCACCACCTACGGTTGAAAATCTAATGAACATGCGAGTTTGTTTCCCAACCTGGCTGAATACTTTGGCGCGGGTGTATTTTGTAATATCATTGGTAATAGTAAGAACACCGTAAGCACCGGTACCTTTTGCATGAACAACTCTTTCGGCAATTCGCTCACGATTAAAATGAGCCATTTTTTCGTGTAAGATGAAATCCTGTAAAAGAAGCGGGCCGCGGGCACCGGCACTCAGGGTATCCTCATTGTGGTAATAGGGAATACCGGAAGCAGTAGTAAGTTTCTTGTTATCGCTCATAAAATGTAGAATTTAGTGTGGCAAAATGTGAGATATATATCCTCATTAATCAAATTGATTAGTTTTATGATATAATAGAAAAAATCTATCTGATGACTTTTGTACAACTCGAATACATAGTGGCCGTTGACACGCACAGACATTTTGCGCGGGCAGCAAAACATTGTTTTGTAACGCAGCCTACACTCAGCATGCAAATACATAAGCTAGAGAAAGAACTTGGAACAAAAATATTCGACCGCAATAAGCAACCCGTTTTGCCAACACAGGCCGGGGCAGAAATTATTTCGCAGGCCCGCCAGATCCTTTCACAAAGAGATGCGATGGAAGAAATCATCCAAACAAAAAAAGGAATCATCAGCGGCGAACTGAAAATTGGTATCATCCCCACCCTGGCTCCTTATCTGCTTCCTTTGTTTGTACAATCTTTTACCAAAGAGTACCCACTGGTAAAACTGATCGTTAACGAACTCACTACGGAATATATTCTGATGCGATTGCGAGAGGGCAGGATCGATGTGGGTATCCTTGTAACGCCATTACACGTAAATGGGATTAAGGAGGATGTTCTTTTCTATGAAGAGCTGGTAGCATATGTATCTAAAAGCAATGCCGCATATAAAAAAAGTTATGTACTGGCAAAAGATATCGATCCGGCGAAATTGTGGTTGTTGGAGGAAGGACATTGTTTCCGGTCACAGATTGTTAATCTGTGTGAATTGCAAAAAAGCAGTAAGGAAGGAACCCATTTTGAATACGAGACTGGTAGTATTGAAACCCTGCGCCGGATGGTTGATCTCAATGATGGCATTACGATCATGCCGGAGCTCGCTACTTTCGATATGACAGCCAGGCAACAAAATCATCTTCGTCATTTCAGGCACCCCGCTCCCGTTCGGGAGGTGAGTATTGTGGTGCACCGGGATTATGTAAAGAAAAAATTGATCGAAGTATTAAAAAAAGAAATCCTTGCTGCGATACCAGAGAAGATAAAAAAGAATAAATCACAAAATGTTGTTGAGATTTAACCCGAAACAAAAATAATGCTGATATGTTTCTCATCCCGAGGTACGAGGAATTCGATAGGCTTAAAATTTTGGAGAGTTCACCATACTTCAGGCGAGCCTCCGCGCATGGGTTACCAACAGTGGGAAGGAATGAGCGGAGACTCGCATGAGATAATGGGTGCTTCGATGCAGGTCTTCCGGTAACGCTACCCGACCTGAATAATCAAGTCTGTCAGATGATTCGTACCAGCCAATGACATCTATAAGCGTGGATCTGGTGTAAGAGACATTCAAGATGAAGGGGTTGCTAAATGCTATTCTAACTCATTTACAAATGGCTCCGAAGGAGCCACGTGTGATTTTTAGGGTTCAAATGTCATTTGCAAAGAGCCTACGCGGCGCTTATTATTTACTCAGCATGACAAGCAACGGGTTACTAAGACCTTCTTATTTTTTTAACAGCGAATCAAGTTTATTGATGACTAGTGGAAACTTGTACAGATCATTGTGGCTTCCATCGTCAATAGTTATAAACTGGTCGGATGATTTCAAAAAAGGTTTTAATCTTTCTGCATTGCGGTAAGGAATTACCCAATCGCCGGTACCATGAAAGATGGTAACAGGAGCTGTAACATTTTGCAGATATTGCCAGGTGGGTAGTTTGTAATGTATCATTTTATTCACAGGATAGATAGGTAAGTAATTATCTATAATGGACGGCATATTATAATAGGGAGTTTCAAGAATCAAATACCGGCAATCGCGGATGCTGGCGAGTTGTGCTGCAATGCCGGTACCCATCGATTTTCCATAAATAATAATACTATCCGGAGAAAACCTGGCCCTGGCAAGTTTATATAAAGTCAATGCCCAATCATACAAACGCTGCTCGCTGAATGTACCTGTGCTTTTTCCAAAGCCGGGGTAATCGATCATCCAGACCTCATATCCATTTCTGGTGAAATAAGGGGAGAACCGGGAATACCAGGATATATTTTTCTTGTTGCCGTGAAAGTACAGCACCACCCCTGTCACCAGTGAATCCGGAACAAGGAACTGCGCAATGTTAATCGTAGAATTGGCTGAGTACTGAATGTTTATTTCCTTATGTGGTATAGTAAAATTGTAGGTTTGCTGTTGTGTAACCTTTACAGGATGAAAAAGAATATAATCCTGCAGGTAGTAGAGTGCGATCCCTATTACACAGTAAATGATGATCGCAATTTTCATCCATTTCCAGCTTTTTCTCATTGATGGATTTTGTCGATTTAGACTTTGCCACGAATTCCAAAAATTAGCACGAATTTAATCCGCGCCAATTCGTGTAATCCGTGGCAAAGTTCTTTCAATACTGCAATATATCTCTTACAAAATTGTGGTATTCGGGGAACGAAGGTAAATTATTGTGTCCGCCGCCATGAATGCGGATCAAAGTGATCTTCCTGGGATTTATCTTTTGCAGGCGTTCACTGTGTTTGATCGGGATGAGCCAGTCTTTTGTTCCGTGAATAATATATGCGTGACAATTGATATGTTTTATCCATTTATCGGTTCTTAAATGATAGCGTAGTACATATTTTACAGGAAGTATTGGTAAAAAGCGTTCAACCACTTTTGTAAAATTATAATAAGGAGCGTCGAGGATCAGGTATCGTGGTTTATTATCGCAGGCGATCTTTGCTGCGAAGCCGCTGCCCATGCTTCGGCCGTATACAATGATATGATGTTCGGGATATTGTTGAAGAAGGGTTGTATAAACAAACTGCGTATCGGCCAGCATATCTTTTTCTGTGCGCTTGCCGGTGCTTTTTCCAAATCCCCTGTAATCTATCAGCACCACATCATAGTCATACCGGTAAAAATCCCTGGCATATTTTGCCCATCCCTTAATGCTGCGGGTATTTCCATGAAAATAAAGAATAAGGCCTTTAGGTTTCTCGCGATAAAAATGCAAGCCATTGATTCGTACACCGGCTTCAGGTTCAAAAAACAATTCTTTAAATGGAGCGTCGTATTTAAATTCAAAGTCGGCCCGCAGTTTCTCAGGTTTGAAAATAAATTTCTCCTGCAAAAAATAAATGATCAGGGTCAATACAAAAATGCCGAGTGCGATATAAAGGATGATGGCGAGCAATTAGAGAATGGTTAGTGGTTGGTTGTTGGTGGTTGATTGGTTTCGAGTTGAAACGAACCCGGAAGGAGTTATCTGGTGCATGAATTAATCTTCAGTTTCAAAAACCCGTTTTAATTTCAGGTTGGTAACGGGGGCAACGATCAAAGGAAATTTCTCAGTTGTAACATTCGATGAATCCAGACCGAACCCTTTTTCTTCCGATAGACTCCATTCCTTTACCCAGAAATAGATTTTCATGATCATACGCTCAATAATGGGTAGTTCATTATCCTGGCTTAAGTATTTTTCCATCACGACGAATTGAAAATCTCCCACAATATTGTTTCTTTCCAGGCTTTCGTAGCGGCTGGTAATATTTACTTCTTTGTTTGCTACCAGGTCGGCAACGACTTTTCTGAACAACAAATTGATCTTGGGTTCAACCCTGAATCCTAAACGGAATTCAACCCGTATAATATCATTTGGAATAATATGCTCTACGGTGTATTCTGAAGTATAGGGATCATCCAACGTATCTACATGCACGAACCAGTATATATCGGCCCTTTTTGGTTTTTTGTTCAATATTGAATAAATGATCTTGTGCTCAATTTCTTTTGGATTATTAGCGCTCGTGAGATACACCAGGTGTGTAGCATATTTGGGAACGGTTTTGTCATTGCTCAATTCCTGTATTTGCGGTATATAATGTTCCAACCGTACAAATTCCACATAGCGGTTTTTAATTCGGCGGCTGCGGAACCACACATACATTACAAAGAACATTACGCCTCCTACGAGCAGGGTTATATAGCCTCCATGGGTAAATTTCTGGAGAAGAGCGATCAGGTAAGCCGCTTCTATAATAAAATATCCAGATAAGAAAATATAAATCAGTGCCGGGTTCACTCTTCGCGCCACCATATAATTGGCAAATAAGATCGTTGTCATGAGCATGGTTACAATAATCGCCAATCCGTAAGCCGCTTCCATGCGTGAAGATTCTCTGAAATATAAAACCACCGCCACACATCCCACGAACAAGATCATATTGATCCCCGGAATAAATAACTGGCCCCTTTCCTCTGAGGGATAACGGATCTTAAACTTCGGCCACAGGTTTAGTCGCATTGCTTCACTGATGAGTGTGAATGATCCGGAGATCATAGCCTGGCTTGCAATAATCGCCGCGCTGGTGGCAATAACAACACCTGGAATAATGAACCAGTGCGGCATAAGATCATAAAATGCGTTGATACCTAATTGTGTTTTGAGCTCCGGAGTAATGGTCTGACCCCGATGATGGGCGATCAGTGATGCGCCCTGACCAAAATAATTCAGCAAAAGGCAGATCTTAACAAATATCCACGATACCCGAATATTAGAGCGTCCGGCATGGCCGAGGTCGGAGTACAAGGCTTCCGCTCCTGTGGTGCATAAAAAAACGGCTCCTAAAAGAAAATACCCCTGGGGGTATGTAGCAAGAAATTCAATGGCATAGTAGGGACTCAGGGCCTTGAAGATTGTCAGGTCATCGAATATATGGTACACTCCCAAAACGGCCAGCATGCTAAACCAGATACACATGATCGGTCCGAACAACTTGCCAATAGATGCGGATCCGAATTGCTGTAAGAAGAAAAAAGCCGTAAGAATGCTTAGAACGACATAGACTATAGTATTGTCTGATTTGCCCAGCTGATTTAATGCAGGCAACTCTCGTAAACCTTCCACAGCAGAGGTGATGGAGATCGGCGGAGTAATTATTCCATCGGCCAACAGGGCCGCCCCTCCCAGCATAGCTGGAATAACGAGCCATTTTTTTTGGCGTCTCACCAGCGCGTACAACGCAAAAGTTCCACCTTCACCTCTGTTATCCGCTTTCAAAACAAGCCACACGTACTTGATAGTGGTTTGTAATGTAATAGTCCAGATAATGCAGGAAAGTGTTCCGATTATAAGATGGTCGTTAATGGTTCTGCCACCAATAATGGCATTAAACACATATAACGGAGAGGTTCCAATGTCACCATAAATTATGCCCAACGCTATAACAAGTCCGGCTGCGGTAACCTTATTGATCTGTTTGCCCACGATGGAGTTGGTTATTTGTATATGTTGTCAAAGGGTTCATTACACAATATTGCGCCAGGAGACCCCGACGCCGAACAAAGTTATACGTAAAAAAACTAAGTTTTAGATGTTTTATTGCTCTGAAAGGCTGTCAGTGCTATTGTTAAAAGTAGAAATCAATAATCAGGATGCTTTTACAAAAGCCTAAAATTATATTGTAAAGTTTGGGTAGGCGTGGTACAATTCTTAATTTGGCATATTACATGTTTCCTCATTTCATGAAAATCCATTTATGAATTTTAGTAAGTTGATAGTGTTTGCCTTCGTGTGCTGGTTTACTTGCTTTACCGCTACCGCTCAAAAAATTTCCTACAGTGAACCCGAGCGCGAAGATTCCAGGAGAACGGAATTTGAGATCATTGGCAGGGTTGGCGGTAATATCCTTGTCTTTAAAAATAACAGGAGCAATAACTTCATTTCGGTTTACGACAACGAAATGAAATTGGTAGAGCGGGTTCCGCTTGATTATGTAGATGACAAATGGATCAATGTTGATTTTATACCATATGGAGACTATTGCTGGATGATTTATCAGTACCAGCGAAGAGGTATTGTGTATTGTATGGGAGTAAAAATAGACGGGAAAGCAAAACGGATGATCGATCCCATTGAATTAGACACCACGAAGATCGGATGGGCATCCAATAATAAAATTTATTCCACTGTTTTCAGCGATGATAAACAGAAGATCATGGTATTTAAGATCAATAGCCGCAATCCCGCAAATTTTCTATTTACTACCCTGTTGTTTAATGAAGACATGCAATTGCAGGCTAAGCACCGGATGAACCTTGCGATGGATGAACGGAATGATTATTTTACCGATTTTTTGCTTGATAACCAGGGTGATCTTGTATTTGGCAAATTTATCCGCAAAGGAGGAAGCGACTATGTCAGCGACCTTAAATTGATCACAAAAAAAGCCGATACAGAAGAGTTTCTGCATATAGATTTAAAGACCAGGGACCGCGTACTTGATGAGATCAAAATAAAAGTCGACAATTCAAACAACCGGTATTTACTGAGCTCGCTTTATTATAAGCAGCGCCGGGGAAATGTAGAAGGGCTGTATACTATTACCTGGGATAAGGCAAGCCAAACTGTAGTGAAAGAACATATGATGACATTTTCAGATGAATTGCGACGTCAGGCGAAAGGCCCGGATGCTAATATTAAGCTGGCGTTTAATGATTACTTTCTGAAAACAATCATTACAAAGAAAGATGGGGGATATATATTGATCGGGGAAGCCATGTACACAACAACCAGGGGCGGGGCTTTCAACCGCTGGGATTATTTATCATGGAACAGCCCATGGTCATCTCCCCTGGATTATTATTATTCGCCTTATTACAATCAATGGAGGTCACCATGGAACCGTTGGGGTGCAGGGCAGGCAACACGGTATCATGCTGAAAACATCCTGATTCTTTCATTTGATAAAGATGGCGGGGTAGAGTGGAGCAACGTTATTCCCAAAAGTCAGTTTGATGATGAAACGGATATGCTCATCTCACACCAGATATTGAATACAGGTGGTGAAATTCATTTTCTTTTTAATCTCTATGAAAGAAGAACACTGTTACTGAATGATCATACTTTAGGCGCAAATGGAAAAATAACCCGACACCCTACTTTAAAAAATCTGGATAAGGGTTTTGAATTCATGCCCCGTTTTGGCAAGCAGGTAAGTTCACGCTCAATGATAATGCCCTGCCAATACAGGAACTATCTTACTTTCGCCAAAATTGATTTTTAAATTTATCCACGAGTGATAGGAATTTTCAAACAAAAAAATCCGGGTAATACCCTATTACTACTGATCTATGCATTGGTTCTAAAGTTTCCTAATTTTTTACATCCGACGGGGCCCCTGCAGCAACCAGGAGATCATTATTTATATAAACAAGTCATTCGCTTTCTTCAATCGTTTCAGTTACCACCTGTCTTATATTCACTTCTTGCTTTTTTGTTGCTATTCGGGCAGGCTTTGCTTTTTAACAGGATTTGCAATGCACAAAAAATGATCGCAAAACCAACATATTTGCCTGCAATGGCTTTTATTCTGGTGAGTTCCCTGTTCGTTGAATGGAATCAGTTTTCTGCGCCCCTTATTATTAATGTATTCCTGATATGGATATTTTACAGAATGATGCTGTTGTACAATATTCCTAAAGCGGGCAATGTTATTTACAACATCGGGTTATTGCTGGGTATTGTATCGATGCTTTATCATCCTGCTATCGTTTTTATTTTGCTGGTTATTTTTACATTGTTCATTATGCGCCCTTTCCGTATACAGGAATGGGTCATTGCCTTATTGGGTATAACTACTCCCTATTATTTTCTTGCTCTGATCCTTTATTTTAGTAATCAATGGAGCTGGGGCCATTTACTCCCTGCCGTTTCTTTTAACCTTCCGCTGATGCCTACATCGCCTTTTACCACTATCAGCATTGTGCTTTTGGTGATCCCGTTCATTGTGGGTGGAGTGTTTGTGCAAAACAATCTCAATAAAATGCTGATCCAGGTGCGTAAGGGGTGGAGCCTGCTACTCTTATTTTTAATGATCTCACTTTCTGTTATTCTGATAGACGGAGATACTAAATATGTAAATTGGATCTTATGCATAGTGCCGATAAGCGCCTTTCATGCTGCGGCTTATTTTTATCCGATAAATAAACCATTTCCACTGGTTTTACATTGGATTACGTTTGCCTATGCCCTGTATCTAAATTATGTACTAAACGGATAGGGATGGCATACCTATATTCCGTTGATTGATTTAACTTTGACCCTTCGTTTTAAAACTTATATAATGAAATTCGGAGTAGTTGTTTTCCCTGGTTCTAATTGCGATCGTGATATGCAGGATGCTTTGCAGAATGACCTGTGTCAGGAAGTCATTATGTTATGGCATAAGGATAAAGACCTCACAATGTTTTCAACAGATGATTGTATTGTTCTGCCAGGGGGTTTCTCGTATGGAGATTATTTACGATGCGGGGCAATAGCACGGTTTAGCCCAATGATGCAAAGTGTAATCGAGTTTGCCAATAAGGGAGGTAAGGTTTTGGGAGTCTGTAATGGTTTCCAGATTTTATGCGAATCACACCTGTTACCCGGCGTGTTACTGCGTAACGGAAACCAGCAATTCGTCTGCAAAAACATATATCTCAAGGGTGTTGGTACGAACCACCCCCTCAAAATACCGGTTGCCCATGGAGAAGGAAGGTATTATGCAGATAATAAGATATTAGACGATCTGGAGACAAATAACCAGATTATTTATCAATATTGTGATGAACAGGGGAATGTACATGCTGATGCAAATCCAAATGCTGCTTCCCGAAATATTGCCGGTATCTGCAACAGTGGCCGGAATGTTTTTGGAATGATGCCTCATCCGGAAAGAGCTACTTCTGAAGCTTTAGGCAACACAGATGGCCGGATTATCCTAAATGCATTGTTAATTAATGAATCCGTTAAAACTGTTAAACAAGGTCCTGCGTTAATAAATATTTAGAATTTCATTAGGATTATATTGTAGATTTTTGCTGGTACAGCAATAAATATATGGCATGAAAAAATTCTCCTTATTGTTTTTTGGTTTAGTTGCGGGCCTTGCACTTTTTGCTCAGTCTGGCAAACAGGTTAAATGGATTTTCAGTTCAAAAAAAATCTCCGATAAAATATATGAAGTGCATATGACTGCTACTATTAACGGCGATTTTCATATGTATGCCCAGAATGTTGGTGTAGACGGTCCTTTACCGACCGCTTTTGTCTTTACCAAAAATCCATTGCTCCAGTTAGACGGAAAGGTGAAAGAAGTAGGTAAACTGGTAAAGAAATATGAAAGTGTATGGAGTGGAAATGTAAGTTATTATGAGAAGACTGTTAATTTCGTACAGACCGTGAAAGTAAGGGGAGCTGCAAAAACCAATCTTGCAGGTAAAGTTGAATTTATGGTTTGTGACGAAAGCCGTTGCCTTCCGCCCGGAGAAGTCGAATTTTCAGTGAATATAGGCGGATAGTCATTATGCAGTAATGAATAAATGATATAATCAGCGAGTTCTTATCCTTAAGAACTCGTTTGTATTTTATAACTACACTTCGGTATGAAAAAATATTACTTTCTATTTATTTTATTACTGACAGCATTTTCTAGTTCCGCGCAGGATTCCATTGCACAATGGAGGATGAGTAGTTTAAAAACATCCGATTCGGTTTATACTTTGTCATTTAAGGGGGTTTTACAAAATGGATGGCGAATATTTTCCACCACTGCATCCGATGACGAACCTAATTGCAGAATTGGTTTTGATAGCTCCACTGCAAGTTTTGCAACAATCAACAAAATAGAAGAAAGAGGTGATCTTCAGATAAAACAAGAGCTTCTGTTCGACAATTTAAAAATTAGATTTTTTGAGAAGCAAGTAGAATTTTTAGTATATATTAATGTAAAGCCAACGCAGCAAGATATACGCGGTTCAATTTGGTATATGGCGATGAAGGGAGATAGCGTGCCTAGTCCCATCGAAGTTCCTTTCAAATTTTCTTTTGATGCTTCAGGCAGTCTAATCGCCGGGACTGGAGGCTTGCAGGAATCTACTCAGGCTTCTCAAACACTTAAGCGAAGTAAAATCGATATTAATAATCCTGTTAATAAATGTGGTGGAACCGGGATTGAAGATAAGCGCGCTAAAAGTTTATGGGGGATCTTTATACTAGGATTTTTGGGTGGTTTGATTGGGTTGCTAACACCCTGTGTGTTTCCAATGATTCCATTGACAGTGTCGTTCTTTACTAAAAAATCCCAGAGTCGTCACAAAGGGATTTTTAATGCTTCGATGTATGGTTTTTTTATTTTGTTGATCTATGTGATTCTCAGCGTTCCCTTCCATTTTGTAGATTCGAGCAACCCGCAGATACTGAATAATATTTCTACGAACGTATGGTTGAATATTTTTTTCTTCGTCATTTTTGTTGTTTTTGCATTATCCTTTTTTGGATTGTTTGAAATTACAATGCCCGGTCACCTCGCCAACAAGGTCGATTCAAGGTCTGGAAAAGGCGGATTAGCAGGTATTTTTTTTATGGCATTGACCCTCGCATTGGTATCATTCTCCTGCACAGGCCCCATTTTAGGTTCTTTACTGGCAGGCTCGCTTTCAACGAATGGCGGTGCTATCCAGCTAACTATGGGTATGGCTGGTTTTGGTCTTGCGCTGGCGCTACCTTTCGCATTATTTGCTCTATTTCCCAGTTGGTTGAATTCTCTTCCCCGATCAGGTGGGTGGCTTACGTCGGTCAAGATAGTACTGGGTTTTCTGGAACTTGCTTTAGCGATAAAATTTTTATCGAATGCTGATTTGGTAGAACATTGGGGCCTCTTAAAAAGGGAGGTCTTTTTCGGCATCTGGATTATTATAGGCATTTTCCTGGTGCTGTATCTTTTCGGGATACTAAAATTCAAACACGAAGGCCGGGCCAAACTCACAAAAACCAGGATTGCGCTGGGCACTTTTTTTCTGATTTTTACAATTTACTTATTACCAGGTGTTACAAAAACAAAATCTGCAAACAGGTCTTTGATCAGTGGCTTTCCACCTCCCCTTAATTATAGTGTTTATGGCCATAATGCCTTTAAAAGCATTGAAGCAAATGTTATCAATGATTATGAAAAAGCTCTTCAATTGGCAAAACAGGAAAACAAACCAATCCTGATTGATTTTACCGGGTGGGCCTGTGTAAATTGTCGTAAAATGGAAGAAAATGTATGGCCGGTTCCTGAGGTGAAAGAATTAATTGAGAAGAATTTTGTTTTAGTTTCCCTATACGTTGATGACAGAAAAAAATTACCGGTCGATGAGCAGTTTGTTTATACTTTTCCCGATAGCTCAAAAAAATCCATCCGAACCATTGGTGATAAATATGCCACTTTTCAGAATATTAATTTTACAAGCGTTTCTCAACCATTATACGTAGTTATCAGCCCCGAAGAAAAGCTTTTAAGCTGGCCTGTTGGTTATACACCCAATGAAAAAGAATATATGAAATGGCTAAAGTGCGGGCTTGAAGCATTCAATAAACAGTAGCCTGTTACTTTGTGCCCCGTCTGACGTCCACGTATGTCGGAATCCGTCAGAAGAGGACGTCAGACGGGGGGAAGTACATAATAAAAAAACCCCGCTTCGTACACGGGGTTTTAATTAGGCGTCATTCTGCTCAAGCCTTTCGGCAGCAAGCAATTCTATCACAAAGTCCGAATGGATGATCAGAATGACAATATTTTTCCAATCTGTTTCTCTTTAGTTTAAGCATTTAGTCTTGTTCCCATTTTTCCGGATTAAATAACTTTTGCGTAGCCGATTATAACGCAATTTTTTTCTGCATCATCATTTTACGAAGATTGATGAGGCCATAACGCATTCTTCCAAGTGCCGTGTTGATACTGCAGTTTGTAAGAGATGCAATTTCTTTGAAGCTAAGATCTGCATAGTGACGCAGAATGATCACTTCTCTCTGGTCTTCAGGAAGAAGGTCGAGCATTTGACGTACCCTGTCGTGGCTTTGGCGCTTCATCATTTTTACATCGGCTCCATCTTCTGTGAAGTTGATCACTTCAAAGATATCGCGATCGTCGCTGGTTTTAATGGCAGGCGTGCGCTTTACTTTACGGAAATGATCTACACACAAATTGTGGGCAATACGCATAGCCCAGGGAAGAAATTTGCCTTCCTCAGTGTAGCGGCCGCCACGGATAGTGTCGATAATTTTGATGAGAACGTCTTGAAAAATGTCTTCTGCCAGGTACTTGTCTTTCACAAGAAACAAAATAGAGGTGTACATTTTGTCTTTGTGGCGAATAACTAGGGTTTCGAGGGCATGCAAGTCCCCATCCTGAAAATTTTGGATGAGTTCGTGATCGGTTTTCGTACGTAATGAAGATTTCATAAAACTTCTACGGTTTTGAAGGTGATAGGATATTTATTTATGGATTTAGAGTGAACTTGGTTTTTCTGAGTAGAAGTGTCAGGCTATAGGCGAGAAATTTTAGTTTTCGGTGATATTGTACAAATTACTGTTTAAAGATATACACTTTTGTGAAAAATCCAAACTTTAGCAAAATTTTTATAAGAGTTTTTCGCACCTGATAAATACTTCTGCTTATTTATTGCCCTGCATCCAATATTTTTGTGCCCCTTTATGGCAACCTCACAGAAACAGAAAAAAATAAATAATGATCGTATATCTACGTACTCAGATTCAATTCTGATAAAAGGTGCCCGGGTGCATAACCTAAAAAATGTTACTGTAGAAATTCCCAGGAAAAAATTAATTGTGGTAACAGGTGTATCGGGTTCAGGAAAATCTTCACTTACTATCGATACATTATTTGCAGAAGGCCAGCGGCGTTATGCAGAAAGCCTCAGTGCGTACGTACGCCAGTTCATGGCCAGGATGGTAAAACCGGATGTGGATTATATTAAAGGATTATGCCCCGCTATTGCCATTGAACAAAAGGTAACAACCCGCACACCCAGATCTACGGTTGGAAGCATGACAGAGATCTATGATTATTTACGCCTGCTATTTGCGCGCATCGGTAAAACAATTTCGCCCGTTTCGGGAAGGGTTGTAAAAAAAGATGACGTGAATGAGGTGGTGGAAACGATCGTTCAGCTACCGGAGGGCGATAAAGTTCTGGTGTTGGTTCCGTTCAAGCAACATGCAAACAGGAACATCCCGGAAGAGTTAAATATATTATTGCAAAAAGGTTTTTCAAGAGTATACCTGGCAGGTGAGATCACAAGAATAGAAGACCTGCTCGAAAATAATTCACTGCTTCAACAATTTCTGCAGGATGCATGGGTTCTGATAGATCGTTTGGTAGTGAGAGAATTTGACCAGGATGACAAACACCGGATGGCAGATTCGATCGGAACCGCTCTTTACGAAGGCGAAGGAGAATTGATCATTGAGATCAATGGTACAAAAAGACTTCAGTTCTCCAATCGTTTCGAACTGGATGGAATGCAATTTGAAGAACCCGTTCCGAACTTGTTTTCTTTCAATAATCCATTTGGGGCCTGTCCTACCTGTGAGGGATTCAGTCTGGTATTGGGAATTGACCCGGATCTTGTGTTGCCCGACAAAAGGCTGAGCGTGTACGAAGGAGCCGTTGCCCCCTGGAAAGGAGAAAAGCTCGGAAAGTGGAAGGATAATTTTATTAAAGCTGCAAAACGCTTCGATTTCCCGGTCCATAAACCGATCATTGACCTTACCAAACAGCAATATGAAATTTTATGGACTGGCAATTCGTATGTGAACGGACTTAATGATTTTTTCAAAGAAGTTGAACAAAACCTGTACAAGGTTCAGTACAGGGTGTTGCTATCCCGCTACCGTGGCCGCACCCTATGTTCCGAGTGCAAGGGATATCGTTTGAGGAAGGAAGCGTTGTATATAAAAGTTGCCGGCAGGCACATCGGGGAATTGTGTGAAATGCCTGTGAAAGATCTTATTCAATGGTTTGAACAACTGGAATTGAACGAATCGGAACAGCAGATTGCAAAAAGAATTTTACTTGAGATCGGTCATCGGTTGAAAACGCTGATGGATGTAGGCCTTGGTTACCTTACACTAAACCGCCTTGCTAATTCATTGAGCGGGGGAGAAAGTCAGCGCATTCAGCTTACAAGATCGCTGGGAAGCAATTTAACCAACTCACTCTATATTCTTGATGAGCCTTCCATCGGATTGCATTCGAGGGATACGGAAAGACTCATCCGCGTACTAAAAGAGCTACGCGACCTGGGCAACACCGTGGTTGTTGTTGAACATGATGCAATGATGATGCGACAGGCGGATCATATTATCGACATGGGCCCACTGGCATCCCACCTGGGCGGAGAAGTAGTGGCCTACGGCGACTACAATACATTAATTAAAAACGAAAGCAGTCTTACCGGCAAGTATCTCAGTGGAACTTTAAAGATCGAATCCCCTCTTTCGGCGCGTAAATGGAATCGCTCAATTACCGTTGAAGGAGCCAGGCAAAATAACCTGCAAGATATCACTGTAGAATTTCCCCTGAATGTTTTATGCGTGGTGAGCGGGGTAAGCGGAAGCGGAAAAACAACGTTGATCAAACAGATATTGTATCCTGCATTGCAAAAAATAAAAGGAGAGATCGCTGATAAAGTTGGAATTCATAAAGGAATTACGGGCGATATTGAACATATATCCCAAGTTGAAATGGTGGATCAGAATCCTATCGGAAAGTCTTCCCGCAGCAACCCGGTTACTTATATCAAAGCGTATGATGAGATCAGGGACCTCTATTCAAGACAACCGCTTAGTAAAATGCGCGGGTTTCAACCAAAGCATTTTTCATTCAATGTAGACGGAGGTCGTTGCGATGCATGCAAAGGAGAGGGAGAACAGGTTGTGGAAATGCAATTTCTGGCCGATGTACATTTGACCTGCGAGGTATGCCAGGGGAAAAGATTCAAAGAAGAAGTGCTTGAAGTAACCTATAAAGAGAAAAGCATTTATGATATTCTTGAATTAAGCGTTGATGAATCGCTTGAATTTTTTAAAGATGAAAAGGACATACTGAATAAGATCAGGCCTTTAAGCAGCGTTGGATTGGGATATGTTAAGCTGGGACAATCCTCCGATACATTGTCGGGTGGTGAGGCGCAACGTGTGAAGCTTGCTTCATTCTTAGGAAAGGGGAAAGGACAGGGGCATATCCTGTTTATTTTTGACGAACCGACCACCGGGTTGCATTTTCATGATATTAAGAAACTGCTTTCTTCATTCAATGCCCTGATTGAACAGGGACATTCCATTCTCGTAATAGAACACAATACAGATGTAATTAAAAGCGCCGACTGGGTAATCGATCTGGGACCTGAAGCAGGAGATGAAGGAGGAGAAATTGTTTATGCAGGAACTCCCTCAGGCATGAAAAAAAAGCAGTTGGGCCATACATCTAAGTACTTGTAACGGATTCGAATAAGATGATTAGCCAATTAGCCGATTAGCAGATTAGCCGATAAATCATCGGCTAATCTGCTAATCGGCTAATTGGCTTATGAATGTTGTTATTCTTTGAAAAGTTTGAAAGCCTCGCCTTTAACACGAATGATGTAAACTCCTTTTGGCAAAGCAGGATCAATCGTTATTGCATTGCCGCCTAGAACACGATAATTCACTTCCATCCCCATGGCATTATAGATTTTAACGTTTTTGCGGTTAACATCGCTTGAGCTGATGCCTTTCAATTGCACTTCACTACGGAATGGATTCGGGAATACCGATAATTGACCTAAACTCACCTGTCCGTTATTTATGTAGATGATTTTTGTATAAGTGAAACTGCCATCTAAGTCTACAAGTTTCAGGCGATAATAAGCTCCGCTATTGGTCAGCTGCCTGTCGCTGAAAGAATAACTGATTGTTTGAACCGAATTACCGGCAGCTTGTAAATTTCCTATATCAGTAAATGTGCGGCCGTCAACACTCTTTTGAATTACATACTTGTGACTGGTAATTTCAAAGACAGATGCCCAACGTAAAAGAACAGAATTATCTGATTGCGCATGTGCAGTGAAATTTTTCACTTTGATCGGAAGGTTGATTGGCGCTGCTACATTGGCAAAACAAACTTTACCGGGTCCAAGAGTCACAACCTGCGCCGGAGTAGAATTGCAATTATAAAATGGTGCTGCCGTTCCCAGAGCGTCAGTCATAGGAAAAGAGTTATCGGGATTGCGGAGCGTAATGTCCACACCTGCTCCATTTAATACCCTTATCAGAGCATTGGAGGGCATGTTAAAAGCAATAACCTGGCAGGAACCACCTGGCAAGATATAAGGTACGGCAAAACCGCCAGGAGGAGGGCATTGAGCGTTCACACTTGGCATCCAAAGGGCCAGCAGGATGAGCGCTACGGAGTAGACTTTTTTCATTTTGTGTAGTTTTTATTTTGACGAATAGATTACCTGTTAAAATGGTATAAAACCAATTTTAAATAGGACTGAAGGAATCTTAGGTGGGTCTTTGATAGGAGAGAAAAGGAGAGATCAGTAAAATGGGTCTGCCTCAGTAATAAAAAAATCGTTCCGGCATCATCATCAGGCAAAGAAATATCGACGGCGTCTATTTCTTAAGCCGAGTAGATGATATACAAAATAAGCGGACGGTTGATTGTTTTGTTGTTAATAGTGTAGACTTCAATATCATAGAAGCTTTTTGTGGTTGTAAAAAATCAAAAATTACTATTCAGGGTAATAACAAAGGACATTTTAAGCGAATAACGCTTAGGTTCAGCATTGAAGTCTTGTAAAGGATAGTTGGAGGAGCTTAGAAGTAGGAGATAAAAGTAATTAAAGTTTTTTAAAAACAAAATAGATTGAAATATTTCTTTTTGTTTTATATGTAAACGCCTTTAAATCGTAGCATTAAGTATAGCACATCATATTCTGCCCTTACCCCTTGGCGTCATCTTAACCGGTCCAGGCTTTTTACGAGTTTTTCATCTTTGTATATTCCCCTGGCCGCGAGGATAAAGAAAATGATCATCACTACCGGTAAAAGTGCACCGATCTGGTAAGAACCGGTGAGAATATTGTTTGTTTTTTTAAAATCCTCCACTTTTAGATATTCCATAAATAAAAAGCCAATTGAAAATATAACGCCGAGAATGGAAAGCCTGAACTGCAGTTTTCTATTCTTGTATAAAAATATGCACACAATAGCCAGGGATCCCAGCGCAATTATAATAATGACCAGAAGAAAATTATCGGCAAGCAGAAAAGGGCGGGCAGTTCCATCAGATAATTTACCAATGTATAGTGTAAGGGTATAGGTTGCGAAAGCCGCCAGCGCCACAATGAGAAGCCAGATCGATTGGATGCGTTGAATCATAACATATTTTTAATGCGGCAAAAGTAACAATTAGTGGTCAAATGTTTCTGTTGAATACGTCTCCAAATAACATTTGCAGTTGTAGATTGTGAACCACAGTACATTAAACAGCAAAGCCATTCCTTTAGGAATGGCCTTGCATATGGGTTTGTGGGTTGGAATAAAAGTGGGTAATAAACAAACTATCTTCCCCGAAAACTCTCTACGATGGTCATTTCATCTTCAATAATTTTCACGGTCTTCCAGGTGTCTACACTTTGTATTCTCACCAGGTATGCTGTTTTATCTCCAACAGTCACCTCTGTAACACCGGAAATTTCAAAATCGAGAAAATGGACTCTTACTTGTTTGCGTATTTCTTGTGGTAATAGTTTTTCCTCGTAATAACGGATAGTGTAATTCCAGTTTCCTCTCTTGTCATACCTTATCCTGTTTATTATACCATTTGTGATACAATAGACATAGGTATGATTTTCAAAAGTATTAATGCGTAGGTCACTGACATCCCTGAAGTTCTTTTTGAAGTTCTTTAATACTTTGCCGCTTAAAGAACTCAGGTCAGTTGAATAGGCAGAACCCGTTGCAGGGCTTACAGATGAATCTGGTGCACCAATCTTCATTTTACTGTTAAAAGTGGGATCTGCACTTTGCTTTTGGGAATAACCAATAGATGCGACCAACATAATCTGTATAATTATGGCAGCGCGGTAAGAAAACTTTTTTTTCATGATTAGGTTTTTTAATTGATGAATAAATGCTGGTGGTCTTCGAGTGCTGCTTTGTTCAGAAACTCATGCCGGATAATAGATATCGCTTATACTACGTAGTTATAATATTGATTGCTTACCTGTTTGTCGCTGTTCCTGTATAAATGGAAACAACAAAACAAAATTTTTTGAAAAATCTTCAGAAGTGGTATATTTATTCGAGCCTCTAATTTCCTCCCTGTATGGCATTAAATCTGGTTTTGGAATCTGATATCATTGAAGGTCTGCAAAACGATGTTTCGAAGAGGCATCAATATGAGGATAGCCTGTATAAGCGATTCAGCTATTTTGTAGAAGAGGGCAAAAGAAAGTATTTTTTAACCCATGAAGATGCTTTTACAGCCTATTCAGACACTATAATAATAGTACTTGAAAATATCGTCAATAAGACTTTTCAGGGGCGTTCCTCCTTAAAAACTTATATATACCAGGTTTTTTCAAATAAATGTGTTGACCAGGTAAGAAAAAATACGACTAACAAGAATGAAGTTCATAAGGCTTCAGACCTTTCGAAGGCTTTAGATGCGGTTTCTGACGCAACAAAAACGATCCTTCAGCGATTGATCGATAAAGCGGATACCGACCTGCTGAAGCAGCGACTGAATGCACTCGTAGGCAATTGCAGGCAAATGCTGCTACTTTCAGCGGACGGTTACAGTGATAAAGATATTGCACAAATAATGGGTTTTAAAACATCCGCAGTGGCAAAAACAAGCCGGCTGAGATGTCTTGAAAAATTAAGACAATCATACAAGTCTCAAAATGATGAAACAGGAGTTTGAATACATAGATGATTACTTTAAAGGATTGCTCAAAGGAGAAGAAAGGAAAATCTTCGAGCAAAGACTTGTCGATGAACCTGGATTTGCGGAGGAAGTGGCTTTTTATGTAAGTGCCCATGGCGCAGCCAGGGATCTTGTTCATGAAGAAAAGCGGAACAGGTTCAGAGAGATACCCGTTCAATCTTTTAACAATGGAAACCCGGTAATAAGAAAATGGTTGCCGTACGTAGCGGCGGCAGTTTTTATCGGGGTAATAATTCTGGTGAGCTTGTTTTATTTTACTGGTTCATCCCCTAAAGAATTGCCACATCAGCTGGCGCATCAATATGTGGCGAAAGAGTTTACAAGACTAGGAGTTCCTATGAGTACTGCCGGCGATAGCCTTCAACAAGGCATTAATTTATATAATGAGGGCAAACCGGAACAGCTTCAGCAGGCGCTGATCGTATATGAGCATCTCATCCAAAACGATTCTGCAAATAACCTTGCCCTTAAATACGCAGGGCTGGTTTCTCTTCGACTCAAACAATATGATAGTGCCTTCGCCTACTTTCAAAGCCTGGCCAACATCCCTGATCTTTTTTCGAATCCGGGCAAATTTTATTCGGCTATTACTATTCTTGAACGAAATCGTCCTGAAGATATCCCAAGGGCAAAAAAATTGCTTCAGGAGGTGGTCAGAGATAACCTGGAAGGAAGGGAAACCGCCGAGGAATGGCTTAAGAGATGGTAACCTTGGTGCCATTCTCAGAACTGCATTCATTCATCGTTCTGCTAATTTCATCCCAATTCAGGATATAATGGAAATTTTTGCATAAAACCATTCACGGCCTTTGCGAGGCTGTCAAGTTTATGGTCGTCGTCAGCATTTCTTAATGCCTCATCAATATAATCCACAATAATAGCCATATGTTCTTCCTTCATTCCCCGGGTGGTTACAGCTGGCACACCAACCCGGATTCCGGAAGTGACAAATGCCGATTTATCATCATAGGGCACCATGTTCTTGTTCACGGTAATATCTGCTTTCCCTAATATCTGCTCTGCTTTTTTTCCGCTTATGCTTTTGTTCCGCAAATCAATTAACAATAAATGATTGTCTGTACCGCCCGACACAATCTCGAATCCCCTGTCTATAAAAGATCTTGCCATTGTCTGTGCATTTTGCACAATCTGTTTGGCATACACTGTAAATTCTTCTGTAAGCGTTTCTCCAAATGCAATGGCCTTCGAGGCAATAACATGTTCTAAAGGCCCACCCTGGATACCCGGAAAGACGGCCATGTCTATCAGGTTGCTCATCATTCTTGTATTTCCTTTCGCATCTTTCAGTCGAAATGTATTTTCGGCGTCCTTTTTCATTAATATCAGTCCTCCTCTTGGTCCCCTCAGTGTTTTGTGTGTGGTAGAAGTCACAAAATGGCAATGTTCAAAGGGTGAATCAAGCAAACCTTTGGCGATGAGGCCCGCCGGATGCGCTATATCGCACAATACGAACGCATTGACTGAATCGGCAATATTCCTGATCCGGGCGTAATCCCACTCACGGCTATAAGCTGAAGCGCCACAAATAATGAGTGTAGGTTTTTCTTCTCTCGCTTTTTTTTCCAACATTTCATAATCGACCAGGCCATTTTCTTTTTTTACTCCATAGGATATAGCCTCATATAACTTTCCCGAAAAATTAACCGGCGAACCATGGGTAAGATGACCACCCATGCTCAGGTCAAGTCCAAGAATTTTATCACCCGGTCGCAGGATGGCCAGCATTACTGCAGCATTAGCCTGAGCACCGGAATGGGGTTGTACATTGGCATAATCACAATTAAATACCTGTTTAATACGATCAATGGCCAGTTGCTCGGTTTGATCTACAATTTCGCATCCGCCATAATATCTCCGTCCCGGATATCCCTCTGCATATTTATTGGTCATTACATTGCCCATGGACTGAACTACCTGTAAAGAAGCAAAATTTTCAGAAGCGATCAATTCAATTCCACGACGCTGGCGTTCCAGTTCCTGCCTGATGAGATCAAAAACGACGGTATCTTTTTGCATGTATGGGTTTTAAGATGTTGAATAAATAACACGAAATACAATCAGCCTTCATTAAGTTTGGTATAAAAAAACAGGGCGACGTTTTTAGCTTTGATATAACTAATAAATGACCACTTGAGCGAAACTGCACAAAAACATTCACCAGACGGCTGATCAAAAACCAAAGCGTGCCATAAAATCCCGGCAAAAATAAACATAGGCCACTTTCTTCCAAGTTTTTTATCGATCATTTAATTAGTCAAAATTCCCTATTTTCACACCGCTTTGTAGACGCGTAGTGAACTGTGAAGGTATGATTGATAGCATTGCCGATGCTGTCATAATGTGAGTGACAAACACTAAACAAATGAAAGCAATCATTCCGGTAGCTGGTGCAGGAACCAAGTTACGTCCCCATACTTATACTCAACCCAAGGCTCTTATACCCTTAGCAGGAAAAACCATTTTAAGTATTATCGTCGACCAGTTAAAAGAAGCTGGTATCAACGACTTTATATTTGTTGTGGGATACCTGGGGGATAAGATAAAAGATTACGTACAGGAAAAGTATCCCGACCTGAATTCTCATTTTATTAATCAGAGCGAACGTCAGGGCATCGGCCACGCCATTCAATTAACAAGGAATATTGTGGGCGATGATGAAATGTTTATTGTTTTGGGAGACACGATCTGCGAATATAGTGTGGCTGAAATTTTGGAAATACCCCATTCGGTACTCGGCGTAAAGCGGGTTGATGATCCGCGCGATTTTGGAGTGGCTGAAATTGGCGACGACGGATTTATCGTAAGGGTTGTGGAAAAACCCCAGATTCCAAAATCGAATATGGCATTGGTAGGTGTTTACCGCATTAAGGAAACATCAATGCTATTCGAGTGCCTTGAGAACAATATCCGGAACCAGGTGAAGAGCCGGGGAGAATTTAGCATCACAGATGCGCTGGAATGTATGATTGAGAAAGGTGCCGTTTTTAAATCTTTCAAAGTGATGAATTGGTTCGACTGTGGTAAAAAGGAAACCTTGTTGGTATCGAATGCTACTTTACTGAAGAAGTTTGGCGGAATCATCTCGCCCGAACATAGTTTCGAAAATACAATTGTAATTCCTCCTGTCAGTATTGCTACCGGGTGCGATATAAAGAATTCCATCATCGGTCCAAATGTTACCATTGGCGAACAGACCACCATCAATTACTCAATCATTAAAGACTCTATTATAGGAGCGTTTGCAGACCTTTACGATATCGTACTTACACAATCGCTGATAGGCAGCGATACCGAAATAAAAGGAGAGAGCCGGAGCTTAAACATAGGGGATAACACTGAGATCGATTTGGGGGAATCATGATAAGATGACGAATTTTTCTTCCCGCTTGCTTGTCTTGTGCACTTTTTTACTGTAACTTCCTGTACGATATGCAACATTTTTAATTATTGCATTGTCCTTACTGGTACTGCAGCGGTAAAAAATGGTGATGAGTGGAAAGAAATTAATCATTGCTTTAAACCTGTGAAATGAGAATCTCTAAAAAACTCCTGTTAATCTTTTCTTTATTACCCCTGGCTTTGATGACCAAAGCAAATCATGGTAAGGATGGAAAAGCAGAACCTGCTTTACAAGGATCTGTTTCTGATGCTGTGACCAAAAAGCCGCTCAAAGGAGTTACCATTTCAATCACCTCCTCTAAAATGAATGGCGAAAAAGAATTTGTCACGGATGCTTCCGGATCTTTCAAAGCTTGCCAGATCCCTGCCGGTGAAGTAACCATTATTTTAGAAAAAAAAGGGTACAAGACCTACAGACGGGAAGGGGTTGTTTTGAAAGAAGGAATGAGCATAAAACTAAGTTTCGATATCAAATCTGAAGAAGAAGAGGGTGAAGTATTTCATCCATTATTGAGAATGATGGAAGGCCGGTAAAACTAATTACTTAAAAATGAAAAGCGATCCCGCGTTTGCGGGATCGCTTTTTTTTATTGTAGCATCCCAAAATTACATGGCTGAGAATAGCCATGTGTCGCACATAAGAAACTTTAATCCATATCGATTTTAAGATCACCGTTCTGTTTTTTAATCGTCATCTTCTCTTTTTTAAAATACTTTTTGTACCTGTTTGTTATTTCAGCCGATTGCTTCTTTCCATTTATAGTAAGTTCGCCCTGTCTGTACTCTATGGTATAATCCTGGTTAGTGATTATCAATCCATCCGTTTCCATGGTATAGATCATTTCCTGGTATCCCTTTAACTCCTCCTTAGCCCTGTCGATGTCTGCATGTGCCTTTGTCATTGTTTCTTTCAAATCCAGTTTTTCCAATTTCAACTCTTCTGTAACCTTGCTCATTTCTTTTTTTACATTCTCCATTTCTTTTTGCATCTCTTCCATATTGAGTTTTTTCATTTCTTCCATCTCTTTTTGCCATTCTTTTTTCTGTAGTTGTTCATCCACTTCCAACCGGGCTTTCTGAAGCTCCTGCTTTATTTTTTCCATATCTATTTTCGATATGCTGTTCCTCGCGGTTTCCAAATCCTTCTCGATTTTGCTAAAGTCAATTTTACGAAGTGATTCCTCCACTTCTTTTCCAATCTTTTCCATGTCGATTCTTTTGAAGGCCTCCTCAGCCTGCAGCGTAATCTTTTGAAAGTCTATTTTCTTCATCGCATCTTCTACGTCCAGCCGGATCTTGTCCCAATTCTTATTTTTTAATTCCTCCAATTGTTTTTTGGCTTCGTCTAATTGGCGTAATTCTTTATCTAGATCTTTATCTCCGGTTTGTTTTTTCGAAGGTATTGTGTCCTTTGCTCGTTCTTTACTACCCGGATGATGTCCGGGGCTTCCAGCCCAGGCCATTAAGGCTACTGATGCCATAAAAATTATGATTGTAACCATTACTGTAAAAGCAACACGAAAACGGGGATGAATTTTAATTTGCATAGCTATATTTTAAAACGGTGAGTAAATACGATTGTCTTCGTATAAAAATACGATAGATTTCGTAAAATGTTGCAAAAGCCATTTTTTTTGTGAAAAAAGGAGTATGATCTATACGAGCGGAAAGACTGCAGTACAGGCTGGTTCCCATTGCAAACCGGTATGCTTCATTAAGGTAATGCCGCGTGCAGGAAATGATGCCTGGTATTTTTTATGTTTGAAATATTCCCAGGCGGTATTGAAATCATTCTTGTGAAGATCCCTGTTTGCGATGGTGATATGTGCGTGAAATTGCCTTATTGATTCTTTAATGGAAAATAACGGATTTTTTAGCAGAGCGTTTTGAAGAGCGGTCGCAAGGATAGTTAAATGATCCGATTGTTTAACATGAACAAAAATCACCCTGGGTTTGAAGGAACCAAAATCTGTAAGCTCAATTAAGAAGCTTTCCTGATTATTGCTGAACTCTTTTAAATTGTTTTCCAGAAGAAATTGAAAATCTTTGTTCATCCAGAATGGACTTATCAGCGTTATATGTGCCGGAGATTTTAAAGCTGCGATGCAACCAAAACGATCCCTCATAAAATGCTTCCATTGCAATATTTTTTCGTTCACTTCTCCCGGAGCTAAAATGGCGATATAATACATCGCGCTACTCATTGGTCATTTCGCGCATCATTACATAGTATCCGGCAAATCTCCATACTGAATGCCATTTTCCAGCCACGAATTCCACGGATCATCACGAAAATTCGTGGTAATCCGTGGAATTCGTGGCTGGAAATATCAGGGATCAGCTCCTTTTGAATGCCCATTTCATCATTTCTTTCCAGGAACCTTTTTTGCCATACATGAGAATGCCTGTGCGATAAATCCTTCCTGCAAGCCAGGTGCAAAAAAGGAAAAACAGAATCAGCAAGGCCATGGATAAGAATAATTCAGTCCAGGGTACGCCGAAAGGTATCCGCCCAAGCATTACAATAGGCGATGTAAGCGGAAAAAGGCTGCCAAATAATGCCAGTCCGCTATTGGGATCCTGGATGGCTTTGGTAAGAATTACAAATCCAAGAATAATTGGCATCATTACGGGGAAAACCAATTGCTGTGCTTCCTGCTGATCTTCGCTGACGCTCCCTATCGCTGCAAAAAGAGAGGCGTACATTAAATACCCACCCAGGAAATAAAACAGAAAACAAAATAGCAACAACCCGACAGGAATGGACTGCAGCCCTTCTGTAATTTTAGAGATCATACTTACATCACTTGCCATAGGAACTCCCTCAGTTCCTGTTTGAGGTATTTGCCCGGTTAGTGACGGGAATAGTAAGGGGACAGTAAATTGCAGCAACCCGATCAAAACAATCCATATAATAAATTGTGTTATTCCTACTGCGCCTATACCGATTATTTTTCCCATCATTAATTGAAATGGTTTCACTGAACTGATGATGACCTCCGAAATGCGATTCGTCTTTTCTTCCATAACACCGCGCATCACCATACTTCCATAGATCAGCAGGATCATATAAATAAGGATACCCGCAGCGAATGCCACGGCATATGCTACGCCCTCCACACTTTTCTTTTCGCCATTGCCTGAGTCAAGCGTATTTGGTATACTGATATCAGATTTTATTGATTCGTATTTTTGGGGATCGATATTTTCATTGTTCAATCGTTTCTGTTCGATAGCCTTATCAACCTTATTTTCGATCTTTTTCTTTACATTGAGGCTAATCGCTGATTGGCTTTGCAATTGTATTTTGTCAGGATGACTGATATCTAACGCGGGAATATATAATAAGGCAGAATAGCCCTTGTCATCATACTCCTTTTTAAAAGACTCAAATGTTTCATTTTGGATTAGATCGTAGGTAATCGATGATTTTTGATCCGACCCTATTTTGCCATTGAATAGCTGAGCTTCATCTATCACCGCAATTTTTTCCTTCTCACTTGTGTCGCTGACCGCTACAGCTATGATTGCGGCGTAAAAAGCGATGATCACGATCGGTACTAAAATGGTCGTTAACAGGAACGATCTTTTCCTAACCCTCGTTAAGTATTCTCTTTGTATGATCAATAAAATTTTGTTCATAAATTCCATTAAGAGTTTAAGGTTTGAAACTTCCTGCTCACAGAAGTTCCTTCTACAAGTCTTATAAAAATATCATTAAGAGAAGGTAGGATCTCATTAAAAGCAGTCACATTGATGTTTTGATCAATAAAAAATCGTAGAACATCGTTCGATCTGAATTCTTCATTGATTTTGACGATCAGTCCTCCGTTACTATGACCGATCACTTCAAAAAAAGCAGATGAATTGTGATGCGGAATTTCTTCTAGGCCAAGATGGAAAAGGTTTTCTTTGAACTGTTGTTTTACCTCGGCCACCCCGCCATCTAATATCTTCTGGCCTTTGTTTACAAGGATAATATGATCGCAGATTTCTTCTACCTGTTCCATTCTGTGCGTACTGAAAATGATGCTGCATCCTCTTTTGGCGAGTTGATAAATTTCATCTTTGATGAGGTTCGCGTTTACAGGATCCAGCCCACTGAATGGCTCGTCGAGTATAATCAGTTTTGGTTCATGTAACACCGTAGTAACAAATTGTAACTTCTGGCTCATTCCCTTACTGAGGTCTTCTACTTTTTTATTCCACCAGCTTTCCATCCCGAATTTGATAAACCATTCCTTTACTTTTCTTGTGGCATCTGTTTTTGTGAGTCCTTTTAACCTGGCCAGGTAAATGGCCTGTTCGCCGATCTTCATTTTTTTATACAGTCCCCTCTCCTCGGGCATGTAACCGATACGGGTAACATCGTTTATGGGATCAAATTTTCGCCCGTCGAGCAGTATTTCTCCTTCATCCTGGAAAAAAATACCAGTTATCATGCGTAGTAAGGTGGTTTTACCGGCTCCATTGGGTCCCAACAAGCCAAAGATGCTCCCCTGTTCTACTGTAAAACTAATATCGTCTACTGCCTTTTGAGTTGCGTAATATTTTTTAAGATTTCTGACCTCAAGAATTTTCATGTGTCTTCAATATTTGCTTTTTTGCCACGGATTGCACGGATTAGCACGGATAAAGAAATCCGTATTAATCCGTGTAATCATGTGTCTTCATTATTTGCTTTTCTTGCCACGGATTGCACGGATAAAGAAATCCGTGTTAATCCGTGTAATCCGTGGCTATATTTAGCGAATTAAAACTAATTCGGGCTAATTAGCCTCAATTGGTGCTAATTCGTGTTAAAAATATAAATGTTACCGATTAGTATTGAAAAAATACCAATTATTACAAACTGCTTTTATTATACGGTGGAAGAAAGACTTACATTTATTTGACACCTTGGGAAAAAAGATTGTTATGAGAAGATCTTTAGTAGTTGGAACTGCATTTTTAATATGGATATTATTTGGTAGTTGGGGTTTCCTGGTTCATCGCACAGTAAACCAGCTTGCCGTATATGAATTACCTAAGGGGTTACGAACTTTTTTCTATATTAATATGGATTATGTCGTTAAGCATTCGGTGCGCCCCGATCTGCGACGTAACGAGGATTCAACGGAAGACACGAAGCATTTTATCAATCTGGAAGCCTTTGGCGATTCCGCCGCCTGGAAAATGCCCATGTCGTGGGGAGAGGCTGAACGACTCTACTCGAGAGATTCGTTATTAAAATATGGATACGTTCCCTATCACATAATAACAACGAAGAACAGATTGACCAGTGCCTTCAAAAACAAAAACAAAGACAGCATCCTGTTTTATGCTGCCGATCTTGCCCATTATATTGGTGATGCGCATGTCCCTTTGCATACCACACTTAATTATGATGGTCAGCTAACGAATCAGAAAGGCCTGCATAGTTTGTGGGAAAGCATGATCCCTGAGATCGAGCTGGACCAATATGATTTGAGTAGCCGTCACAAAGTAAAATACTTAGAACGTCCCGAACAATCCATCTGGAAGGCCATTAGAAAAGCATATATCTTAACGAAGGAAGTTTTTTTGCAGGAAAAAGAAACTTCTAAAAAATTTACAGATACATCTAAATACAGGTTTCAGATCAGAAGAGGAAAGGAAGTAAGGTCTTACAGCACTGAGTTTGCGAAAGCTTATAGTCAAAAGGTAGGTGCCACGATCAACAGTCAATTAATAAGCTCGGCCAATCTCATTGCGGATTTTTGGTATACCAGTTGGGTAGATGCGGGCAAACCCGATATGGGCGCAATCAGCAAATCCTTAACGGATGAACAAAAGGAAACCATGAAAAAAGAATGCAAAGCTTTCAAGGAAAATAAACTTGTTACAGAAAAATTATTATTATCAAGGAAAGAAATCAGCTCAACCAACCCGTAACTGCTCAATAATTTTTTCGGCAACTTTTTCTCCATCCATCGCGGCACTAACAATGCCACCTGCATAGCCTGCTCCCTCACCGCATGGGTATAATGCTTTGATCTGAGGATGTTGCAACGAATGATCGCGTGGAATGCGCACCGGCGAAGAAGTGCGTGATTCAGTAGCTACCACTACGGCATCATTGGTGTAATATCCTTTCATTTTTTTATCAAACTCAACAAATGCTTTTTGCAGGGAGGCATAAACAAATTCTGGCAACACCCGGTCAAGCGCAACTGCGCGAATTCCGGGTATATAAGAACAAGCCGGTAACATTGAAGACTCTTTCCTTTGAACAAAATCTGTCATGCGCTGGGCAGGAGCTACGAATTTGCCACCGCCAGTTTCGTAAGCCTTTCTTTCGATGTCTTGTTGAAAAAGCATCCCCTGCAGTGGACTTCGATCATGCAGATCGCTTAATTTCTCACTTTTTTTAAAGTGCCGGTAAATATCATTTTCTTCAACCGATACCACTATGCCCGAATTGGCAAAGGGATTATTTCGCTTTGATGGAGACCAGCCGTTCACAACAAGCTCTCCGGGTGAGGTCGATGCAGGGGCAATAATTCCTCCCGGGCACATGCAAAAAGAAAAGACACCTTTTTCATTTACCTGCTGAACCAGGCTGTAGGAGGCGGGGGGCAAATATTCTCCACGGTTACTGCAATGGTATTGGATGCTATCGATAAGAGTTTGCGGATGTTCAATTCTTACGCCAAGGGCAAATGATTTTGATTCAATCAATATTTTTCTACGATAAAGAAGGTCAAAAATATCCCTGGCAGAGTGGCCAGTGGCAAGAATTACCGCGTGACCTTGAAAAGTGTTGCCCGCTTCTGTTTGAACACCTCTCAAAACATTTTTCCCTATGATAAGATCAATTACTTTTTGATTGAACAGATACTGACCTCCACAAGCTTCGATCGTGGTGCGCATTGATGTAATAATAGCGGGTAATTTATTGGTGCCGATATGAGGATGTGATTCATAAAGAATTTTTTCTTCGGCGCCAAACTGAACGAACAGATTCAGTATCCTGTTCAGGTCACCACGCTTCGTACTGCGGGTATATAATTTGCCATCGCTATAGGTACCAGCTCCTCCTTCACCGAAACAATAATTACTCTCAGGATGAAGAATACCATTCTTATTTAAATCTGCAAGATCTCTTCTTCTTGACCGAACATCCTTTCCGCGTTCGAGGATGATGGGCCGAATACCATATTCCAGGAGTTTTAATGCCGCAAACAATCCGGCCGGGCCGGCGCCTATAATAATAACCTGGTGTTTTGAAAGAGAAACATCCCTGAAATTGATCTTATCAATTTGAATCGGCGAGAACGGTTCGTTAATAAAAGCGATGATCGTAACCAGTATCCAGGCCTGCCTGCCTCGGGCATCAATCGATCTTTTGATAGTACGAAAACCTGAAATTGAATCCTGGGGAATGGATAGCTGTACGCTTGTATATTTTTTAATCAGCTCGAATGACGCAGCTTCTGAAGGCAATAATTTTAATGTCAGTTGTTGTTGCATGGAGTCAGGCAGTTAACCTAAAATTCCTTGAGTAAAACTTTAAGTGCTTTAAAATCTTCGCAAAGTAATTGAATACAGCTGATTAATTTTTTAAAGCAGGAACATTGTTTTTTGCTTTTTTTCAGGACAATCACTACCAGGGGATTTTTTCTTTCTTCCTGAATTTTTTGGACAAAAATTTGATGGGTAAAGCAGGGCTTAAGGTATGTTTATTTTGGGTATAAGTAAAAATCTGTACAAAAAGATTTTTTCCTATCCTGGATAAAAAAAATAAACGGGCAATAAGTACATCGTATGAAATTATTTGTACCTTCAGTTGCATCTCAAAAATCAAGTATGGAGAAATTGTTTTTTATAACCCGGTTATTCTTTTCAATCTTCATACAAGCTTCCCGCAAAATCGCATATCAGCCACGAACAGCACAATTACTCAATGCCAGGATCAGATTAAATCAACAGCAGAATTTTTCATGTGCGTTACGCATTCTTTTATTTGGAAAGCTGTTTACAGCGAGTTGAATTTATTTTCGCTGTAGGTATTGATAATGGTCTAAATCTAATATCAATGATGAAAATCATGCATCAAAAACTGCATCATTTATTTTTTTTGAGTGATGAAAAACATAATCCAGATCACATATAGTTGCTAGTTGAATAAAGAGGGAATAAAAAATTTTTTTTTCAACAAAAAATTTTGATATTCGTCCCCCTGCGAAACTTTGAGAGAGAACGCAACTTCGGTGAAATTGGTTAGCAAAAAAATTTTAACTCAACATAAAACTGGTGATTTTATAAAATGGCAAAGTCTTTTGATAAAGTTTGGAGCAACTGTTTGGAAGTTATAAAGGACATTGTTGAGTGGCAACATTTCAAGACATGGTTTGAGCCCATTAAACCGGTTGAGTTAAAAGGTAATATTCTCGTTATTCAGGTCCCGAGTCAATTTTTTTACGAATATCTTGAAGAGCATTATGTAAACTTACTTGCAAAAACTCTTAGAAGAATTTTAGGTAAGGATGCGCAACTGGAATATCGCATTATGGTAGATAGCGGCAATCATCAGAGTAAACCTCTTACTATGGATGTACCCGCTCACGGATACAAAACTTTTTCAAACAACGAAATGGATTTTCCTCTTGTAATAAATAATCCCGTTAAAAATCCTTTTGTGATTCCGGGTCTGAAAAAAATGCAGATCGATTCGCAATTAAACCATATTTATTCTTTCGACAATTTTATTGAAGGTGATTGTAACCGTGTTGCACGCCGGGCCGGGAAAACAGTTGCTGAAAAACCGGGCGCCAGTTCATTCAATCCATTGGTGTTATACGGAGGTGTTGGTCTTGGTAAAACCCATTTAGGCCAGGCCATTGGGAATGAAACAAAAAGGATGCATCCAACCAAAGTTGTTTTATATGTGAGCTCCGAAAAATTTATAAATCAATTTCAGGATCATGGTCGTAATAACGCCATTAATGATTTTATTCATTTCTATCAGATGGTAGATGTGCTGATTATTGACGATGTACAATTTTTTAATCGGGCTGAGAAATCGCAGGATGCTTTTTTTGCCATTTTCAATCATCTTCACCAGAGTGGAAAGCAGTTGATCCTGACTTCAGACAAATCGCCGAAGGATCTGGAGGGTGTACAAGAGCGACTATTGAGCCGTTTTCGCTGGGGCCTAAGTGCTGATCTGCAGATCCCGGATTATGAAACGCGCATAGATATCCTGGAAAGGAAGATGAAGAACGATGGATTAGAAATGCCAAGGGAAGTTGTAAAATATCTTGCCTATAATATTAATAGCAATGTTCGCGAGCTCGAGGGTGCACTGATATCATTGTTGGCACAATCTTCGCTTAATAAGCGCGAAATTGATCTTGATTTGGCAAAGAGAGTGCTTCGTAATTTTGTGAAAACTAGCAGCAAGGAAATCACTATCGATACCATTCAAAAAATGGTATGCGAATTCTTCGATGTTCCTTACGATAAGCTATTGCAGAAAACACGCAAAAGAGAAATCGTACAAGCACGTCAAATTACAATGTACCTGGCAAAAGCATTTACTAAAAATTCCCTCAAAACCATCGGTGAACATTTTGGCGGGCGGGATCATACGACAGTCATCCATTCTTGTCAAACCGTTAAAGATCTGATGGATACTGACAGCACTTTCAGAGAAAGTGTGGTAGAATTGCAACAGAAAGTTCAACTTGCTGCCATGTAAATATTTTTTACCGGAATAGGCTTATCTCCCATTTCACACCGAATGGGATTTTTTTTGTCGGTGACACCTTAACGATCATAAATGCTATCCCTTCTGAGACAAGCATCTGCAACTCCTTATCCCAAACTCATATCGCCCGGGTCCTTGCACTGTCGAAATCTTCGCGGAATTAATATAAATCTGTTAAACAAACTCTATAGTATCCAACAATCTTGCCTAAGGAGGTATGAAAATTGTTAGCCATACTAACATAAAACTGTAAATATGAAATATATAAAAACCAACGATGCTACTACCGGAGAGGAGGTAGCGCTTTCATACAAGGATTACGGACATGGCCGACCTGTGATACTCATTCATGGATGGCCGCTGAGCAAAGAAATGTGGGAATACCAGGTAGAGGATCTTGTAAATGCGGGTTTACGGGTTATAAAATATGATCGCCGCGGATTTGGAAAATCAGACAAGCCATGGAATGGATACGACTACGATACCCTCACGGAAGACCTGCATGCCATAATAGACCAGCTAAACCTTCACGATGTAGTTTTGGTTGGTTTTTCCATGGGTGGAGGGGAAGCCGTGCGATATATAAGCCGTTATGGTACCGAACGAGTTAGTAAACTCGTTTTGATCAGTGCCGTTACTCCCTTTATGGCAAAGAGCAGCGATAATGAGGATGGTGTGGACGAATCGGTATTCACCGAAATGCTAAACCAGCTCAGGAAGGACAGGATCGCATTTCTTGATGACTTTGGTAAGAAGTTTTTTAGTGTTAGCCTCATTAATCATCCGGTGAGTACGCCATTGTTAGATTATTACCGGATGCTGGCTTCTTTTGCTTTGCCGAGAGCAACCAAGCTCTGCGCTGTTTCTTTTGCGCATACTGATTTTAGGCAGGACTTGAAAAAAATAGATATACCTACTCTTATAATACATGGGGACGATGACAAAACAGTTCCTATTGAAGTGAGTAGCGACCTCACGGCGGGTATCATTGCAAACAGCGTGTATAAGAAATACGAAGGTGCTCCTCACGGGCTGTTCTATACGCATAAAGAGCAATTGAACCAGGACCTGATCGATTTTTGTTCGACGGATACGAGCGAAAAACAGTATGCTGTATCGGATGAGTTCAATCGAAAAACAAGTTTTTAAAAACAGATGAATATGGTAAGCAGGTCTGTTTTTTACAGACCTGCTTTTAATAATACATGGATCACTTGCTATAGTGATTTGCTCTGATATTTTTAGCTGCCAGCTTCACAGTTTCTTCAATCCTCTTTTCTCTTGTCTCAGGCTTCCGGGCGTTTAGTATCCATTCTAAAATAATTTTTTTTGAAGATCGTGGAAAAGCTTCAAAGTTTTTCATCGACATCTTACTGTTGCGGAAAGCCCGTTGTAAATCCGCTGGAATTATTATGTTTTCGACTTCATCTAATGCCGTCCAGGTGCCGTTTTCCTGGGCTGTTTTGATTGAGTCCAGACCGGCTTTGGCCATTTGTTTCTCATTGATCAATTTTTCAACCCTGATCTTATTAATCTTGCTCCAATTGCTTTTGGGATTTCGTTTTGCAAAAAACTGGTAATAACTTTCGTCGTCCCTTTTGTTGGCCTTGCTGTCGATCCATCCAAAACACAGTGCTTCTTCCACAGCTTCAGAATAATAAACACTCTTCATGGTGCTGCCCTTTGCATATAAAATAAGCCAGACGCAACTTTGAGACTGGTGATTTTTTTGCAACCATTTCCGCCAGGTCTGCCTCGATTTCGCATGGAATGTTTGAATGCCATTTTTGAGTTCAACCATTTTATTCAACTATAAAGATTTTGATTCATGCAAAACGGGCTCATTCGCAATGTAGGGTTTTCCTTATTTTTTATGAAATCCCGGAACGGTGATTAAATGGGGTTTTGCTATGAATTGGTCATTTCAGGTGATTTTAAAATTCAGTTTGGTGTTTGAATTTTTCCAGCCTATTTTTGCCGTCCCGAAAAAGGGCCGGAGAGGTGCCTGAGTGGCCGAAAGGAACGGTTTGCTAAACCGTCGTACGGGTTAAACTGTACCGAGGGTTCGAATCCCTCCCTCTCCGCCAGATATTTAGCTATATTTACAAAAAACCGGGGCTTAGTAAAATATTCGGGAAGTAGCGCAGGCCGGTAGCGCACCTGGTTTGGGACCAGGGGGTCGCAGGTTCGAATCCTGTCTTCCCGACAAAGAGCTCTGAGCAATCAGGGCTCTTTTAGTTTCTTATTCTGGGGATTTTTCTATTTCATATTCAGATACTACAAGTGTAGCGCAGGGCACGTTTGGCGCCAGGGTAGCAGGTTCCAATCCCGCCTTCCGAAAAGATCTCTGCGTGATCTTGAGTCTTTTGTATTTACTCCTGAGATTTTCTATTTTATTTTGAGGTTTGACTTTTGTGTCAACAGTGCCGGGTTGACCCTAAGACAAAAGACCCTCATGTACTTCGGTTACTTATTCTACAGTCATACACTTCAGCAGTTTTATGCAACCAGTACAAGCGCTTTAAACGATCTGTTGCACCGGCATAATTCAAACAAGAAAGTTCACCAGGAAAGGGATTCCATGGAAATTATTTTGGAGCGGGCAATATGATAATCACAGCTACTCCGTAGGCCTAGAGATAAAAATAAAAAAAGGCATCATTCGCCGTATGATGATGACAAAATTGTTTTCAAAATAAGGGTTCCGTCTCAGGGAAAAATTAGAATGAAATTTCAATTATGAGGAA
>JACMLY010000138.1 GCA_014379345.1 Chitinophagaceae bacterium
AGAGCTGTAGAAAGAAAACGAAGCGGCTGATTGTTGATCGCAAGAATAATCGCGGTCATATTGTTGGCCAGGGTGATTTTCCTCATATGTCTTATCTCGCCCTGAATGTTCAGGGTCTCATACATCAAAAACCTTTCAGTTTTCATTTTTAAAGTCCCACGCAAGATTGTTGGCATTAAAGCATCGTATCTTCCCTCAAATGGTGCAACGCCGTAGAGGTTTCCCGCTACCAGGAGATCGTTTACCCCATCTTTGTCAAAATCCGCTGACACGATTGCGAACACGGGCCCATACTGAGCTTCAAAAGGTAGTGGGGACGATATGAATTTGCCCCTCCGGTCGTTTAAAAAAAGAGTAGTAGATAAGGTATTTATTGTAAGTACCCTTGACTGGCTAATCTGATCAGCGAAAATTTTATCGACAGATAGGCCTGCAAAGTCTGAGTAGTTCAAGTATTTCTTTTTAATTCCTGGCAGGTGCCGCTCTATCTCTTCTTTCTGCAAGAGAGTATAATATCTGCCATCTTTTTTATAAGCAACAACCGGTTCTTTTTTTCCATTACGATAGTAATCTATCATATACATGCGAAGAGGATTTTTTTCATCCGCCTTCAGCTTTGAGTTCGTCCCGAGATTGCCGGCAACCAGGTCATTAAATCCATCTTGATTTACATCGGTGATCAGGAGATGCTGCCAAAGACCCTCAGTCGAACTCATCCCGGCCTGATTAGTAAAATCGAATAACTTGCCCTTATTATTTTTATAAATACTAATTGGCATCCATTCACCTGCAATAATAAGGTCCGGCCAGGTATCGTTGTCAAAATCAACCCATGCTGCATCTGTCACCATTCCTATTTTACTTAAGCCCGGAGCTTCGGATTCAGCAACCGCGCGGAATTTCCCTTGCCCTTGATTAAGTAATAAATAGGAGAGGGGTATTTCGCCATACGCGCCAGGTACGGCTCTGCCTCCGATAAAAAGATCAGTCAATCCATCGTGGTTGAAGTCGGCACTGGCCACCACTGATTTTGTGCCTTTAGCTAATGGAGCTGTTGTTTGGCGAAATTGACCTAAACCATCGTTGAGGTATAAACGGTCGTTTGCCGGCCCTGGCAAAATTTCATTGCCGCCTGTTACTACATAGAGATCCTGATCGCCATCATTGTCTGCGTCAAAGAATAGTGCATCTACATCTTCCATGGCCGCATCACGGGCAAACAGGCTATCACTTGATTTTGTAAATGAATTATTAGTACCCTGAATAAATAATCCGGCACTTTGGCCTACAGCACCACCGACAAAGATGTCGTCTCTTTGATCGCCATTCACATCAGCAACAGCAATTGCAGGACCCTGTCTCGAAAGCAAATATGGAATAAATGGTTGTACGCTGAAATCGTTGAAACTATTTTCGTGGTGGCTGTATGAAATCTGAACCTGTTCTGTTATATCGGTCAATGTAGAATTCGTAGAACCGTAAGACGAGATTGAATCCCTGGCTTGATCATATGAAAGATACAATCGCTGATTTGCTTTTATGTTTCTCAGAAATTGCTTTTTCTTATTGTTCCAGGTGACTGACACTTCATCTATCACCGAGTCGGTGCCCGTGCCAAAATGCAGATATTGCAATGAACTGCTCAGAAAACCTTTACTGGAATTAAGATGCATGTACTGTGTTCCGGCTTTCGTGGTGATCGATACTTCTGCACCTATTCCAAAAAGATTTTGCGGATCACCTTCCAATTTAATTTGAAGGAAGTTGCGGCCCGATCCTTTTGCCGTATTGTTTCGATAGACAGTGGCTTTTGCGTTGATATTATTGATTACGATATCAAGGTCTCCATCATTGTCCAGATCTGCATGCGCTGCTCCTGAACTATAACCTTTTATTCTTAGGCCCCATTCATTGCTTTTATTAGTGAACTGAAGACTCTTCGTTCCTTTAAAAATATAATTGGATGCTGCTCCATCCGGCATGCGGGAAATCATCTCCTTGTCATTCAGCCGCAATGACTGATCTTTCCCTAAGGAATTGAATTTTATAAAATCAAGGTCATTTGGCCTTCGCAAAATGCCGTTAGTTATAAAAATATCTTTGATGCCATCGTTATCAAAATCCGCCGCCAGAGGAGCCCAACTCCAGTCCGTAGCTGCGATACCTGCATACAATGCGATTTCGCTGAATCGTTTTCCCATGTTTGTATTCAACTGAAGGCAATTTCTTGATAGCTGGTAATGATAACCAATATTGTATTTCATGTTGAAAATATCCCAGGGGTCATCACCCGCACTTGATTTTAAAACTTTTTCGTCTTCTGCCAGCATATCAAGTGTAATTATATCCGGCCATTCGTCATTATTCAGATCAGCAATATCACTTCCCATCGAAAACCTGCTTTCATGGGAAAAAGCCTGTTGATTAATTTCTGAAAAGGTTCCATTCTTATTATTCAGATAATAATAATCATTTTCGTGAAAATCATTGGTAACGTAAATGTCGGGCCATCCATCACGGTTTAAATCTCCCACACTAACATTCAGTCCATATCCTATAATACTTGAATAAATTCCTGCCTGTTTCGTGACTTCTGTAAATTTCACTCCGGTGTTCGTACGATCATTCCGAAACAATTTATCACCGGCGGTACTGTTAACGGTCGTTCTTATAGATGCAGACTGAAAAACTTCCGAAGAGTGAACCGAATGGTTAACCAAAAACATATCCAGATCGCCGTCGAGATCGTAGTCAAAAAATTCTGCCTGCGTATTGAAACCCGTTATATCTAATCCATATTGCCTTGATTCTTCGGTAAAGCCCAGTTTGCCGTTATTGATAAATAATTCATTATGGCCTTCAAAATTTAAATACCCGCCGACACAGGAAAGATAAATATCCAGATACCCGTCTGCATTTACATCTGCCAGGGTTACTCCGGTTTTCCAGTTTCCTGATCCGGCCAGGCCCGCCTGCGGTGTAATATCTATAAAACGAAATGCTCCTTCATTGAGATAAAGTTTATTAGAACCGGTATTTGAAACAAGGTAAATATCGGGAAGACTGTCATTATTAATATCTCCAATAGCTACTCCACCGCCGTTGTAATAATATAAATAGTCCAAAATATTTGTAACTCCGGTATCATTGATGTGATTGATAAAATTTATACCTGTGGTCTCCTCCGTTATGGAGGAAAAAAGTGTATCCGGTTGCTTTGATTGGCAACTTGCGGCACATGCATACAACACGAGTGATATTAAACTTTCAATGAATCGATTTTTCAAAAAAGAGTATTTTATCGTTATTGCGTCCTACCACAATGTGTTCTTTTCTATTAATATTAAGCTGAATGATGGAACGCACGGCTCCTTTAATAACAATGCCTGACTCTGTGCGTGCAACCGGCAGAAAATTTCCCTGACCATTTCCCTTCAGCAATAAGCCATCGCTGGCATCATATATACCTACTTCCGGTTTGCTTTCAAAAAAGTTTCCTCCAAGTAGAAGATCCTGGCAGCCATCCTTGTCAAAATCATCGACGAGTATTCCATAAACAGGTGATAATTGTGCGGCTTTGGGTAGAGGATATAGGCTGAATTTTCCATGCTGCCCGTTGAGGATCACAGAAGTTTCAAGCAGGTAAACATCGTTCCTGTGAGACCGGTCCAGCACATCCTGCCCGAAAACTTGCTGTATGGTTTTTCCGCTATAATCATTGTATTTAAGAAACTTTTTCTTTAAATAGGGCAGTACGCTGAATAAATCATGCTGTAAAGACATCGGAAAGGGCTGATCGCCATTGTAGCAGGACAGCACCTGTTCAATTTTTCGGTTGTTGTTAAAATCGGCAGCATAGAGAGTGACCGGTTTGTTTTGCTTTGCCTTGAACCTGGAATTTAAGCCATGATTGCCTGCTACGATATCCGGGTATCCATCGTTGTTAATATCTTTGACCGCAACACGGTTCCACCAACCGTTCGAATTGTGCAAACCTGCTTCCCTGGTCCGGTTTACAAATCTTCCATTTTCATTGTGTAAGATGGTAACTGGCATGTACTCGCCGGCCAACACGAGATCCGGCTTATTGTCGAGATCGTAATCAAGCCATTCGGCATCGGTGATCATTCCGGTGGACTGTAACGCCGGACACAATTGTTGAGTTACATTTTTAAAATAACCGGTTCCATCATTTTCTAAAATATAACCTTTCGAGGGATATCCATATGCTAATAATTGCAACCTGATACCTACAAAAAGATCCATATCCCCATCCTCATCGAAGTCTGCTGCAGTGACGCAGGAGCTGCTTTCAAACCCACCGGCCGGCAGCATCTGTCGCGATTTTTTGAAATTACCTCGTCCATCGTTCACATATAGTCTGTCAACGAGTGCTGTTGAATTCGGAGAAAATTCACTTCCACCGCTACACACGTAAAGATCCTGATCCCCATCTTTATCTGCATCAAAGAAAAGGCAATCGGTGTCTTCACTTTCTTTGTCTTTTTCCAGGAGGGCTTCATTAGTTCGAATAAACCTGCCATTCGGTCGTTGTAAATACAGGGCTGAGGCCTGGTCCTTTGCGCCGCCAATGAAAAGATCCTCCAGCCCATCGCTGTTTAGGTCTGCTTTTGCCATGGGTGGGCCAGAGGTTGACATCATATGAAATATCAGTTTCTCGCGGTCGAAATCTATATACCTGTTCTCAATATGCGAAAAATCCATCCCGTTAATGTTCAGGGCTGGTTTAAAAAGCGTATTTTTTATTTTCAATGACGGGGAAAGGGGCCGCAATGCTTTTGAGTGTTCAAGAACAATAAATTGATCTGGATGGATTTTGTAGTTGACAGACCGCATTCCATCGGGCCAGTTGACAACAACGGAGTCAATCAGGGTACATTTGCCCAGTCCGAAATTTAAACGGTAATCCATGCTTGATTGGAAACCGCGGCTTGGCATTTGCTCCTGGCAAACCATTTGACCGTTAAAAAAAACAATAACCTTTGCGCCAATTGCAAATCTGTTGTGCCCGGTTCCATTTAGTTCTACTGCCAGGTATTTGTGATCGGGGTAAGAGGCACTCGAATTGTTTCGGTAAACGAAAGAAGGCATGTTCACATTATTTACTACCAGGTCAAGATCGCCATCATTGTCAAGGTCGCCATAAGATGCACCATTTGAGAATCCGGGATTGTCTAAACCCCATTCTTTTGAACGGTTTGTGAAACTGGAATCCCTGTTGTTGGAAAAAGCATAATTCGAAATAGGATTCGATGTCATTGCGTCGATAAGTTTTTTATTCCGATTTTTACTGGTAAGAATATCATTCATTACCTTTCGATCCGAAATATACCGGATATAATCTCCATTGGTCAGATCCTGATAAATGCCGTTGGAAATGAAAATGTCTTTCCAGCCATCGTTATCAAGATCTGTGATCAATGCGCCCCAGCTCCAGTCAGTAGCATCCACACTAGCCATCCTTCCAATCTCCGCAAAAGAATGGTCCCCATTATTCAAATGCAGCATATTCCTGCTAAACTGATGATGATAGCCTTGTTTAAGATTTAATTGATATTTATCCCAGTTTTCGAAATTTGCATTCGTTTTAAGCCGCACCTCATCCTGAGGCAACATTTCCGTAACAAAAATATCGGCATGCCCATCATTATTGATATCAGCCATATCGGCGCCCATAGAGGCATAGCTGATGCTGGTCATTTGCTTTTCAAGAGATTCTGTGAAGGAGCCGTTATGACTATTAATGTAGAGGTAATCTCTTTCAAAAAAATCGTTGGATACATAAATATCCGGCCACCCATCACTATCAATGTCTCCAACGGTAACGCCCAATCCAAATCCGATCGCGCTGCCATAGATCCCCGCAGCCTCGCTAATATCCACGAAATGATTGCCATCGTTTCTGAATAGCTTGTGTCCGCCAAGTGAGTCGCGGGTATTTCGTTCATTATATTGAAGATTGAAGCTTCCGATTAATTTGAATGAATTGTTTAATAGGAACATGTCCAGGTCACCATCCCGGTCAAAATCAAAAAATGAAGCGTGCGTTGAGTATCCCTGATCTGCAATCCCGTACGCCTCTGCCTCTTCGGAAAAATGCAGATTGCCGTCATTAATGTATAATTCGTTTTTTTTGTTGTCGCCTTTTACATCACCGCTGTTACAAACATATATATCCAATAGCCCATCGCCATTCACATCAGCCATGCTGACGCCGGTCGACCATTTGCTTTTCTTTATAATTCCTGAAGAAGATGTAATATCCTTAAAGCGAAAATTGCCCTGATTCAGGTACAGGCGGTTGGGCTGCATGTTGGCTGTAAAGAAAATATCTGTTAATCCGTCATTATTTATGTCGCCTATTGCAACACCCCCGCCGTTATAAAAGTTTCGGTAAGTGTAAATATTAAATTCTTCATCATGTATAAGCTTATTAATAAAATTGATGCCCGATTCCTCCGGAGGGATCAGGCTAAATAGCTTTCTGTCGATGCTGCCTGTTGACTGTGAACATCCACATAGAAGCCACCCGCCGAGCACAACCCAAATGAAAAGGCGGATTGTAATATGTGGACTATGATGAGGAGGGATTGGCATGCAACGATTTTTCAATAAATAGGTCAGTATATTCTATTCTTATATCCTTTTCAGAAATTTTTTTAATCCTGATCTGCCTGTTGCCATCAATTTTTATTAACGAATCGCCCTCCATTGGATTTTTTACAATCAGGTAATTAGCAGCTCCATACCAGCTATTGAATAGATGCTGAAGGTCTTTTTCAAGACTGTCGGCAAATAAATGTTGGTTCCATGGCGCAAATGCCGCGTAGTAGGCATCTATCGTTATCTTATACAGCCTGTCCTTATGAAATTCAGGTGTAAATCTAAATACAGCAGCGAACTTAAGGCCATTATTCATTTGATAGATTACGGCATTATTATCATGGCTGTTGAAAAATAATTTTTTACGGTTCATTGCCCAGCAATACTTATAAAAACTATTTACACTCATGCCGAATTTCAAGTCCAGAAATATTGAATCTTTTTTAATCCCGCTGTTCAATTGAGACGATACCATTTTATGATAGCGGTCGATATCAGAAACTCGGTTACACGCGCTTGTAATCAGGCAAATAATAAGTAGAATATGTATGCTGGTGATCATTTTCACAAAACTGTTATAAACCTGTATCAATATCCAGGATTCTGCACAAGATTAGGGTTGGCGTTGAGTTGTACTTCAGGAATTGGAAAAATATTAACATGGTTTGACGGATCAGCATTGTTGAACCTGCGTGAGGCATTGAAATATCCAAAGCGGATCATATCCTGCCGTTTCACAGATTCAAAGGCCATTTCTCTGGAACGTTCCATTAAAAAACTGGCAGCAGTTAACGCGGTTAACGGAAGAAGCCCCGATCCACCGTGTTTGGCCCTGATGTTATTCACTGTGGCGAGAACCGTCCCTTCATTCCAGTTACCGGTTAATCTCGCTGTGCATTCTGCTTTCATCAACAGAATATCTGCAAATCTGAAAATTGCCATATCATTATCCAGGTTATAGTTCATACCCGGATAAAATTGCCATTTGCTGATGCGTGCTCCTGCTTGCGCCCAGCAATTGGGTTCGATCATATTTATATAAGGAGTGAATGTAAGCGGCTGGCCATCAGGGTCACTCGCTTCCGCTGCGCCGTCGACCAGCCTGGTAATTCCATCAGCTGCATACTGCGGTCCTACTAAAAAGTTTGTTAACCGGTTATCAATCGTGCCCTGCGTAGGGGTTCCCTTGGGATCAAGTCCGATCACGGTTCCCTGTGCACCGGGATTTTGTGCAGGGTCAATGTAAGACTGGTAAAATTCCTGCACGGCAGAAAATCCGTTCCACGCACCACCAACCAAGCTGTAGGTCTGAGCGCTCAGACCATGAAGCGTATTTGCATGCAGAGAAAATCCACCTGCCTTTGCTCCATCATATGGTATCGCCCAAATAAATTCAGGCGAGCCGGTATTATTTCTTTTGAAATTATCCAGGTAGGTGGGAGCAAGGGAATACAACCCCGAATTGATGATGATATTACAGGCATCAATTGCTTTTTGCCATTGAGCGGTTCCGGTAAACACCCCTGCATTCAAATATAATTTCGCAAGCGCTGCCATGGCTGTATAATAATTAACACGCCCGTAATTAGGCCCATCGGCCGGGCCTGTTTTTGGCAGTTTGTTTATATTATCAAGCAGTTCCTTTTCAACAAACTCATATACTTCTTTGCGCGTTTTGGTAGACGGAGGCTGAGTATTTGCAAAATCTGTTACGATCGGAACATTCCCGTATAAATCCAGCAGCCAATAATAATAGATCGCACGCAATGCTTTTAATTCGGAAACATATGTCAATGCTACGGGTGAACTGCTTTTTGACAGGGCCAGAAGCGTTTTATTACAACCTGCAACTCCGCCGAATGCCCAGGTCCAGGCATCATTGATTTCACCATCTGTGTTGTTGGACAGGCGGGTATATGTATGGTCCGAGAACCTGACCCATTTCCCATTATCGTACCAACCGCTGCCACGTTGCGGTACTACCATTTCATCGGAGGTTGTTTCACTCAGGATAAAATAGAAATTAGAGTAGGAGTATATAGGAGCATAAGCTCCGCCAACAGCTGAGGCAAGTTCGGCGTCCGTCTTATAAAAGTTCTCAGTAGTAACCTGGTCATATAGCAATTTATTCTCATCAAGTTTCGTACAGGAGACTATCAGCAGCAATACTCCTAAAACCGTCAATTTTATTAAGGATGAAAAAATCATTTTATAAAGAATTAGTGTAATTAATTTGATACATCAGAATACAAGGTTCAATCCTAATGTGAATGCCCTTGTATAAACCCAGGTTTCTCTTCTGTCCACTCCAGGCGCCAAAAGATTGATGGACCCGTTATCATTTACATCTGTATAACGCACTTCCGGATCAACCCCGGTATAATTCGTAATGGTAAACAGATTTTGGCCGGTGAAATAGACTCTGATACTTTTAAATGCACCGCCGGCAACAGTTGAAACGGGAAAATTGTATCCGATCGTGGCATTGTCAAGTTTTACAAAAGATGCTTTTTCCACTTCCAGGCTGCTGAACTTTTTTCCATCCTTCAAAGCAGGATCGAAGTATTTAGTATTGACCGGATTGTAACCTGTTAGTTTCGGCGTTTCATAAAATGCCCGGTAAGTGTTGATTAACTGGTGACCTACAGATCCCCTGAAAAATAAATTAAGATCAAAATTTTTATACCGGATGGTATTGCTCCAACCAAATTCAAAATCCGGGAGGCCATTGCCCAGAACCATTTCTTTTGCTTTTGAAAAATCAGTAGGCTTTCCGGTTCCATCGTCGAACAGATAAGTGCTGTCTGATTTAAGGCCCAAATATCTGATTCCCCAGAGAATACCAATCCGTTCTCCCGGTACTGCACGCGTTACCTGCAGCCCACTAAAGCCTGGAGATCCTAGTGAACTCGCGCCTACATACGAGTCTTTTAAAGATTCATCGAGCTTTGCAAGAGTGATATTGTACGTCGCGTAGTTCAAAGAAGAAGTCCACACCAACGCCTTCTGCCTGACAATATCATAGCTTAGGGACAATTCAATTCCGTTGTTTTCTATTTCGCCAATATTTTGCCATGTCGTGGGGTTTAAGTTGGGAGGAGAGGGAACAGTTAAATTAAAAATAAGATCCTTCGTTCTGCGGCTGTAGTAATCGAAACTTCCGCTTAATCTGGAATCCAGGAAAGTAAAATCTAATCCCAGATCTATCTCCTCCTTTCGTTCCCATTTTAGATTCGGGTTTGGATTTACGAATGTGGCATACGTTTGTAAGTAAACTCCATTACCCGCATAGTAAGAGCCGCCCTGGTTGGTAAGTCGTTCGAGTGAAAGATAAGGGCTGGGTGGCAAAGCACCAGTTATACCGAAACTTGCCCTCACTTTAAGATTATTAATGAATGGGATCTGTGTAAGCTGACTGATGTCTAATCCTGCGCTCACGGAAGGAAAGTAACCCCATTGATTGTTTTCACCCAACATAGAAGAACCTTCTCTTCTTAAACTAGCCTGGAGGAAGGCCAGGTTATTATAGTTGAAATTCAGCCTTCCAAAAAATCCGATCAGGCGGCTGGCGTTTTTATAGCTTGATGTTGTTGCAAGACCATTACGGAAATCCAGCGCCGAGTTGATGTTTTCGGCGGAAGCATCTGTAAGAAAATCGCCGGCGCCTACCTGAAATCCCTGATTAAGGAAATCCTGGTATGAATAACCGGTTAAAGCGTCTACGTCTAATTTGCTAAACTTCTTGTGAAAAGTGAGGGTATTTTCATACAATTGATTAAATGATTCATCATCACGTTTATTGGCAAGGCCATGTTTTTGAAAACCGCCTCCGGATAACGCCGTTCTCGGGGAGTAGCTATTGCCGTTAAAACTGGAAGTTTGCTGGGCGTACCTAACCAGCAATTTTAATCCCGGGATGATCTCGTATTCTGCAGATCCTGTCAGATTCAGTCTTTTTGTTTCGCCACTGTTTGCGATCTGTAACAGGGCAGCGACAGGATTGAAATAATCCAGGATGCCGGGATTTTCAAAAAAGCCTCCACCGGTAATATCGTACCGCGGATCATTGCTATACACAGGGGCTGTGGGATTATAGATGGTAGCCCACTTAAAAGCGGCAGAATTTCCAAATTGCGATTTTCTGCGTGTTGTGTTCAGATTTATATTGAATACCAATTTATCTTTAAGTGCTTTCTGAATGAGGCTTAACCGCCCATTCAACTGCTGATTGCCCGTATTGATGGCAACACCTTCATTATTCCTGTAATTGATAGAAGCGTTGTATGATGTGCCCTTCGCACCTCCGCTCAACGAAAGGTTATGTACATGCGAAAAAGATTTTCGGGTGATCTCTTTATTCCAGTCTGTTGAAGCCCCGTAATCATTACCGAGTTTTAATTTACGATATTCATCAGCATTCATATGAGAGGTAAAACGGCCTGCTGCTTCCATAGTTCCTGATGTGTTATATGCTATCACCGGCGTGCCTGAGATACCTGATTTTGTGGTTATAATTATTACTCCTGCAGAACCACGTGTACCGTATATTGCTGCGGCAGAACCATCTTTCAATACATCAATGCTCTTAATATCGTTTGGATCCACGGTATTTAAATCAGCCCCAATCTGATTGTCTATTACTACCAGTGGCTGCGCGTTCGCTCCAAGCGTTGATAAGCCTCGCAATCGTAAAGTGAATTCTGCATTTGGATCACCACCCGGACGCGATACGGAAAGACCGGCGACCTTGCCCTGCAATAACTGCGCAACATTGCTGATATTGCCTTTGTTGAACTGGTCAGCATTTACTCTTGTGATAGCGCTGGTTACTTCCCTTCTCGTTTTCGTTCCATAACCAACCACCACCACTTCACTTAAATCCCGGATATTTTCCTGGAGAACTACACTCATTGCAGCACCTTCAGAAAATGGCATGGCCCGGGTAATATATCCTACATAGCTAAAAACAAGAACGCCTTTTTGTTCCGGAACAGAAATGTTGAATTCTCCATTCGAATTGGTCGCAGTCTGTATGGCTGTGTTTTGAAGAGCAACAGTTACCCCTTCGAGCGCATGCCCGTTCGGAGCCCTGACAAATCCCTTTATTTCATGCTGCTGAACGGATTTAACTTCACTGGTAATAACAATCAGGTCGTCATCTATCCTTGCAAAGGTGAACCCCGTTTTTTGCAACACCTGTTGTAGAATTATGCTGACAGCTGTTTCTTTTACATCTACCGTTACTTTCAGGTGTGAAGGAAAAAAGTTATCGGCATACACAAACCGGTAACTGGATTTTTGTTCAATAACTTTCAAAACTTTTCCTACAGCAACCTCTTTCATACTTAACGTAAGTTTCACCTCCTGCCCGAGGCCTTCTGCGGAAACCTGGATGCAGCCGATAAGAACAATAAGAGCAGTCAATTTCATAAGCAGTAAACATTTGTAATGTCGCCTGACGAGCCGGCCTAGCCGGGGCAGTCCTTTTTTTTGCATACCTTTAACCGGTTTTAATAGTTAATAAATGAGACAGGTGTCAACTGAAAAATGTACCTGTTTCAAAACGTGTTAAACCAAGGGGAATGCGCTAACATTCCCCTTCATTTTTACTTCCTGATTATTATTTTATTTTCATTTTCAAACGTATAGTTGAATGACCTTGAGAGCTTGAGGGCTTCAAGTATCTGGGTAATTGTCTTTTTGTCAAAAGTAGCCGTGTATCTGTAATGGCGAATTTCTTCATCTTCAAAAACGATTGCTATATTATAATTCCGTTCAAGTTCCACAGCCATCCGTTCAAAGATTTCATTGGAAAAAATCAATTGATTTCTCATCCACGAAATTTCATTTAGATTACTGTCGATAGGGGCGATATTCATTCCCGCTATTTTATTGGGAGTGGTTGTGGTTGGGGGCGTAAGTTCATTTTCGCGGGATGGATCGCCGGATTCTGTTGACAGCGTGATTTTCTCATGAGGTCGCAGGATCACTTTTTTATTATTTCTGTTTTTTAATGTAACCTCTATGGAGCCGCTAATCAGGCTTGTCTCAGCTTCGGGGTCCGCTGGATATGCTTTCACGTTAAAGACGGTACCCAGTACTTTCACATCCATCCATTTTGTGTGTATAATAAACGGCTTTTTTGCATTATGAGCAATCTCAAAATAGGCTTCTCCTTCCAAAAGGATTTCTCTTGTGTCTTCATTAAAACCTTTTACAATCCTAATTGAACTCCCCGAGTTTAAATTGATCTGACTGCCATCCGGAAGTTGAAAGAATTTTTTTTCGCCAGGTTGACTTATCTGGGAATAAAGTATTGAAAGTTCATCTGTTGATGCTGTATTTTTTGCTGACCATGGTATAATAAAGAAAGCCCCCGCTAAGGCAGCAGCAATTCCTGCCATCATATAAATTCTCCTGTAAAAAGATCTTCCCGGGTTAACCTGGGATGGCTCCTTGCTTCGACTATTTAAGATATGCTGCTGGAAAAGCGATTTAAAGTTTTTCTGATCCTCTTCCACCTGTGACAAGAGGTTACCATTGAGAATGTTGTACAATTCGGTGGCTTTTTTTACCTCAGGACCTTTTTGAGGATTTACTTTTAGCCAATTGGTCCAGAATTGCACATCAATTTCGTTTGTACGCATGCAATAATTCAGAAAACTATCGTCTGATAATAAATCTTCGGCAGTAAATTCCAGATAATTCAAGAATGACGTTTGCTTATAGAGAAGACTGCATGCTGCGTTTTACTATGACTTTTGAATATTTTTTTTTATTTTTTTACCGGTCTGATAGTCCGAAAAGATGTGAAGCATTAAATAGAAGCGTTAAAATACTTGCTACCAGGAATAGATTTCCTCTTTCATCAGAACTTAAATGTCTACGCAGCGTGTTAAGGCCAGCATGAATGATATTATAAGCTGTACGTTTACTAATTTGGCACTGCCGCGCGATTTCGTCATAGCCGAGATCGTCAAAAAAACGAAGACGAATTAGCTCTTTTTCTCTATCTGTGAGATAAGAAAGAGCTTTCTTTATCTTATTAATTACCTCTTCTTTTTCCTGCAGCCTCACAAGGCATTCTTCAAAAGACGGTTGTTGACTATCGAGGTCTCCATAGAAGCGCTGATGTTTTAATACGGCCAGGCCCGCAGATCTATTTCTTGCCAGCAACTCTCTTTTTAAAGCGGTAAGAAGGTACGAGCGTACATTTTCTACAAATGGAAGTTGAAGATGTTTGTCCCATAACCTGAGAAATAGCTGGTTGATACTATCTCTCGTCTCTTCCCGATTTTCCATGAATTTCGAACCAAAATTCATCAGCGAAACATAAAAAGTATTATAGAGATCTACTAATGCATCCTGGTGACCCTCACGCAACCGGGTCCATATGGCAATATGGTTCGAATCGTTAATAATGGCACTTAAAAGTACTTATATTTTTAAGAATCAAAACCACCTGTATTATTTTGTCATTGAAGTAGGCGGTGAGTTGATAGTTTCTGAGGGTGATAATTTCTCCCTCTGCCAATTCCAAGTTAATAACTGGACAACAATGATTACTTATCTTCAATATATCCAACAAACTCACTGTATGAGAAAAAAAATGATTTTAATTGTTTTCCTTCATTTAACCTTTTTTGGTTATAGTCAAACGAATCCTTTTCAGCAAAGATTTCCTCTCATAGATCGATATATCGACAGTTTAATGAAGACCTGGAATATACCTGGATTAGCACTTGGCATTGTTTACGGTGATCAGCTGATTTATGGAAAAGGCTATGGATATCGCGACCTCGAAAATAAATTGCCGGTTCAAACAGCTACCATTTTCCCCATTGCATCCAATACAAAATTATTTACAGCAACCACTGCCTGTATGCTGGCAATGGAAGGGAAACTGAGCCTTGATAAACCGGCGAAGACTTACATGCCTTCATTGAATTTTTTCAATGATGAATTGAACGCAAAAGTCACCCTTCGGGACATGCTGTCCCACCGGACCGGCTTACCCACCTATAATGGTATCTGGGTAGCTTCTCCATACTCAAGAAAAGAAACAGTTGAAAAGGTCATTTATATGAAGCCCCAATTAGGTTTTAGGGAAGGTTATATTTATAACAATATGATGTTCGCGGCTTCCGGTGCAGTGATGGAGAATATTACCGGGGATAGTTGGGAAGTAATAACAAGGAAGAGGATCTTTCAGCCTTTGGAAATGAATTCATCCTTTTTTACCAATGAGGAAATGCAAAAGACTGGAAATTTCGCCCACGCATATTTTGAACCTGACAGTACAAGGAATTTAAAAAGGGTCACTTACATAGCACAAAGTGAAGCGCTTGGTCCTGCGGGAACTATCAAATCGAATATTGAAGACATGAGCCATTGGATGATCATGCAATTGAACAAAGGCAAATACAAGGGCAGGCAGGTTGTTCCGGACTCAGTCATCAACGAAACTCTCATTCCCAACAATATTGCAGATCGTGAGGGCAGGTGGAATGAAGTTTCTAATTCACTTTATGGCCTTGGTCGCATTGTACAAACCTACAAAGGATATAAAATCACGATGCACACGGGATCAATTGATGGGTATTACTCTAACCTCACATTCATTCCTTCCGAAAAACTGGCTGTATTTGTTGTACATAATAGTCAGCCCGCTGGCATTCTTCGATCAGTATTGGCCTTCCTGATCATCGATAGGCTGCTCAACATTTCAAGAACTAACTGGAGTGAGCGATACATGAGCATCTATTTAAAAGATAAAGCTGATGATATAAAGAACAAGGACTCCATAAGAGCAACTGCCGTAAAAAATACTGTTCCCTCGCATTCGCTTAAGGACTTTGCCGGTACATATTATAACCCAATATATGGCGATATGAATATTGAGTTGGATGATAATTACCTATTTCTGGTTTTTAGAAAGCAGCGCTCACCGCTTCTTCATTTTCACTTTGATCAATTTATTACGGATGAACACCTGAATGGCAGATCCGATTTCCGGCTACATTTTCTCACCAATAGCAGAGGCGAAATTGAACGGATCAGTTTTCGGCCGTTTGGCGATCCTGTGGCGGAATTCGTGAAAATTAATAAATGATCCCGGGAAGATGGATTGAATTACAGTGAAACAATAAAGAAGATTCAACTCAATGCTGGATAATAAATTCTATGTTCCTTCTATGTTTCTATGATCCTATGTGGTGAAAAAAATTTTACCACATAGGATCATAGAAACATAGAAGGAACATAGAACTACTCAAGCTACGACACTATCAGCTCAATTGAATTTTTGAGCAATGTACTCAACCAGTTTTTCGTCGCCCATTTTATTTGAAGTGCTTTGTATTGCAACAGCATTTTTAAACTGAGGTGTTTCTGCCATGTATTTTATAAACTGTTCCTGCACCTGGCCTGTACCGGTTACATGCAATTCTTCTGCATTTTGCAAATGCGAAGTTATTCCTTTAAAAAACTTTTGTTGTAAGGTTCTCTCTGCGTTGTTTGCCGCATTTTCACTTGAGTTGCTTCCCTGGGCTGCATTGTTTTCATGCGCCAGTATAACAAAATCACCTGTATCCAATTGCTCTCTGCCTACAATGGTTGCCTGATGCGAATCCATCCAGATACCGAACTGTTTTTTGTTTTTTCCAGACATATAATTTATTTATTTGTGCAAGATGAAATACCTATCCTAAGAATATAATGAAGATAGATTTAATTAAAAGCGACTGAAGGTAAGAAGAATAACGCTGACACAACGTTAATGCCTGGAGGCAAAACTGACTGGCTATTGGGGAAATTTTTCCATACATCCATCAAATCGATAAGTATTTCAATTCGTTAAGAAAATTTCATGAATGCGAGTGTTAAAGAGAGCCAATCTAAATCCAGGCATTTAAACTAATAATCTCAATGCCGAATATTAAGCGTACATTCATGGTAATCATCAAGAGCACCTTGTAATCTTTCAACTTCCTTTCTCTCCCTGAGTCCCAATCTTTACATCTGCTTTACTTGAACACATCGTAACATCACTAAAAAATGTATTATGAAAAGAACATTATTATCGTTCTGTATGCTTTTTATTACGTGTCTTATTTATGGCCAGGCACAGGAGGGTACCGTTGAGTATCAGAGAAGTCAACAGCCCGCTGCTGTTATTGAATTAGCATATGCACCTGATATTGTAACTGCGGCTATGAATGATTATTTGTCTAAAAAAGGTAAATCAAAAGGGAGCGATATAAAAGGTTTCACAACCTTCAGAAATACCCAGGCGATACAGGGTGATAGCATAAATGCCGATCTCTATTTTAAGATGGAACGCAAAAGCAGGAAAGAAAAGCAGGTAACGGTCGTTTCGCTTTTACTTACTGTACCCACTGACGGCTCTGCGACCGCCAGCATGCATCACCTGAATATGGATCAAGCAAAAACGTATTTGAATGACCTGATACCGGCAATTGAAGCTTATAGCCTCGAAGTAGAGATAAAGAATCAAAACGAAGCCGTAGCGAAATCAGAATCCAAATATAAAAGTCTCGCAAATGACGGAGATGACCTTGATAAAAAAAGAGTTAGCATTGAGAAGAATGCCGAGGATAACAGACAGAATATTCAGCAAAATAAAAATGCGCAACAAAGTCAGATGACTGAAGTTGAAAACCAGAAGAAGAAATTAGCAGACCTCGTTAATCGCAGAAAGGCATAAGATGCTGTTGGCTGATAACTCCCCGGATCCCATCTTCTTATTGAAGAGGATTAGTCAATTTAATTTGCACAGGAACTTTCTCCTGTGTTCAGCCAGGTGATCATGTTTTCGACTCTGTGTCGTATCCGTTTACCTCTCTGGTTAAAAACTGTTGCCTCGCCGGACTCTTACAGTCAACGCCAGTCATAACCACAGAGGAAAAATATTTAATTTGCCTTTTAACGATAGGAGGTCGGGGATTTTATTATCCATTAATCCTGAGAGATTCATTATAAAATTTAAACTATGACAAAAACTCAAGATTGCATTATAGATGATGAAACTATCAGCAAGATAGGGCTGCGGTTGTCGGACGAGCCTATTAACGCCCAGATTGCCATTGATGCAAGGGTATTCGAATATCCCCATCTGGATTATGTATTTGTAATGGAAAGCGATCTTTACGGTAACAGGATGCCTAAAGATTCTTGTTTCTTAGCCTTTAATGGCACTCATGGACTAATAGGAAAACATCTGAGAGTTGAAACACTTAGGAATAGCAGCGTAGATGAAATTAAACTTATGGTGGAATCCAATACAGAAGGTTGAAGAAATTCGAGTATCGAAACATGCGTGGAGTGCAGATAAAAGCGCGAACCGGCAAATTAATTTTTTAACTATCCCTTTCGCAACCGCTGTCTTCAAGATCCACTCCTGCATTTACAATAAATTCCAGCCTATCGCCTTGATCATTTTCCAGCACAATTTTATCTGGTAAAAACTTTTGCTGCCGATCATTTTGAACGATCCATTTCGGGTTGAGTTTTTTTATCGTTTTCAGCACGCCGAACAAATTTGAATGTTCTGGCGGCTGCTCCACCTTGTTCAGAATACCTCTATATCCTTTGACCTGATAAAAAGTAAGACGATCAGCTGCGCCGAGGTTTTTGACACTGCTTAAAGTCCATAGCGCCCCGATCGAACGGTATTGGCGAGGATCGGCATCCGGCGGAGTTTTCTTTTTTTCACCTGGCGAGGCCCTTATTTTAAGCGTGATAGGGGATACATATATCTCTTTTCCGGATGCAAATGAACGGGCAGTGTGAATGATATCTGCCTGTTGTCCGAGATTTTCTACAAGAGTGCGGGAATCGTCGGCATGCACCTGCGGTGTGAGACTGAAGCTCACGAAATCAAAATTGTCAATGATTGGACGATTTCGGTTCAAATTAGAAAAAAAGCCATTTGTGCCATACCCCACTTTAATAAGCGGGTAGTTGCTTTTTATTTCTTTGTATGAAATTTCCAATAAATCCGCCGGTGTGATAGGATGATTCACGTGTAATATCAGTGCGCTATTAATCAGAGAACTATTTTCCTCGAATGCGGCCAGCAGCGCCTCTAATTGATTTTTAAAAGCATCATCAAAAATTAAGACTAATTCAAGTCTTGTGCTAAGTTCTCTCGCTTCCGCGAAGGATTGGTTCAACTTTTCTTTCCAGGTTTCATTTAAGAAAGAAATTTCCACCCGGTAATGATCGAAAGGGATTTGGCGAAGTAAATGAATTTCATCTGCAGTCAATTGTTCTTTATCTGCGGATGCATATCCGATTTTAGGAAATGGAATTTTCCTTTCTTCCTCACTTATGGCAACGGCTTTTTTGTCCCGGTTTTTTCCCGTTATGCTCAGCCCGATTTTTTGTTCTATGGTGTCACCTTTGTTAACCTGTACAGGAAAAGGAATGTTCAATGGTGTGCTATAGGTTTTATAAGAACTATCCGACCAGTTCCGCTGGTCTTCCGTTTCAAACTCATCGCCTTCAAAATTCAACTCTACCCGTATGCCGTCGTTTAATTCATAGAGCATTTTTTTTATTTCCCTGAACGGCTGATGCGGGCTGACCAGGTCGGGAAAGGACGCAGTATAATCCGTTCCATCAGGCTTTGTAACAATTACTTTTTTTCCCCGGCATTCCTCCACCGGGTGAAGTACACAAATACCGATACGGTTACGTTTAAAGGAACTTAATGCTTTACCCTTCATATAAAAAGTGATTGCAGTATCGACTGCCTGAATTATTATTTCTGTGCTGTAGGAAATATCGTTCAATTGATGTAGTGCGTTGAAAGAGATCGAAAATCCATTCTCAGAGGTTTCAATATTCTGGTTGCTTATGGTGTATGAAACCGTTTTCCAATCCTCATCCCGTAAAGCGAAATAGATCATTCGTATCACTTCTGTTCCGCCGTATTTCAGATAACGTAATCTTCCATTTTCGTAGAGGCAGTCGAGTTTTCCTGTATTAACTCTTCGTGACGGTAAAAGTTCTTCATCAAATGGAATAGAAATGGTTTGAACATTCATCTTTTTGAAGGAATTTTTTGCAGGAGAATTAAAGCGAGGACTTTTTAATTACGCACAACATTCGGATCTTTATAAGAGAGAATAAGTATTATTTAAAAACCCTGCATAGGATAATTGTTTTTATAATCTCTTTTTACAAATTGATTAGCCTCATCAAAGTTCGTGATCTTCATATTCTCAGCGTCCCAGAGTAATTTTTTTCTACCGATGAAAGCAGCCTTTTCATTTTTTATATTCCAGGCGCGCAATGCAAGATTACCCATCAGTATTGTTTCAGTCAGCGGCCCTGCGTAGTCAAAAGAAGAACTTAATTCTTTTTTCCCATATCCAGCCATGCAGGCATTGACCCATTGTACATAATGTCCTTCGGGCACTCTTGCAATTGTTTCCGGAAGGATATGTTCCCTGGTGCGGGCAGTAGGTAATAGTAAGGGATTATTTCCGTAGGTGCTGCACATCATCTTTCCCTTAGTACCTACAATGATGGCGCCGCCGCCATTGTCACCCATTTTCTCCTCGGGAGAAAGTTCATCCGGCCTGTCAGGCATAATGCCTCCATCCATCCAATGCAGCGACACGTCTTTCTTCCCATTTTTTCCGGGGAATTTTAATTTCAGTGTCGATGCTGCCGGAAAACTTTCAGGGTGATACGAGGCATTCCCCCTTTTTTCGTACAGGTTCACCACACTGCATTCTACTTCGGAGGGATATCCGAGTCCAACAGTTTTAAAAGCAGGATCAATAATATGGCAACCCATGTCTCCCAATGCGCCTGTGCCAAATGAATGGTATCCTCTCCAGTTGAATGGAACAAACTCTTTGTGGTATTCTTCGTATTCGTTAGGACCTAACCATAAATTCCAATCCAGTTCTGTAGGTATCTCATCTGTTGTCGTTGGCTTTCCGAAGCCCTGCGGCCATATCGGGCGATTGGTCCAGCAATAAATATCGAAGGCTTCGCCAATCAAACCGGCCTTATACCATTCCATCATAGTACGAACTCCGTTTCCTGAAGAACCCTGGTTACCCATTTGCGTTACTACTTTATACTTTCTGGCGGCTTTCGTCAGCATACGCGCTTCGTAAATATCATGTGTCAAGGGTTTTTGAACATATACATGCTTTCCCAATTGCATAGCTGCCAATGCCGCTACAGCATGTGTATGATCGGGTGTGGAAACGGATACAGCATCGATATTCTTTTTTTCTTTCTCCAGCATCTGCCGGTAATCCTTGTAATATTTTGCATTCGGAAAACGGGTGCGTGATTTGACCGCCTGCCGGTCGTCTACATCGCATAAAGCGATCACGTTGGCATTAGGGCTTTTGGCAAACTCCGACAAGTCACTTTCTCCCTTGCCGCCAACACCTATGCCGGCGATATATAGTTTATCACTTGGCGCAATAAAGCCCCGTCCCAATACATGCCGCGGCACAATAAAAAACCCGGCTGTGGCAATAGAAGTGTTTTTAATGAAGTGTCTCCTGGTAGGTTGCGTGCTTTTTTTATTTTCCATTGTATACTTGTTTGGGTGTTTCTGTTTTATATTAAAAATAGGAATCTACGTTGATTCCGGATTGCTTTGAGAGTGGGGCAGATGTTGAATTACTAAGAAAAACAAGACCAGCACATAAGTCGATGTTATTTTATTTGGTTGTTCATTGTACGCGTGATTTTATGGTTGTTGGTAAAAGCCAGACTAAATAGGATTTCTGAAATTCGTTACCGCATAAATGCCATGATTAAATTATTAATCGAACGCCTGCTAAAGTTAACAGATTTGATTATCCACTCACCAGTGATTTATTGTTTTAAATAACGCAAGTGTCTAATAAATTTAAAAATGATGCTGTTTTCCAATAAAATTGATACCAATTGGATTTATTCTTCGTGTCTCTCGTGTCCTCGTTTGTGTTTTAGTGCCTTGGTGGCAAAATCTTTAACCACCAAGGCACTAAGACGCAAAGGAGGCATCACCTTAATTTATGGAAGTAATCAATAACTCTTCATTTTACTATCGCTTTTATTTGAATATACCTGGCAACTTGAGATAATTAAACAGTGAGTGTGATGCAGGTTACCTCTGTCAACGGAAGTTTACCATTTATATAGAAAAAGCACCGAATTCCTAAATAATTAGTTGACCTACTAATTAATTAGTAGTATCATTGTGTAAAATTAGTATCATGCTGAAGTTGGCTAAAAGGGAAGAGCAGATCATGCAAGTTTTTTGGGATCTTCAAAAAGCATTCATTCGTGATCTTATTCCATTGCTTCCGGATCCGAAACCACATTATAATAGTGTGGCCACGATTGTAAAGATTCTCGAAGAGAAAGGGTTTTTAGACCACGAGACCATCGGCAATATGTATTGTTATTTTCCGGTCATCGGCCGCGATGAATATCAGAAGCATGCAATGAAAGATATCGTAAGCCAGTATTTTGATAACTCTTATCCCAGGATGCTTGCCTTTTTCGCCAAAGAACAGAATCTTAGCGAAGATGAATTGTCTGAAATTTTAAAAATCATTAAATCTAAAAAGAAATGATTCCTTATATCCTGCATGCAGGGGTCATCCTTGCTGGTTGCCTGGTTTTTTATAAACTGCTTCTACAGAAAGAAACCTTTTATCGGCTAAACAGAATTGTGTTGCTTGCATGCCTGGTTCTTTCTTTCAGTCTGCCCATGCTTCGTGTTCCCCAGCAATGGTCGTTTCAGAAGGCAGAAAGACCGGTGGTCTCGGAATCCCCTGAACTTTCATTGTATTCTGTCATTGCAATTCCAGACCATACACAGAAAAACCCGGGAACCACGCTACAACAAACAAGTGGGGATCCGGCAACGGACAAAGAGGATATCGGCTTTGCGCAGGCTATGCATTGGTTGATGTTGCTTTATTGGTTTGGGGTAGCAGTATTCGGTTTTAATTTCCTGGTGCAGTTAGTTAGTTTGTATTACCGCGCTTATTCGAGCCCGGTAATTAAAGATGGAAGGTTCCGAATAGTTGAACTCTCGGGGGATAAGGCTCCCTGTTCATTCGGAAATAACATCTTTATCAATCCTGAAAAGTATGACTGGGATACATATAACCAGATACTGATGCATGAAAAGATCCATATTGAACAGGGCCATACACTCGACATTCTTCTTGCGGAGATCATTATTTGTTTCCAGTGGTTCAATCCATTTGCCTGGTTGTATAGAAAAGAACTCGAGAACAATCTTGAGTTTCTTACAGACGATCAATTGCTCAACAACCCGGTTGTTGAAAAATCAAGCTACCAAATGAGCCTGCTGAAAGTTTCCGCCCCGCATTTTCCCCTTAGTCTTACTACAAATTACAATCAATCACTCCTTAAAAAAAGATTAGTCATGATGAACACAAAACGATCCAATGTGCATACAACATGGAAGTATTTTTTCATTCTGCCTTTATTGGTTTTGTTTGTATGCCTGTTAAATGAGCCTGTTGTAATAGGGCAGTCAGCTGCCGCCTCAAAAAATAATACGGAAGAAAACGACAGGAATAAAGACAATGTGAAAAACAATTCAGGTCTTCAAACGGAAGGTGCATGGTTCGCCACCATTAAAGATGATAAAGTTTCTATTCAGTTTAAAAATGATGATGATGATCATAGTTTCAACACTTCGTTTTTTTTATTGAGCGAACTGAAAGATATTCCAAGGGAAAAATCGGGTAGTTTTTCAATAACCAGGGACGCCGGAACCATTCAATTCACCGGTAGATTTGAAGGCAATTCCGGAATGGGGCGTTACAAATTCAGTAGCGATAAAAGTTTTACTGATTTTTTGCGAGCAGAAGGAATCGAAGCCGATAAGGACAATGACCAGATGGCTTTTTTCATGGTTGATCTTAAAAAGTCGTATATACAGATGCTTAAACAACAAGGGTATTCCAGTCCGGGAAAGAATGAACTGCTGCCCTTAGCTGCCCTGAAAGTAGATGCGGCCTATATCGAGTCTTTAAAAAAGAATGGTTTTTCCGGACTGGCGATTCATGAGATGATCTCATTAAAAGCTTTAGGTGTTAATGGCGACTATATCCAGGAAATTCGCAAGGCAGGTTATACAAATGTAACGGCAAATCAGCTTGTAAGTTTTAAAGCGCAGGGTATCGATGGAAAGTTTATTACTGATATGAGGAATGCAGCAAAAAAAGAAGGTAAGGAAGACCCTGTTGAGGATGGATCAGCGGATGATATGATTGCTATTAAAGCAATGAATGTAGACGCCGCTTATATCCAGTCTTTAAAGGAGGCAGGCTTTGATGATCTATCCAATAGTGATCTGATTGCTATGAAAGCACAGGGCATCACCGCGGTGTATATTAAAAATCTGCAGGCGGCTGGGTATAAAAATATGTCTGCTTCTGATCTTATCGCTATCAAAGCACAGAATATCACACCTGAATTTATCAAAGGCTTTTCTTCGGTCGGATTAACAAGCATTTCCTTCACTGATGCCATTCCGCTAAAATCTATGGGCATAACCCCCGAATATATAAAAAGCTTCCAGGAACTGGGCTACCAGCACATTTCTGTTGAGGACGCGGTTTCATTGAAGGCACAGGGAATAACACCTGGCCTGATAAAAGAATACAAGGCGCTCGGTTATACGGAACTTTCTATAGATGAGGTTGTGGCAGCCAAGGCAACAGGAACAACTCCTTTATTTATTAGCTCCATGAAAGAAAAAGGTCATAATCTCAAAAGCATTCAGAAATACATTCAGTTAAAGACTGCTATTGAGTAAAAATGAATAACCCTAAGTGTATGCCGGGAACCGAGCACCGCACTATATAAAGATTTTCTCCGGTACTTGTGAATAGTAAATATTCTATTTGTTTTGAGAGATGCTATTTGGCTCGAGTAAAACAAACCTGTTTCCATACAGATCATAAAATTGTGCCTGAACACCCCAGGGAGTTTCCCTGGGTTCAGTCAGCACTTTTATTCCTTTCAGTTTATAGTCAGCGAAAACTTTTTTGCAGTCATTTGTGTTGAGTACTGCAAATGTTCTGGCGCCTGCCTGGTTGCCAACGATTGCAGAATCCTCTTTATCCTTTGCCCTGACCAATACAAACTCAATACCTTTTTCACCGGGCGCAGCGATCGTTATCCATCTTTCATTGCCAAATTTTATATCAGTCTTTTTTTCGAAACCGAGAACGTCGGTATAATATTTCAACCCCTGGTCATAATCATGCACAAGAATTGAAATATGTGCAACTTTTAGTTTTGGGCCGGCAGATTGAGAAACGGCAAACTTCGAGATCATGACAGTTATCGTTACAACGAAAAGAAATATTCCTGTTTTCATTTTTTCTTTTTTTTATTTTTAAGCAATCGATCCAGGTTATCCAGTTTTTCATTCCAGAAATTTTCATAAAACTTTATCCAGTCTACCACTTCTTTGAATCCTTCTCCTTCCAGTTCGCAAAATCTTTCCCTGCCCATTTCGTAAATGCTCACAAGCCTGTTCTCTTCCAGTATTTTTACATGTTTTGAAATAGCAGGCCTGCTGATCCTGAAATGACCGGCCAACGAATTCATTGTTAAACTTCCGGCAGTCAGCAACAACAAAATTTTTCGCCTGTTCGGATCCGCGATAGCGGCAAAAACATCAATATTCTTTTTTTTCATAGTCCAACTTCTGAGAGCCTTTTGTCAAAAACTTTGTAGATATTTTTTTTCCATCCCCGCCCAAGTAAAAAACTTACAGCAACTGGTCCCAGGCCTTCAAATCCTGCATGCTCGAAAATCAGCTTTGTGCCGCCCGGTATTTTTTCAAGGGTCCATGAAACAGTAGTGGGTTTTTTTATAGGGCCTCCCTTCCATGAATACACAAGCTTTTTATTAACGATCACCTCCAGTATTTCGCAGTACACAATACCATCAAACCCCGGCGCAGGTTTTGTATAAAAATTGAAGCGGTGACCAACAATTGGCTTCAGATCATTTTTCATTAGCCATTCCGCCAGTAACTCACTATCCGAAATTAATTTCCAGATTTTTTCAGGGGGATGAGTAAACTCTTTTTCATATCTGATATTTCTTTTCATTTCAATTTTTATAAAGTGTAACTACATGGTTACAAAAATACATGTAACTAAGTAGTTACGCAAATATTTTATTTCACCCGCCGCAACTTGGTATTTGCCAAAACAAATGGTAGTAAGGATACTATATCAGATATTCTTACATTAGAGGTGTGCGAATGTTTCTTTTGATGGGGATAGGGCTGACGAAAACCAACAGGCTTGTTATGGGAAATCATGTATTTCAGAATTTGCTCTCCTTACTTCTTTTCCTCGTTCTCAGTACTGCCGGCTGCAGAGAATCATCAAAGCGCGGATCCTCTAAGCAGGATAGCACCCAACATATATCCAGAAGTCTGGATCTATATCTGCCCGATGATCTTGAAGCAACTTTATGGGCAGAGTCGCCCATGTTTTACAACCCTACCAATATGGATGTGGATATCAGGGGCAGGATCTGGATCACAGAAGCAGTGAACTATCGCAATTACAAGAACGATTCTGCCAGATTTTATCATCACCGGAAAGGAGATAGGATAATGATACTGGAAGATACCAATGCAGACGGCAAAGCAGATCTGTCGAAAGTTTTTGTTCAGGATAAAGATTTGGTTTCACCATTGGGAATTGCTGTTATTGGGAATAAAATAATTGTTTCCTGCTCACCAAGCTTAATTGTTTATACCGATGAAAATGGTGATGATGTGCCGGATAAAAAGGAGATTCTTCTTACCGGATTTGGAGGCAGGGATCATGACCATTCTTTGCATGCAGTATATGCAGGACCCGATGGGAACTGGTATTTCAACACCGGGAATGCAGGACCACATATTGTAAAAGACAAAGCAGGGTGGACCTTACGCGCCGGCAGCATCTATACAGGCGGATCTCCATACAATCAAAAAAACCAGGGCAATCAAAAAAGCGATGATGGCAAGATATGGGTCGGTGGCCTGGCACTTCGTATTCATCCAGACGGCACCGGTTTACAGGTAATGGCTCATAATTTTCGAAATTCATATGAGGTGATCCCCGATTCGTATGGCAACCTTTGGCAAAATGATAACGACGACCAGGTTGTGACATGCAGAACAGCATGGTTGATGGAAGGCGGAAATGCGGGCTATTTCAGCACGGATGGTACGCGCTATTGGCAGGCCGATCAACGTCCCGGACAGGATATCTTTACCGCACACTGGCACCAGGAGGATCCCGGGGTAATGCCTGCCGGCGACTGCTCCGGAGCGGGAGCGCCTACCGGTATTGTAATAAATGAAAGCGATGCCCTGGGAGCGGAATACCTTGGTTTATTACTGAGTGCCGATGCAGGAAGAAATATAATTTTTGGTTATCATCCGATCTTAAAGCAATCAGGTTATGATCTTGGAGAGCGGAAAAACTTTATCAGCTCCCTATCTGATGATAATACCGGTTATGTGTGGAATGATACGGCACAGAACAGTCAAAAAGAAAAATGGTTTCGTCCCAGTGATGTAACCATTGGTACTGATGGCGCGATTTATATTGCCGATTGGTATGATCCCGTTGTTGGTGGGCATCAGCTTCGTGATACATCCGGGTATGGAAGGATCTATCGAATCATTCCAAAAAACAAAAAACTCACTGCACCTGAAATAGACCTCGATACCAGGAATGGCCAATTGCTCGCATTTAAAAATCCAGCGATCAATGTGCGCAACCAGGGATTTGAAAAATTGAAACAGCAGGGTGATGCAGTTGTGGAGACCCTGCAACCATTGCTGCATGATCCCAATCCATTCATTAAAGCGAGAACAATATGGTTGCTTTCGCAATCAGGTGAGAAAGGGAAAGCAATTGTAGAAAAAATATTGAATGATCCTGATGAAAAAAACAGGGCAACAGCCTATCGTGCATTGAGGCAAATAACACGCGATATTTTGCCCCATGCACAAAAAATGGCAAAGGATCAATCTGCTTTTGTAAGAAGGGAGGTCGCCATATCGTTACGGGACCTTCCTTACGAAAGAACAAAACCAATTCTAATCGACCTGCTGAGAAAATATGACGGGGAAGATCGATGGTATCTCGAAACATTGGGATCTGTTCTCAAAGGCCGCGAGTCTGAGATATATCCTGAGCTCGTGCAATTGCTTGGCCAGGGCAAACCGGCAACACAATGGAATAAACAGATGGCGCATGTAGCCTGGCGATTGCATCCGCCCGCTGCTGTTGACGCCCTGGCATCAAGAGCAGCTGATACTTTGTTAAGCAGTGAAGAACGACAGGCTGCATTGACAGCTTTGGCTTTTATTAATGATAAAACTGCGGCCCGTTCCATGTTGCGTTTATCCGAAATTAAATTAGCTGATATATCCGGGCAGGCTGCGTACTGGCTTTCGTTCAGGCAAAGTAATGATTGGAATCAATTGCTCGACTGGAACGCCATTCATTTTGATCCGGCCTACGAACGGAGGCTGGCGCAAATGAAAGTGAAAAAACAAATTGTTCTTGACGATAACCAATCGACAAATGAAAGGAAATGGCAGGTTCAGAGAATGGCGATAGATTCTGTAGGTGGACAATTGTTGATCGGGATGGCCACGGAAAAAAAGATCCCTTCAATATTGTTACCCTTTATTGAAGAAAAAATATTTCAAAATCCGGATGCGTCAATACGGGTGCAGGCGAGTAAGTATTTTCAAAGACCCGGTGCAGGAAAAATCTATTCGATACAGGATATTTCAGCCATGACTGCCGATGCGAAAAGGGGAGAATTGATTTTTTTTCGGAATTGTGCTACCTGCCACAAATCCAACAGTAGAGGCAGTGCGGTAGGCCCTGATTTAAATGGGATAGCAAAAAAATTCGATAAAAACAGTCTGCTCGATGCGGTCATTAATCCAAGCGCCGCCATTGTATTTGGCTACGAGGCCTGGTTAGTGAATACAAATGATGGCCGGTCGATCTATGGTTTTTTAATTTCTGATAACAAGAAGTCGATCGTTATAAAAGATATAGCCGGTCAAAATCATGTTATCGAAAAAAAGAAGATCAGCTCTAAACAAAAACAGGATAAAAGCATTATGCCCGATCCGGTTACTAATGGGTTAACGGAACAGCAACTTGCAGATGTGGTTAATTACTTAATGATGCGGGGTGCTGAAACCGGAAAGCATTAAACATTTTCAAACAATAGGAAGAAAAAAATCCCGTAAATAGATTGTCAATGAAAAAATATTTTGCCTGCGTGGTACTATTGATCTCCATCAACGCCGCTTCACAAAAAAAACTGCAATTCACTAAAGCCGAATTGAAAGATAAGATCATGGGGGGATGGGCGGGACAAACCATAGGAGTTACGTTCGGCGGACCCTATGAATTTAGATTCTCCGGAAGCTTTATCCAGGATTATCAACCATTGATTTGGTATGACGGGTATATAAAAAAAACGATGCTTGAAATCCCGGGCTTGTATGATGATCTTTATATGGATCTCACTTTTGTAGATGTATTCGAGCGCTATGGGCTGGATGCTCCTGTAGATTCTTTTGCAAATGCTTTTGCCAATGCTGAATACATGTTATGGCATGCGAACCAGGCAGCACGTTACAATATCCTGAATGGTATTAAGGCACCCATGTCGGGCCATTGGAAAAATAATCCGCATGCTGATGATATCGATTACCAGATAGAAGCAGATTTTGCCGGATTGATGTCTCCTGGAATGCCGAATACTGCTTCAGCCATCAGCGATAAGATCGGGCATATTATGAATTATGGCGATGGCTGGTACGGCGGTGTGTTCATGGGTGCTATGTACAGTTTGGCCTTTACCTCTGATAAAATACATTATATTATTAGCGAGGCATTGAAAACCATCCCCGGGAACACTAAATTTCACCGTTGTATATCCGATGTCATTACCTGGCATAAACAGCATCCTTCAGACTGGCATCAGACCTGGCTGCAGATACAAAAGAAATGGTCATCGGATATTGCATGTCCGGAAGGTGTTTTCGCTCCTTTCGACATAGATGCCACTATAAATTCGGCGTATGTTGTTTTGGGCCTATTATACGGGAACGGAGATTTCTCAAAGACCATGGAAATTACTACCCGGGCCGGCCAGGATGCGGATTGCAATCCCTCATCTGCCGGGGGGATCCTGGGAACTGTATTGGGTTATAAAAAGATACCGGTCCATTGGAAGATGGGGTTAACAGAAGCCGAGGATATTCCTTTCAAGTACACGAATATCTCTTTGAACAAAGTGTATGAAATTGGATTCAGGCATGCGTTGGAAATAATTAAACGAAATGGAGGCAACGTTGATGGAGATAAGGCTACAATATTGGTACAAACCTGCAGGCCTGTAAAATATGAACAAAGTTTTGAAGGACTGTATCCCGTTGAAAAGAAAGGTTTTTACAACCGTAATTTTAAGGAGTTAAATTTTGAATTTGAGGGAACCGGTTTTGCGTTAAAAGGGGAGGCGAGAAAAATGAATAAGGACAATAATGAACATGTTTTTGAAGCCGAATTATTTATTGATGGAGAAAAGATCGAGACAGCCAGGTTCCCAGCAAATTTTACAACAAGGCGGCATGAGCTTTTCTGGAAATATCTTTTGCCAAATGGCAGGCACCAGGTGAAAGTAAGAGTATTGAACCCTAAAGAAAATTTTGAAATAAATACTACCGACTACATCATTTATAACAATCAACCATCGGACAGGTGATCTTTCAACCTAACTTACAACTCATCAACAGATTTTTCCCGCAGCATATTTTCCGGCAATTCAGCAATCCATTATGCAGCATTCCTTCAATATAATATGTCTGAAATCAGTGAAGCACCGATGTTTGCCGGTATTCATGATCAAATTCCCTTGAAATTTACATGGCCGATACATAAGATGAAGGATCAGTCAAATCCTGGCTCGCCCGCGTGATAGTACAATGCTCTTCAACTTACTGTTTTTATTGCAATATCCCGTAAGATCCAGACTGACCAGGTATGTAAATATAAAAAGCAGGATGTTCGGCCAAGTAACTGAACATCGCAGAAAGTAGCAATAAAACATACCGGGACTTTCATGAATAACAGGATTTTTTACCAGATTTTAATGATGATGACTCAAACGTTTTCGTAAATATTTTACCGGGTTCTGAAAACGATTCCAGTTTTTTTCATCAAGTTTGACTTGCCTAATTTCAAATGTTACTAAATAGATTGCTTATGCCACCAACTAGCTTTATGCAAATAGAATGCTCTTTATTTGCTTCACAACCGATTCGATTTCATCCTCCACGTCCCTGTTTATGTTCAATAACTGAAAACGATTTCAGGAGTTCTGCCGAGCTGGCGGGGAGTGTTTGTAAATGCATGTACATCCTTTGCGTTGTTTAACCGGAATAAGTTTATGTTCCGGCACACACTATTCTCCAAAAATTAATTTGTATCGACTATTTAAAAATAACCAAAACGAAAGCGTATGAAATTTTGTACTCAGGCGGGGTGTACAATTGCAGCATATTTCCCTGATAAAATTGAACAGGTTGCCAGCACTCAACTTTTTCAATCACGAACAGGTAAATTAATGAGGCGGATTACATTCACGTTTGCAATATTCTTAATCGCGTTTCTTCAAATGGCTCTTGCGCAGGGTCCGGTTACGGGAAGAGTCACAGATGATAACTCACAGCCTCTGCCCGGTGTAAGCGTATCTGTGAAAGGAACATCAAACGGGGTTACGACCAATAATGATGGCAGATTCAGCATCGTCGTTTCGAATAGTAACGACACACTGGTGTTGAGTTTTGTTGGATTTAGTTCGCAGGAACTGGCAGTTGGTGGACGCAGTTCAATTAATGTAACACTTTCTTCGGATTCAAAGACTTTGAGTGATGTAGTGGTAGTGGGATACGGAAGGCAAAAAAAGGTAAATCTTGTTGGAGCGGTTTCCGCTATTAATGTCGACGAAAAATTAACCAGCCGTGCATTGCCGAATGTTTCAGCTGGTTTAACCGGTCTGGTTCCTGGTTTAACCGCAGTACAGTCTTCCGGAATGGCTGGACGAAATGGCGCTACATTACTTATCCGGGGATTGGGGACTGTTAATAATAGCGGCCCTTTGGTAGTAGTTGATGGAATGCCGGATATAGATATCAACACGATCAACATAAATGATATTGAAACAATTTCTATCCTGAAGGATGCGACTTCCGCATCTGTTTATGGATCAAGAGCTGCAAATGGCGTAATTCTCATTACTACCAAATCCGGTAAAGGAATGAAAAGAACAGCCATTAATTTTACGAGTAACACATCCGTTACAGTTCCAACGCAGTCGTTTGACTTTATGGCCGATTATTCCCGGGCATTAACCTTACATCAGCGTCGTGCCGCTACCAATACACTTCAAGCTAACCAGCTTTTCAAAAACGGCACTATCGACCAATGGATGGCATTGGGTATGATCGATCCTTTGCGCTATCCGAACACAGATTGGTGGGATATCATACTCCGCAACGGCACTTTTGAGAACTATAATCTCTCCGCTTCCGGCGGTAACGATGTTTCAAACTTTTTTGTTTCGGTAGGAGTGCGGGATGAAGAGGGTTTGCAGATCAACAATGACTATAAACAATACAATGCCCGTTTCAATTTTGATTACAAGATCAAAAAAAATATGAATACGGGAATCAAGTTTTTCGGTACTTCGTCAAAGTTTGTGTATGCCCTCGAAGAGGGCTTTACGGATTCTGATCCGGCAAACACTGCCGGTACTGATATGCAGTACGCGATTGCGGGTATAACTCCTTATGATCCTGCTTCCGGAAAATTCGGTGGAGTGATGTCTTACGGCGAAGATCCACAGGCTTACAACCCATATACATTATATGTGAACTCACTTACAAGGCAAAACCGCCAGATAGCCAATGCCTCCTTATATTGGGATTGGACCCCTGTTAAGGGCCTGACTGCCGGAATTGAATATGCACTGAATTATTATAACCAATTTCGCTGGCAATCGAATATACCCAACCAGTCTTTTAATTTTCAAACCAATGCCTTCGGATCACGTGTATATGTAGGGCCTAATGCGCCTATTGTCAATGCTACCAATACAGGCTATAAAACTTTATTGACCGGACGCCTGAACTACCATACCACCATTGCGGATAACCATGATATAAATGCTTTGGTCGTGTATAGTGAAGAGTATTGGTATGATCGTTTTCAGGCGAGTTCGCGGAACGACCGGCTGCATCCTTCGCTCAGCGAAATTGATGCCGCATTGACGGACATTCAGTCAACCGGCGGAAACTCAAACGGAGAGGGGCTTCGTTCTTATATTGGCCGGATTAATTATACGGCATTCAGTAAATATCTACTTGAGGCCAATCTCCGTGTTGACGGCTCATCCAAATTCCTGGAAGGGAATCAGTACGGGTACTTTCCTTCTATAGGCCTGGGATGGCGTTTTACAGAGGAGAATTTTATAAAGAATGTTGCTGGCTTTTTAAGCAATGGCAAACTTCGGTTATCGTATGGAAGTTTAGGTAATAATAGCGGGATCGGCCGTTATGAGCAGCAAAGCACATTGGCAGCAAACCACTATTTTACTGTTTCCGGGATTTCCAGGGGACTTGTGAATAATAAGATAATAAACAGGGATCTATCCTGGGAAACTACAACCGTTCTTAACATAGGACTTGAATTTGGCTTTTTTAACAATCGCCTGACCACAGAATTCGATTTTTACGACCGGTTGACCACAGGCATGAATCGCCCTTCCGATATGTCTATTCTTCTTACAGGTGCGTATGTTGCTCCACGTAAGAATATCGGGAATATGAGAAACCGTGGTTTCGAAGGTAATATCGCGTGGAGAGACAGGGTTGGTAAAATTAGTTATGGTGTCAATCTGAATGCATCCTACAATGCGACACGGCTCGAAAAATGGAATGAGTTCATTGGAAGGGGATCTACAACTACGATCAGTAATATTGCGTATAATATATTTCTTGATATGCCGTATAACTTTGTGTACACGTATGAAGATATTGGTGTCGCTCAAACATGGCAGGATATTTACGATGCGACTCCGCAGGATGCCCGTCCCGGTGATATTCTTCGGAAAGATCTCAATGGTGACGGACGTATTGATGGTAATGACAGGAAGGCATATACGAATTTACAAAGGGACAGATTCAGCACCAACTTTGCCTTGAACGGTTTTGTAAACTGGCGAGGATTTGACATCGCCTTTATGTTCCAGGGTGCAACCGGGCGCAAAGACTATTATTTAAACGCTTTTAACCAGGTAAATTTTAGTGCCCAGCGTTATGCTTCAACCTGGGGGCATTGGGAAAATCCATGGTCTCTGGACAATCGTACCGGTGACTGGCCACGATTGGGTGGAATTGGCGCCAATCAGGAACAAACAACGTTGTGGCTCGATAACATGCGTTTTGTACGGATTAAGAATCTGCAGTTGGGATATTCTTTTCCAGGTAAATTTCTACAGCGATTCCACATTTACAATTTAAGAATTGCAGGTTCTGCCGAGAACCTCGCCACCTTCACATCGTACCGTGGGCTTGATCCTGAAAAAGCTGTTAGTAACAATAACCTATACCCAATTAATAAATCGTATTCACTTGCCATTCAACTGGGATTTTAAACTGCAACAATTATGAAAAAGATAAAAATATCTTCAACGCTCTTCACCATAATGGTTCTGGCAGGTTTACTGGTATTGCAATCTTCCTGTAAAAAAGATCTGCTTAATCAGAAACCTACCACCGATGTAGATGCCGGGGATTTCTGGAAAACAGAAGCTGATGCTACCGTTGCCCTGATGGGCGCTTATGCCGCTGCACGGCCCGTCTTTGACCGGGATTATTATTTTGATGGACACGGCGAGTATTCAAGAGTGCGTGGTACCAGCGCCACTGCCGGAACCCTACGCCTGGGCGATGCCTACCAGGGGGCTAATTATGATCCTTCGGGATATGGCGGAAGTTTCGATAAATACTACCGTTACCTGTACGGCGCTATTAATCGCGCGAACTATGTGATCGAAAATGTCAATCAAAAAATGTTGCCTGTTGCGGCTGATGCTACGTCCACAGCATCATTGGAAACAATTGTAGGAGAAGCCAGGCTTCTGAGGGGAATGGCTTATTTCCGGCTGATCTCCATGTGGGGTGATGTGCCGTATATCAGCAATGTTGTATTTGATAACGCTGAAGTGGCATTGCTGCCGAGACTAGAGATTGGGAAAGTAAAGGATTCAATATTGGCTGATTTTACATATGCCTATGAAAAACTTCCTGCCAAGGCCGTGTTGGGTCGCGCAACCCAGGCTTCTGCACTTGCATTTCGCGGCAAATTACAGCTCTACTGGGCCTCCTGGAAGAAATTCGGCTGGCCGGAATTGGAAGGTTTTAAACCCGATGCAAGCGCTGCTACTGCAGCGTATACTGCCGCTTCTACAGATTTCAAAAAAGTGATCGATGAATACGGATTAACCTTATACCTCAATGGTGATCCCGGAAGTATTGACGGTCTGGGTAAAGCAGATGTGCTTCCGAATTATTATCACCTGTTTACGCCAAAAGCAAACGGTAATCCGGAAATGATCATGGTCTTTACTCATGGAGGAACCGGTACCGGGCAGGGTGAAGAATTAATGCGCGATTTTTCAGGCCGTTCACATGAAGGATCACAATGCTGGGCTTCTCCACGCTACGAGATCGCTGACAGATACCAGTTATTAACAACGGGGGATTTTGCGCCTAAATTAGTTCCGATGAATCCTACTACAAATGCAACAGCCCGGACCGCTGTTAATTCTGCAGTTAATCCGAACAGCTATGCCAACCGCGATTACCGGATGAAGTCTACGATTCAGTGGGATTTTGAACTCAGCCTGGGCATGATTTCCCTGGCATCCACAGGATTTGTTCCATTCATTTATCAATCATGGAATGCATCGGTAACGATCAACAATATAAAATATATCAGCTATAATACAGATGGTACGAACTCAGGCTACGTATATAGAAAATTTGTGAGAAATTATGCAGGACAGGGTAGAAGTGATGGAGATTTTGCCTGGCCGGTAATGCGATTGGCAGATGTTTATCTAATGTACGCCGAAGCTTCAAATGAAGTAGGTGGTCCGCAAGCCTATGCGATTGACTTGGTAAATAAAATTCGCAGGCGTGGTAACCTGCCAGCTTTGGCTGCAAGCAAGACAGGAAGCAAAACCGCTTTTTTTGATGCAATCGAACAGGAAAGAATCGTTGAGCTGGCTGCTGAAGGACATCGTGGTTTCGATCTTCGCAGGTGGAGAGCTATCGAAAAAGTATGGGGTGGCCCCGGTACTGCAGGAATATGGCGTATAGACACGTACGGAGCTAACCAGCAACGTTATTATCAGAACACAGCAGACCGGGTGTATGAACAAAATTATATTTTCAGAATTCCACCCGGTGAACGTGACCGTAACCCTAACCTGACACAGAACACTCCCTGGAGATAATTCTGTCAGTTTCTTAAATGCTTAAACTTAAAGATTAAAACAATGAGGAACTATAATAAAAAAATTTTGGTAGTTGGTTTTCTGATAACAAGCGTTCTGATGGCCTGTAAGAAAGACTTTCCTGTAGACGAGGATGGTTTGCTCGTTACTACAAGGGCAGAATGTTATGTGAGTAATTTCGAATTGCTGGGAGCAGATTTTGTTACTGTGAGAACCAAGGCTGCCACTATTGATACCACGGCTCAGACAGTTAAAGTAGAAGTGCAATTCGGTACTGATCTCAAAAACCTTTATCCCCAATTTACTTTGGTTACGGATGCCAAACTCGATCCAAAGATTATAGGTAAGGTTGACTTCTCTGATCTTGCAAATCCTAAAACATACACAGTCGTTTCTGGGAACCGTCAGGTTAAGAAACCGTATCAGGTATTGATAACTGTACAACCACGTTAGTCATTCAAAAAATTATAAAGATGCAAAGTAGATCGATATATTTTAACTACTCCGTATTACTCCTGGCAACACTGATTCTGATTGCTGGATGTAAGAAAGAAGACTATAAGCTTCCTACTGCCAAAGATGAATTGCAAAATGATGCAATCAAACGAAGCCTGGGGCCGAATATAGTTGGCCAGAATATTGAATTCGTTTACGCGATGGCGCTTCCTCCTGGCCGCGGTAAATTGATTTCTGCAGAGGTTGAAGCTTCTATTGCCGGCGCACCGGCGACATTTCTGCAGAATAATTCTTTCAATACGAACAGTAGTGGGGTAGATATAGGTGTTCCCATAGGCCAACCTTCTGTCAACAAAGGAGCAATAACAACAGTAACCTTCAATAAGGATACTTCTGCTGCCGCGTTGCGCTATTTTTACTCTGTGCCCGAAGACGCCCGTGGTCAAAAACTGTCCTTCACTTTCAGGGCTCAGAGCAGTAATGGAGAAACAGTCACTTACAAACTAGGACCTTACAATGTTTCTAAGATGGATATGGTCCAAAACCTTACAGTTAGTGATAGTACAGGCATGATGTATGTTTCCATATCAGATATGGCGGTTTATAATGCTACTACCGCTGCTACCAAAGCCGATAAGATTGACCTTGTTTTCCTGTATCGCACATTTACAAGTGCATTCAATCATGCGTTGGTTTCTCCCGCTGCAGATCCTCAGTACCTCCCCGGTATAACCCTTCCGGCCGGTGTGAACAAGAGCACTAAACTTCGGAAGACTTTTAACCTGCAGGATCAACAGCTTGCCCGTCTCCAATTCGGAATATTTATCGATGATCTGGATTTTCAAGAATTGAATCTTTCCGATGCTCCTAACTTTGCTATCAACCTTAAAGCAGAAGCAGGCACATGGGTAGAGACTGCTGATGGTAAATACAGGGCTTATATTTATATCAATTCCGTTGTCAACAGAACAACAAACAAGAGTGCAGTTATCAGTATTAAGCGATATGCTTTATAAATAAGGAATTTTAAAAAGGATACTTGCTACTAGCAGCGATTAGTAAGTACCCTTTTCTTTATTTATACCTTACCAAAAAAATTTGTAGATGATGAAATTTTTTTTACAAGTATAATTGCTTTCCCGAGCAACAGAAAATCAGTATTGAAAAATTTATCCTGATGGACCAGACTTTGCCACGGATTACACGAATTATCACGAATTAGAAATCCGTGGTAATTCGTGTAATCCGTGGCAAAAATTCTTTCTCTAAAGTTCCAGCACTACGCTTTGCCCCGCAAATCCATCTGCTGGCAAATCGATTTCTATAACACTGGCTTTCTTTTCCTTGCTCCATTTTGATCGCCAATGATCACCCGAAGATTCAATTTTAGCACTTACCATTAATTGAAGCGATTTTAATTTTCGGGTTGGGTCTGAGACAGTTATTTTCTCAATCCTTTTACCATTGGCCTTTATCATTACCATACAGGAACTTACGGCGGTTACTATTAAGTCAGCTGAAATTTTGACTGAGCCTTCCTTGTAGAAAACGATTTCTGACCTGTTCAACTCTTTGTGATGAACGGCTTGTATTTCAAAAGTATTTGATAGGATAATTATTTGATTATTGTATTTTTCCATTGCAGATGCTTCAATTGCGGGTACAACAATGTATTCGTATTTCGCATTCCGTGGCCTTGGTCCATGATCCAGCCATAAGCCAAAAACATCTTTCTGTACAAGCTCTTCAGATGCCGATGCCTGGTGATTGATCTGCCGCCAGTTACCACTAGCTGTTTCGGTGCTTAGCTGAATAGAGCTGGCAGTGGGGAAGAAATACGCAACTCCAGCATGTAAGATCCAGGAAACATTATTTAGTGAATGCTTCCCTTTACCCAGTACTGTCTTTTTATTTTCCGTCATTATAACAACGTCTTTGTTTAACTGACATTGATTCAAAGTAGTAAATACGGGCTGCGCCTCATCCGAGCTGATACCAGTGCCCAGGCATACGTATTCACGATCAAAGAAGAACCACGCTTTGCGAGCCTTTAACGGATCATGCGGACTATTGAAATCAAAAGCTGCCGCTCCATACATTCCATCGGTCACTCCTCCCACAAAATCAGACAGACCTTTTTTTACTAACTGCTTCCAATGGGGTAGTTCGGGTTTTTGGACGATTGTGGCACCTGGTATTTTTTGCCAGTCCCACACCGGAAAAATATCGAGATATTCTTTACCTGAAAGGGAAATGAAATTGGAGCCATCGGCGAAATGGTGATTTTTCAATCCTTCCTCATTGTGTGGTTCTTCCATATTATTCTGCCGGTTTGAATGCATTCGGACAGAAGAAAACCAATTGGGTCGCTGATGCGTAAAATATTCTGAGTGCCAGAAGAAACGGTTCCAGCTCAGGTTTGCTTTTTTTTCTCCTTTGCGGATCTTCACAATTTCTTCCAGTTCTGTTTTGCGGTAGTTCGAAGCTATCAGCAGATTTTCCGCAAGCTCAGGGCTCGCAGCCTCCAGTGTTCCTTTGCGACTAAGGTCACGGTTCTTTGCGCCGATATCAGGATACTTACTGAATGCCATCGATTTTGAAATCCCATCGATATAATAATCGATCAGTAATCGTATGGCTTCTTCGGGAAATTTGAATTTCGTTCCGGCAATTTTAACGGCCCAATATGCGAAAGAGCTGGCATATCCTGTTCCGTAAGTGAGGGTCGAAATAACATTATCTGTACGGTGGTGAAAGCTCATATCGGGCTGTAATCCCCTGCCGGTGCTGGTTTTTATTTCCGACGCCATGGTTTTGATCACTCTTTCCAAAATTGTTTCATCTCTTTTAAACAGCGCCTGTTTTCCCAACATGCCTGCGATCTGTATAAGATCTCCGCCGGGCCTTGCGCCAAAGCCTTCGAGGTTGGCGCGGTTTGCAATGCGGGCACCTTCTGTTCGCTGTTTTTCGGTTAGGTCTTCATCCAGCACCAACATTGTATTGATCATCCAATTAGGGGTACCCATTTCATTCCACCACCAGTTCTGGCAAATAAAATCATGTGCTATCCAAAAATCAAGCGCCGAGGAAACCGTTTTTTTTGCGGCAGGATTTTGGTAAAATTCAGTCCCTGGTTTCTTATAGGCCCGGCTCAATGCAAGCATATTTTGCAGATGCTGGCTATGTTGAAATCCGGTGCGGGAAGTGTCGACGTAATTTATATTCGGCCAGCTTCCATCTGGTTGAATGGATTGCATTAATTTTTTTATGTCTTCTGAATTGACTGGCGGTTCCAGAAGATCGTTGATGATCCGTTTTCGGATGATCTCGAGATCAGGGCTGGAATTTTCAGGGATCGTATTGTGCGGAGACTTAACTATGTTCAATTTTGTGAATGCTGTATTTATTTCTTTTGTATGCGTATTCAATTGGGCCAAAGCATCGTTTGCAGATGGTAAATATGCAAAGGCAGCGGCGAATAAGTAGTTATAAATTTTCATGTGTTGCTTATTTAATCGAAATCAAATTGGATTTACGGATGATCTTGTTGCAGTCTGACTTCGCAAGAGTTTTTTGCCACGGATTACACGGATTTGCACGGATTGAATTTAATTCGTGGTAATTCGTGTAATTCGTGGCAAAGATGTATTCAGGTTTTTCAGGGTTTGCGGAAATGATAATTTGCGAATTGGATAAAATTTTTCCAGTCGTATACTGTTAAATCATGAGTGCCTTCCCTGTTATGATATCCAAGATAAGAATTGATAATTGGAGTATTGATTGCCGGTGGTTCAGGCGTAAGTGCTGATGGTTTTCCATATAGTGCATAAGCCTCTTGCGCGTGTATTAACGAAAGGTATGAGCCTTTTGGATCAGCCCATAGGTCTTTGGAAGCACTGGTGACATAAACCGGCCTTGGCGCCATGAGCGAAATAAGCATATGCTGATCTACCGGTAATGAAGCTTCGTTATCATTATATTTTTTATAGTTACCACAAAACCAATAAGGGAAACGATCATTGATGCGTTTGACAGTCTCTCCAAATTTTCTTCTCGACAATGCTGCCCCTGAATTGCCAGAACAGTTTGAAATGACAATAGCAAACCTTTTATCTTCGGCGCCGGCCCATAAAGCTGCTTTGCCGCCGCGTGAATGACCCACAATACATACTCTTTTTGCATCCACATCTTTTTGTTCTTCGAAATAATCCAGTACCCTGCTTGCTGCCCATGCCCATGCGCCGATCGCTTTCATTCCATTTGGAACTTTCAGTTGTTCGGGGTAAAGTTTTAGTACACCATTTTGATAAGTTGTACTATCATCCGGCGCCGCATCATTAACATGAAATGCGGCAATGGCATACCCGCTATCGATCAATATTTCTGCAGGCCAGAATTCACTTTTCTCAATTCTTTTGGGGTCGGTATTATTTGCACCCCGGTTATTGATCAGTAAGAATGCAGGTGCAGGTTGCTTTCGGTTGTTAGGTATAAATAAAATAAGATGAATCGTTACCGAGGCGCCGGATTTTAAAACGGTAATCGCCAATTCTTTCAAACTCGCTTTTCCATTCATTGCATCGGGAACTTCATTTGTGATGGCAAATTGCATGTCGTTATAGGTCCTCGGCATTTGGCCATAAACACTGTTCCTGAAAAACCCCAGCACTTCAAGCCGTCTCGTTCTTTCCCAGTATAAATTATTCTTTTCATTTTGATTTATAGTGGATGGAAACAAGGGGGGCAAGGTATATGCCGGTACTTTTGATTCATCATAATTCTGCGCAAAAACCTGCGTGCAAAAAATAAGCAGTGCGCCATACATTTGTATTGCGGCAACAAGAATTTTATATTTTTTACTCATTTGTAATTCATTGTGGTTGCTGATAATTCACTGGCGAAAATCTGTTTTCTGTTGCCTTCTTCATTTTTTTTCCTGTCTTCGCCGCTTTTCCTTTTCAGGCCCTTTTTCTATCCTGTGATCCTCTTTCTTCCTCTGTCATCCTCTTTCATTTTACCGCGATCACAAAACTGAATCTATCATTCGCTTTCGGAGCAGTAACCGTGAAATTAATCCTGTAAATATTATCGCCCCATTTTTCAATAATGCCTTTGTCTTCCATAGCAGTCAATGGAATTTTTTCTACCGCAGCCTGCATTTGTGCAGCATTGTATTTGACTACAAAATCTTTCGCTTCTCCATTTTTGGGTTTATAGTGAATGACAAGCTCTCCGGGCTTCACTATCTCGGAAGGGTAGCAGGTCATCAGATGCTCCGTGATCTTATCTGCTTTTTTTAATGAGATGATGTCTTTTACTTCAACATTTTTCCCCCTGTTCAACCGGATCGAACGTTGCCAGCTAGTGACGCCTGCTTTTTCGGGATAAGACTTAGCAAGATCCAGCGATAGCTCCGCGAATTTTTTGTCGTCCCTGAACGCAACATTGGTCGCTTTAAAATTAGCGCCGGGAGGCTGGGTCTCGCCGTTAATGGTTGGTACGTTATGATGGTCCGAACAGTTGTACCAGATATCGTAACGGCGGCTGCTAAATGTCTTTCTTGTGTAGGTGCCTCTGCCAACATCGATCAATAGCGGCTGACCATCATAATACACAACATAATTTCCAATATCATTGTGGTTATGGCTTTCATCGTTATGGCCGCCTTTTGCTGCAACAAATAATCCGTTAGTGGTTCCTTCCTGGTCTCTTGCTACCATCACCTGTATATCCGGCAGCCATACAGTTGCAGGCAGGGGCAATCCCTGGCTTGCTTTCTGGTATTCATCCTGCATAAAAACGGAGAAAAGATTTCTGAAATAATGAAACCGACCAATCCTTCCTTGTTCCGGCTGGCGATAAAAAGCGCCAAACTTCATCATGGCCTGGTCATTGATATCTTTTCCGAAACGATAGATCATATTTGCAGCCATACCTGGCTGCGGATCGGCATCTGCAAAATTTAAAAAATATTCCTTTCCAATCTGCGCACGATATATAAAGCGGCCCATGTTTTTGAATTTCTCATCTTCATACACATATTGAAAAGCATTCCTGCTTGCAAGATTGAGCAGGGAAATATTATCATATAATGAAGCAGCCGCCGCTCCCCAGTAACCGGGGCCTTCATCACAACCGCCATCCTGCGGATAAGGATTTACAAATTCATCGAGCACCCATAAAATCTTTGCGACCATTGCTGTTCTTTTTGTGTCATCTTTTTCCAACAGCAAAGCGGTATTCAACCAATTGGAACAGATCCACGGATTCCAGTTATTGGGCGGACGGCCATTCGCATTTTTCGTCATCCATCCATGTGGCCTGTTCATGAGTGGTTGAAAAATGCGGTTGTCAGTTTCATAATAGATCCGTTTCCGGATTTGCGGTGAAACTGCCTCCATCTTATCTCCCACAAAATAATCAACCCATGCAAGAAAGGTTGCTGTTTCTGCAGCAAATAGGTCGACGAAAGGTTTCGACACATCCATTAAACCAGAATATTCTTTTGTTTGGGGAAGGTGCGCGGGAACACCCCAGAAAGATTCTTCACAGATTGACCAGACACCATTTATGATCGGATCAATAAATCGGCCCTTGTTTTCGTACACTTCAGCCAACAGTAAAGTTCCAAGCGCATTTCGTTTTTCAAAGCTCATGAGTTGATATTCATTCCTGTCACCGGTTCTTTCGATCAACAGCGATTTAGTTGCAGGAATAGACGGCCAGTTGTAATCGGTATAAGATTCTGCCTGTTTCAGGTATGCTTTCATCATCGCGTCATCCGCCTTTGCCCAACCATTGCGATCATTGGTTTTGGGAAAGGGTGTCCACTGCGCTGCAGGGATCAGCACCATCTGTAGCTCGTCCTTTGGGTATTTTCCGCTTAACAGGTTTTTATCCTGCGCTCGCAGCTGAAAAAAAAATAAAATAATAAAGACAAGGCAATCAATTTTCTTCATATGACTTATTTGAGTGGTGTGATTTTATTTTTGAATCGTTCATGAATGTGAAAATTATTTTCTGACACCATTTTTTAATTCAACTGGCTTTTCAAAATCTTTTTTCATATCATAGGGCAGTATCCAAACCTTACTTCCTTTTTTATTACAGAAATACAATTTCGATTCAGAGAATTTATCAGCATTGCCATCTGCCCAAAACGAATAAAAGTCTTCATGCGCATTCAAAGGCCGGCGGGCATAGGAGTGATTCCGCTCGCTGTCGGACGTAAGTGTTGTAGTTCTTTTCCAAACCATCCCTTCATCATCGCTGGTCCATACAGCCATTTCGCCGCCCGTTCCATATAATTGAGGCCCGGCTTCGGTAGGACCAATGATCTGCCAATGATCGTTGTGAATGTACAGGGAGCCCATGTCATAATTGTGAGTGGATTCACAGACCTTGTAGAAATTCCATTTTCCGTTTTTCCATTTTATTATTGTCCATTCGCGGGGATTTCCTTTTGGTCCGGGTTCAAAACCTTTGCTGACAACGGCCAGGATCACCGGGTTGCCATCCTTATCAAAATTCAGATCATTCAGGTACACCAGCTTCCGTTCTTTCTCATAGTCTTTTATAAGTGCTTCAGCATGGATGTCGGTTAACGGGGGATGAATAATTTTTCCTTCCAACGTTGTCCATGTTTTACCCATGTCGGAGCTTTGAAGCAGGTAGATATTCGTTCTTTTGTTTACATCTCCGCCCGGGTGATAATTGAATACGGTCACCAGTTTATCTTTCCATATGTTCGATAACTGGTAGTGGCCTCCCATTCCAGACAACTTGCGATCTGCATCCCAGGTCTTCCCATCTTTACTGGCGGACCAGTATAATTCCCGGCCCTTCGTATATTTTGTAAAGAGATAAAAAAATCCCTTACCATTGATCCACCAGGGTTGGGGATATGTCATTTCACCCGCTGTGATTTTTTCAAAACGCTCTATCTCATAAGGTTGATGACTTTTAAAAATAATTCCGGGGCGTGTCGTATTTCTTCCGCTGACGAATATCCAGATATACCCATATTCATCTATGGAAATGCTTGCGTTATCATGCGGATCGTCTACGCCAACTTTGTCGTACACAATAACAGGTTTGGGAACAATTCCTTTTTTGTGATCATAATACGATAACATGATCAACAGGTGCTTTTCATTTTTTGCAGTTGTGCCTCCATATACAAAAAATGTTTTATCTGCCTTCTCAGCGTAAACAGCAATGGGAATATGGCTTGAGGTATAGGTGCCGAGTCCTCCTGAATATTTATCGCCGTAGGCTGAAAACTGTCCCAGGGTGAACCATATTCCCTTATAGCCGTCGACACGCGTGTTTTGCGCGCCAGACCGAATCAATAACAACAGGAATAAGCAGGTTAAAATATTTTTGAACGGTATAACGCTATTAAAATGCATATTCTCAAATAATTTCATTCAACCGTAATAAGAGGAAGGTTAAATAAGATCGGTGTAAGCCGAATGGTATAACAACAAGCTATTTCTTATTCCAGCCTGGCAGCGGCTGAATTTTTTTTGTTGCTTTTTTCAACGCTTTTTCCGGCACCAGATCTACATTGAAAGCGGCTTTAGTATTTGCCGGCAGGGTCAGTTCAAAACCCACTAACGTTGTACCTGGATTGGGTGCATCGTAACTGTTAGGAGGATCAGTTGACCAGGTTTTCATTGTAACCTTTACGGGCGATTGAACCTTCAAAATCAATTTCCTTCCATCTTTTGTTAATTCTGCTGTAGCAGGCCCTGTAATCTTCACAGCCGCGGGTGTTAACATCGTCCAGCGGATCGTAGTCATATCATTCAATGTTTCGATCTCATCACGAACTACAACATACGCTTTATCAACAATGGCAATTCCACGGTTGGCTTTTCCAACTGATCCTTTGTACACTTCCGTCATATCGATAATTGCGTTCATAAACATGGATTCAGCAGAAGAAGATGTAATCGGGGCGGTGCCTTCTACAAGTTGATGTTGATTATTCACAGTTAGTGTATTGTGAACCAGATTCGTTAACCGGAATACAGTCCAGCGCTGTGCGTCCTGCGTTCTTCCGAATAATTTGATCCCTTTTGATTCTAACGATTCATAATCCTGCATCCCGAAGTCCATGGCCCATCTTACTCCATCGGCTTCCATTACAAATGATCCAATATCCATATGCGCATGATTGACAGAAACCGAACCTCCTTTTGTTGCTACATATATAGCATTTGTATCCGTCCAGTTGGTACGCATCATAGCAACAGGAACCTTGCCATGGCCCACCCACATCGTAGGTTTTGGGGGAGTAATTTTAGCAATTCCGAGCCCGCCACTCCATAACATAATAGCCGGAAGCAGCCGGTTATTCATGTGAGATGATGGTGTTCTGTTTATTAAGTAATCCCGCTCCACCCACAATAGGGAAGGGTCTTTTACTTTGGTGGCAAACCAGAACATCGCCGGGTGTAGTCCTCCATTAGAACCGGCATCTGAATAATTAAAAGGTTGTCCTGTAGCTCCGGTCATGTGTTCCATATAACCAGGGGTCTTCAAAAAGCCCGGTAGATCACTTAAGCCAAAATCCTTTCCTGCAAGCTTTTCAACAGCGCTGATGAACATGACATTGAAGCTCGTTCCGTATCCCCAATATCCATACCCTTCAGGATACGCTCCATCAGGGGCATAATCTTTCATTGGCAAAACAATAGATTCAATTGCGCGGTTGATAATTTGCCTTGCCAGTTCGGGCTGATCTTCATAGATCGCCATGGCTCCATAGGTCATTCCTGCATTGCACACCTGGTTCCAGTTGTGTTCTGCTTTCAGCCAGCTATTATATTTCGGATCAAGCGAGGGCTCAAGCCCTTTCTTCAAAATAGCATCTTTGATAATACTTTTTGAGCCGGCGGATAGCCGGTCATGTAGCCAGTCATAGCCAATGGCAACAGCCATCGTCATTTCGGCCACGTCTAAGAAATGCGATGGATTCCAGTCGCTAAAAGCGGCTATGACCAGCATTTCTTTTTCGGCGCGATCAAAATATTTTTGTTCTCCTGTCATTCGGTATGCATACGACAGGAAAAATAATCTTCGCAATGCCTCCCTTGATTTATCCAATAAACGACGACCAATTTGTATCCGCTCGATTGGTGCCAGGGATAAAAGGTTATCCGACTCAACCAGTATCGCCTTCTGCAAATTTGTCCATGTCTGGTCATTGGCAATCGTTTTCTTTATGGCTGCTTCCTCACCATTAAATAGTAATATGCGTGGATGATCAGGTAGCTTTAAGTTTGAACCAACGTGATCTGTTTGTGCAAATGCATTTACGGAACCGAGCAGGAAAGAGATAAAAATGATGTACAAAAAGCTTTTTGCATTCATACGGCAATTTTAATGTTAGGTGTCAAAGCAATCGAAACCGGAAATAAGTTTTAATACAACACAAAACTCATTATCAGAAGATGATCCGGGCAATCTATCATTTTTCAGTAGCAGAAAGGGAAATGAAATAGCCGGCTTTGTACCTATTCATGATAAAAAGCCCCTTTCAAAAAGAAAATTAGGTATTCTGTGACACAAATATGCGGGAATGGATATTTTTATTGAATTGTTTTACGAAAACGTTTCAGTAAATATTTCTGCCATTTCTGAAAACGATTCCAGATTTTTTCATCAAGTTTGATTTGTTATTGTTTCGCCCTGTAAACAGATTGCTTATGCCATTGACTATCTACCTGCTAACGAAGGTTATCTTGCCGGCTTCAGACTTGCTCATGCAGTTATTGACTTTCCCTTTTTCATGTAGAGTTGAAAACGATTTCAGGTAAGAAAAGATGGCAAGGTCGATGAAATCAAATATTATTGTTGGTGAAGAACTGTTTCGGCAGAAACAATTTTTCATTTTAATGGGAGACATGATATCCAAAACACAGTTCATGGAATGAAAAGCTGGTTGCTTCCTGTTCAAGATGATCGTATACAGATAATAAGGTAGGGGAGAGGGTTTGGGCATGTACAAAAAAATGGGAGAATAGAATGGTGTAGGTTTTCTTTGTTCATATAGCCATTATGAAAAAACACAAAAGTTCCAGAAATCATTCTATCCAGGGGATCGCTGAGGCATTGCGATTATCGCCGGCTACCATATCGCGTGTACTGAATAATCATCCGCATGTACATGAAACAACGCGCACCAAGGTAATGGCAAAAGTGGAGCAAATGGGATATAAAAGAAACCTGATGGCTTCAGGTCTTCGCACCAATAAAACGTATACCATCGGACTGATTGTACCCCGTATCTCTATGTTTGTTCATGCAGAGATCATTACAGCGATCCAGAATGGTTTGCACGCACACGGTTACAGCCTGATCATCTGCCAGTCGAACGATTCTGTAGAAATGGAAAAAGAACTGACTCAAAAGTTAAATGCTTACCGCGTAGATGCGGTAATAGCCGCCTGCACCCTATACACATCTGATTTTAGCCATTTTGATATCTTAAGACAGAATGATATTCCGATAGTCTTTTATGACAGGGTACCTGTTAAGCCCTACCCCGCATTCATTATAAAAGGAGATGATTTTCGGGGGGCTTATCTTGCCACCTCTCATCTGATCGAGCTCGGCTCACGCCGGATCGCGTTCATATCGGGGCCATTGAATTGCAATTTGTATATCGACCGTTATGCCGGTTTTGAAAAAGCGATGGTTCAGAATAATATACCTATTCATGAAGAGCATGTATTTTATCAGGAGTTGAATGCCGAGAATGCGCGGAAAGCCATGCATCGGTTGTTTGCTAAAAAACCTTATCCCGAAGCAATATTTGCTGCTAATGACGTGAGTGCTTTAACGGCTTTGGAATTTGCTAAAGAGCTGGGCATTTCAGTACCCGGCGAATTGAAGATCGTCGGCTACTCGAATGATCCGAGATCCGCCATTGTGACCCCTTCCATCACAACCATTGAACAATTCCCCGGTCAAATCGGTAAAGTGATCGTAAATGAACTTTTACGCATCTTAAAAAGCGGTATAAAGGAAACAGCCGTTGATGCCTCACCCATTATAACTCCAGTACAATTATTAAGGCGCATGTCGACTTAAACTAATATTTCATTTCCTAAATTTTAAAGATGATGAGAAGTATAAAGATGTTTGTCTTTGCTTGCGTGTTTGCTATTACTGCATCAGCTCAGAATTCCAATATGGGGATGAAGCAGCTGATTGATGAAAACATGACGTTTGCGGCGCAACAGTATAAGGTATTGTTGAACAATGTTCCGCCGGCGGTTATGCCCCGCTCGTACGACAGTTCAAAAGACAGCCTGGTAACGAGCAATACCAAATGGTGGTGCAGCGGTTTTTATCCCGGAACACTTTGGATGATTTATGATCATACAAAAGACAAGGCGATCAGGGAAGAAGCTGAAAAAAGACTTGGCATCCTGGAACCAGAAAAGCATTATACAGGTAACCACGACTTAGGGTTTATGATGTTTTGCAGCTTTGGAACTGCCTATGATATAACCAGAAATTCTGCTTATAAGGAAGTGATATTTACAGCTGCGTCTTCTTTGGCCACAAGATATCGGCCTTCAATCAATGTGATCCAATCCTGGGATTCCGGTAAAAATTTTAAGTGTCCGGTTATCATTGACAATATGATGAATCTTGAATTACTCGAGTGGGTAACCAAAAACGGGGGTGATAAAAGATTTCACCAGATCGCCGTCAATCATGCCAATACTACACTGAAGAATCATTTCAGGCCCGACCATAGTTCGTACCATGTTTTGGATTATGATCTTAAATCAGGTGGGGTCGCCCGCAAGATCACACACCAGGGGTATGCCGATGAATCAGCCTGGGCGCGTGGACAGGCCTGGGGGCTGTATGGCTATATTGTTATGTACCGATTTACAAAAAACAAGGAATACCTGCAACTGGCAAATCATATTGCCCGTTTTATGTTGGATCACCCGAATCTTCCGGCGGATAAAATTCCTTACTGGGATTTCAATGTTCCTGATATACCCAACGTAAAGCGTGATGCTTCTGCCGCGGCCATTACGGCTTCGGCTCTGTTGGAGCTGGCGCAGTTTTCCAAAGAAAAAGAACGAAAAGAATATATAGCAGTGGCTGAAATCATTCTGCGTTCTCTTTCCTCGCCTGCGTACCGCGCATCTTTGGGAACAAATGGAGGTTTCCTGTTGAAGCACAGTGTCGGGCATTTGCCGGGCAGGTCTGAAATAGATGTACCTCTTACTTACGCGGATTATTATTTTATCGAAGCCTTGGGAAGGTTTAAGAAATGGTATTTGAAGTAAGTACGAAGTACGAAGTACGATGTATGATGTGAAGAATTAGATGGCAGATTAAGAAATTAACTTAAAACTCGGAATTCAGGGCTGTCAATTGCCAACTGGCAATTGTTATTTGCTGGTAGATTCCCTTTCAATAAGTTCGGACTTGAAAACAATGTGCTCGTTTTTTAACAGGTATCGTTTTTCTTCGAGAGCCCTGAACAAAATGGTTGCTGCCTGCCGGCCTATATCAAAAGCGGGTTGGGTAATGGTTGTGAGGGATGGGTTCAGTAAAGAAGCTGTCTGCAGGTTGGAAAAGCTGATAATCTTAAGATCTTTCGGAATTGAGATATTAAGTTGCTTAGATGCTTCATAGGCAGAGATCGCATAGCGCTCAACGGCTGCAAAAATGCCATCCGGTCTTTTTTCCTGTAGCAGGATTTTGATCAGTTCAAAATTGGTTTCTTCTTCATTGGTACAGTTGATGATCATCGTTTCATCAACAGGCAGCTCAAGTTCTTCCAGCGCTTTGAGGTAACCCTTTAAACGCTTGTTTCCAATTGACAGGTTTTTTGAGATCATCAGGTGAGCTATTTTTTTGCAGCCCTGACCGATCAGGTGTTTTGTTGCATTATAAGCACTTTCATAATCGTCGGTTGTGATGCTGACGGTGTTTAAATTTTCACAAACCCTGTCAAAGAAAACAAGGGGCAGACCCTTTCCCTGTACTTCTTCGAGATGGGAATAATCGGTGGTAGTGCTTGACAGCGATATAAGAATACCATCTACGCGACCACCATGTAAAAGCCTGATCAGGGCTACTTCTTTCAGGTAACTCTCGTGCGTCAAGTAGATCAATACATGATATCCTTTTTCCTGCGCAATGGATTCAATGCCATTGATCGCCAGGCTAAAATAATTATTTGCTATTTCGGGAATGATCACCGCGATGGTTTTGCTTTTAGCCTTACGCAAGCTGCTGGCGTGCGGATTGGGTTGATAATTCAATTCACTGGCCAACGCGATCACCTTTTCTTTGGTCTCTTTGCTAATATCATGACTATCCCGCAACGCCTTTGAAACGGTGGATATGGAGATATTGAGAATATTCGCCAGTTTTTTTATGTTTACAGACTCCATAAATCAATACAAAAAATTGTAAAGCAATCTACTAACTAAATCTCTATTGCCTGATAAAACGATTTCGTGGTTAAAAATGGGGGCTAGGGGACAAAGAGTAATGAAAAGGAGATAAAGAGTGAAGAGAATGCTTTGTAAGGAAGTTAATTTCTTGCAAACCGTACACTAAAGATATTCCCGGATATTCTTTTTTTCTCTTCTGTCATCCCCTGCCTGCCTGCCCGGCAGGCAGGGTACGAGGGATCTGAGAGATTTTCACTTCGAACCTCCTGATAATAATCAAAGATCCCAAATGTTTAGATCCCTAAGATGCTTCGTACCTCAGCATGACAGGGTAGGGTTTTTTTCCTGTCATCCCACTTTTTTTTCTCTGTCATCCCGAGGTACGAGGGATCTGAGAGATTTTCACTTCGAACCTCCTGATAATAATCAAAGATCCCAAATGTTTAGATCCCTAAGATGCTTCGTACCTCAGCATGACAGGGTGGGGGTTTTTTTCCTGTCATCCCACTTTTTTTCTCTGTCATCCCGAGGTACGAGGGATCTGAGAGATTTTCACTTCGAACCTCCTGATAATAATCAAAGATCCCAAATGTTTAGATCCCTAAGATGC
>JACMLY010000139.1 GCA_014379345.1 Chitinophagaceae bacterium
ACAGATGAAAATGCGTTGGTCTGTGATTTCGATGTGCCGCAGGGTTCCAGGCTACGTTTTTCCATGCCCCCTGATTTTGATATAGTAGAAAAAGTGTTGGAAGGCGCAAATGAATTAAAAAATACAAGCCATGCTGAAGCGGAAGCTTTATTGATATTTTCCTGTGCCGGCAGATACAGCGCACTGGGTCCTTTGACCAACGTAGAAAACGATGGTTTAAGTGATGTATGGAAGGCCCCGATGGCAGGGTTCTTTACTTATGGCGAATATGGAAGAGCAATCAATGGCAAACATGAATTTCATTCTACCACCTGCTGTTGGGTGGTGTTGAAAGAAAAATAGAAAAAGTGAAACTATTCTGCTTCCTGATCTTGTTAATTTTAGTATTTGCCTGCGCAGTTAAATCATAAAACAAAAATAAAATTTCAAAATGGCTCATGATGAAAGCAAAATCAATCAAAGGAAGTTCCACAGACGAAATAAAAACTGCACTGTTACAAAGTATGGTCGACGGGTTTACACCGACGCTGGCAATTGTTTTTGTTTCCATTAAACAAGACCTAAATGCCATTTGCAAACTGCTTGATGACACAGGCATTCGCATCTTTGGTGCTACCACGAATGGCGAATTTATTGACAATACAACGGAAAAGGAATCTGCAGCAATCATGCTACTGGATATGAACCCGGCGTATTTTAGTATCCAGTTCGAAGAGTTTCCCAATAAAAACTACCGGGAAGTAGCCGCCGCTACGGCAAAAAAAGCATTGGAACAATTTAGTAACCCGGCTCTTCTCTTATCCGGCAGCCACCTGGAAACGGATGCAGAGCAATTGCTTTTTGGTTTTGAAGATATCATAGGCAAGCAGGTAAATATCTATGGGTGCATGGCGGGTGATGATTTTACCTTTTCGGAGCAAATTGTTTTCACCAATGGCAAAGCCACTAAACAGGGTATGGTCGTGTTGGCGCTGGATGAAAATAAAATTAAAATTAGCGGCCGGGCTACCTGTGGCTGGAAGCCAATGGGTACAGCAAGAATGGTGACTAAAAGTGTAGGGAATCATGTGTATACGGTAGATGATGCGCCGGTACTGGATCTGACAGCAAAGTTTGGAGGTCTCCTCAATCTTTCGCCGGACAATAGCTTTTCTATGGAACTGGCTACCTTGTTTCCATTACAATTACAACGCGAAGTGGGAGACCCGGTTATGCGGCCTGGTCTTTTGATAGATTGGACTGACCACTCCTTTTATTGTAGCGGCTCAGTTCCCCAGGGCTCTAAAGTTCGATTTTCATTACCTCCCGACTTTGATGTAGTAGAAAAAGTAATTCAAGGTTGCGAAGATTTAAAAGCAACTGAAATGCCTGAAGCAGATGCGTTAATCGTATTCAGTTGTGGCGGCAGATTGGTTGCGCTGGGCCCACTGATCAGCGACGAAATCGAAGGCATGCGGAAAGTATGGGATGTACCGATGGTGGGCATGTTCAGCAATGCCGAACTGGCAAGGGCTACCGGCGGAAATTTAGAAATGCACAATTTGACGACATGTTGTGTGGTGTTGAAGGAAAAATAAAATGATCGGATCATCATCATGAATAGTAACAAACCAATTCAAGCATCATGGAAAATATAAGCGCGATTAAAGAAATGTATTATGCCGTTTCACAAGGAGATTTCCCGACTTTTCTGAATGGAATGGATGCAGCCATTGAATGGAATGAAGCTGAGAACTTTCCCTACGCGGACAGAAATCCGTACATAGGACCTGATGCCGTTGCAGGCGGGGTATTTGCCCGTATTGGTGCAGACTGGGAATACTGGATTCTGTCCGACCTTGAATATCATGAAACCAACGATAGCATGGTCATTGTAACGGGCAGATACAATGCAAAGAATAAGATAACGGGAAAAATTATTAATTCACAGTTTACTCATATCTGGTCGTTGAAGAATGGCAAAGCAACAAAGTTCCAACAGTACGCCGATACAAAACAAGTTTCAGAAGCGATGAAATAATATCGTTATGTAATTCATTTAATCAAAGCTGTTTCTCTAATGAAAGCAAAAACAATTAAAGGAAATAGTCCACCTGAAATTCAAGCTTCTTTAATTGAAACTTTGGCGGATGGATTTAAACCAACCCTGGCCATCGTCTTTATTTCTATAAAGCAGGACCGGGATGCCGTTTGCACTTTACTTAACAGTGAAGGCATCAGCATTTTTGGAGCCACTACATCCGGAGAATTTATAACCAGTGAAATCTCAGAAGGGGGTATTGTTGTCATGTTGCTTGATATGAAACCTGATTGTTTCAGCATATTGTTTTTTGAAACCGGTGACAGTTCAGTTGCAGAGATTTCCAAACAGCTCGGAAGCGAAGGGAAGAAGACTTTTTCCAATCCGGCATTTGTTATTGCATCCGGATGGCTGCAAACCGACGGGGAGGAAATTATAAAAGGTATTGAAGAAGGATTCGGTGCTGAGGTAACCATTTTTGGGGGAATGGCCGGTGATGATCTTTTGCTGAGGGAGCCACTTGTTTTTACATATGGTAAGAAAAGCGTCACAGGATTAGTAGCCATTATTATTGATGAAAATAAAATAGATATTAAAGGAATTGCAACTTGTGGGTGGAAACCGATTGGTATCACTAAAACAGTAACAAAAAGCAGTGGTAACATTGTTTATACTATTGATGATAAGCCTGCACTTGATTTGGTCATTAAATACCTCGGGCTGGATATTGACCTCGACCCGGGAAAGGATGTATTGACAAATATCGGAGCTTATTATCCGTTGCAGTTGGAAAGGGAAAATGCGCCACCTGTAATGCGCACCGCGATGTTCGGCAACAAAGAAGACCGTTCACTGATATGTGCGGGTAATGTGCCACAGGGTGCAAAAGTCCGCTTTTCTCTGCCCCCCGACTTTGATGTGATTGACACAGTGGTAGCAGAGTGTGCGGATCTTAAAAGCGAAATACAAACCGATGCTGATGCCATGATCATGTTCTCCTGTATCAGCAGATATTTATCATTTGGTGTGATGACAAGCGAAGAAATTGAAAGGGTTATAAAAGTGTGGAATGCTCCCTTTATTGGTTTTTTCAGCTATGGCGAATTTGGTAAATCGAAAAACGGTAAACATGAGTTTCATAACAATACATGCTGTGTGGTAGTATTAAAAGAAAAATAGCTGATAATGAACCAACATCTGCAAACGATAGTAGATTTTATTCAGCGGGATGGAAATTTAACTGAGGACGAAAAAAATAAAATTTCCCAATTATTAAAAGGCGTTGATAAAGAATTGACGATAACTGCCTTCAAACTCGACAGAACAGAAAAAGTAAAACGAACCACTGCTATTTTACTCGAAGAGACCATTGAAGAACTGGAGCAAAAGCGCAAAGCAATCGAAGAAACCAACTCAGCGCTCACTATATCATTGGAAGAATTAAAAGCCGCACAGGCGAAGCTTGTCCAATCTGAAAAAATGGCTTCGCTTGGTGAACTCACTGCAGGCATTGCCCATGAAATTCAAAACCCATTAAACTTTGTCAATAATTTTTCAGAAGTAAGTAAAGAGTTACTCGATGAAATGAAAACTGAGTTGGATAACGGTAATACGGAAGATGCAAAAAGTATAGCAGCAGATGTAATTCAAAACCTGGAAAAGATATTATACCACGGCAAACGGGCTGATGGTATTGTAAAAGGAATGCTGCAGCATTCAAGAACAAGTAACGGACAAAAAGAACCGACCGATATTAATGCTTTAGCGGATGAATATTTACGCCTGGCTTATCATGGACTTCGGGCGAAAGAAAAGTCTTTCAATGCCACGCTGAAAACAAACTATGATGAAACGATTGAACAAATCAATATCATTCCACAGGACATTGGACGAGTTCTTCTTAACCTGATCAATAACGCATTCTATACGGTGGACGAAAAACGAAAACAACACAACTCCGGCTACGAACCGGCTGTTTGGGTAACTACAAAAAAGCTTACAGGCAAAATAGAACTTAGCGTAAAAGACAACGGCAATGGTATTCCTCCAAAAGTCCTGCATAAGATCTTTCAACCCTTTTTTACTACCAAACCAACCGGACAAGGTATGGGACTGGGGTTGTCACTTGCCTATGATATTGTAAAAGCGCACGGTGGGGAGCTCACAGTAGAATCAGATGAAGGACAAGGCACCACTTTTGTTATTAAAATTCCAGACACTTCAGCGCAATGATAAAAATATTTCTACTGACTTTTTGTTTTGCAATGGCATGGATATTTGGTCCTGCACAGCAACAAAATCCCTTCAGCCAGTTCAGGGTTGAACATTGGGATTCAAAAAAAGGTTTGCCCAACGACCTTGTGCTGACCATGCATCAAAGCAAGGACGGATTTTTATGGCTGACGAGTTATTCAAGTCTCGCCCGCTTCGACGGTGTAAACTTTAAATCGTTCAATTCACGCACAGTTCCTTTGATGAAAACGGATATTGTTGAAAGTGCAATTGCAGAAACCGCAGACAGCACCTTGTGGATACCTACGCCGAACAGCGGCTTGCTGGCCTATAAAAATGGCCAGTTCAAAGCTTTTCTGAGTGGTTACAATTCATTGCGTCTTTTGGCGGCATCCGACAAGGGGGAATTGCTTTTTCTGACAAATACCAGCAAAAATCCATTCCTTTTTTTTGCTACCAGCTCCAAAAAATTCACAGAACTAGACTTCGCCGCCCGCGATGCCCTGTTTAAAGAAGGTCGACTGTTTTCACCCAATAGTGTTGACAAATCGGGCACCCAGTGGCGACTGATAAACAATAACCTGACAAGAATTACCAGGAGTAAAATAGACACAATCCTTTTGAACACCGAAGTCAATCCTTATCTGAAAGGAACAAGGCCAGACCAGAATTACAATGAAGTGTATGTTGACAAAAAAAACAGGATCTGGCTTAGTTCAGAGAATGGGCTCTATCTCTGGAAAGACACTACTATGGAACTTTATCCCGGCATGGAGAACAAAGCCTTTATAAAAAATGCTTATACGTCCGGATTGTTGCTTGAGGACAGGAGAGGTGGTTTGTGGGCGGCTACAACGTCTGGCCTGGCTTACATGCCGGCCAATTCGGAAACATTTGCTTTTATTCCGGAAAATCATCCGCTGCGATCGCAGAGCATCACCAATCTCCTGGAAGATAAAGAAGGAAATATTTGGCTGTCATCACAAGACGGAATATATAAGCTCAGCTACTGCAAGTTCACCAATTATTCAGTACAGGATGGCTTATCAGATAACCGCGTTTCAGGGATCTGCGCCATCGATTCTGTGAGGTATATGGTAGGCTCGCTGGGCAAATTGTTTTGGGTGGAGCAGGGACTGGTTCGTCCTTACATTTTTAAAAACCGGGAGGCAGGTGAAAAGATCAGGGAGGTCTTCCATTTGTATCTCGACAGCAGGGGAAATATATGGGTCTGTACAAATTCTTATATTATCAAAATCTCCCCTCAGGGAGAAAAGCTGATTGCCGCAAAAGGAAATCCGAGATATGTCTATGAAGATGGCGACAAAAGAATTTGGTTAGGGATGCCTTATACAGGGATCGGCTTTTTAAATGGCAATGATGAAATCGAAATGCTGAACCTTCCGAAGGTCAATTTTAAACCAATGTTCATCAGTACAATACGTAAATTGAAAAATGGAAACTGGCTGGTTACCACTTTTAACAAAGGAGCCTTTATTATCGACAAGTCAGGGGAAGCGGTTTATTTGAATGAACCAGGCGATTTGCCAAATATCGGCGTTTTCGATTCTTACGAAGATGAGGATGGTGTTATTTGGTTGCCAACCCAGGCAGGGCTTTCCAGGTACAAAGACGGTAAACTATCCAATATTGGGTTTAAGGACGGACTGCCTGAAAATGCTTTGTTTGGATTTTTACCGGATGATCAAGGCTATATATGGTTTCCCTCCAATCGTGGATTGTTGCGGGCACGAAAGCAGGAGTTGGTAGATTACTTTGATAAGAAAATAGAGAAGATTGACTGGCGGTTATATGACGACGCTGATGGAATGCTGGACCGGCAGTGCGTTGGCGCCAGGCATAGTGCGATTACGTCCTCAGGCAAATTATTAATTCCCACATTTGGCGGCCTGGTAGAAATAGATCCTGACAAATTAATTTCGAATCCTCACCCGCCGCCGGTAGTCATTCATGCCGTTGTAAGAGACAGCAGCACGATCGACTTGTCAAAAGATAATATTTTCACACCGGGAAATCACCGCTATGTATTTCAATACAGCGGTCTGAGCCTGGTAGCACCTGAAAAAGTTCAGATCAGATTCAGGTTAATAGGTTACGATAAAGACTGGATAAATTCGGTGGGAGATCGAAGGGCCTACTACACGAATATTCCTTCCGGTGATTACACCTTCCAGGTGATTGCCAGTAACAACGACGGAATATGGAATGAAACCGGTGCATCGTTCCATTTTATCATCAAGCCATTCTTTTATGAAACAGTATGGTTTCGAATATTGGTTGTAGTGGCGCTGTTACTTTTTATATGGATAGTTGTGAGGTGGAGGACAAGTGTGGTGAGGAAACAGAATGAATCACTGGAAGCTCAGGTGACTTCAAGAACCAAAGATCTTAACAAGGCAAATCTCGAATTAAATCAAAGTAACACTGCTATTGCCACCCAACGCGACAGTCTTGAAAAAACGCTTACTGAACTTAAATCAGCCCAGTCGCAACTTATTCAATCCGAAAAAATGGCCTCGCTCGGTGAACTTACTGCAGGCATTGCACATGAAATTCAAAATCCGTTGAACTTCGTTAATAATTTTTCAGAAGTTAGTAAAGAGCTGCTTGATGAAATGAAAACAGAACTGAATAACGGAAATACGAAAGAAGTAAAACAAATAGCCGGTGACGTCATTCAAAATCTTGAAAAGATATTGCATCATGGCAAACGTGCCGATAGTATTGTAAAAGGAATGCTGCAGCATTCCAGGACCAGCAGCGGACAAAAAGAACCAACAGATATTAATGCCCTGGCTGATGAATATTTACGCCTGGCCTATCATGGCTTACGGGCAAAAGAAAAAGCGTTCAACGCTACGTTGAATACCGATTATGACGAATCCATCGGACAAATCAATATTATTCCGCAGGACATTGGTAGAGTCATCCTTAATTTGATAACAAATGCATTTTATGTTGTTGGGGAAAAAAGGCAGCGGGAATCAGAAAATTACCAACCTACTGTTTCAATTTCAACGAAGAGAATCGGGGATAAAGTAGAAATAAAAGTTGCTGACAATGGCAATGGAATTCCTCAAAAGATCTTAGACAAGATCTTTCAACCTTTCTTCACTACTAAACCAACAGGCCAGGGAACAGGCTTGGGATTGAGTTTAAGCTACGATATTGTAAAGGCACACGGTGGCGAAATGGGCGTCAAAACAAAAGAAAGCGAGGGGACAATATTTATAATCAGTATCCCAATTATCAAGCAATGAAACTGACCAAAAAGCTGGAAGCGGAAATTTTAAAAGCCTATCATTCTTATTGGGACAGCTATCTCAAAGGAGATATGAAAACCTTCGCTTCGTTGCTTGACGAAGACTGCCATATCATCGGTTCTACCGCCTTTGATGTTTTTGATAATAAAAAGCCTGCCGTTGAATTTTATACCGCCACAGCGGAACAAATAAGTGACAAAGGAGAATTTAGGAACCGGAAAATAAAAGTGCTGCCTTATGATGAAAATGTGATGGTGCAGGAGCTGCATGATTTTTATTTTTTACAGGAGGACGAATGGAGTTTTTATGGTCACGGCCGCGTATCTACGCTGTTCAGCAAAAAAGAGGGAAGCTGGAAAATCATACACCAACACGGATCCTTGCCCGACTCACAGGCGGAAAAGGGTGAACAAATGGGTATGGAAAAGATCAGCCGGGAAAACAGGGAGCTTCGTGAAGCAGTAAAACGCCGCACGGTTGAGTTAGAACATAAAAACTACGAACTGGAAATCGAATCCTCCCTCGAAAGAGTCAGAACAGTTGCCATGGCTATGCAAAATCCCAATGACCTGTTAAGAATTTGCGAAACAGTTTTCTATGAACTTGAAAAGTTAGGATTTATTAAGCTGAGAAATGCAATGATCAATATTCACGACGATGCTAAAGGTTCTTTTCTGAATTATGATTTTTCGGCCTATGCAGGCAAAACCATTACTACTATTTTTTATAACAGCAATCCAATGGTTCAAAACCATGTAAAGCAAATTAAAAGTTCGACAAATGCTTTTGCTGAAATGGTGGTTACCGGTAAAGAATTAGCGGACTGGAGAGAATTCAGAAAGGAAAACGGCGAACAGGACGATCCACGGTTGGGAAATATCACATCGCTCTATTATTATTTTTATTCAGTTGTTAAAGGCGATTTGGGCATTTCAAATTTTGAACCTGTTTCAGAAATGCAGTTGGCAGTGCTCAAACGGTTCAGCAATGTCTTCGACCTTGCTTACAAGCGCTACACGGATATTACAAAAGCAGAAGCACAGGCAAGAGAAGCAAGGATTGAAGCTGCATTGGAAAAAGTGAGAAGCAGAACAATGGCTATGCAGCGAAGCGATGAACTGATTGAAACCAGTTCTGTACTTTATCATCAGTTAAAGGAACTAAATGAAAAACCAGAAGGCATTACTATTGCTGTTATTAACGAGGAAGAAAATGCATTCGATCTTTGGATAACAGGCGTTGAAGGTTTATCAATAAATCAAAAATTTAAAGTAAGCACTCAGGAGCCCGTAATGTATAAAATCGCTTATAACTCCTGGAAACAACAGCAAAAGAGTTTAGTAGTAGAAATGGCCGGATCCGATTTAACGGAATTTATGGCCTACTTAAAACAGATCAATTTTCCTGTGAACGATAATGTAGATATTCATAAGAAGGTAAATACCTGTGCTTTTTTTTCAAAAGGGTATATTTCAATTATTACTCTTGATCTTCTGCCGCAGGAAACTATCCGGTTGTTGGAAAGATTTGCAGGTGTGTTCGATCAAACCTATACCCGCTTTCTTGATTTGCAAAAAGCAGAAGAGCAGGCCCGGGAAGCAAAGATTGAGGCAGCATTAGAACGTACCCGCACACAAAGTATGCTCATGCAACATTCAAAAGAACTTGATGATACTTTACGGGTTTTTCACGAACAAGTTCTTTTGCTCGGCATTAAATCAGCATTTTCATTTTTATGGCTGCCGGATGAAAGCAAAGACAGACACATCTTTTGGGCAGTATGGGCCGAAAACCTCGCAGCCACTCAGACAGTTAAAAACGGTTCAAGGGTTTTAAAGAGTAAGGCAATTGATTATCCGCTGGACAGAAATGAGCCCGCGACCGCGCAGTGTCTTATTGATTGGAAAGGCGACGAACCCGTTGTTTCTTATCATGTACCGCC
>JACMLY010000140.1 GCA_014379345.1 Chitinophagaceae bacterium
ATTTCGTCCAACCGTGGCCATCGATCCCTTGTCGTAATATTCAAACTCCATCAATTGCGCGGGATTGCTTTTTCTTTCCATTTTACGGAAGTTATCTGCTACCAGATCTGCCTGTTGCATAGCCACCGGCGCCACCTGTGGGTGGCCCGCCGGGTATTTGGGCGTTTCCATATAGGCGATATCGCCGATCGCATAAATATTCTGAAAACCCAATACTTTATTATACCGGTCGACTTTGATCCGGTTGCCTTTTGCGATCAGGTCTTTTTGAATGCCTTTCGGAACATTTCCCCTGATCCCCGCGGCCCAGATAACAACACTGGAGCAAATTGAATTACCATCCTGGAAGGTTACCTTATCCCCGTCGTAATCCTTTACGACGGTATTGGTAAGAACGGTGACCCCTAAGCGCTCAAGATAGTGACGCGAATCCGCTGAGGATTTTTCGCTCATGGTACCGAGCGTTTTTCCACCCCCTTCAATCAAATAGATTTTCATCTTCGCGAAATCGATCTCGGGATAATCCTTCGGCAACACAAAACGTTTCATTTCGGCGATCGCTCCGCTTAATTCGACCCCGGTTGGCCCTCCGCCCACGATTACGATGGTTAACAATTTTTCCAGTTCGGCCGGAGATTTTACCAGCAATGCATCCTCAAAATTTTGTATCAGCTGGTGACGAAGTTGTATTGCCTCAACAGTCGATTTCATCGGAAATGCTTTTTCTATAAGGTTTGTGTTTCCGAAAAAATTAGTGTCAGCCCCCGTTGCGATCACCAGGATATCGTAATCGATTTCTCCTGTGTCCAATCGTAACCTGTTTTCTGAGGGAATGATCTCCAGCACTTCCGCCAAACGGATCCTTACATTCTTACTGTTGTGAAAAACTTTTCTTAATGGAAAAGATATATTACTTGCATCAAGCCCGGCAGTAGCTACCTGGTAAAACAATGGCTGAAACTGGTGGTAATTGAATTTGTCTATCAGCACAACATCAAATCCCGGTTTATTGTTGAGCTTCCTGGCTAATTTTAATCCTCCAAAACCGCCCCCTACTATGACTATATTCATAAAATTCATTTAAAGCTTAAAATTACATAATTTTCAGAAATTATTGAAAATATAAAATTAATTTCTGAATAATCCTGTCCAGTTATAACCAATAAATAAAATAAAATAGATCACAAGAAAAAATGATGCCCCTTCTTTGTCGATAAAGAGCATCAAAACACTGAACAGGCCTAGGATAACCAGGATTAAAGCAACAAAACCACTTCCCTTTTTGGTTTTGAAGCTTACCGGGAATTGCATATTACTCAGTGGCAATGCCAGTGAAAAAAGTATGAGGCCGGGAATAAAATCCGTGAACGACACCGTTGCAGGAGAAGAAAAGATATAGCCAATCAGCATCATCAATAATCCAATCACCAAAGCCGAAACAGCGCTAATGGCAGACCATCTCTCTGAATTCGTCAATGCATATTTTCCGTCTTTATTAAAAAGCAGGGTAAAGTTCGCGATGGGGTTTATCACCCAGGAGGAGACAACAAATAAAAGGTAGGCGGCCATTACAGAAACTACAGCTATCGAAAGCTGGCTGTCTTCTCCCAATACTGCAATGACTACCCGCACCAAAACGAATAGAGCCAATGGAAGTATCCACTGTAGATTTTTTCCTTTGTTACTGATCCAGAAACTATATTGTAACAACCACCGGTATGGTGGAATTCTTGATTTCAAAGCCTGCTTTAATCCGGATTGCGCGCTTTCAAGATTGGGATGGATACGCAACGCTTCGCGAAAATGGTGTGCAGCTTCTTTGTGTTTTCCCTTCTCCAAAAAATTCCAGCCAACTGTTGTATGCGTAAATTCATTTTCCGGATTCTGCTCCAGTGCCGCACGCATCGTTTCTATGGCAGCATCGGTTTGTTTCAATTTGTTCAGCGCCGTTGCCCTTGCATTGAGGCAGGTAATATTTTCAGGATCGATTTCCAATCCTTCATTGGCTTTTTTCAGCGCATCCTTCAACTCTACTTCCTCGATACATATCAACGCCGATAAACCAAAATAATCGGCTGCATATGGATTCAATGCAATGGCTTTATTCAACATGCGTTGGGCAACAAGATTCTGGTCTTTGTAATAATGGCCGAAGGCCAGCAGGTAGAAATAATAATCTTCATCGGCGCGTATACTGATAGCCTGGTTGATGAAACCCATGCCTTCGTCATATTTTTTTTGATTATAGAGGCATCGTCCCATCAACGATAAGGCAAAATCATTTTGGGGATCCTGATGCAAGGCCTGCTGCAATTGCAGGATGGCGTCCTTATTTCTTCCCTGTTCTAAGAGTACCCGAGCGCGTTCCAGAAGAATATCGATATTTATCATGGTGACCCCGTTGCATCATTTCTTAATCTTCAAATAACGAAGTATTTCGTCGTAGAGTCCGGATTCATTTGCGTATAAGGCATAATTGCGTGCAGAGGCAAACCATTCGAGCGTTGTTGGTTTTTGCGTCCGGCCGGCTTTCAACAGGTCTTTGGTAGTAATGGGTTGAATGGTTCCCAGTGACATCGCCTCACGCAATTTGTCTTCAATGGCAAGATCGATCAACGCCTTAATATCGGCACCTGAAAAGTCATTGAGCTGTTCGGCCACTTTTTTTGTATCAATGCTCTCGGTAGGCTTTTCTTTCAATAAGCTCTGGAGAATTTCTTCACGTGCAGCAGCGTCCGGGGGTTCCACAAAAATGATCCGGTCGAAACGACCCGGTCTCCGAAAGGCTGCATCCACGCTCCATGGCGCATTTGTTGCCGCAAGTATCAACACACCCTCATTATTGGTCTGTACTCCATCGAGCTCTGCCAAAAACTGGTTGATCACATGCCGCATGGCCGATTGACGCAGATCGCTGCGGCTTGCGCCAATGGCATCTACTTCATCAAAAAATAATACACAGGGTGCATTTTTTCGTGCAAGTTCAAAAATTTCATGGAGGTTCTTTTCGCTGTTCCCAACCCACATATCCAAAATATCATGCAGCCCTATATTGATAAATTTGGCATCGATCTCTCCAGCGGTTGCTTTGGCAATAAATGTTTTACCGCAGCCCGGAGGTCCGTACAATAAAATTCCTCCCCCGATCTTTTTGCCATATGCTTTATATAGCGCGGGATTTTTCAATGGATCAATGATCTTTAAAGATATTTCGTCTTTCACTCTTTTCATTCCACCCACATCTTCAAATTTTAATCGCGGTTTTTCCATGAAATATTTCTGCGATAACATCTCCTCTTCTTCATCAATATCCTGGTGAGTGGCTGAACTAGAAGGAAGGCGCAGGTACTGATCAATTTCCTCATCCTTAAAACCGGGAGACTGAACCAGTATTTTTTGATACAATTCAGCAGCCTGCTGAAGCGAATTTTCTTTGATCAAACATCGGATATAAAGCACCATCGCATCCTGCGGCAAATGATCCCGCAACTGCTCATACACAATAACTGCAGCGGAATATTTTTTTTGATGATAATAGCATGAGGCAAGACCTAATTGCGCCCTGGTATTTCCATAGCTTCTATTCAATGTTTCAGTAAATTGACCAGCCGCTTCCGGATACATTTTTTCCTGCAGCATCAATTCAGCCAGGTGTAAACGTAGGGGTACATTATCCGGCGAATACTGAAGTGCTTCGTGTAAACTTTTAATGCTTTCGTTTTGCATAACAAACCATTCAATACAACATCCTTACTTTAATTGTTTCCCTGATCTCTTTTAATAATTGGAAAGCATGCGTGGAGAGTTTTTTATCGACGTCCAATACAACATAGCCGATCTCCTCATTGGTTTTCAGGTATTGGGCCAGAATATTTATATTATTCTTCGACAATTGTGTATTGATCGCTGATAAAACTCCCGGTACATTTTTATGAATATGCAGGATCCGGTGCGTGCCTTCCTGCGGCGGCAAATTTAATGGCGGCACAGTATGTGAGCCGAGACTGATACCCATTTCCAGATATTGAAACAATTTATTACTGACATCTTCGCCGATATTCATCTGCGCTTCTTCGGTTGAACCCCCGATATGGGGAGTGAGGATCACATTTGGCAGATCCTGCAAAGGAGTTTGAAAGCGATCGCCATTTTTTTCCGGTTCCCAGGGGTAAACATCTATGGCGGCTCCCGATACCTGGCCTTCCATGATAGCCTTTCTCAGTGCTTCGAGGTCTACCACTTCTCCCCTCGCATAATTAATAAGAATGGATCCCTTTTTGAAATATTTAAGGGTTGCTTTATTGATCATGTTTCTTGTACTGTTCAGATCAGGAACATGCAATGTTATAATATCGGCCTGGGATACCAGGTCTTTTAAGGTTTTTTTAGCAACCGCATTTCCTAGGGGTAATTTGGTGACCGTATCATAAAAAATAACTTTCATTCCAAGCGCTTCCGCCAGAACACTGACCTGTGATCCGATATTTCCGTACCCGATCACTCCTAACGTTTTCCCCCTCAGCTCGTAGCTTCCCTTAGCATCTTTCATCCAAAGCCCTTGATGCGCCGCTTTGTTCTTATCCGGAATGCGCCGGATGAGCATAATAGACGCCGCGATTACCAATTCGGCCACAGAACGGGTATTGGAATAGGGAGCATTGAATACCGCGATACCCTTATTGGTGGCCGATCTCAGATCAACCTGGTTAACACCAATGCAAAAACATCCAATCGTTTGCAATTTCCTGGCGGCTTCCAGAACTGTAGAGGTGATCTGGGTCTTAGAACGGATCCCGAGCAGGTGTACGTCTTTAATTTCTTTCATTAATTGTTCTTCCGATAAAGCACCCTGAATTTTTCTGACGGCATTGTATCCCGATTCTTTGAAAAACCGCACCGCTGTATCGCTGATGTTCTCTAAAAACAGAATATTGATCTTTTCTTTAGGATAACTGGTGTTTTTTTTGTCGCTCATAATTACTGATAAGTCTTTGCGTTATGTTATTGGTACGGGTATTGCAAATATGTCCCATAAAATTGAAAAGAAAAAACGCATTGTGAGATATTGAGGGCCATTCTTTTGTGTGATTTGCCATTAAGAACGACTAAAATAAACCTTGTGAAAAATGTGATTGGCCTGCTGGCCTTATTAGTATTGTTTTACGGTTGTGAAGATAAGAACGGAAAAAATGGTTCATCAGCAACCTCTGCAGTAAGCTCCTACCCTGCTGCAGCTTCAACCCTGACTCCCTCAGAATTACGGCATTATAAAACCAGGGTGAACAATTTTTTTGACAGTATGCTTGGCCACGGTCGCTTCAACGGAAGTATCCTGGTTGCAAAAAATGGTGAGATCATCTATGAGCAGTACGCCGGCTTTCGTAACCCCCGCATAAAAAAAGATAGTATTACCTCAGCCACCTCCTTCCATCTTGCTTCAGTTTCGAAAACGATTACCGCAATGGCTACTCTAAAGTTGGCTGAAGAGGGGAAATTGAATATTGAAGATTCCGTTTCAAAATACCTGGCAGGCTTTCCCTGCTCAGGAGTTACCGTTAAAACACTTTTAAATCACCGCAGCGGTTTGCCGAATTATGTGCATTACATGGAAAAACTTGGATGGGATAAGAAAAGGCTTATCACCAACAAGGATGTACTGGACTTTATTATTGAAAGACATAACGATATCCAGATCGGTTCACCCGATAGAAGGTTCAGCTATTCAAATACAAACTATGCATTGCTTGCGCTGATCATCGAAAAAGTGACGGGTCAGTTTTATGGAGACTACCTGCGACAAACTTTTTTTGCGCCCCTGGGGATGAAAGACACGTATGTATTTACGCCCGCGGACAGCGCAAAATCGCTTTCTTCATTTTTTTATAGTGGCCGCGAATACGCTTTTGATTTCCTCGACCTTGTATATGGAGATAAAAATATCTACAGTACTGTTCGTGATCTTTTAAAATGGGACCAGGCGCTCCATAATGGCCAGTTGTTTAAGAAGGAAACGCTCGATGCGGCGTATTCCGGATATAGCTTTGAACGTCCCGGTATTAATAATTATGGTTTAGGCTGGCGCATGTTCCTGCTTCGCAATGGAAAAAAATTTATTTACCACAATGGATGGTGGCATGGTAACAGAACGGCGTTTTACCGTTTACTGGATGAAAATGTAACGATCATCGCATTAAGTAATAATGATTCTAAAAAAGTGTATAGCTCAAAAAAACTGGCCGATATGTTCGGCAATTATTTTAGAAATAAAGAAGAGCTGAGTGAAAGCGATAATACCGGTGGTGGGTCTCCTGCCCCTGCTCCATAGGGCAAAGAGATAAAGAGGTGGAAAGAGACAAATAGGGCTTTTTTGTATTTGCGATTTTTACCTTATGGAAAAGGTAAAAAAGTTCAGGGCGTTTCCCCGATACGGGTTGCAAAATGAACCGTGTCAAAAGATATTTTCTTCTATGTTCCTTCTATGTTTCTATGATTCTATGTGGTAAATAGCGTGCGCATTGGAAGTTTCAAAACTGTGCGGGATTTTTTTACCACATAGAATCATAGAAACATAGAAGGAACATAGAACTCTTTGTCTCTTTCTTCCCCGTTGATAACTTAAATTTTTACTTCCTCTTTATCTCTTAGCAAAAAAATGTTCCTACATTCCCGTATGCAAATTCTTAGCTCCGGGCAGATACGTGCATGGGATGAATTTACAATACAACATGAACCGATAGCCTCTATTGATTTAATGGAACGGGCAGCTGCAACCTGTTTTCAATGGATCGTGCGGCGGTACGAAGGAAAAAGGTTTTCTATTTTTTGCGCAAAGGGCAACAATGGTGGCGATGGCCTTGCAATAGGGAGAATGCTTTCAGCTAATCATGCGGTTACCGTATATATTCTCGAATTCGGCCACCTGGGTACTGAAGATTTCCAGATAAACCTTGCCAGGCTACACCAGGCGCAGGTACTCATTAAATTTATTTCAACAGAAGAAAATATTCCCGTTCCGGCATCGGGAGAAATCGTGATCGATGCCCTTTTCGGATCGGGATTGAACCGCCCAATAGAAGGGCTTACAGCCATGCTTGTTCGAACGATCAATAATGCAGGTAATGAAATTATAGCGATCGATATACCCAGTGGTTTGTCTGCTGATAATAGTTCTAAAGGGAATATCGCTATCCTGGCAAGTCATACCTTAAGTTTTCAATGTTATAAGCCGGCCTTCTTAATTGCAGAAAACGAATTAAATATAGGAAAGCTTCATATTATTGACATTGGCTTGCATGATGACTATCTGAATGAATTACGTTCAACAAATATTTTAATTGATGAGCCTATCGCACGCGCCATCATTCAACCCCGCAGGTTGTTTGCACATAAAGGAAATTTTGGCCATGCTCTACTTATTGCCGGCAGCTATGGTAAGATCGGAGCTGCTGTGCTGGCCGCAAAAGCGTGTCTGCGTAGCGGAACCGGGTTGCTCACAATGCATTTACCATCCTGTGGAAATTATGTAATGCAGACAGCAGTGCCCGAGGCCATGGTTGATAGCGATGCCGATGAAAAAATAAATACAACTGTTACTACGCCCCTGGATAAATATGACTGTATAGGAATAGGTCCGGGACTGGGCACTGCGTACCAAACAACTTCACTGATGCAGAATATCGTGGCCAACTATAGGAGACCTCTTGTGCTGGATGCTGATGCATTAAATATTCTTTCCACTCATCCGGAATGGTTGAACAAACTCCCCGCTCAGTCTGTATTAACACCGCATCCTAAGGAGTTTGAAAGACTTTTTGGATCGTCTGGAAATGATTTTGAAAGAATTCAACTTGCAAAACAAAAGGCCAGGGAACATCAGGTAATTGTCGTTTTAAAGGGCCATCATACTTTTATTGCAACCCCATCCGAAAAATGTTTTTTTAATTCTACCGGTAATGCGGGTATGGCCACTGGTGGAACCGGCGACGTGTTGACAGGTATTATTACCTCGCTGATTGCACAACAATACTTACCCGAAAATGCTGCGGTATTGGGTGTATACCTGCACGGACTGGCAGGCGATTTAGCTGCGAAACAAATGTCGGAGCCATCATTGATAGCTTCAGATATCATTGATCGTCTGGGCGATGCTTTTAAGTATATCAGTTAACTATACAGTTCACAATTCTCTGAAGATACAATTTTGGGAATGTACCCCATCCATACCTGTAGGTAAATGTTCTACCGAAAATATTAGGGGAAGCAATGCGTCGTGCGAAAAAAAGAAAGCCTCCCATAAAGAGAGGCTTCTGTATTTAATCTATCAACATAAAAAACAAAAACATGCTTTCCAATCTCAAATAACCAAGAACATTACAGGCTAAAAAACATTGTAACCAAAACTTACATAATACACGCCACCAACTTCAGGGTTACCAAATGCACTCACATAATATTTATTCAGAATATTGGACGCGCCTATTTTAAATATACTGCGGATTTTCGAGAATTTATAACTCACCTGTGCATCAAGTGTTCCATAAGATGGTATTTCACCTGCTCCGAAAGTACCTTCCCAGGGCACTTTATCCTGCCATCTCCACACCACATTGAAACCCCAATTGCTTTTGCCCACGGCATCATTGCTCAAACCCAAGTTATACCGAAATTTTGGAGTATTAAAGAAAGTAACCAGGCCGGAAGGAACATCTCTTAATTGATCTCCCGAAAAATTTACCCGTGCAACATACCGTTTGCCTAGTTGGTAATCAAATCCAATTCCCCATCCGATCGCTTTTACCGACTCGGTGCTATTTACCGGGTACGAATAATTTTCACTCGCAAGCGGGTTGGCAATATTTCCGCCTGGTGACGCACGGCCAACAGCAACCCTTCCAATAAAATCTTTATAAATGCTATAATAAACATAAGCATCTATCAGCAACTGGCTGGTTGGAAGCCCGCG
>JACMLY010000141.1 GCA_014379345.1 Chitinophagaceae bacterium
ATCCTGCTCAATGGCATTTTTTCCATGAGCGAGATTGCCCTTGTGTCCGCAAGGAAATTTAAGCTTGAAAGTGCGGCCAAAAAAGGAAACTCAAATGCGAAACGCGCACTTGACCTGGCAAATAATCCAAATACTTTTTTGTCAACTGTCCAGATAGGTATTACACTAATCGGTATACTAACAGGTATATTCAGCGGGGACACGCTGACACTTCGTTTTCAACATGCGCTTGAAAAAATTACGTTCCTGGCTCCCTACGCAGTCACTCTTTCGGTGATCCTGATTGTAATTATCATCACTTTTTTTTCAATAGTATTTGGCGAACTTATTCCGAAAAGAATAGGCCTCATGTTCCCGGAAGCAATAGCATCATTTGTTGCCGGGCCAATGAAATTTATTTCAGTGATCACTAAACCTTTTATCTGGTTATTGGTGAAAACAAATGACCTGGTGCTTGGTCTGTTCGGCCTAAGGCATCAGAAAGAAGGAATTGTAAGTGAAGAAGAGATCAAAGCCATGGTACAGGAAAGTGCGGAAGGTGGCGAGATCCAACAAATCGAACAAAGCATAGTGCATCGTGTGTTTGCGCTTGGTGACCGTAAAGTAACCCAGTTAATGACACATCGAAACGACCTCGTTTACTTTGATATTGATGAATCACTGGATAGTATAAAAAGAAAGTCAGGTGGGGAGGCGCACTCGGTTTACCCTGTGGTACAAAAGAACCTGGATAAACTATTAGGAATTGTATCTGTTAAAGATATTTTTCCAAAAGATTTTAGTGAAATACCTTTTAAACTGGCTGACTTTATCAGGCAGCCACTGATGGTACATGAAAACACATCAGCATATAAAGTGCTCGATAAATTTAAAGAAAACCGCATCCATTATGCTTTCGTGGTTGACGAATATGGAAGAACGCAAGGGATGGTGAGTATGGATGATATTGTGGATGCACTGGTGGGTGATACCTCGGAATATAACCAGAACGAATACCAGATAAATAAAAGAGATGATGGCACCTGGCTGGCAGATGGCCAGTTTCCCTTTTTTGAATTCCTGCATTTTTTTGATATTTCCCAGGAAGAAAACAGTGGTGATTTTAATACCTTAGGCGGATTGATTTTATCACAGCTTAATCATATGCCTGTGACCGGTGAAAAAGTAAATTGGAAACAATTTGTATTTGAAGTAATTGACATGGATGAAAATAAGATCGATAAGATCCTCATAACCGTGACTGATCCATTCGCGTAATCCTGCATTTGTATTACGCTTTACTTTTTTAATATGATCTCAGAAATCCTAAGTTTGTCTACCAGGTTTCAATACGTTTCATCTCCGTTTCATTCTTGAGAATGGAAACCCTCCACAACCTTTTTTTGGATTAGAACGATCGGCTGCGGCCGTTTTTTCCGCAGTCTCACTGTCTTTCGCCTGGTAAGCTGTTAAACAAAATCCCCATTCAAAAGGCTCCATCCCTTTAAACTGCATAAAGTCGATCCTTGTGTAGAGTCCCCCATCTCCCGGATTCGACATGTCATTCTTTGCTACCAGGTATTGTTCATTTAAGTTCCATTTAATGATCTGGAACTTTGTATCCGGAAGTTGCATCCACAATGAATCTGAAACGGAATACCTGATCTTATAATCATCTGTGAAGTTGCCTTTCATCCAGTTTGGTATGCTGTCGGATTTCAAAGTACTTACTGTATGCCCGGAGACCGATAAACTCAACATGATACATGCAACTAAAATTCTCCATTTCATAATTGATCCTGCTTTATATAAAGATAAGGTGACCGTCATCCTAAACGCATCTGTCAACATAAAATTTATCATAAGCGCAGATTTGTTTAAATTAGAATTTCTGCGTGCTGAGACCTATACACTGTTTTTAAAGATGCAGAAGCAGAGACCAAAAACCGGCATTATGCACAGATCACCCTTTCTTCTGAATCGTCTTATAATTCTTACGTTCCTGGTTTCGCTGGCCAGCTGTATTTCTTTGAAGCCTGTATCAGAGTTATCAGACAAGTCACTGAAAAGCCTGGCGATTTATGAAGAGATGCCGGTGACCTACCAGCGATTTTGTGATGAACGTTGCCAGTTCAACCTGATTCGCAAAAACCTTGTGATTCGTGACACTACCATAAATTGTGATTGCAAACTTTTCTCAGACGCAGACAAAGCAACCACCAAAGTATACCGCACATTGGGTGCGTATTTCAAGAGCCTTGGAGCTATTTCCGAAGGTGACCTGACCACGATCGATACAAAAGCGCTGAATGAGACATTGATCGAAGGCAAATTCGGTTCTTTGACGATTGACAAAAACACCGTTACAGCCTATAGTAGTCTCGGCCGTCTCGTGATCCGGGCTTTCACCGATGGGTACCGGAAACAAAAAGTTAAGGAAGTGATTGAAAAAGGCAACCCTGATATTCAAATCCTGGTAACCCTTTTTAAAACATCAATCGGGAACCTTGTGATGG
>JACMLY010000019.1 GCA_014379345.1 Chitinophagaceae bacterium
GCATATGCCTTGTGAAAATAGTTAAGTTTGTCTGCCACTTCCTCCGGCATCTCACCGCCGCCTTCTTCATGGCCAATGAACCAGAATCTGGCATGCCACGATCCATATCCATAAAAGTGATCGATCCAGTGGCGTAGGGCTTCTTCTTTAATAAGCATTGGATGGGAAAGATAGTGGAAAGGCACAAGCTACAGGCCCCGGCATTAAGCAATTTTTTTTTCGACTTTCATTGCCGGGGACTGTAGCTTGCGCCAGTGTTGGGGAATTTATGAATTCAGGGTAAGTAATTTTACAGTTAAATATTATTGTTATGTTGAATAGTATATTGGCAAATTTTTATGAGAGAGACATCCGTAAGCTGATCGAAGAAGTTAACTTATTTAGAAATGAAGAAGACCTGTGGAGAACTCATGGGTCTGTGAAGAACTCAGGTGGCAATCTTGTATTACATATCATTGGCGGCACGAATCATTTAATCGGAGCTACACTTGCACAAACCGGATATGTTAGCAACCGCGAGCAGGAATTTATCAGGAAAGGCGTGGAAAGATAAGTTCTCGTGGCTCAGCTGGAAGAACTTATTCCAATGATCAACAAAACGGTGAACGCGCTCACTCCCGGGCAGTTGGAGGCTGAATACCCGCTCATTTTCGACGATATGAAAACTTCTAACAGCTACGTGTGGCTGCAGTTGTTGATTCATTTAAATTATCATCTCGGACAGGTAAATTATCTCCGCCGCATTTTTGACTAAGCTGGTAAGGATTTTCCCTCAGACTTCGCAGGCTTAAGGCCGGGCTGCATGAAGATTCACAAATCATCGTTCGCCCGGCTCAAGCTTGCGCGAGCATTGTTTGAATATGGATACAGAACTGCTATTCCAATAAATGCCAGGCATTGCAGTACGCTTGTCCATTCATTTCCATTATCGGCGCGCGGGGCTACAATAGCTCTTGGAATATGTAATACGATCAGCCATATGAACAGCATTGCTCCCAACAGCAGACTAATAGCGCGGGGTTTGAAGTTTAAGAAAACAGCAAGACCGGAACCGATCAGGGCTATACCGCCAAAATATGTCCAGAATAGCTGACCGGGTATCCAGGACGGTACAAGTGTTTTCACAAAATCAGCATATAGAAAATGATCAATACCGAAGATGATCAGCATGAGGGCAAAAAAATACTTGCCGCAAAGAGCCATTTTTTCAATACTACTTATAAGTCGATTGTTTTTTGTATCCGGATAAAGGGTTGAAATGATGAAAGCTCCACCGGAAAGAGCCAATAGTTTTAAGGCATCTGTCCAGGCCCCGAGGATGCCTGGATTATTTGTTAGCCTGTTTGGAAGATGTCCGATAATAACAAATAGCAATAATAATAAGCCAAGAAAAAGAGAAATGGTTTTCACATTTTGAATAATCGCAATGCAAATCCCGGCAACGATCAATACCGCCCCGGTCAGGTACACCAGAAAATGGAGGTTCTGTGTGGCTTCCGGGGGAATGGGTAGTAATACTGGTCTAAATCCCGGATATATAAAATGTAATACTCCAATACCTGCGATACCGAGGCCAAAAAAAATTTTACCAATTGATTTTAGTTGTTGCATTCCTTTAAAACTTAGTATAAGTTAACGGTAATCTCTAAAATGCCGGAAATTAATATTGTCAGGATAACCGTTATCCATAATGGACTTTGTGGTGAAACTTTGATCGGCCGCTCAAATATCAGGAAACGGTTTCTGATAATCCACCCAAATACTATTCAAAGAAAACACAAAGGTCAATAAGAAGTTATAAAATGACGCCAGCGGTAAAAAAAAATACAAGAACTTTAAAAAATGAAAGATAAAAAAATTGGATGGATTGGTACCGGTATAATGGGTAATCCAATGGCCAAACACCTGTTGAATGCAGGATACAAATTGAATGTGTATAATCGTACCAGACAAAAAGCAGAAGACTTGATTGACATGGGTGCTGCCTGGTATGATACTCCCGCTGATATTGCTGCAAACTCCGAAGTGATCATCACGATGATCGGTTTTCCAAAAGACGTGGAGGAATGTTATTTTGGAGATCGGGGGATATTCAGACAACTTAAGAAGGGAACGATTTTAATTGATATGACCACCACCAAACCCAGTCTTGCCGTAAAAATATCTGAAGAGGCAGAAAGGGCAGAAGCAGTATTCATCGATGCACCTGTTTCCGGTGGGCAAGTAGGCGCCGTCAATGCATCGCTATCCATTATGATCGGGGGCAAAAAAGAAGTGGTTGATTCGGCACTGCCCTTGTTCCAGGTATTGGGAAAAAATATGGTATTCCAGGGAAAGGCGGGTGCTGGTCAACATACAAAAATGTGTAACCAGATCACCATCGCCGGAACAATGATTGGAGTCTGCGAAGGTCTTATCTATGGAGTAAAAGCCGGCCTGGATTTGAATACCATGTTAGAATCCATCACTAAAGGAGCCGCCGCTTGCTGGACCCTTGATGTACTCGCCCCAAAAGTTGTAAAAGGTGATTTTTCACCAGGATTTTCCGTGGATAATTTTGTAAAAGACCTTACCATCGCGCTTGAAGAAGCAGAAGCAATGAAATTATCATTACCAGGCCTGGCATTGGTAAAACAATTATACTTAAGTATCCAGGCAATGGACAAAGGTTCATCGGGCACACAGGTTTTATACCTCGCACTGAAAAGACTGGCAAACATGGATCAGAATTCTTAATACGCCGCTGATTGAAATGACATGAACGCAAATAGAAAAAACGCAAAGGCGGGGAGTCAGGTTCAAGCTATCTAATCATCGGCAAGTATTTTTGTCGATTTTCAATCATCACCCATACAAGCACGGCAAACAGCGCAAGGGCTATCGGCAGTCCCGATGGAGCTATTGTTAAATGGGTTAGCAGGATTCCCACCATCACAGGAAAGATGATGATAGCGCCGAGTGCCCTGTATTTATTGGTGATAAAAAGCGCACCTCCGATAATTTCGGCAACTGCAATCAATGGCATCAGCCAGCTAATCGCCATCATCGCTGTAAACACCTTCATCATGTTTTCCGGCATGTCTTTGGGTGGCGGCATGTAATTAAAAAATTTATTCAGCCCCGCATTGATGAACATCAATCCAAAAAGAAGACTTACTACAAATAGAATTTTCTTTTTCATATTTTATGATTTTTAGGATTTAGTGGTACAAACTTCTACTAAATTTTCGTAAAGGAGCGGGGTGAATACGACATTCTAAGGGGTGAAACAGGAAAGGTCTCTTATTCTTCAATTGTTTTAGATGGAATTCCTGTGTGATCGCAAAACGAAGAAGAATCGTGTTTTCGAAGTAATTTCTGGTTAGGACCACCCAACCCTGGCGCGAGTATGCGGCCTGGCCCTGTGCGATGGCGTACTCGTGCCTCTTACTATAACAGAGAGTACATTAATAGGTGGATTAGTCCTTTTTTTCCGGGGTAATCTCTTGCACAACCATATAAATAATCTGCCTGCTTTTCACAATCCCAAAAAATGCAGGATTGTAATGCGAAGAAGCCGGTAAGGAATATCACTTTAATTTATGTGCCTACGCGAAAGCAAGAGGCACGAGTACGCCATCGCACCGAGCCAGGCCGCATACTCGCGCCAGGGTCGGGGCATACTCGCGCCAGGGCAGGGCATTGTGTTGGCATTGCTCATTTAACAGAACCCGCTTCCGTTTCCAACACAAAATATTTTTCCGGTCAATTGCATTTGAGCCTTCTGGTTTGTATCTTACCGCCGGCTTTTAACCCTGGCTTCGACCCCTATTCCCGAATGAAGTATTTGACCCTATGCCTCCTGGCGTGTATTTATACTATTGCGATGATGGCACAATGTCCACCCAACCTTGATTTTGAGGAAGGGTCGCTGGCTAATTGGCAATGCATGGTGGGCAACACCACTTCAAACGGTATCGATAAAAATTATATTAATCTTTCTAATTCCGCTCCTCTGACTGGCAGGCACGAGATCATTTCGGGCTCCAGTGCCATCCAGAAAGACCCTTTCGGAAATTTTCCAACCCTTTGCCCATATGGCGGCAAGTATTCGGTGAAACTTGGCAATGAAAACAGCGGCGCAGAAGCCGAAGGCATATCTTATACATTCACTATTCCATCTAACATCGATACCCTGACATTCACCTATTTTTATGCGGTTGTTTTCCAGGACCCCCGCCATGATGCGTTCGATCAGCCAAGATTTTTTGTAACCGCTTACGATGTACTAACGGGGGATGTGATCAACTGCGCTTCGTATGATTATGTATCTACCGCCAGCCTTCCGGGTTTTACGGTTTCAAAAGTCAACTCTGAGGTTTTGTTTAAGAATTGGTCGCCGGTATCGTTACAGTTTTTTGGGTTGAATGGCAGAGAAGTTCGCCTGGAATTTAAAACCGCCGATTGTACTTTAGGCGGCCATTTCGGTTATGCGTATCTGGATGTAGGAACCGCTTGTTCAAACATCCTGGCTACCGCTCCCTATTGCGCGGAAACGAATTCTTTGATCCTTAACGCGCCTTATGGGTTTAAAGATTATACCTGGTATTCCCAGGATTATTCCACCATCGTAGGAACCGGTCAGTCGATTACTTTCAGTCCGCCTCCCGCAACCACGGGAAGCTACTTTGTTGACATGGTACCTTATCCCGGATTCGGCTGTCGCGACACCGCTTCAGCCACCGTGAAACCATTGCCGGTTCCGCCCCGCCCGACAGTCGATTCAAATTTCTTTTGCCAATTTCAATCACCTCAACCACTAACCGCCGTTTCTCTTCCGGATCACGACTTGCTGTGGTATCAGAATCCAACAGGTGGCATTCCTTCCGACGCGCCGCCCATTTTATTTACCCATACTGTCGACACCTTCGAATACTATGTGTCACAAAAAAAATTGTTTGGCTGCGAGAGTTTCAGAGTCAATCAAACTGCAATCGTAAGACCAACCCCTTCCGCTTTATTCAGCGTGAATGATCCTGTGCAGTGTGAAAAGGGAAACGAATTTTCATTTATCAACTCCTCTACTAATTTAAGTGATCCGAAATTTTTGTGGGACTTTGGGGATGGCTCTATGGATTCTTCCGGGGCTGCCATCGTAAATCATTCGTATACTAACTATGGATACTTTACTGTAAAGCTCCTCGCTTTAAATCAACCGGCATGCAGCAACGAAATGATCTCCACCGTTCGTGTTATGCCTAAACCCGTTGCCGCGTTTGATGGGCCATCAGTGATCTGCGACCAGGATCTGGGCGTTTCATTTACAGACAGATCTTATGTTCCTTCGGGGCTGGGAGTGATCAGCAATTGGAGTTGGAACGTGGATGGTACGCATTACTCCTCCAGGGTGCTGCCTCAAATTACCGTTCGACATGGCGGATCGCTGCCAATAAGTCTTTTGGTAACTACCACTGATGGATGCAATTCGGATACGTTGAAAAAATCGTTGCCTGTACGACATAAGCCTGTGGCCGCGTTTGACTATAAAAATGCATTGTGTGAAAATGAAATAGTAAAATTTAATGATCTTTCTCATATTCCTTCCGGCCTGAATGACGAATTCATTAATAAATGGACCTGGGTATTTGACGGAGCCAATTCGTCGGTGGACCAACGGCCGGCACATTATTTCGGACCGGGCCAACACCAGGCGCGGCTCGTGGTTACTACAAATTATGGCTGTGTGAGCCAGGTAGAACAAAAAGACTTTACCGTCAACCCAAAACCTTCCGTCGCATTATCAATCAATGATTCCTGTGTGTACAAAGACATATTTTATTCGGCCCGCGACCTACTGAATAATGTCAGCAACTGGTATTGGGATTTTGGAAACGGCTTAATGAAAGGAGGCAATATTGTTACTAAGAAATTTGCATTGGAGGGAAACCAGCCTTTTACTTTAATCACGGAAACAGCCAAAGGATGTAAAGACACGATCAACCGCGCATTCACCATTTACGATAACGATTCATTTGCCGGCGGCGATACCATTGTAGCGAAAAATCAGCCCATATTCCTGGATGCAAGGGGTGGGAAAGATGTTACCTACAAATGGTCGCCCACAGCAGGATTGAACAATCCGAACATAGAAAAGCCGGTAGCCACCCTTGACCGTGACATCGAATATACATTGTACTCAATCACCAACAAAGGATGCGAACAAACGAACAATATTTTTATCAAACGATATTCGGGGGCAGAGATCTATATTCCAAATGCCTTCACTCCGAACGGCGACGGCAGGAACGATGTACTGAAAGTGCTTCCCATAGGGTATAGATCATTTGATTTTATGGCGGTGTATAACCGCTATGGCCAGCAAGTTTATATCACCCACGATTGGCGCAAGGGCTGGGATGGAACAGTCGGCGGCGTTAAGCAGGATGCAGGCAATTATGTGGTGGCAACTAAAATGACAGACTACGATGGAAATGTGATGGTACGCAGGGGAAATGTGATATTGCTGAGGTGACCCGTTTTTTATCTGGAATTATTCCCCTCCCTGCCACCACTCTGGCGCAAGCTTAAGACCCCGGCATTAGGATTGTTTTTTTAAAACTTTCACCACTCCGGCGCAAGCTTAAGGCCCCGGCATTAGGATTATTTTTTTAAATTTTCATTTCCGGGGCCTGTAGCTTGTGCCTTCTGTCGTCTTGCGCCCAATAGCGTCTTACGCCCGGATCTGGCGTAATCTTGAGGACGGATTGCATGATGATTCACCAATTGCATCCTGGCGCCCGGCCTGTGGTTTATTTTTATTATTTTTACGGCAAATGTTTTCTGATGATACCAGACTCAAAATTGAAAATATCACTCAAGGAATTATCATCCAGGGGCAGCAAGATAATTGCACGGCAATCAGGAATCTCCTTTGCGCAGGCTTCCCAACAAGTACAACGGTTAAAACAGACTTCGAAGGTAAAGCAATCATCAAAAAAGAGCAGGCCAAGTGCCTAGAGAACTATAGCAAGAAAAATAACTTATGGGTCGCTGATCTTCCAACTGAGGATAGGTACTTAACCAGAGGCGGTGAAGCACGAATATACCTTCATGAGGATGGCATGAATGTAATTAAGTTAAATGATTCAGTGTACTATGCTACATGGCTGGAGTTTTTTAATAGCATTCTTTTGCACAATCTTATATTTGAAAATACTTCCTACATTCTTCTCGGATTGACAAAACAAGATGATGTACTATATGCTGTGCTGCAACAACCGTTCATTACTTCAGATGCGCAGGCGGAACTTGAGGATATAAAAAAATTACTGGAGTTTAATGGCTTTAATAACACCAAAAGGAATGATTACTTACACAAGGACTTAGGTTTAATCCTCGAGGATATGCACGACGAAAACATTATTGTTAACTCAGAAACATTATTTTTTATTGATACGGTATTTTATACAGTAAGCCACAATCCTGGTCTTAGATAAAAAACGATTACTGAAATAACATTGTAGTTATAAACTATAATCGTTAACTGAGAACGAATGGAGATATTAATAACATCCTGAAAAATTAATATGATATCTTATAATCCCAAAGAATGGTTCTCGTTTATTTTTAATTTTCACAAAGCAGATACTTTTAGAAAGTTATTTCCGCTTATGATGGGTATTGGTGCTTACTCGGGGATCGTTGCTTTTCTTGAGATCGAGTACTGGAAACTTTCAGAAACAAGTCATATCAGGAATATTCCGGTGATGCACAACCTGCTTGGTTTTGCGATATCAATGTTGCTCGTGTTTCGAACCAATACCGCGTACGATCGCTGGTGGGAGGGGCGCAAGTTATGGGGCAGCCTGGTGAACAACAGCCGCAATCTCGCTATTAAACTAGCTGCATTCGTACCGCAAAATGAAACGGCACAGCGATCTTTTTTTATCAGGATCATTCCTGCATTTGCATTTGCGCTCCACAATCACTTACATTCAGAAAAAGTGAGAATAGAACTCTTTGAAGAAGATCACGAACACAAACACGTGTTTGATAAGATCGACCAGAAAAAACATATTCCCAACCAAATTGCATTTTTGATCATGCAGCATGTTCAGCATCTATACCGTGACGGTAAGATCACCGGCGACCAGCTGGTCGTATTGAATACCGAGTTATTATCCTTCACGGATATTTGCGGCGCCTGTGAAAGGATCAAAAACACGCCGATCCCGTTTTCCTATAGCGTGTTCATCAAAAAATTCATTTTCATCTACATCATGACGCTGCCCTTTGGATATGTATTCAGCCTGGGTTATCTCGTTATTCCCGTAGTGGTATTCGTGTTTTATGTACTGGCCAGCCTGGAATTGATTGCCGAAGAGATCGAGGATCCTTTTGGCGGTGATGCCAATGATGTGCCTACATTAAAACTGGCAGAAACGATTCAACGTAACGTGGCGGACATCATGTGATCTATTGAGCTTATCCCTCTGTGCGTACCTCCTTTACCGCTGTGGCTACATCTCTAGGCATTTGGAGACTTCTTGAATGCAAGATCCAAGTTAACCACAGAGGTAAAGGAAGTACGCACGGAGGAGCACAGAGGGCTTCAGGTAACGAATAACAAAATTGCCTAGGTTTGGAACTTCATTTTTTGCTATGAAATTTGACTTACTCAGGCTTATCGATATTTTGGGGACCATTTCCTTTGCGGTGTCCGGTGTCTTTGCCGCCATGCAAAAAAAGCTGGACCTCTTCGGCATCCTGGTGATCGCTTTTATTACTGCAGTCGGCGGAGGTACGCTCCGAGACATGCTGCTGGGTGACCTGCCCGTGGGCTGGATGCGCAATCTCGTCTATCCGGTTCTGATAGTCACCGCCACAGTGGTGACAATTTTATTTAAAAAGATAGTCGGGAATTTTCAGGCGACCCTGCTGGTCTTTGATTCTCTTGGCCTGGGTTTTTTCACAGTGATCGGTCTTCAGAAAGGAATTGCCTTTGAACTGCATCCCGGTATCTGTGTTGCCCTGGGCACCATCACCGGTTGCTTCGGCGGCGTCATTCGGGATATTTCGCTCGGGACCATTCCGCTCATTTTTCAAAAAGAGATTTACGCTTCGGCATCAATTCTTGGAGGGATTGTTTATTTTTTGTTGCGGCTTATTCCAATTCCCGCGGATATGGTGGAAGTGATCGTCATTGCGATCATCTTTTTTGCCCGAACGGTGGCAGTGCATTTTAAAATGTCGTTGCCTTCCATTTATTAGGCGACGTGTACGTACACATCATTGTTTGAAAGCGATACAATCTTAAACTGCAAAACCTCCACCATGAAAATCGTGTTTAAGCCATTGAGAGTATAATTTCGTATGTTAGCTCTATATCAAATATTTCAGATATGAATGCCTGTTTATGCACTGCGCGTTATTTATTGGTGAAAGCGGTTAATCTTTTTCTACTATTGATCGTGGTGCTCTCCTGTGCCGGCCAACAAAACATCGCCACCGGCTATGCAGGCAAAAACTGGGCGGCATTTGCAGGCGATGATAGCAAAAGCCGCTATTCTACATTGACTGGAATAAACAAACAAAATGTAAAAGAGCTGCGACCTGTATGGAGTTATCGTTCGGGTGATTTTTCGGAGGATACTAAAACATCCATGCAATGTAATCCGCTTGTGATGGATGGCATAGTGTACGGAACAACGGCGGCCTTAAAGTTGGTAGCGCTGGATGGCGCCACGGGTAAAGAGATCTGGCGTTTCGATCCGCTGTCACTGCCCGTTATACAGGAGCTGCGTGTTCAGGAAGGGATCAAAATTGTTCCGGGCGTTGGTTATTGGGTAAATCGTGGTGTGCTGTGGTGGCAGAAGGGTAGCGACAGACGCGTTTATCATAGTTGTGGCCCATACCTATTCGCACTCAATGCAGCTACCGGTACTTTCGTTACCAGCTTTGGCAATGGAGGTATGATTGACATGCGCCAGGGGCTTGGCCGTGATGTAAAGGGCTTGCATTACAACTCCACCACTCCCGGTGTCGTTTATAAAAATTACCTCATCATGGGCTCCACTGTCAGTGAGGGTCCCACACCAGCCGCTCCGGGTTTTGTCCGGGCTTTTGATATACAAACTGGTAAACTGGCCTGGGTGTTTCATACAATTCCTCAAGGTGGCGAGTTCGGTACTGACACCTGGAAAGACGAGAGCTGGAAAACCGCGGGTGGCGCCAATGCATGGAGTGGCATCAGCCTCGACCAAAAACGAGGCATGGTATTCCTCGCTACAGGCTCACCTGCCTGGGATTTTTATGGCGGCGACCGTAAAGGCGATAATTTATTTGGCAATTGTGTGATCGCGCTTGATGCACAAAGTGGTAAACGCATCTGGCATTTTCAAACCGTGCACCACGACCTATGGGATAAAGATGTTCCCTGTGCGCCCAACCTGGTAACAGTTATGCACAATGGCAAAAAAAGAGATGCTGTGGCACAGGTGAGCAAGACGGGTTATCTATACCTGTTCGACAGGGAAACCGGTGTGCCGCTTTTCGACATAAAAGAAACACCTGTTCAATCTTCTGATATTGCCGGTGAGCAGACTGCCCCTACGCAGCCGATCCCGGTAAAGCCACTTCCTTTTGCACGAACCTCTTTTTCCGAAAAAGACGTTACCAACCTGGATTCGGGCGCACGGGCCTATGCCATGGAGGTTTTTAGAAAAAGCAAGTCGGGCCCTGCGTTTACTCCTCTGGGTGAGCAGATGACTTTTATTATGCCGGGCTTGCTGGGTGGGGCGACCTGGAGTGGCGCCTCCTACGATCCGACTACTGGTTTGTTGTACGTAAATTCAAATGATCTCCCCAGTTTGTACCAATTGATAAAGAGTGATTCGGGCAGCCGTTACCCGGTGAAGCTCACCGGGCCTAACCGTTTTTGGGATACCAGGGCTTACCCTTTTATTTCTCCTCCCTGGGGCCAACTCACCGCCATTAATTTAAACACAGGTGAATTTGCCTGGCAGAAAGTACTGGGTGAGTTTGATGAATTAACGGCAAAGGGAATTCCGCCAACGGGTGCGCCCAACCTGGGTGGCAGTATTGTGACCGCCGGTGGGCTGGTCTTTATTGCTTCCACACAGGATGAAAAGTTCAGGGCTTTTGATAAAGGCACGGGTGAAGTGTTGTGGGAAACCAAACTTCCTGTTGCCGGTTATGCTACCCCCAGCACATATATGCTGAATGGCAGACAGTACATTGTGATTGCAGCCGGTGGCGGTGGCAAGATGTTGACGAAGTCCGGGGATTATTACATAGCTTTTGCATTGCCGTGAGTTTTTTTGCTAACCATCTGCTCGATTTTGCTGACAAATGATTTGTCCAGGTCTACGGTTATGTTGACCATTCTCAACCGAACCATCAAACCAACTCAGGAATTGATGCACGTTGGGCTATAATCCAGGTTTCTGCAAACAGAAAAAAAATCTCTCCACCATTCTCACGACTTCATCGCATATACCACGCCCATATGAACCTTATTCAACTTATTTTTTTTCAGGAATGCAAAAACCGGCGAGTCTTTATCAATGACCAGGCTCCAGCCGGTGGCTTCATCGCCGGTGAAATCGACTTGTTGGGGGGCTAGTGTCAGCCGGTTCTTTTTCCAATCAATCGAACCAAATGTTGCTTTGAGAAGATCATCCATTCCCAAAGGCTTTGTCCAGTAAGGGAAACTGTCTTTGGTAATTTTGATCTCCAGTTTTCGTACTGCATCATTATTCTCTGAAACAAAGCTGTGCCAGGCGGTTGCAAAGTCATGATTAAGGGTTAGGAGTTGCAGGAGATTGCCTGTTGATTGTAGTATGTCTTCCTTGATATGAGTTACCACATCGGCCTTTAAATGACCGGCTTCCCGGGCAGTGTAGCGGATATGGAGAATTACGTCTGATATCGTTTCAAAATCAAATTGTGGTATATCGTTCGGAAGTTCCATCCGCCAGTTACTAATGACCCCGGCCCCTTCGAAGGGAAGGTATCGTTCATCCCTTAAATTTGTTTCAAACAGTCCGCTGTCGTTCTGTGCAGTGCTGGTAACAATAGTTTGAATAGAACCTGCAAAATCCCTGAAGCGCGAGTCTTCATTGTCGACGGTCCTCGGGTAGGCATCGCCTTTTAATGACGATATCCGGATGCTGCTTTGCAGTAATGATAATTTGCAATGAATGCCTGTGTAAGGTCCGGCGATGCATGGAATAGAAACGGCTACAGACTTTATGCGCCTCATGTATTGACCCGGACAATCCATGTCAAATACCCACTCGGGAATCTTGATTTCACAACTTCCACTGGCTTTTAATTTTAGCAGCGTCATGGGATCCAGGCGCTGTATCGAAACATGTTTTACCATTTCATACTCACGCCGGTTCTGGTCATGATAGGCCATTTCCAAACGCTTAAGATCAAGGTATAAAGCTTCGCCAGACAGCAAGCCTTTGCGTGCAGAATCCCAGTAACCGAATTTGATGAAGCTGAGATCATCAAATTCTTTTCGCATCAGCTCAAATTTCATCGTTTGCTCGGCACGCTTTGCAATATCGAAAGCAAATTTGTAGCTGTCAAAATAGATCCTGGAAATTTCTCCCTGCATCCAGCTATACAATTCTTCTTTCGTAAATTTTTCCTGCAAAAATGTTTCTACTGATTTAGCCTGCTCAATTTGTATCAGGTGGTTTTCATATTCTTTTCTCATTACCTGTTCCCTGATGAGGGACGAAATGATCTGCCGGCCGTATTGCATTAACTCGCTGGCCGCAAGGTTTGCCTGGAATACAAATTCTTCAGCCTTCCTGTAATAACCCGCCATTTTAGAAGCCCTCTCTGCACTCGATGCAAAAGCCTTTGAAACTTTATCGGCAATCTCAGATGCCGTGGTTGCGGCTTTTTCAAGTTGTACGCCGCCGAAAGTGGCTGCTGCACCAACTCCTAAAGGGGTTGCATGAGCGTTAAATTGAGGGATCAACGCCAGGATAGGACTCGCAAATTTAAATCCCATGGATATGGTTCCAAATGTGTCTGAAGCAGGAAGAAATACATTCAATTCCGCATTCTCATTTTTATTGAGAGGAAGTGTTTTGCCAAGCTGACCTCCTGCAATGCTTGTTACCACGTTTCCCGCAAATTCCATGATGCCGCCCACAGAGGATTCCTGGCGATAGGCTTCCTTGGCAATGTTCACTGCATATTGCTCCACCAGTTCCCGGTAAATATCATCGAAGGTGTCTTCAGTCAGTTCCTTACGGGCAAGGTCAAATGCTTTCTGCTTATTGATATCCTGTTCCTTATTTCCGAGGATCAGTTTATAGTGCCTGAATCTTTCACCGGCTATATCCCTGCTTTTGAGCAGCGCTTCCGTGGAAGCCTCTGTTTCTTTCCATTGCAGAAATTTCACATCTTTGATCATTTCCAGTAATGCGATCTCATTCTGATGACGCAGTAATCCAAGATGTTCCGATTCGCCTTTTTCGATTGCGGAAAGCAGTGCCCCGCCCAATGATTTTACTTCGCCGCAAATTTCCATTGCTTTCTGCAACAACATGGGTCCGCGGATATTTGATATTGGTTGATTGATATTGTTGATAATACTTCCGATATCCATTCCGGCGGCTACTGCTTTCACCAACATTCCCGGATCTATCGGCGGTTCAAATAAGGGCAGTTGCCTGACGATACCTTCAATGTTCATGCAATGCCTGATCTTGAAAAGACGGTCTGCTACTGTATCCCAATATCCTAACAGTTTATCATTTTGAGGTATGCAGAAATACAAAGTGCGTGCAATACCGAAGACGGCATTCGTCGCTCCTTCTTCGGGAGTGGCAGTGGAAGTTGGGGAAATATTGAAAGGAAAATCGTTCTCCATTTCAATCAGCGCATTTCCGAATTTATCGATTCCTGCAGCCTTTAACTGTGCATAGGTTTTGGGAGAAGTTTTACCACGGGGAGGAACTTTTTGTGGCTTAAGTCCTAAAATGTTTGCAGCGAGTACATACACCTGGGTAGCTTCATTTAAGGTTTCTATTGTGTCCTGGCGGAAAAGACTGTCACCCCAGCTGATAAGATTATCGAGGTATTTCATCACTACACTCAGCTGGTAGGCCAGGTACCGGCCGCGTGCAATTACATGCGGTTGAAAGGGCTTGTCCCGCCAGGCCTGAATGCTTTTTTCCACGCGTTGCTTCAACTCAGAATCTTCTGCTTTGGCCAACTCTACCAGCATTTCCTGGATGAACTGGGTTTTCGTTTCCTGCCTGAAACGAAGAAATTTCCAAAAGCGTTGAGGAGGCGCTATCGTTTTATCGTTGCTGGTAGGATCAAAAATAAAATGAAACCAACGCTGCGATTCGGCAAACCGCTGGTTCTTGCTTAGCTGTACTGCGATCGAAAGAGGAGCGTGAAAAAACAACTCCCAGTTGTACACCGCATAGGGACCGTCATCACTTACATCAATTTCGTCTTTGGGGAAAGGTCCTGTTACGGCGCTACCGGGCGTATAAAATGGCGTGAGACTTTGTTTAAGACTTCCAACATAATTTACGTCGAGCATGGCGATGAGGCCATCGGTATTTAGTTTTTCGATCAACTCTTCTGTATAAGGATGATAGTGCGCGAAAAACCTGTAATCAACATCTCTTTTTGATCTTCTCTGGATTTTCCAGTGATCGGCAGTGAGCGATTTATATTCCTGTTGGATAGTATATTGATGAAAGCTGTTCTTTGAGATCATAAAAAATAATTGAGTGGTGAGTGGTGAATGTTGAATGGTGAATGGTGAATGGTGAGCGGAGTCGAACCACTAAATATTAAATTCCTCGCTACCGATCTTTCCACCTACACCAAATCGTGTATTGCCTACAATGAAAATCTTATTGGATACCATCACATTTTTATAATTTTCATTCTTGTTAACGAATGATTCATTTACCTCCCACGGATTTGACACCATGTCTTCTTTGTCGAATATCATCCCTTTCGGAGGCCATTTGGAAACCGGCTTTTCAACAAGCGGTGGTATCTCCAGTTCGGGGATGAATTTTTCATAAATGCCAAGATCGTAGTAACTATCATACCGCCACAGAGGTACTGTCAGGTCTTCATCGGGCTTTATAAAGAAAGTACATTGCTCATCGTCATAAAAAATGGGTCCTTCCCATTGGTTTTCCACGCCATGCCGCAATGGCGATATTTTAAATCCGTTAAACAGTTTGTTCGTTTTCGTAAGTAATTTTTCCGTGAGATATTCCTGCGATGCATTATAAGGTTGTTTGATTGTAACCCTAAATTCTTTTGTTCGCGGAACGATCAGGCTATTTGTATTTAATAAAGTGGCTGATGGAGAACTTTGATATGCGCGCCTGAATAATATAGAGTTGAACTCAATAATTTTATCAAGAGCTGCGTCAGTTTGTTCCTCTATCACCGGAGGCGCATTTTTACTGGTGTAAGTGATCGTAAACTTCTTGTTGTTATTGGCTGCCGGGCCATTGTAGCTCAGCGAAAAAATCAGTCTTTCCGACAGCGGCGGATTTTTCTCCTTTCTTACAAACAGTAAAATTTTATACGGCTCAAAAACAGAATGATTGCCAATTACAATGGGCTGCTGGGGTTCAGTGGATTTTGGCGAAGTCCATTTACCTTTATAATATTCACCCCAACACATGCTGATGGATGCGCTTATTTTTGAATGATTGCCCCAGGTATCCTTACTAATCTCAACCAGGTCCTTGCTTTTATCAACCTGTTCGGCTTTTTCTACGATGCTAAGCCAAAACACAAACAACCTTTTTTTCCATATTACGGGAAAGAGATGTTCACCTTCTATGTTCAGGGTAACTTTCTCCCAGGGGGTCCAGTATCCGTATTCGTATCGTCTATAATAATATTGCCTGGTTGCGCCATTGGTTCTTCCAAACACGTGAAGAATATCATCAAACTGATTGCCCTTTTCTCTTTCTTCCACATACATACCAACGATCTCCAGGCGGGCGATGTCATCAAGCTTTTTTAAATAATTTAAAAAAGAAAGTTCGGCCAGTTCATCGTTGATGTCTGATTGTAACAACTCGCCTTCGAGTTCTTTAAAAAAAGATGATTTATTATCACGCAATTCAGGTTCGAGCCAGTTTTCAGGATATAGAAATACTTTACGATTGGCTTCCCACACCCTGTAACGTTGCATCCATTGCCATTGTTCAGCTCTTATGGAAGCCGGTGCTATATCCGGCTCGAGATTCATCAGTGAACGGTGGATAAATAACTGCACAGTTGAAATGGCCTGTTTGATGCGTGAGGTTTTCATACAGGCATCCATCTGTACATCTATCAGGAAATATTCATATAGCTTGTCAGCCGTGTTTATTTCGGGGGAAGGTCTTTTGTGATAGAGCACATAGCTCACGAGCGCATCTCTCTGCTTGTTACGCAAGGTGTCGCTGATGGTTTGCATCGTCTCCAGCCAGGCGGCATCGTCGGTCTTGTCTTTTATTTTTTGTTTGATGTCATTGATCAAAAGAAGTGTTGGTGTAGCAACGGACCATGAAATAACGTCAGCGGCGGGATAATCGATTGTAACGACCATATACATTGCTGCCATCACTTTCTTCAATTTACTGAGTTGCGAAAGATCAGTTATTACAAATGCAAAATGTGTAAGAACGGAATCCAGGTCAGCCTTCTTCCAATAATTCATATCCAGCAATAAGCTGTTTCCCTGTAGATTCTTTACTTCAGGATCTTCCAGCACCCGTACCCAGTCATTTTCTTCCTGCTCTGTTTCACTTTTAACACCAGTAAAAAAGACGAGTAAAAACAGTTTGTTCCACAAGTTGTGAAGATCAACATCTGCTATGGTGCCATCGGTATCGAGTTCATTCAAAAAGTTTTTTGTCTCGGTATTTCCTGCCGCAAAGTATTCTGATTCAACTGCCGTAAACTTAAACAGGCGATTAAGCATTACGGCTTTTTGCAGTCGTATCAAAGATGTTTTCGCATGATCTACATTTTGCCTGATGTATATATTTCCTGCGCTGATGACTGCCTTCGCCATTCCTTTTGTTCTCCATAGCAATTCCGCAGAACTGCCCGCAGGCAGCGCAGAAATGATCAACTCTGTTTCATGAAGCTCACCGGCTTTCAAATTAAGGGGTACACTATTTTTTACTTCGCCGGAAGCATCGATCGTGACTGCATTAATAATGATTACGCCACCGATGGTTACAGTCACAACTGTATTTTGCGGGGCTCTTACATATATGATGTAGTCATCGGTTGCCGGAGCATCGAGGTACAAAGAATATGTTTGATTGGTATTAAAGGAAATGCTTTGCTCAAGTTGCAAAAAATCGTACACGATCGCTTTTGTATTGTCACCGGCTGATTGCAATGTTTCTTTTTTTGCAGTTAATGTGCTTATCAGATCGGGTTCTGCTTTTACAATGGCTGCGAGCGTTTGCTTCAATGAGTTGCCCTTCATTCTTGATTTCAATTCCGGCAGGATGCCGGCCAGCAGGGCAGTGGTTTGCGCTGCAGGATCGGCTTGTGCTTTTACTGCATCATATACTATTTTTAACTCGGGGTAGTTATTTCCAAATGAAATGAGATCATCATTACCGGAAAGGGCCAACGCATCGAGCTTTGCTTTAAGATCCAGCTTGAATGCATCCAGAAGTGGTTGTGTGGTAATGACGGCCATATCTGCGAGCACTAATGCGTCCGCTGCGGCTGCTAATGCATTCTTTGCTGCAGTTAATATAATGCCATTGTAGCCCAGTAATTTTTTAAAGGGATCATAACTTACGCGGGAATCTACAACCGTAATTTTTACCGGAAGCCCTTCTTCCGTTGTAATGAATGGCGCGGTATATGTTTTACTGTCACTGATCAAACCAAAAAAATCGTTTACAACAGCAGCATCATAGACAAGCGCCATTTTGGATTTAGCAAAAGCAAAGTCGGCATTGTCGGGAGCAATTCCATGTTCTTTCTCAATTGCATTCAGTACATCGCGGATAGCTTTAATATTCTTCAGCAAAATTTTATCAGCGGGAGCAAGTTTATTAGCTTCGTCTTTGTTGCGTAACAAATAATTGAGATCAATTATTTTTAATGATGCCTGCTTCAAAGCCTTTACTACAGTGATGAATTGGAGCAGGGAAGGCTCATCCTGTTCCATATCGTCGGCCAGCGGATCGATCCCCGTAATTGTGGAGAGGTCATTGATATCCTGGACGCGCATCTTTAACAATTTTGCGCATTGCTCCAGCTTATAGGCAGGATCTTTCTCATCATCCCACAAAACCAAAATGCTTTGTATTTTTTTATTGCTTAGTGACAGCAGGTCCATTATTCTTTTGAGATTGGCAAGTCGCGCAAGAAGCGTAATAAAAGTTGTGTCTATATTGGCAATTGTTAAATCAGCTGCTGCCAGGGGCATTAAAGTGATCGTGGCATGATCAGTAGTCTCAATGCTCCAACCGGTTTTTTTCCAAAGCCTGATAAACCGGTGAAGTTTGTGATAGGCCAGCTCGTTCAACCTGTTATTTGCATTATCTGGAAGTGCAAACCGGAGCTGAACATCGGCAAAGTTACATTCACTGGTTTTTGGGCCCGCATCTGTCAAAGTTACCAGGCCCATGATCAATTGTTGGTTGTCCCTGAGCCATTGCTTTACATCGCCGCCATAATCCGCAACAATGATATCAGCCGGCAGCAAAGCATCTATGTCAGCATCAGTTGTGGTTCCATCGTAGAATGATTGCAAGGTGGCGAGCGGTATTGTGGTTTTTTCTAACAAAGGCACCAATACGATCCCCGGGTTAATGAATGCTGTTTTTAACAGGCTCACTACTTCTTCGTAACTAATATTTACGCGACGACTAAATATTTTTCCATTAGAGATGGCTGTATTTAATTGATCGATGGTTGCTGCGGCGGGTTCACCAAAATATTCGGGTAGGGAATGAATGGCGGTATCTGTCAGTATTTTGTATTCCTCTGTATTCAGATTGATGAGGTCCTTGCCCGCAGACGTTGCATCGCGGAATATTTGCAAGGAGCCTGGCAGCGAAACATCCCATGCATTGAACAATAGTCGCAGTGCCTCAAGGGGATAATCAAATGGAAGATCGTACGGATATACCTTTGTCTTTACTTCATCGTAGGCTGCTGTCATTACAAACTGGGGATCGGCGAGAAGTTCTGCCGTAGTTGTGGATGCCGTAATATCGTGTCCCTTAAAAAGGTCAAGATTCCCATTGATCACATAGTATTCCAGTATTTCATTTACAATATCAATGTACGGCAGGATGGTGTTCGTATTTTCGCAGGTCAGTTGCAGGTGTTGTATATCAGGTCTTCGTTTCAGTAGAACCTCTATGGGGTTGTCTTTATCATGCGGTACGTCATCGAGATCAATAAACTGGAGCAGATCTACCAGGTAGGCAGCAGGACTTAATACCGACTTACAATGGTCGCATGCACAATAATCCATATTGCCAAACAACTCTTCAAGGGTAGGGTAGGCAATAATTTCATTCTCTTCCTTTTTCAACTTCCCGGTAATTCCATAAATATTGGGTGCTGCCCTGTATGTAAGGTAGGTCGTAGCGAGGTTCATGACGGCACTCTGTACTTCACTTGCCTTATTATATGTAAGCTCGGCTTCTTTGGTGCTGGAGAATGTTTCTCCATATTTCATCATAAACTCCCCCTTTGAGTACCTGGTTATTTGTAATGCGGAGGTTAGCCCCGTTTTTGACAATGCCTCCATTGCGTCATTGGAAGGCGTTAGCTGGTACAATCGTTCAATGGTTTTCACACCTTCTTTCGACTTCTCACTCAAAGCCCCGAAGCCTTCCCATTTTTTAACAGGTTGTAGCCCGATCGTGAACTTCTGCTGATTGTTATTCAGGAATTGATACATTTCCTGCTTGGGGAGGTCAGCAGCAGTCTTGATCTCATCATTATTCATCATTTCCGCAACTACCGCCGTTGGATAGCTGATATTGACCAACGTGGCCATATGCTTTGCATATTCGTTCTTATCGATCCCCTGCGGAACATCATTTTCAATAATGGAGTTCCATTTGTCGGGTTTATAAAATCCGTTACTAGCCAGATCAGCCGGATCAGCGATTCGATGCGTGTCATAAATTCTTTTGACTAGCGGAGCATTGTGAACGGTCAGGTATCCGAGCTTACCATCCAGCTGGAGCGATTTTATTGTATTTTCTTCAATTCCCTTTTCCTTTAAAATTGTCCAGAACTTATTCGTATCCCCTGAAGACTGTTTCGCGCTTTGAACAAATAACTTTTTCTGATCATCGTTCAAACGAATGCTCAGCATAGAACCAAGGGTGGAAGCTCCCCCGGTAGAAACGTTGTCCAGCAAAAAATTGATTCCGTAATTATCGAATGCCTTGGCAGTTTCTCCAATACGTCCATCGTCGGCAATTACTTTTTCTTCAACTGCTTTTTTTAAAACATTTTGTAAGGTGGTTGACGAAAGCCTGCTTAAGGCTTCTTTGTCATTTGGTAATCCCGCCCTGAATAATGCATAAAAATGAGAAGACGGAATATTTGTTTCAGCGCTCCATTTTTCCGACTCTACCGCCATAGCCACCATACGTGCATCCCAGGCTGATTTGTTTGCCAGATGAGATATCTGGCCTCTCTCGGCGCTTTCTGTAATATCCTTCATTGAGATCCTGCCAAGGTGGGGCTTTATATCATTTAATAATCTTTGGTGCTCATGCTCCTTTTCTGGAGTGAGATCGGAAATAATGACGTCAAGTGTCTCCTCAACTCCTGCGTTGTATTTAACGGCAGACCGGCCCAATTCCTGCACAGCTGCTCCAGCTTCAATGACCCGTACCTGAAGATCATGTTTCAGATTCCTGGATGAGTCTGCAGGGTAGGAAAAACTATAATTTCCTTCCGCGCCGGTAACTGTTTCACCTAAAATTTTATCGGCTTCAAGCCCGGTGCTGTAAATAATTACTTTCGCATTCTTCAACGGCACTCCGCGTACAGTGATCACCTTTCCTGTAAGTTTATTATTTTCTGTCGCGGGTTCGTTTTCAAACGCCCCACTTTCTTTAAGCAATTTATTGAGATGAATAGCTGTCTGCTCCCCTACGAAGCCATCTGTTTCATTTAACCGGAATTGCCGCTGAATAGTGATTACAGCCTTTCGGGTTGAATCATTGTATTCTTTATTTCGAATTTCTGTATCGTTAACCTGATTGCGTAAGAACAGAAGCGCTGCATGAAGGTTTGCGATCGCTTCTTTTGAGCTCTGCGCGTTTACCGGGGGAATAATAGGTAACATGGTTTCAGTATTTTAGTTTTTTGTGATGTTAATTAAATTGCATCGGCCATTGCTAATCGTGTAGTTGCCACCCGACATCCCATTCACCATTTACCCTTTTATTTCAACACCAGGTCATAGTTTAAATTCCCTGCGGGCTCAATCTTCGTGATCTCGTCTTTTGAATCAGAAATTTTGAATTTCTCTTGTAAATAATTCGACTGTTCGGCGGCAACCTGGTTCCTAAGACTGTTTTTTGCAACAATCGTAAAGAAGCCCAGTGGTACTGCGGGCGCGCCAAGGATCAATTGGCCAAGATTGGTTCCAATTCTAAATCCCTGTTTTGCGCCTTCTACTACATTATTGCCGGAAAACAACGCTACTACGAAGCCTGTTAAACCGCCTAAAACGCCGCCGATCATTCCACCCAACAGGCCGCCTATTTTGCCGAAGATCGTTCCTCCGATTCCCAGTACGTTGAGTTTTAAAAAATCATCTTTGTATTTGTTCTCGATGTCTTTTAAACCGGTATATACCTCCTTCCATTCTGCTTCTGTCATTTTTTTTCGTGCCGCCACTGAATCACCCAGGATCCCTTTTTCCTTCATCAGCTCAAGGCCTTTTTCGGTATCCTTGATCACCTGGTGAAATTCTTCAAAGGATTTTTCTCCAACCGCCAAATCTGCTTCCGGGAATAACAGGTGGCCGAGGCCTGCCCCTTCACTAACTCCCGGAAGGTGATAACTGGCATCCTGGATGGGATGTAACATATAAATGCCTGCTTCTTCAATCTTGTCTGAATCTGATTTATTATCAATATTTCTTTTATTGAAACTCTCCAGTATCGCTTTTACTTTCGTTTCCCTGTCACCTTCTCCCAATGCATGGATGTCCTGGTTTACCCTGTCATAGTCTCCTTTAATACTATTTATTTCTGACCCATATTTATCCTCCGTGTCTGGACGGTTGGCGGCCCTCCCAATAGCAATGGCTTTTTCTTTGTCCACATATTGCAGGGCAATTATTCGCGTGAGATAATCATGAACCGGCGTATTTGCTTTTCCATCGGGATCGAAATACTTCACAGGGTTCTGTTTGGCGTACGCAAATACATTTAAGCCATCCCTGATCCCTGCCGGATCGGCTGCAGTCCAACGGCATAGCCACATCACATAATAACGGGCGCCATGATAATTAAGTCCGGTTTCTTCATCCCGTTCTTTTCCGGTATAACGGTACCGCCTGGCTGCCACTTCACGATTGGCATCAATGGTGGCAAAAGACGCGGTGCCATACGGGAAATATTCTTCATAGGAAATGATCTGCGCCAGCTCGTCTAACTCAAGAGAAGCCGATCCAAGATGATTATTATATTGATATCTTGTTAACTGTGATTCAGTATTTCCAGCCGGTTTTATCACTGGTGTATCTACCATCGCTACACGTTGCTGACCGTCCATTACGTGAAGGGTCTCTCTTTCAAGCACGATGTTACCGGCGCCATTTGTTTCTCTGAAGATCTCGATACCGGCGAGATAGATCCTCTCCATGATCACTCCATTCTGCCTTTCTATCACTTTTCTGGTTCTTTGGCCGCTGGCATCATACACGTAGTAAGCAGTTCCACCACCTCCCAGGACGGCCTGTTTAAAATGATCTGTGAAATTCCATACTTCATTTTGTACTGTCTCCAATCCGTGCATGTTTCCATGCGCATCATAGGTATAATCATAGTCGTCTCCGCTGATGGAGGTCTTTGTAAGCCGGTTATTGAGATTGTTATTGTTATCATATTCAAACAACCTGGTGAACCCACTGTTTTTCGAAACATGCTTTTGTTCTTTGATATTGCCTGCCTTATCATAGATATATGTTTCGGTATAATTCCTAAAAGCATTGGCATCATTGGCATCGATAACAATATTGTTAACGAAGGGATGATTGCGGAAGGAATTGTTATTGGCAAGCGTCCCCTTGTTTTGTATGTCTGTTTGACCGGCATGCTTTCTTCCCGTGGCACTTACCAGCCGGTAAACAGCATCATATAGATAATTGTTTACAGCACGCGCCTGTTCGCCATCAAAGAAAATATCCGGATGGGCATCATCCCTGATCGTGGTGATATTGCCCATCGGATCATACGTATATTTTAGATCCTGTAAAACGGTTGGACCAGGATTGCGGGTAGTTTTTAAATTGATCAGCCGGAAGGTTTCTTTGTCGTATGTGTAGGTTGTCTTTGTACCATTGTTATAAAATATTTCTTCGCGTTGGCCCTTGGCGTCGTACCTGATCGTTGTGATGAATGGAGTAACCGCAGCATTGCCTGCTAGTTTCACATCTACCCTGGCTAAGAGTCCTGCTTCATTATAGCCGGGGAAAATTTCATGCGGCAGCATTGTGGGTGAATGCGGCGTAATTGACTTTACCGGCCTGTTTAACGCGTCGTATTCTGTGGAACTGGTAAATATTGCCGTTTCCAATGCAACCGCAGGAACAGTAGTCCAATCGACGGTGTTTTTATATTCACGTGTCAACTGCCTGGTTCCCTCCAACAGGTTTCCTTTAAAATCAAATTTGTTATTTGATACAATACCTGACTGGTCATATTGTTTGTAAATCGCACCCTTTAAATTATTTGTTTTGTTATTGATTATTGCTTCTCCATATTCTACCCGGCTAACTGTTATGGCATTCGCCAGCCCGTCTTTCATCAACGACCTGGTCAATCTTCGCAGCTCATCATATTCAAAATTAAATTCGTGATTGCGGTCGTCCCATGTTATTAAAGGATTACCGGTAACATCCTTTACCATCCAGCGGCTGCCGGCATCTATGCTGACCTGCTTTATCCTGTTACCCGTTATATCGTAGCTGTATTGCACTACAGGGCGATTCAATGCATCTTTAATTTCAAGTTCATTGCCTTCAATATCAAGTCTTACAGTCGTGGTCAGTTTATTATCGCCTGCAATTTCTCCCGCATTCAAAAATCCATTACCCTTATCTGTAGTCGTTAAAAAAATTCTTCCCAGTGTATCAAGGTGAGCAATTTTTGGAGTATTGTCATGTTTGGCGGCGAGCCATGCAGCTCTGGCGTCGGCAGTTGCAGGTTCAGGTTGTAAGGGGTCTGGGCTACCGAATTTTACATACCATCCACTGTCTTTTACTGTATCGTTGAAGTCATAGTCAGTCTGTTGCCAGGGTGTAAATTCAACCTTGCTGTATGTTTTATTCGGAGCGCGTGTGAGAATTATTCTTCCCAAAGGATCATACAGGATAACCGGTGTAACTCCAAGTTCAACCATTTCCCTTTCATCATCAAATTCAGGTGTTGTACTGAAGTATGGCTCATATTGTTTTACGATATTTCCTTTGTTGTTTAGTATTGTTCGTCCATTACCTGTCCAACGCAGCAAAGGCGCCGTATCCGGAATTTGTGTAACGGTTCCATCAGCATTCACCTGCAGGGCAGCGCCTGGTTCTGCCTGCAATTTTTTTAGTACTTCATGGCCGCTGCCGTCGGAATATGAATACGACTCCTGCCATGCAGTTTGATGAAGTGCATCAGCATGGTAATGCGTTTCCCGGCTGGATTTTTTAAAGAAGTTGGGCCGCGGTTTGTAATTATTTAAATCGAACCCGGGTGATGCTGATTGATTTCGCCATTCAAATAAATGGTATTCGAGGATGGATGAGGGAAAATCATCAGCTGCCTTCGTTTCTACTTTCGTATTGTCGAATTCATCGCCCGAATCCAAACCTTTCTTGCCGATGAAAAAGGATGTAACCACCATACCCAATTCATCGAATCTTACAGCTGTTTCATTGTCATTGGTGTCCTTTACATGATAAGGAGTGAGTGTACGATAGTTAAACTCTTTTACCAGGAGTTCGTTGTTCAAAGGGTCTGTTATCTTCTCCGCAAATAAAAAATAACTGGCGTCATATTCAACCTTTGTTGTTTTGCCAAAAGGATTGGTGATTTGCGTTGAAACATAAAAATGATCCACATCATAATTGCGTGTGCCGGAAGACTGCCAGAAATAATTATCTGTAAATAGGTAGCCTCCCTTTAAAGGATCGGTTAAAACGTTTTGTAATGCCGCCAGCGTCATTTTTGAGCTGAAAATAGCTGTGAGAGTGCCTTGATTGAATGCAGCCTTGTACGATTGATGCAGCAGTCCTTTAGGTTCACTCATCCCCAATGGCAGCACCGCAATTCCATTGTCCCCGCGATATTGATGTCGCAAAAATTCAATCAGTCTTTTTTGTATTCCGCCCGTGAAAGGTTTTTCGTAATCAATGAATACGGCATTGAGGCACGCCGTTTTTACCTGGTTAAAGTCAAAATAGGTGGCGGGACTGGCAAGCCCTTTTATTTCATATAACTTACTCGAATGGAGTAGGGGAGAACGGTGATGTAGCGGTTTGGGAACATCTTTGGTGTATTCATTATCTGTGTAAAGAATATGTATTGATTCCTGTTCCGGTTTATTAAGGGGATCGCCTGGAAGCGGCGGCCTTCTTGGATAAGCAATATTTACGCTTTGCAGGATATTTCCAAATGGATCGACATCGAGGATAAAATTGTGTGTTATGCGGGGATCCGCTGCATTCCGTTCATATTGATACGTGATGCCTTCACTCTCATGCACAAAATATATCCCGTATTTATTGGCTTCTTTTTGCTGGATTTTTTTTATTCCACAATTATGCTGTTCTACCAGGTAGGGTATTTTTTCGAGGGGAGATCCATCCAATGCATATACCTCTTTTCTCAGAAGCATCCCTTTGCAGGCTCGCAATGTCTCGCGCAATTCATCTATCGATAGATCATTCGGAAGTTCGGGCTCGGGCAAAAGGTTTTCCGGCGTTACAGTATTCTGAAAATACTCCTTACTGAACTGGCTGATCATTTTTTCCCTGTCCAGAAAAGCACCGGTGTGAAACCATGATTTTGTGAGCACCGGCTGTTGGTGCAGGTCTTGTTCGATCACATTATTTCCAGCACCTGTCTTGATAAAATGATTTATTTGTTCAGCATCTTTTTGTTCTACTCTTCCAAACCCGCGGAATTCTTTTTCGTGAAAATCGTAATAGCCATGATGATAAGAATATTCACTGGCGAATCGTGTTTTCATAATTCGGTCGTGGGTGACTGTTTTAGAAACACAATGCACCGGGAAGTGCAGTTTGGATACCCATGGTTCGCCTTTAATTTTATCTTCAGAATAATATGTTGTAGAGGCTTTATATTCAAGTTCGACTTCCTTGCCCAGGTTATTTTTGTAACCGGTAAGAATATGTGGCTTTTTACTATTCAGCAGGTCAATATAACGCAGTGGCTGGTTCTGATGTTTGGGCAAATCGGAATTCCACACAATACAGGCAACGCCATTACCGAGAATATCCATAATGGATATTTGTGTGTAGGCAGATATTTCAGGAAATCCATCGATGATCTTTGGTGCCACTAAGAAACTATTTCCATGCTGGTTCAGCCAGATGCTGCACTTGTTTTTACCGAGGTAAATCAGATCGGTGGTTCCTGAGCCATCAATATCCGCAAGGTGAATAAAAGCAGTATTGAATTGATCGGGATGATCCAGGAGAGGTGAATGATCCATACTGATTTTTGCGCCGAAATTTCCATAACCCATATTGGGCCAGTAACACGTATCTCCATTTTTTATTCGTACCAGGTCTGTAAGGCCATCGCCTGACATATCGGCCAGAAAAATGCCCTGGCTGTTGTCTGAAAAAACCAGGGATGGACCTTTTTCATCATCCAGATTTTTTAAGACGCTTTTCGAAGCATCAAACCCCTTTTTACCGTCCGAGCGGTACCAGGTAAATACCTCATCACCGGCGATTAGCACATCAGCCTTACCATCACCATTAAGGTCTATCAGCCGGAGATTGGGATCATCGAAATCAAAAGAAGGAACTTTTTCAAATGGCTTGAAGCCCTGCCATTCCTTCTCCCGGTTCAATTCAAAAAAGCCCTTTGGTTCGGGTTGCCAATGCGCGATTTGCTTGATGCCGTCCGCTTCTAATTCTATCAGTTGTAGCGTTGATCGTAAACCGCTAAAAGAAGGCTTTGGAGAAACCAGCTTTGCAGGTGTAAAATTTCCCTGTCCCAGGTTGGTTTTATAAAACCATCCCGTCCCTTGTTCTGTTAAGATGCCTGGCAGGCCCTCGCTGTAGAGATCAACAAACTGGTAGCGTTGATTATCGATACCAGAAGGTGCATTGAATAAATTTTCTGTTGAAACAGATCTGGATTCCTGGTTCCATTCATGCTTCTGGTAAGAAAATGAAAAAGGAGGCAGCGATTTTTGGGTATAACTGCCATCGTCGTGTTTTGTAAAGCCCGTGACGCTTATTTCTTTTAAGAAAGTAAAACCATTTTCGCCATTGTTATCGTAACTAAAATCCATGGATTTTACCAGGGCATGGGAGCCGGGGAGTTCAACGAAATGATGATAGGTTAGTACTCTTTTGCAAAGACGGCAGGTTCTTATTTCAAAGCCGGCACGGTAGAGCGAAAAAGCGTCAGGTCTGAACTCCCAGTTTGAATTTTCAACAAAAGGCGGTGCTGCCGTGTCGTGTTCACCATAATCAAAAACGGTTTCAAACAGCCATTGCACCGGAAGCGGGTCGTCGTGATCTTTGAATGGAGCAACATTCCCGTACCTGATTCTTTTAAGATAGGAATTCGTAAAAAGTGCATTTCCATTAATCCGGTTCTTATTGTGAAGCTTTTTGGCGTCAATACCAGCGCCATCTTCTTTTTTGTATTCATACAGCGAGCAATTCCCTTTATCATCATAAACAAATTCAGGAAGCCATTCAAAGATCTTTTTCTCATCGCGCGGATCGGTTGTCCGTGATGCGGTATTTTTGCCATAGATCGTCGTGATATTATCTTTTGAAATGACGCGCCAATGGGTAGTGCCTGAGCCCAGGACTGTCCAGCGTTCTATGCGCGAAAACAATCCTTCTATTCGCGGACGATATCTTTTTACCGTGTACGACACACCCAAATGAGTGAATGGAAATTCGTTCACGACAAACTTTCCATCCGGATCTGTCAAAAGTTCTCCCGCTGCATCTTTCTTATATTCCGGAACCAGGTCTTCCCCGCCTGAAAATAAGAATGTATCCGTTTCTACACCATCCAGGTATTGTGGTATTTCGTTTTCTGTTTTTCTTTGGATAATAGAAAGGTTTAGTGCCCAACCCAGGCCAAAGAGTCCATTGCCGGAACCGGAATTATAATTTAGGGCGATTGACGGCGTAAACCCCCTTGCGGAAGAAAGGGGAAGAGGTACACTGAATGAAGCGGTGCCGTTCACTGCATTAACCAAAAACTTTTCATCAATACTTTTGATTGCTCCTCCACCGGTTGGCAGGTTGATCTGTGGTGGCTGTATTAAAAAATCGGCCGTATTGTCTTTGCCTTGTTGCGAGGAATAGTTACCGTTATTATTATTTGGGGAACCCGTAAAGCCGCCTGATTTTTTGAATTGTAAATCTTCCATAAAATCCTGGAAATAGGAGATTGGTCAATAATATAATTACCGAACAGCTACGGGTTGGGGAATATTTGCCAGCGGGGTTTGCTAATGTACAATGCAAATGAGATTGCAATATCGAGTTTTATTTGCTGATGGATATACCACAAAAGGGTTATTTTATTAATAAGAATTAAATACAGCCCGCATCAGTTCGACACTTGTTGCTATCAAGTGGGAGCTGAATTGGCGGATAAGGGGGAGCCCTACTCCCAAAAATTGAAAGTGTAGATTGTCGTATGCCGGAAGAAAGCCTTACACAGTGGCTGCTGACAATGGTGAAAAATACCAGGGAGACAGTCGCCTCATCGGAAGTTTCAACCCTGGCGAAGGCGGGATAATACAAGTCAGCGTATTGGTGTATCATTCCATTATCGAAGCTGTGATAACCTGTCTTTCAACTGCTGTTCGGTGTAAGGAAGAAAATTCATGGTAATAGAAGATCCTTGTGCGATGGTCGCCGTAGTGACGGAGGCAAATAAGCGACCATTTCTCGCGCTGATGCCAACAATTGTAGAAGGTACGGCCAGGAGCTTATCAGTTCTAAAGTAGTTCAGACCCCTTGTCCAATTCATCTTCACCACCGTGTTTCGCCCTGTGAGGTGCACAAATACATTGGTACTATCGTCACCTGGTGCATTACCCGGGTACGCAGTAAAATCAACAGTTGGGTCATTGATGAATTTGTCGCAATTGAGCCAGTTAATATCGTCGGCAAAAAGGGTAGAACCTGAAAATAACAATGAATCTCTTACGACGACGTTACCGGGATTGGTATTGACTGCCCAGTCGACGTTACCATCCGCATCCGCAACACCGTTAAAGACCTGCATTCCCTGCATGTCAACGCCCTTTGAAGGAATATCAATTTTAATAAAACTGCCGGCAGACAGCTTGAGCGGGTCTTTGTTTTGGGAAGCCTTTATTTCAAACTCGCCGGCCGATTCCAATAAGCGACCGCCTGCAATTGTCGGCATATTAGAAAGAATCATCTCGCCGGGAGTATAAATTTCCTTCACTGTAACCGTCACATTACCGGTGACCGGCCTGCCATCCTGCGTAGAAAAGCCGTTGACTGGCAGGTATATTTTTGCTCCTTTATTAGTAGTGATAGTAATGGCTGTTGCCGGATTAACGGAAAATGCCTGCACGTCATTACGGTTTTTCTCATGAAAATCACTGATGATGGTGAGAGATGTCTGAGTGACTTCATCCGAAAGTTCTTTCTGACATGATAAGACTAACAAGAGTACCGCGATCAAAACGGGCATCCGCTTCATTGAAACAATACGTGCAGGCATGGCAAATTTTTTTAGATGAGTTCGTGTTACCTTATCAGACAGGTGTAAGTAGACATTACGAATGGTTCGGGATTTATTTCCTGAAGCTCATTGACAGGAAATGCCGCTCATTCGTTGCTTCTCGGTAGCGTGAAGTTTTTTGCTTTTGGTTTTATTTAACAACCGTCAAGCATATCTAGATAACCTGATGCAGAGTAAGCGACGCGAAAGTAGTAGGGATAACGGGTTACATCTTTTTAGGAAGAACTTATTCCGGTATTGGTTACAGACAACTGTCCGTGCAAATCAGACCTGGCTTTTTAGAGAAAGGTTTCGTTTATTGAATCGCCTCAAACATGAAGAGTGCATTTGTCATGTATCAGATGTTGAGTCTCCAGTCAAGGGGGGCTCCTGGGAATATTAAATAGGTATTTATACTGATTTTATTAAATGGTGTAAGATTATTTTTGTAATACTTCCAAAATGCCGGAAATTAGTTTGTCTGGTGAGTAATCCTCTGCGTTATGAAAGCATTTTAAAAATGAGTTTGAATTCATTTTTGCCTCCATCCTAATAACCCATTCTACCCTTTGCCAACTTCTTAACCCATTTTAAAACACTAAACCAAGGCTATGAATCTCTTTATTTTTGGTGCGCCTCCCTCGCGCCGGCATTTTCCATTGTGTTCCTTTATTTTAAATTACCTACACTTTAGTGTACAACACTGTTTTTAAGGCCTGTAGGTTTGCGGATGCAATTGGCCGGGCCCTTACTTTTAATATTTCCTGGGCATCATACAGATGATATTATGAGAAGTATACCCATGAAACCTGTCGTAACCAGTAATATTTTCCTATACTTCTGTAAAGCTGTCAAAAAAAATAGTCATGAGTTTTTTAACCTCCTTTCAACGAGTTTTAGGTGTTATTCTTTTGTATATTTTTAATCTGGCCTCGCGGGCATTCAGGAGATTGAGGTTTAGTGGCAGGAAAGTATCCTTTGAGGATAAAGTTGACGACTTTATCAGCATTTTCAAGACAACACTCATATTCTTTGTTTTTAACTTACTTGCATTTTTTGTTTTCACGCTTTTACCGCAGGGTAGGGATACCATTCTGATTGTTATTGAAAATCTTTCAAAACTAAATTTTGGATCTCTGGTTTCCTTAATCGTTGGTTTGCTTGGCTGGTGTATTATCTCCGAATTTGGTGCGAGGTACAAGATATACGTAACAGACAATTCAGGTCTATCTCTCACGGATGAGCGTGTTAATTTCAGGAAAGAAGCACAAAAATTCGTAAGCTATATTTATCTTCTTTTGCCTGTCCTGATAGTGTTGGTAAGTGTGGTCATTGTTTCATTCACAAGTATTAAAACATGGAATTGGCAGGATATATGGCCTTTTACTTTGGTTGTTGTCTTGCTTATTTTGGTATTTGCACTCTTATCTAAATTTTACCTTGATACCGATTTCATAGAAAAGCTACGCGGTAAGGGGGTTTGGTTTAAGGTGAATGTACAAGAGTTAGATTGGGCGGATAAATTGTACGGAATTTACAACGACTACGTGTTCATGGTGCGGAAGTCAACCAATTTTAAAGGCAAGGATGATAAAGATTTGCCGGATATCGAAATTGGAAACACGTACAAAAGGTTTACAGATCAGATTGAAGAATTACCCGACAAAGAAGAAGATCCCCGTCAGAATATCCAGGGTTTTCCACGAGTTTATCTCAAAGGACATGAACTTCCTCCAGAAGATTTTGAAGAAGTGAGTTACCATCCATTCAATTTCAAACCAAGTCCAAACCCTGATTACGCGACAGATAAAACCAAACCCGAATTCATAGACAAAATAAATGAAGATGGTTACTATCGCTGGATATATAAAAATAATCCTTCGTTTTATAAAACCTTGCATAAGCAGGTGCATGTCATTGCAATCTCTTCAGTGGTTTTTCTTATAGTGATTTCAACAAAATTCTTGATCTCATATGAAGCCATTGGTTCGCCCGCGCTCATTTGTCTTTCTTTTGGGAGTTGGCTGGGAATTTATACAGGACTTCTGTATATAGACAGTCGCTTCAGAAGAACGATAAGGATATCATTCAGATGGCTTTTACTATTGTGGTTTTTTATTGTATCGTACATTAACAAGGACCACCCGGTTAGGAACAACGGAGTCGCGTATGCAGTTTCTGAACGTCCAACTTTGGATCAGTATTTTATGGATTGGTCGGCCAAACATCTTGCTGATACGGGGAAAACCCGGTTAATAGATTCTTCAATCCCGAAACTGGACTCCGCAGATACCGATTCACTGTACTATCCGGTATATTTTATTACAGCGGAAGGCGGCGCTTTGCGTACGGGTGCATTTACGGCGTTCTTGCTTGCTAAACTTCAGGATAGCTTTCCACAATTCAAGAAAGAAATTTTTGCGTTTTCTACTGTCTCAGGAGGTTCGGTTGGAATCAGTTTTTTCAACGCCATTGCTTATCTTGAACCAAATAATAAGAAAGCCGATCTTAATTATCATCAGTCTGTCACGCATAAATTTTTTGCACAGGATCAGCTTTCAGCACCACTTGCCAAACTTTTCTATGCTGATCTATTGAACAATTTCTGGCCGGAACCGGTACAGAATTTTGACCGGGCTATTGCTTTGGAAAAAGCCTGGGAGCACAGTTATGCAACTGTTTTTGGCAGACCAAACGACAGAAATGTTTTTTCTACAAATTTTCTGTCGTGTTATAAAAGTGGCGATAGTAATAAAACGATGCCGCCGGCCTGGTTTATCAACACAACAGAAGTTGAAACCGGCTTGCAATGCTATATCAGCAACGTGATTGCAGATAAATTTGTTATGGCAAGACAGAGAGACCTGCTCGCAGAAAAGATTAACTATGGGATTAACTATAGTACAGCGGTCAATTTCAGTTCAAGATTTCCCTTATTCTCTCCCTCTGCAGCCCTGTATCAGAATGACGATCAGATTTACCATTATATCGATGGAGGGTATGTGGAAAATACAGGAGCGAAAACCATGTTGGAGATTCTTCAAAGTTTAAAGCCGCAACTTAAACGAAAACATATTCTCCCATATGTAATTCAATTAAGGTTCGGAGACACCGATTCGGCACGGATTGTTCAAACAGGCTTCATGAATGAAATATCGTCTGTTGTTTTTGGCATTTATAACACGAGAGCCGGTTCGTCAACTACAAGTAATGAATTGCTTAGAAGAGAAGTCGATAGTCTCCACGGTCGCATTATTGAGGTTCCCTTACCTGCATCAAGCAAAGACATTCCAATGAGTTGGGTTTTTTCAGCAAGGAGTATGGAAAAATTGAAGAAAGTTGTAGATACCATCATGAGGGATCCCAGAAACAGTCTTCATCAGCATATCCCTTTTTTCAGGCATTGAAAAGATAAAGGCTATTTTGGTTTGATTTACTGTAAAATTCATGCAAATCAGGGACTGGTGTGAAGCTCGACAACAAAAAGCAATGGTGGGCAAATAATTGGTGCTCTCAGAAATGCTTCATTATCCTCTGCAATGGCACCCTCTTAATACCTAAATACCTCTTTTATTTTCAACAGGAACATCTCTTTCTTTCTTCGGCTCACTTCTATTTCGGCATTGTTGGTCATGATCACCAGGCCACCGTCGCCCCTGTGATATTCTTTAACGTGTTGAAGATTGATCAGGAAAGATTTATGAATGCGAAGAAAAGAGGAACCATGCAGAATTTGTTCATATTCCTGTAAGGGCTTTGAAACAGTAACGGTTTTGTTTGCAGCAAGGTGAAATATTGTATAACTGCGTTCAGCCTCGCAGTAAATAATATCATCGAGTTTTAAAACCATAAATCCCTTTAGTGTTGGCAGGCATAGTCGCATTTCTGCGGGATTGTCTGCCTTGCTAAGATTATGCAACAATGTTTTTGTCCACTCTTCCTCCTTTCCTGCCTCCAATCTTTTTTCTACCCTTTGCACCGCTTCAATTAGCCTGTCTTCATCCACCGGTTTTAACAAATAATCGGCAGCACTGTACTGAAGTGCCTGCAGCATATATTCGTTGTGAGCGGTAACAAATATCACTTCAAATTCTTTTGTCGATAATTCACTGAGCAGTTCAAATCCACTTTTTCCGGGCATTTGTATATCCAGGAATACAACATCAGGCTCTGTTTGCATGATTTGTTGTTTTGCAATAATTGCATTAGAGCAGGTGGCAGTTACATGCACATGCGGGCAATGCAACTCCAGCATCTTTTGTAAAGTGCGAACGCCATCCGGCTCATCATCCACTAATATTGCTTTCATCTGTATAATTATTTTAGTGATTGTTAGCGTACTTGCAATAATTCATACATTGATCAGATTGAATTGCAGAACAACACTTGTTCCACTTGCTTTTTTGCCGGATTCTTTCAGATCAGATATTACAAGACTGCAGTTCATATCATATTTTTCATTGATTATATTGACACGTTTCTGCAAATTTTCAAGCCCTACAGATTTATGAGGCGGCCTGGTTTTTTCTTTTGATTTTTCTGACCTGTGGATGCCGATACCATTGTCTTCAACTGTACAGGTAATCATATTCGCATCCTGGGTAAAACTAATCAGGATCTTTTTTTCCGCTTCTGCCTGCATGAGGCCGTGCCAGATGGCATTTTCTACCAGTGGCTGTATCATCATGGACGGAATGGTGGTTTCGGCAACATCAATATTTTTACTGATGTAAATGCTGTAGGTAAATGAATCATCAAAACGCAGTTGTTCCATCTCGAGATACGTTCGCAGGTATTGTATGTTTTCAGCGAGCGTAACGAATACTTCTTTTGAATGATCCAGGGTCATGCGGATCATCAGCGCAAACTTACTCAGGTATCTCGATGCTTTTTCATTGTCTCCGTCAAGGATCATCCACTTTATACTGTTCAGTGCATTAAAAACAAAATGAGGATTCATCTGTGACTGGAGCGCGGAAAGACGTGCTTCAGCCAGTTGTTCATTGATATTAGCCAGTTCCTTTCGCTTGGCATCCAGTGATTGCTCTGATTCGATCTGTTTAAGTTTATTACCGATAAGCGTTGCAATCGTTGTCAGTATTTTTATATCCCTCTCACTGAAGTAATTGGGCAGATGATGCTCGGAATCAATGATACCCAGTAATTCGTCGTTATGAATGATTGGGACGCATAATTCACTTAACCGGAATTCATCATCCACACGATAGCGTTTATCTACTCTCGTATCATTTAATAATATTGGCTGTAGGCTTTGTATCACGTGACCTACAATTCCCTGACCCGGCAATACATCAAAAACCTGGGTGGAAATAACTTCCGGTTTCCCTTTAGGACCAAATGCTGCTTTTTGAACCATTTTTGTCTGGTCGTCATTCCACAGATAGATTATGCAGTCTTCATAATTCATTCTCCCTATTAGATTTTCGGTAACATCCCATAGCACTTCTTCTTCTGTTTTTTTGCTTGTGAGGGAAGAAGAAAAATAATTACTGATCTGTTCCAGTTCAAACTGATTTTTATAATGATCGGCTTTTAATTTCTGCAGATTTGTTTTTTCCATTTCTTTTTTTCTCACTGATCCTATTCGCCATTTGATCAATGAAAAGACCAGCAACAACACCAGAGCCAGCATAGTAACAATAAACCAATCTTTTTGCCAGAGGGGAGGTAGCACTATAATACTCATTTCATGTACCTGTTCCGGCCAGCGGTTATTGGGCGAGTACGCCTTTACCTGTACATAGTGTGTGCCTGGTGAAAGATTTGAAATGTTGAATGAAGGCTGGCTTCCAATTTGCATCCATTCAGTATTATTTTTTTTCAATATCCGATAAGCAAATCGCTGGCTGTTGCCATCGGAAAAATTGATCGCGCCGATTGTCATTCTTATTTCATTGTCATCCCATGACGTAGTGATTTGTTTATCCGGCAGAAAAATATTTTTATGGCCACCTATAATCAGGCTTTCTACGAATATCTGCGGTGGTAGCTTTCTGCGCAGTATCTCATGTGGATTGAAACGTACGAACGCCGTGGAAAAGCCAATGTACAGTTGCTGAAGTTCCCTGTCATAAAAAAACTTTGCGCCTCTTATAACCGGCATATCAGGGAATCCATCATCCTTCCCGAAACTTACGATCCGGAAAGTTTCAAGGTCCATACAGGCTATACCTGAATAACAGGCGAGCCAGAGCTTGTTTCCAACTATCGTCATGGATGCAATATCATTACCCGGCAATCCATCACCCCGGGTAAAATGACGAAACTTTCGTGTGTTGATATCGTAAGCAGCCAAACCATTGTTGTAGCTGTTGAACCAGACCCTGTTTTTATTATCTATCACCAATGAATTGATCTGCTTATCGGGCATTTTGATATAGGGAAACGAATCCAACACCAGGTCAAAACTATCCAGCGTAGTATTGTACCGGGCCAATGCATGACCAGACATCCAAATGTTTCCTGCTGTATCTTCCTCAATAGCAATAGGAACACTTAACAAGCGCGGATGATTCGGAAACACCTTAAAAATCTTCGATTTGGGATCATACCTGTAAATAAAGTTGGCGCTTATCCAGATTTTTCCCTGGAGGTCTTTATATATATCATTTGTCCAGTCGCTTTTATAATCCCATTTCGGAGGAATTATCTCCGTTAGTCTTTCAGAATTCCTGTTGAAGAGCAATAGGGGTCCGTTTGTGCCTAATAGTAAGGTAGAACCATCCACCGGTATGATGGCACGGATGTGGTTAGCGGTGGCGTTTTTTTTATGAAGAACCTGTCGTCCCGGTTGAAGTGTTTTCTTATTAAATAGGAATAATCCTCCACCTCCACGGATCCCTGCGTATATCTTGTCTGAAGAAACATAAATATCGTCGACTTTGGTATCAGGATATTCAACATCCATTCCTGACGGTAACATGGCTGTCTGCACCTGTGATTTTGGGAGATTTTGACGGAACAATCCCCGGTTGGTTGTTATCCAGAGATTGTTCTCTTTATCTTTTAATAACGATGTGCAGACATATGAGTCAAAGTATTTTTCGGGGTATAGTTGAATAGCGCCGGATGAAGGGTAGAAACGAACTTTAAAAAAACCAGATTGATGACTCGTTAAATAGAACGTTGTATCGCTTACCGTTATCAGCCTGGAACGCCAGTTAAATTCGGTTCTGGCCGGTTTGAATGGTAGCTTTGAAACTGTCTTTTTATTTTCAATGGTATTAAAGTAGAAAAGGCTGTCGGTATCGATTTTGTGAATAAAAAAATGCCCCCGCTTTGGCTGAAAAAATGAATAATACGTATTAGCGCCGGGAAGTAGTTCAGCCAGTATCGGACAATCATCGGCCGTCATTTTTGTAACCTTCTTTTTCCCTTTGTCGTATACATAAAAGCCATCATTAGATGTGATGAGCAATCGGCTGCTATCCAGTTCAAACAGTTCCCTTCCCCAATAAAAATGTTCAACGGGAACTTCTTCTTCGCTGTAGTAGTCAAATCGCGACAGCAATGTATAGTTCTCATCATAGTGGTAAAACCCCGACCGGGAGAGAATATAAAGATGACCATTTGCATCACCGATCACCCTTTGGATCATGTTGAATTTAAATTGGTATTGCAGCTTGTGATAAGGAATGAAAAGGTTTCGCGTGCTCCCTGTTTTTGTATCGATGATATGCAAGCCCACTGTTAATGCAGCGAGACGGTGCTGATCCAGCCAGGTCAGGCGTGCTATGTTTTCTGCAGGCAGTGAAAGACTATCGTCATTGCTGTGAAATTGAACAAAGCGGCTGCCATTGTACCTGTTCAATCCCGCTGCAGTGGCGATCCATACATAACCTCTGGCGTCCTGTGCGATACCCGTAACGGTGTTGTCCGACATTCCCGATGCAATGGTGTAATGATCAAAGTAATTTTCTGTCAGTTGCTGACCAAACAGGTGAGATGCCGGAAATAAGAATATTATCAGTAAATATTGCCGGGCCATCGGGTGAAGTTGTTTATTTATTAAAGATAGAAAAGTTGATGCGTAAATATTCGCGCCGCAGTAAGTTCATGAAGCCTTCAGCCGTTGGGCGAACTAACCCCACCGTTCGATCCCTCTTTCCCGCGGATTGGAAAAACTAAACGCCAAAATATTTTTTTTCACTGTTTCCGAAAGGAAAAAAAGGATTACCGTTTGGAAGAAGTTGGCTTCGAGAGGCTGCGGATGTTCCTACTTTGCGTCCGTTTCAAATAAGCAGAATCTGTTAGCTGCAGAAAATTATCAAATCAACCTAACAGTAACCATTAAACCTTACAAAAATGCAAACAAAAGAAGTACAAGGTAAACTTTGGAGCACTGCTCCGGCCGATTGGGCCAAACACCTGGAGCCAACATTTATTCCAATGTACACGGCTGTTTTAAACCGCCTCGATCTGAATGAAGAAAAAATGGTATTGGATGCCGGATGCGGGTCGGGTCTATTTTTAAGCATGGTCGTTCACACCGGAGCAGCAATCCATGGCGTTGACGCTGCACCCGGTCTTTTAGCGGTGAGCAAAAAAAGATTACCCGGCGTCACTTTATTGATCGAAGACCTCGAAGCCATTCCATTCAGCAATGAAACCTTTGATGTTGTTACCGGGTTCAATTCATTTCAATATGCAGGTAGTTTTGAAAATGCGCTTGCCGAAGCACGACGTGTAACAAAGAAAAATGGGAAACTCGTAGTAGGTATCTGGGGTAAAGAAGAGGATTGCGATGCAGGTGTCATATTAAAAGCTGTTGGCTCTTTGTTGCCACCGCCTCCACCAGGAACATCAGGGCCATTTGCATTAAGTGAAGATGGAAAAGTAGAAGCTATCTGCAAATCGGTTGGCCTGAATGTAATTGAAAAGCAAACGGTGTTTTGTCCCTGGCAGTTCGCCGGTGTTCAAGATCTCCTCGACGCATTTATGTGTACCGGACCTTGCGTAAAAGCTGCACAAATTGTCGGCGAGCAAAAAGTAAAACTGACAATTGCTGAAAAGGCCGAATCATTCCGCCTTGCGGGAGATATCTATTACATGCGCAATTTTTTTACGTTTTTCATTGCCGAAAAAATTTGATTTGAAACCATTCCAATTCCTCAGGTATATGAAACAAGATCTCTTCATGCAGGCAGATCTTTATAACAAACTCATAAATATTTTTTCACTACTCTTCAAATTTCATTAAACAATTAAACTTATCAATTATGAAAAAGACAGTCGTTTTATTTTTAGCATTTTTATTTACAGCAATTTTTAATTATTCATCCGGACGGAGCACGGGTGATCCCATAAAACCGGACGAACCTAACGGTATTACCACCCTGGTAATAAACGCCGATGTAACCGTAGTGCTTGTAAATAATGAAAAAGCAACACTGCAGGCAGCTGGCGGTAAGCACTTCACACAGCTTGTAACACTGAAAAAATCAGGTGATACCGTTGTGATTGGTTCTACTAAAAACAGAAATCTTAAAGGATCGGGAATAGTTTATGTGCCCGCAAATCAGCTCCGCAATATCCAGGTCAACAGCGGAGCAAACGTCAGGTCACTATTTCCCCTGAGAATTCCAAAACTTGACGTTGTAGTGAATGGGGCGTGTACTTTGGCAATTTCCAATATCGGAGAGTTGAATATAGCTGAAACCAAAGCCTATTTAATTGACAAGAGTACCAAAGTAAGTCAATTACCGGCAGGCGTTTTATAGATATAGATTCCGGCTTTAAAGAAGTATACTCAAAAATTATTCCAATCAGTAAAAAGAAGTAATAAATTTCCTTCTCTTCATTCTTAATTCGTAATTGCGCGCAATAAGAATTGCCAGGGAGTTTACATTTCTTTTGAGTCTCCATAGACTCACCCAATCGACATACAATCTTTCACACACAAAACCTTTCAACATGACAACTACATCCTTTAAAATGAGCAGGCATTATATGCCCTCTTTGTTACTGACGGCAATCATTGCCGTTCTATTTCTAAGCGCTTGTAGAAAACCGGGCGATCATCACCACAATGGTCAAAGTTCTATGTACTCTTCGGAAGTGCTGGATAAATGGATGACCATGCAGGTGCGGCTGATGAAGAACTCTACAGGAATTCCTAACCAGGCCTTTTCCAGACCTTATGTATACACAGGCATAGCAGCGCTTGAATCATTGGCGCCCGGTCTTGCAGGGCATACAAACTGGTATAGGAAGTGGAATGGCTTATCCGGCCTGCCATCAGCGCAACATTCTGTGCGGTATTATTACCCTGCGAATGTAAATGCAGCAATGGCTGCCATCAATAAAGCATTATTTCCTAACGCAAACAGTGCCGATAAAATGGCCATTGATTCTTTGGAGGCAGCATTGAACGAAAGTTTTCTTGCAAAGCAATCACAGTCTATTCTTACCACCTCTGCAGCGTTTGGGAAAGCAGTAGCTGCTGCCGTATTCAACTGGTCAGAATCAGACGGTTATAAGAATGCCAGCAACGCTTATTCGCCACCGGTAGGGCCGGGTTTGTGGGTCGCAACAGCGCCTGCTTTTGCCAATGCTGCTTCACCATACTGGGGCAATAATCGCACGGTGATCGCAGGTAGCATCCATAATACTCAACCCGGGGCTCCGACAGCTTATTCCACTGAGCCGGGTTCGCCTTTCTACCAGATGGTAAAACAGGTTTACGATGTGTCACAAAATCTGACTGACGATCAAAAATCAATGGCCCTGTTTTGGAGAGATGTACCAGGCGTAACATCGCCGGGTCACTGGTTAAGTATTTTACAACAGGTGGTACGCCAGACCAAAACACGGCTTGATAAAGCAGCTTTGGCCTATGCGCTTACTGGTGCAGCCATCAATGATGGGTTGATCAGCTGCTGGAAAACAAAATATCATTATAATTTGGTTCGGCCGATCACGTATATCCGGGATGTAATCGGACACACTTCATGGAATTCTTACCTGACTACACCTGCCCATCCTGAGTATTCTTCGGCGCATTCCGTTCTTTCGGCAGCAGCCGCGGCAGTTTTTAAGGAGTTGTTTGGAAATATTGGATCTTTTACAGATCACACCTATGATTATTTAGGCTTTGCCCCAAGAACATATACTTCTTTTACAGCCATTGGTGAGGAAGCCGCACAATCCAGATTGTACGGAGGCATACATTTCCAGGAAACATTTAAAATTGGTCTTATTCAGGGACGGAAAGTGGCCGCTAATATTCTTTCTGCTGAGGAGGATCAAAAGAAAGAATAAATTTTTAGGATGTTCATGATTAATGACCTGTTATAAAAGCAGGTAATAAAGCAGTAGCCCGCCATGCGACAACGCAGAGCAAGTCGGACTGCTGCTTTTCTTATTTCTCCATCCGCTAAATAGTGTCTTAAAAAGGTGATTTTGACAGTAATATTGAACTGCTGGCAAAAATTCACATAAATAATTTATACTTATTGATTTAACTTGCATTTCGGAATGTCCCCCGGGCCATGATATTGGATCGTTTCTACTTGCGGGGGGGGATCGATTCTAACGATCTGTGTAACGTGACCACACCAAATCTGGCATGATGCTTACAACGGAATTGTTGAATAATTCAACATTCTTTTCGATTGCTTGTCTACTTTTATATATATAACCTGTAAGAAACAGGTGGATAAATGTGTTTTATGGATAGTTCAGTTTCAGGAGTAACGGGCAAGGTTTCTGCAATTAAGAAGTTATGGCTGATCATTTTATTGTTGCCGGGTTTTCTTTCTGCACAGCAGGGTAGTAACGATAGTATATTGCAAAATGCAACACTCGAAAATGTAGTGCGCTATGCGATGCAAAGAAATCCCGCGCTTAAAAATGCATTGCTGGACCAGGAAATAACCGAAGCGATTATCAAAAGCAAACTGGCCGACTGGTATCCGCAGCTTAACTTTAACTACACGCTTCAACACAATTTTCAACTGCCTACTGCCAACTTTAACGGCCAATTCATAAATATCGGTCTCCAAAATACTTCAGGGGCGCAATTTGGCCTTACTCAAAACGTGTTCAACAGAGAGGTGCTATTGGCGTCGCGGACAGCCAGAGATGTAAGATTACAATCGCAGCAAAACACTACAAATCAAAAAATAAATATTGCGGTGCTCGTCAGTAAGGCTTTCTATGATGTGTTGCTGACGGCACAACAGTTACGCGTAACAGAGGAAGATATCAACAGGATAGATCTGAGTCTAAAAGATGCATTTTACCGGTACCAAAGTGGTATCACCGATAAAACAGATTACAAACGCGCTACCATTACGTTGAATAATGCCAACGCTCAAAAAAAGAATGGCGAGGAATCGCTGAAAGCAAAATACGCTTATCTCAAAGAATTAATGGGCTATCCGGCCGCACAGGATGTAGAACTGCAGTATGATACCGCGCAATTGGAAAAAGAAATATATATCGATACGCTTCAAACAATAACCTATAATAACAGGATAGAATTTCAATTACTGCAAACGCAAAAAAACCTGTTGCAGTACAATCTAAAATACAATCAATGGAGTTTCTTGCCCGATGTGTCACTGTTCGGCAACTACAGCCTTAATTACCTGAATGATAATTTTTCAAAAATATACAACAAAAGTTTTCCAAATTCCTATGCAGGTTTGCTTTTAGGTATTCCTATATTCCAGGGAGGTAAGAGGGTGCAGCAGGTACGACAGGCACGATTTCAATTATTGCAGGTAGACAATACCATATTGGACCTTCAAAATAAATTTAACACAGCGTATGTACAGGCGCTGGCAGCTTATAAAAGCAACTTTTACAATTACCAGAGCCAGCAGGAAAATGTTGCCCTGGCAAAAGAAGTGTATGATATTATTCAGCTCCAGTACCGTTCGGGTATAAAAACTTATTTGGAAGTGATCAATGCTGAGACAGACCTGCGCACTTCGCAGATCAATTTTTACAATGCTTTGTACCAGGTACTTTCCAGTAAAATTGAAGTTCAACAATCATTAGGAAATATTCGCTATTAAAACGATATTATGAATCCCAGATTTTCTTTTTTATTATTTTTTATGACAGGTACTGTGGTACTTTATTCCTGCGCGGATAAAAATCCACCGATACAGGGACCGCCGCCTGCAGTGCAGGTAACTTTGTCGACAGTGAATTCAATCAATGCCGTTTATTATGATGAGTATCCCGGTAACGTTTCCGCATTAAATGAAATAGATCTTACCGCCCAGGTTACAGGATATGTTACGGCGATCAACTTTAAAGATGGTGATAAGGTTAAAAAAGGACAGTTATTGTATTCGCTCGATGCACAGGTGTACGCGGCCAATTACCAGCAGGCGATAGCGGCGTTGCAGGTACAGGAATCAAACCTTACAAGAGCCGCCAAAGATGCGGATCGATACCATGAACTGGATAAACACGATGCCATCGCAAAACAGCAGGTTGACTATGCAGATGCGGCGTTGGATGTTGCAAAAAAGCAGGTGGCCGCTGCAAAAGCGAATGTTGCGAGTGTACAATCCAATGTAAAATTTGCCAGGATTCATGCACCGTTTACAGGCACCATAGGAATATCCCAGGTTAAGAAGGGTACGTCGGTAGTGGCAGGGCAAACAGTTCTTAATACTATCTCCACCGATAATCCTATTGCCGTTGATTTTAATGTTGATCAAAAGGAAATATTCCGGTTTGTGCAATTACAACAGAACAAAAACAAACCTTCCGACTCGGCCTTCAGTATCGCTTTCGGAAATGATATTTATCCATATCCAGGCAGTGTAGGATTGATCGACCGGGCAGTTGACCCTCAAACGGGCACTATTAAAACAAGATTGATTTTTCCGAATGATAAAGGAATGCTGAGAGCCGGAATGAATGCTACTGTGAGGGTTAAAAATAGTTCGACTTCCAAATCCACCATTGTTCCTTACAAAGCCATAACGGAACAATTGGGAGAATTTTTTGTATATGTGGCTGGAGACAGCAATAAGGTGTCTCAACGGAAAGTGCAGTTGGGCAAACAGATCGGGGCTGATGTGATCATTACAGAGGGTTTGAAAGAAGGAGAGCAAATAGCTGTTGAAGGCGTCCAAAATCTGAAAGAAGGGTCGGTAATTGCTACAGGCCCGCCCAATCCACCGGCCACTGCCTCACAAAAATAAACGGCACTCTAATCAATCTAAACACAGGCATTGCCGTTACCGATGATGCCTGCAGTTTTGAACAAGTAAAATAAATGATAGCAGAAATTTTTATACGCAGGCCGGTTACCGCAATTGTGATCTCAGTGGTAATAGTGCTGGTAGGTCTCATCGCTTTAAACACTTTACCCATTGCCCAGTATCCTGATATTACTCCACCTACCGTTAGTATTACTGGTAGTTTTACCGGGGCCGATGCGAAAACAGTTGAACAGACGACTACAACGCCGATTGAAACACAGGTGAATGGCACGCCAGGTATGTCTTATATCTCCAGCAGCAGTACATCAAGCGGGCAAAGTAGCATCAGCGTGGTGTTTGATGTAGGTACTGATGTAAACATTGCATCCCTTGATGTGCAGAATCGAGTAAGTATTGCATTGCCGGCATTACCCGATGCCGTCAAGCGGCTTGGCATCACCGTTCGTAAGCGGAACCCAAGTATCATGGTAGCTCTTGCTTTTTATTCGCCCAATGGTTCGCATGATGCAAAGTTTATTGGCAATTATGTGAATATTTATATGAAAGATGCGCTACAGCGTGTAAAAGGAGTAGGCGACATCGTTTCAAGAGCTGATGATTTTGGTATGCGTGTATGGCTTAACCCGGAGAAGATGGCCACACTTGGTATAACTCCTACTGATGTTATAGGGGTCCTCACTGAGCAGAACCTACAGGTGGCCGCAGGAACGATCGGGGGAAATCCACAGCCTGCACTGCAAACATTTGAATATAGTATTCTAACTAACAGCCGCATCAGTACAGAAGATCAGTTCAGGGATATTGTTGTGCGTACAGTCCCATCTACAGGCAGCATCGTTTACCTAAAAGATATTGCCCGCATCGAATTGGGAAAATTTGATTATGGTTCCAATGCTTTGGTAAATGGTAAGCCTGCTGCATTTCTATTATTATATCAGGCTCCAGGCGCCAATGCGCTTGAAACTTATGATGGTATCAATAGAGCACTGGCAGAATTAAAAAAGTCATTCCCTAAAGACATTGATTACCTGGTACCGCTGGAAACAGTTACAGTTGTAAAGGCATCCATCAGTGAAGTGGTCATTACATTATTAGAAGCGCTCACTTTAGTTATTATCGTAGTGTACCTGTTTTTGCAAAACTGGCGCGCCACCCTGATCCCTGTTTTAGCCATACCGGTATCACTCATTGGTACTTTCATATTTTTTATCCCTTTTGGTTTTACGATCAATACCCTTACCATGTTTGCTTTTGTGCTTGCAATCGGTATCGTGGTAGATGATGCCATTGTAGTGGTAGAGGCTGTTCAGCATAATATTGATCATGAAAAATTATCTCCCAAAGAAGCTACCCGAAAGGCGATGAAAGATATATCGGGGCCTGTTATCGCCATCGCCTTAATATTGGCCGCCGTATTTGTGCCGGTAGGATTTGTGCCCGGTATTGTGGGAAGATTATACCAGCAGTTTGCTATTACCATTGCCGTATCCGTGATCATTTCGGCTTTTGTGGCGCTGTCTCTGACTCCTGCATTATGTTCTATCATGCTCAAACCTTCTAAAGATAAAGAGGCTAAAAAGAGCCTGATGGAAAAATTCTTTTTTTCCTTTAATAATTGGTTTGCGAAAATAACTGCTTCCTATACAAGAGGCGTAGTAAAGGGCATCAGGTATACCCCCTATGTCTTAATATTTCTTATCGTATTGTTCTTCGGTCTGTTTTTTCTTTTCAAGAATAAGCCATCAGGATTTATACCGACTGAGGATGAAGGAAGATTGTTTGTAACCTATGAATTGCCCGAAGCCACTTCTACTAACCGCAGCGTAGCCATGCTAAAACAGATTATGGAAAGGGTACAATCCATACCCGAAGTAAAAACGTTGGGTGGGTTGGCAGGCTTTAATATTCTTAGTTTTTCTAATAAATCCAATGTAGGTACCATGTTTGTTTTATTAAAACCATGGGATGACCGAAAGGGTAAAGAACATCATGTACAAAATGTAATTAAACAAATTCAACAAAAAACAGCCTCCATAAAAGAAGCAAGAATACTTGCTATCTCCCCGCCTGCCATACCGGGTTTAGGGGCGACAGCCGGTTTTACTTTTGAACTGCAACAAACCACGAGTACCGACAGCATCCAGCAATTTGAACAGGTGGCCCGCAGATTTCTTAGCGCAGTAAATCAAAGGCCCGAGATAGCCATGGCATTTACTTTTTTTACTGCCCGCACCCCGGGCTACCAGGTTGATGTTGACCGTGATAAGGCCAAGCAGCTTGGCGTATCATTATCAGATGTATACATTACCATGTCTTCTTTTTTGGGTAGCAGCTATGTAAATGATTTTAATTTATACGGAAGAAATTTCAGGGTAATGGCCCAGGCCGACAGTACATACCGGTCATCGCTTAGCAATCTTGAAAAATATTATGTACGCAATAGTCAGGGAAACATGATCCCCCTCAGTTCACTCATAACAAGTAAAGTCATTGAGAACCCTACACTCATCTCACATTATAACGTCTACAGGTCAATAGAGATCAATGGAAGCGCCAAACCAGGTTACAGTAGTGGTGACGCTATCACTGCCTTAAGAGAAACCGCTGCTAAAAACCTTCCGGCAGGGTATGGCTATGAATTTTCAGGGATGAGCAGCGAGGAAATAAAATCGGGTGATAGCACAACTACCATATTCGCGATATCCATTGTATTTGTATTCCTGTTCCTGGCCGCACTTTATGAGAGCTGGTCTGTACCATTTTCAGTATTATTTGCTGTTCCGATAGGCGTGTTCGGTTCAATACTCACACTCACTTTTTTGCCCAATCTTACTAACAATATCTATGCACAGATCGGGTTAATAACACTTATAGGCTTAGCGGCCAAAAATGCTATTCTTATTGTAGAATATGCCAAAGAAAGGGTTGATCGCGGAATGGATCTTTTACAATCAACCATTGCCGCGGTCAGTCTTCGGTTACGGCCTATCGTGATGACCTCCCTGGCATTCATGCTTGGCGTATTACCACTGGCATTTGCCAGTGGCGCCGCCGCTGAATCACGTAAAACGATTGGCTGGACTGTATTTGGCGGGATGCTTGCCGCTACTACACTTGCTATTTTTATTGTGCCTGTTCTGTTTGTGCTTATCACCAGGCTGGCGTATGGCAAGAAAAAACTTGCCGAGCTGAAAGAAAATTACAAACCCGAAGACAATGAAGAAAAAGACTCATGAATTATCCCTTGTTTGATTTGAAAAATCGCCTGTTGATTGTGATTTTATTCTGTTCATCATGTAAAGATTTGTTTGGTTATGCCAATGCACAGTAATGAATTCGGGGATGGCAGTTACAATTATCCTTCTTACCTTAAAAAGAAATTATCCTCAAATCTATGCGTATAAAAAAATCGTTTTTTGCAATACTCATTGGAATATCTCTTCTTGATAAAAAAGCTTTTTCTCAATCGGTAACAAAAGTCGATATCTGCATTTACGGCGGAACGTCCGCAGGCGTTATAGCCGCCTACACAGCAAAGAAAATGGGCAAGTCCGTTTTATTGATCGAGCCGGGCAGGCACCTGGGCGGCCTGTCATCCGGGGGACTTGGATTTACGGACATCGGAAACAAATTTGCTATTTCCGGTCTCGCATTGGATTTCTACAGAAGAATAGGGAAACATTATGACAAGTTTGAGCAATGGATCTTTGAACCGCATGTAGCCGAAAATTTATTTAAGGAATATATACAAAGGGCGAAAGCAGAAGTTCTTTTTTCTTACCGGTTAAAAGATATAGGTAAAACAGGGGCTGTCATAAATAATATCGTTATTGAAAATTCAGACAAACCACAAAGTGGAACGGATCGAAAAATAGAAGCAAAATTTTTTCTTGACTGCAGTTATGAGGGTGACCTGATGGCTAAGGCAGGAGTTGCCTATACAGTGGGCAGGGAAGCAAATGCCATTTATAACGAGACATACAATGGAGTTCAGCTTAGAGATAAACATCAGTTTTTAGATAGTATTGATCCATACAAAACAAGAGGAAAACCTGAGACGGGTTTGCTTTGGGGCATTAGTCCGGAAAACGCGTTGCCCCAGGGGTCAGGCGATAAAAAAGTGCAGGCGTATAATTTCAGGATTTGCCTGACCTCCGATCCCGCTAACCAAATTGCGATTACGCAACCGGAAAATTATGATCCTACACGGTACGAATTATTGTTGCGGGTATTGGAGAAAGAACCCCACAGGCCTTTCAACCTGATCATGAAGCCCGACCTGATGCCAAACAAAAAAACAGATATTAATAATAATGGACCTTTTTCAACCGATATGATCGGAATGAATTATGACTATCCGGAAAGCAGTTACGACAAAAGAGCGGAGATTCAGAAAATTCATGAATTGTACATCAAGGGATTTTTGTATTTTATTGGTCATGATGAACGGGTGCCTAAACATTTGCGTGAAGAAATGCTGAAGTGGGGTTATCCAAAAGATGAATATGCAGATAATGGTAATTGGTCGCCGCAGATGTATGTGCGTGAAGCCAGGAGAATGATCGGTGCTTATGTAATGACACAAGCAAACTGCGAAGGCAGGGAAGTAGTTACCGATGCTGTGGGCATGGCTGCGTATACCATGGATTCACACAACTGCCAGCGTATTGTTATCGAAAAAAACGGGATAAAGATGGTGAAAAACGAAGGTGATGTACAGGTAGGTGGTTTTCCTCCTTATCCGATTTCCTTTCGATCCTTACTGCCTAAAGAAGATCAATGTAAAAACTTATTGGTCCCTGTGTGCTTATCTGCGTCACATATTGCATATGGTTCAATCAGGATGGAACCTGTATTTATGGTGATGGCGCAGTCGGCTACCATTGCTGCGGTTATGGCTATTAATAAGAAAACCGGGTTGCACCAGCTTGATATCGGGGAACTGCAACAAAATCTTGCCTCAAATCCTTTAGCCGACGGGAGTTTACCCGAAGTGATGGTAGACAACGATAGTAAGACCGTACAGACAACAGGCAGTTGGAAAAAAGAAAAAGCTGGCGCTTATGGACCTTCCATGTTTGTGGATGACAGTAAAGGGCTAGGAAATAAATCGGTTCGATTTTCACCATCACTTAAAAATTCAGGCAACTATCAGGTTTATATTTATTTTCCTAAGCTTCAGAATGGATCGTCTAAAACTTCCATTATGATCTATGACGGCCTGCAAAATAAAGAGAGGGTTATTGAGGCGTCATCAGTGAAGGTAGAGGGACAAACATCCGGTGAATGGGTTGGGCTGGGTGTTTACCCGTTGAAAAAAGAGGGTAAACCGTTTGTAGAAATATCCAATAAAAATGCAGATGGAATTATTGTGGCAGATGCAGTGTTGTTTGTTCCTGTGAAAAAGGAATGACCTATTAACTCTTGTGAATTTTATACCGGCCTTTAGTTTTGGCAGGCATCGCCAGCACCACTCCAGCCCGCCAATAAGCGTGGTCTACCCGGCCATTTTAAAGATTTTTGTTTATGTTTTCCTTGATGTCTTAGTGTCTTCGTGGCTAAAAAATTGCCACGAAGACACGAAGAAATCTTCGACAGGCTATAAGTGAATCTAAAAATATGCTATCATATTTTTTCCTATTAAGCGCATAGTTAAATATCTTGCCGAAGCTGGTTAATTCATGTTGCTTGTAATGAAAAAATATACTGCTTCCTTTCATAACCCGGTTGCGATCCCTACACTATTTTGCTGTTTTGTAGTTATATGCCTGTCAATGCCGGCCTGTATTAATCGAGACAAAAAGCATCCTTCATCATCTGATACAGAAAGCTCCCCCGCGCTGACGGCAAATGAGTCGATGAAGACCATGAAGCTGGAAGAAGGATTTATAATAAAACTGGTAGCTGACGAACCGCTGGTTAATTCACCCGTTGCTATCAGCTTTGATGAAAAAGGCCGGATATGGGTCGCGGAGATGCAAAGCTATATGCCTGATACTGCTGGTACCGGGGAAGATGCGCCTACTGGAAAAATTGTGATACTCGAGGATACTAACAAGGATGGCCGCGCCGATAAACGAACGATCTTCCTGGACTCACTGGTATTGCCACGCGCAATTTGCCTGATAGAAGATGGCATCCTTATAGCAGAACCTCCTGCGTTATGGTTTGTGAAAATCAAAAATAACAAGCCTGCGGAAAAGATCCTTGTAGATGCAGATTACGCAAGTGGTGGCAACGTTGAGCATCAGCCAAACGGTTTGTATCGCGGCTTCGACAATTGGATATACAATTCCGAAGGCGACAAGCGGTATAAAAAGGCAGGGGATCGTTGGCTGATCGAAAGAATGTATAGCAGGGGTCAATGGGGTATCAGCCAGGACGATTTCGGACGATTGTTCTACAATAATAATTCAGCAAATCTTTTAGGCGATTTTTTTCAACCGGGGATCGGTCCATACAACAAAAACCAACGGACGCCCGCAGGATTTAATGAAAGGATCGTTCGTAATGACCGGGTCTATCCGCTGCGACCCACAACAGGAGTGAACAGGGGATACATGGAAGAAGTGCTCGATGAGCAGAATCGTCTGGTGGAATTTACAGCTGCCAGCGGGCCTGTTATTTACAGAGGAGACCTGTTCGGAAAAGAGTATTATGGAAACGCATTTGTAGGGGAACCTTCAGCGAACCTCATAAAAAGAAATATTCTTACCAATGAAGGGTATAAGGTTAATGGCCGGCAGGCTTATGAGGGAAAGGAATTTTTATCAAGTACCGACGAGAGATTCCGTCCTGTTACCTTGTACAATGGTCCCGATGGCGCCTTGTACGTTGTTGATATGTACAGGGGGATTATCCAGCACAAGACTTATCTCACATCATACCTGAAAGATCAGATCAAAGCACGTGAACTCGATAAGCCGATAAACTGCGGAAGGATCTACAAGATCGTTCCTGAAAATAAAAACACGCAGGCCCTGATCTTTCCGGAAGATAATACGCAATTGGTGAAATTGCTGGAACATCCCAATGGATGGGTACGCGATAAAACCATGCAATTGCTGATCGACCGGAAACAAATGGGCCTGGCGCCCCAAATCAGGCAGTTACTCAAAACCCGGAAGAATGATGCGGCGATCATCGCTATCTCGTTGTGGACTTTACAAAACCTGGGAGTTGTTCAATCGTCCGATATCCTTCCTTTGTTGAACGACAACGAATGGCCTTTACGAATGACAGGTTTGGGTATCCTTCCAACAATTATCAATGAGAATAATTACAAGCAATTTCTTCCGACGCTTCAAAAAATGATCAACGAAAGCGATACGCTTGCTTTTCCGTTCATCGCCTATATCGCAAATAGCATTGTGCCTTATGAAAAGGAGTGGGTGAATGATTTACTGACAATGCTGACCGAAAGATATCCCGACAATAGATTCATAGCCGATGCAGTGATCAGTAATTTACAAGACCAGGAATCAGCGTTCCTGGAAAAGCTGATCACTAAAAATGCAGATACCAGTCTTTTTATTTATAAGAGGCTTACGAAGCTGATCCAGAACATCGACGAAAAAAAGAATAGCAGGAATTCAGAGATACTAAAAAAGCAATTCCTGCGTGGAGCGGAGCTGTTTCAAACCATTTGCCAAACCTGTCATGGCGCAGATGGCAATGGTATCACTGCGCTTGGGCCTCCGTTGAACCGTTCTGAGTGGGTGACAGGGAAAAAGGATGATTTAATTTCTATCGTTCTTTTTGGTTTAAAAGGCCCGGTAACAGTGAATGGGAAACAATATGGGCCGCCAGAAACGAATGCAGAGATGCCCGGCCTTACCGGAAATAAAGAACTGACGGATGCCGACATCGCAGAAGTGATGAGTTTTATCAGGAAATCCTGGAGTAACAATGCGAGCGTTATTACAGGGCAGGAAGTAAAAGCACTAAAAAGCAAGTACAAGGGAAGGCAGAAGCCTTTTAATGCTGATGAATTGATCAAGGCTCCGTAATTTTTCATGAGGCCACCATATCAACAGCCAGTCGAAAATTCTTGGTTTTTTTCTTGACACAGACTGTGTAACCAATCTTCACAAAAACCACGATGTGTGATGGAATTGATATTTACGAATTAGCATAGAATTTTTTATCATCGAAAAATACAAATTAAAATACTAATTTGTTTCAAACTGCCATATGGGAGATATACAGATAAAAAAATCATCAAAGGAATATGATGTTGTAATTGTAGGCTCCGGAGCCGGTGGCGGTATGGCTGCCTATGTGTTGGCAAATGCCGGCGTGAAAGTATTAATGCTCGAAGCAGGGCCTTTCTTTGATCCCAAAATTCATTCTTCCCAATTAAAGTTTCCGTACGAATCTCCCCGAAGAGGAGCAAGTACCAAAGAAAGAGCAAATGGCGATTTTGATGCTGCATTTGGTGGCTGGGAAATTGAAGGTGAGCCATACACCAGGAAAGAAAGTACTGAATTTGATTGGTTCAGATCGCGAATGCTGGGCGGACGTACAAATCATTGGGGAAGAATTTCGTTAAGGTTCGGTCCGAAAGATTTTCAACCGGATGATGGAGTAAGTGAACGTTGGCCCATCACGTATGATGAAGTAAAACCCTTCTACGATAAAGTTGACCAGCTGATAGGCGTATATGGCACTGTAGAAGGTTTGGAAAATGAACCGGATGGTATTTTTCTTCCGCCTCCCAAACCACGGCTGCCTGAACTTTTTATTATGAAGGGTGCGGCGGCTGCCGGTGTAAAAGTCATTCCCGGAAGAGGGTCAGTATTAACGAAGGCATTGCCGGGTAATAAAGAAAGAGGAGCCTGTTTTTTTTGCGGCCAATGCGGCCGCAGTTGTAAAGTGTATGCTGATTTCTCCTCTTCCTCATGCCTTGTGATCCCGGCGTTAAAAACAGGCAATCTTGAACTGATCTCGAATGCGATGGTGAGAGAAGTGATAACGGATAAAGCCGGATTGGCAACCGGTGTTTCTTATGTGAGTAAAGAAGATTTGCAGGAATACCAGGTGAATGGAAAAGTAGTGGTGCTTGCTGCCAGTTCCTGCGAGTCTTCCAGGATAATGCTGAATTCCAGGTCACAGATCTATCCCAACGGTATTGCAAACAGCAGTGGACTTGTTGGAAAGTATCTACAGGATTCTACCGGTGCATCACAATCGGCTTTTCTGCCGCAACTCCTGGATCGGAAACGCTTCAATGAAGATGGGGCCGGAAGTATTCATATTTATGGTCCATGGATGCAGGACAACAAAAAACTTAATTTTCCAAGGGGCTATCATATAGAATTCGGAGGTGGAATGGGAATGCCCGGTTACGGTTTTGGTGGCAATGTACCCAGGTTAAATGGGAAGGTTCCGGCCGCTGATGGCAAAATGAAAAAAGCCGGAGGATATGGCGCCTCTCTTAAACAGGATTACCGCCGTTTCTTCGGAACCCAGGTTGGTATGGCCGGGCGTGGTGTCGGGATGGCAAGAATCGATAACTATTGTGAAATTGACCCTAAGATCGTAGACAGATTCGGGATACCTGTGCTTCGGTTCCACTATAAATGGTACGATGATGAAATTAACCAGGCCAAGCATATGCAGGAAACTTTCAGCAGCATTATACACGAGATGGGTGGAATTCCGCTGGCAGAACATGGTCCTGAAGATATGTGGGGACTTGCAGCGCCGGGAAGAATTATACATGAGGTGGGAACAGCAAGAATGGGAAATGATCAGAAAAAATCGGTGCTCAATAAATGGTGCCAGGCCCACGATTGTAAAAATCTTTTTGTGGTAGATGGGGCGCCGACCGTGCAGCAGTCTGATAAAAACGCAACCTGGACAATTCTTGCTTTGTCTATGAGAACCTCGGAGTATATCCTGGAACAAAGAAAGATGCAGAATATTTGATAATTTTTTTTAAACCTTCATTATGAACAGGCGCGAATCATTGAAAGCAATCAGCATCGGTACGTTATCGGCAGGAGTATTGCTGGAAGCATGCAAAACCAAACCGCATGATGAAGTAGTTGTAGAAAATCCGGAAAAGGATAGTGACAGGCTGGCTGTTGAAATTGAGCGAGATAAGAAATTAATGGCGGAAACTTTTTTTACTCCGCATGAAATGGCAACGATTACTATTTTGAGCAATATCATCATCCCAAAAGATGATCATTCAGGAAGCGCATCGGATGCGAAAGTCCCGGAGTTTATTGAGTTTATCGTTAAGGATATGCCGGCTCACCAGGTGCCCATGCGGGGAGGTCTTCGTTGGTTGGATCTACAGTGTCTGAACCGGTATAATAATCCTTTTAAAGATTGCAATTCTCAACAACAGTTGGAAATGATTGATGAAATAGCGTACCCGGAAACGGCAAAACCTGAAATGCAACAGGGTGTGGCTTTCTTTGATCGAATAAGGAGCCTCACTGCAAGCGGGTTTTTTACAAGTAAGATGGGGATAGAAGACCTGGGTTATATGGGCAACAATCCTAATAATTGGGAAGGAGTTCCCACGGACATTATAAAACAGTATGGGTTGGAAAATGTAAAATTTTAGCGCCCGGATAGTTGATAAAAAAAATATTCGACGCTGGCGTTTACGAATAAGTATGATGTTTAATAAGCCCAACGGATATAAGCAGTTTTTTTGCAACATCCTCCGAAGAAGCTGAATTTTGGCCCGTAATAATATTTCCGTCAACCACAACATGGCTAACGTAATTCGCCTCTTTGCTGTAGTTGGCTCCCAACGATCGAAGTTCGGTCTCCAATAAAAATGGAACCACATCGGCAAGTCCTGTTGATTGTTCTTCGCTATTACTAAACCCGGTGAGACACTTTCCACTAACCAAAAATTCTCCATTGTCATTTTGCAATGACAGTAAACCGGCCACACCATGACATACCAGACCAATTGGCTTATTATCCCTGTAAAAAGTTTCGAGTAATTGCTTTAATACAGTGTTATGCGCCAGGTCCCACATGGGTCCGTGACCACCGGTAAGAAAAACCAGATCGTACGCTGAGGGGTCTACTTCTTCCAGCGACATAGAGTGAGATAAAAAACTCATGGCTTCGGCATCTTTCAAAAAGCGCTTGGTGTTGCGGGTTGCAGAAAGAATGGATTGGCTTTTGGGATCCAGTGGAACCAGTCCCGCCTTTGGTGACGCAACAGCGATATCAGCACCAGCCTCTTTAAATATGTAATACGGAGCTGCAATCTCTTCAAGCCAGACTCCGGTCTTGCCGGCAGTTTCACCCAGTTTATCATGAGACGTGGTGATGAATAAAACTTTTATGGATTTCATAA
>JACMLY010000020.1 GCA_014379345.1 Chitinophagaceae bacterium
GCTTGAAGCATTGAAGCATATGCAGAAATCGGGCAATTACAAACAAGCCGAATCCATATATGAGCACATGGGATTTGTATGTCGCAATACGGGACAGTTCAAAAAAGCAGCTGAATATCTTGAGATGGCTGTGGCTATTTATAAGAAAGAACATCGAACGCTCTCGGTGTGGCATGCCCGTGAAAATATCGCAGATGCTTATCGAAAAATGCATAATAACCTGGAAGCGCTTACAATTGTGCAGCAGACAGCCAAGGAATTTCCACCATCAAACACCGATGAAAACATGGTTATGCTACGGTGCCTGGGTAATTGCTATAAGGCGCTTAAACGATATGCCCTCGCAGAAAAATTCCTGCCTGAAATGATAGAGACCGGGAATAAAAGCGCGGATTTTGATGCGAGTGGATATCGGGACATCGGGCAGTTTTACATAGAGCAGGGGCAATTTGAAAAAGGGGGGATGTATCTGAGGAAAATGATTTCTCATATTGATGTATTTTCCAGCAATGCGCAGGCTCACATTTATTATATGCTGTATAAAGCCGATTCCGCGGCCGGAGATTATCTGTCGGCACTTAATAACCTGGTAAAAAATAAAAGGCTTGATGATGCCATTTGGGAAGAATCAAAAAGCAGGCACATCAGGGAAATACAAATACAATATGAAACAGAAAAAAAGGACCAGGAGTTAAAGCTGAAAGAACAGGACTTCCTTTTGCTTTCTCACAAGACCCGGATTCAACAGGAAGCCTTTGAAAAATCCAGACTGGCCCTTCAATTCGAATCTGAAGTAAAAGAGAAAAGCCTGAAACTGATAAAATCAGAAGCGGCGCAGAAAGATAAAGACTTAGAGCTCCATCAACGAAATATTTCACTACTGCAAAAAGACGCCCTTATCAGGCAATCCAGTCTTTCCGAAGCAAACCTGATGAAGAATGTGACTATTGCAGGTATTTTGCTAACGACAGTGATACTGATTTTACTTTACAACCAGTATCGCGTTAAGAAACGCAATAGCCGGGAGGTGGAGGTCAAAAATCAGATGTTAGAAAGTTTGTTATCAGAGAAAGAGCTACTGCTTAAAGAAGTGCACCACCGCGTAAAAAATAATCTGCAAACCATTATAAGTCTGCTTGAAACGCAGTCCAGGTTTTTGAAAGACGATGCTTTGATGGCAATCCGCAACAGTCAGCACCGTATCTATGCGATGTCTCTTATCCATCAGAAATTATATTACCTGGATAATTCCACCAGTATTGATATGGCTGTATATCTCCCTGAATTATTAAATTATCTGAAGGAAAGCTTCGATGTTGGTAACTCTATCCGGTTTCGCACAAACATCGAACACATTCGCCTTGAGATTTCACAAGCAATTCCGGCAGGCCTCATTTTAAATGAAGTGATAACCAATTCAATAAAATATGCGTTTTCAGGCAAAAGCGGGGCCGAAATTGTAATTGAAATGATCATGATCGAAGATAAAAAAATCCGGTTTTCGGTCGCTGATAACGGCAGTGGTCTTCCTGAAAACTGGCATAAAACAAAGCATACCTCTTTAGGACTTAATTTGATGAAAGGCCTGAGTGACGATATCCATGCGGACTTTACAATTGAAAGTGGACGGGGTACAAAAATAATGGTGGAGTTTGAAATACATCGCTTACCTGTAGAAGCAATTGACAACTCCAAAGATCAGCCAAATTTGTCGGCCCGTGGTCCATACATCCAGGCAATTTAACGCAGAATCTCCCGTGGATAAAAAACTCCTGCTAAACTTCCTGCTTTTTCATATCATTGACGAGGATGGCAAAAAATATATTACAAACGATTTTCAGTAAAGCAGGTTTGTGACAGGGAATAGTGATGGTCAAACAAGATTCCTGGTTTCAGACGATAAAGTATTTCAGGTATCTGGTCCTTCAACTATATAATCACAAAACATAAGAGTCTATTATGAATAAGATTAAGTCAGTATTTACGATAGCGTTTGTATGCCTGTTTTTTCAATGCTGCGGCACGCCCGAGGAAAAAGAATTAGCTGCAGCCACACAGGAAGAACCGATAAAGGAACGCACGATCTGGTCGCGGGACGATGCAAATAACTGGTACGCCAAACAACCCTGGCTGGTTGGTTGTAATTTTATTACTTCCAACGCCATCAACCAACTTGAGATGTTCCAGGCTGAAAGTTTTGATACGGCCACCATTAATCGTGAGTTAGGCTTGGCCGCTTCAATTGGGATGAATACTGTTCGTGTATATCTTCATGATCTTTTGTGGAGCAGCGACAGTATGGGTTTTGTTAGTCGACTGAACCAATTTCTTGCTATAGCGCAAAAACACAACATCAAACCTTTATTTGTTTTATTTGATTCCTGCTGGGATCCATTTCCAAAAACGGGTAAACAGCGTGCGCCGAAACCTCATGTTCACAATTCGGGCTGGGTTCAAAGTCCCGGCCTGGATGCATTAAAAGATTCCAGCCAGTATCCCCGACTTAAACAGTATGTAAAAGGCGTTGTTGGTGCTTTTTCAAAAGATGATCGTATTCTTGGATGGGATATCTGGAACGAACCAGATAACCCCAATACTTCTGCCTATGGCAATGTTGAACTGATCAACAAACCTGTTTATGTTTTGCCTTTGTTGAAAAACGCTTTCCAGTGGGCGCGTGCGGTTAGCCCTGTGCAGCCATTAACCAGTGGTGTCTGGGCAGGCAACTGGGCAGCATCGGATTCATTGAAGCCAATAGAAAAAGTGCAGCTCGAGGAGTCAGATGTTATTTCTTTCCACAACTATGAAAACGCCGCAGAGTTCGAGAAAAGAATACAATGGCTGCAACCATATGGCAGGCCGATTCTTTGTACTGAATACATGGCACGTGGTAATGGTAGTTTCTTTGCAACCTCATTGCCAATAGCAAAAAAATACATGGTAGCAGCATACAACTGGGGGCTGGTAGATGGTAAATCACAAACCAAGTATGCATGGGACAGTTGGAAAAAACAATACACTGCCGCACCGAAATTATGGTTCCATGAGATTTTCCAGACTAATGGTAAACCATATAAAAAGGAGGAAACCGATCTTATCAGAAAACTGACACTATCTGATAGCACTGCGAAAAAGTCCTGAGAATCGCACCTAATTACGTTTTGAATCCCTACTTTTAAAGCAGTAGTATACCCAGTTGCATTTCTCTCCGCAACGTGTATGCCTGACTGTTACTATAAAACATTACAAAAAATGATGATGAAAATTTCTTTTCCGGTAGGATTGTTATTGTTATTCTGCATCGCAAGCTGCTCCTGTAATTCGCCAAAACAAGCCAATGATGGTTATGAAGCTGATATCATTATCTACGGTGGTACATCTGCTGCAGTTACGGCGGCAGTACAGGCAAAAAAAATGGGTAAATCTGTCATTATTGTTTCGCCGGATACGCACCTGGGCGGATTGAGTGCCGGGGGACTGGGATTCACTGATACCGGCAACAAAGGGGTGATTGGTGGATTATCACGTGATTTTTATCACCGTGTGTATATGAGGTATGCACAGGACAGTACCTGGAAATGGCAACCACGATCGGAATATGGAAACAAGGGCCAGGGTACACCCGCTATTGATGGTAATGAAAGAACCATGTGGATCTTTGAACCACATGTTGCCGAATCGATTTTCGAAGAATATATCAAAGAAAATAACATTGAAATCTATCGCGACGAATGGCTGGATCGGGCAAAAGGTGTCGAAAAGAAAGATAACAAGATCGTTTCTTTTAAGACGCTCAGTGGGAAAACATTCACAGGTAAAATGTTCATGGATGCTACCTATGAGGGCGACCTCATGGCGGCAGCCGGTGTAAAGTATCATGTTGGCCGGGAGGCGAACTCTGTATACAACGAACAGTGGAACGGCGTACAGACGGGCATCTTTCATCACGGGCACAACTTCAAAATGAATATTTCTCCCTACAAGGTTGCCGGTGATTCTACCAGTGGCTTGCTGGCAAACATATCATCGGCGGCTCCTGGGAAGAACGGAGAGGGAGACGGTAAGATCCAGGCTTATTGTTTCAGGATGTGTTTGAGCAATCATCCGGAAAATCGTGTTGCTTTTGCCCGGCCGGATGGGTATGACTCCACACAATATGAACTGTTGATCCGGATTTTCAATTCCGGGTGGAATGAATTGTTTAACAAGTTTGATCCTGTTCCAAATCGCAAAACCGACACAAATAATCATGGTCCGTTCAGTACCGA
>JACMLY010000142.1 GCA_014379345.1 Chitinophagaceae bacterium
GAAGTAATTGTTGGAAAAAAACTGACATATAGTTGGCGGTATGATGGCTACGAGGGCAATTCTTTTGTAACCTGGGAATTATTTGCCGAAGGTGATAAAACCCGTTTAAAGTTGACACATGAAGGTTTGGAAACTTTCCCAATGAACAATCCGGATTTTGCAAAACAGAATTTTGCCACAGGCTGGATGCAAATCACTGGCACAACACTTAAAGAATTTGTAGAAGATCAATCAAAAATCGTTTTATGAAAATTGCAGTAACAAGCGTATTTGTAAATACCCCGATAGAAGCATTTACATTTTACACGTAACTACCTAAACTATTTGAAAACGAAAGAAGCGCTGGTAAGAAATATTGATAAAGTAATCAGTCAATTGAAACAGGCGAAATAAATCGCATTCATTTTAAATCTTCTTTGTGTCTTAGTGGCAACTTTTTTGCCACTAAGACACAAGGAAAAAGATTCAGGTATACGCTCAGGGTTGGTCGCGATCCTGGCTATGCAATGAGAATGACCAAATGCCTTGCTGATTAGAAAGATTTACTCTTTTGATTTGCTGTGAGCCCCGCCAGTAACCCTTTTGAATAGCCGATTGTTTCAGCTACCTCAGCAAATGGATCATCGGGAGTACGTTCGTATTCCACACTTAACAAATATGTATAGCGTATTTTTATTAATGCCTGCATGATGGATGCCAGATCGAGCACTCCACGCCCGGCCGGGATAGTACCTCCCTTTGGTTCCGTTGTATCAATATCTTTAAAATGCAGATCGTACAACCGGTCTTTGCATTTTACAATGGCTTCAGCAGGATCCACTTTTGCACGGGCAGTGTGCCCTACATCGATACAAAGACCAATCCTTTTATCATAGTTCAAAACCGCCTTCCATACGTCGTACGGTGAAGGGAATCTTTTGTCTTCCGGCCCATGGTTATGAATGGCCAGTTTAATATCAAATTCCTTTACCATCTTGTCGAGGATGGGCATCGAATCGGGATGGGGGCTGCAGACAATGGTAGGAATGCCACAATCTCTTGCATATTCGAAAGCCTGCCGTACACTGGCTTCCGTATTCTCCATCGTGATATTTCCACAGCTTAACGGAGTAATCCCTCCATCTTTCAATTTCTGCACAGCTGCCTGTCTTTCAGCAGCGGTACTTTTGAGCGACAAATGAAAATCCTTGATAGATATATATTTCAGATCTAATTTCTGCAGTGCAACAATTGTATTATCAAGGCTCATTTTTCTGAAAGTATAGGAAGCAATACCCGCCTTAAAACCCTTCCAGGGGTCTTTGTCGTCTTTATACTCTTCCGCGGAATCCGGAATAATTGCCCCGGAGCTATTTTGTACAATCGAAGTACCTATGGCAGCAAGAAAACCTGTTTTAATGATCTGCCTGCGTGAAAGTGATTTTCTCATCTTAAAAATTTGTCAGGAATTTAAAGCAAAATCCTGAAAGTTTGTGAATGATCCTTTAAAACGGCATAAATGAGTGAAGAAAAAGAGTATCCTCCCAGTTAGTGCGATGTTGTCGTATGGAAGTAAAAACATCCCGGAGACTCAAACTTTTATGTTATTTACGTCATCAAAAAGTTCAATATGAAAGTACCCGCAGATCCTTCACGCCTCAGAATAAAGAAGGCGGGTTTTGAGCATAAAAAAATCCTTTACCAAAGACATTATAATATCTGATTTTACGTTCTTATTGTTAAATCCAAACCCGTGAAAGTAATTTTACTATTCATTGTATGCGTTTTTGTACGATATGGCTACTCACAAATGTCTGCAGAAACCGATACATTAAAGGCTCAGAAGGATAATATAATCACTGCTGCCACTGTTCTTAAGATCGAAAATTTGGGTATAAAAGTTAATTCCGATCTGGCTGAACTAAGACCTACTATATCCGCCGATGGTAACCTGCTATTTTTTATTTGTGAAAATCACCCGGCCAATACAAAATATAACTCTGTCTCCAATTCACAGGACATATGGTTTTCTGAAAGAGATAGTATGGGTAAATGGAGTGAAGCCGCACACCTGGGATATCCTTTAAATACCATGCACTACAATGCAGTCTACTGGATCTCTCCCGATAATAACAGGATACTGATAAGAGGTGCATATACAGAAGGCGGATATTTAGGCAAGGGTGTCAGTTTGTGTACGCTTACCAAAAATGGAAACTGGAGCGAGCCGAATGCATTAAGAATAAAGAATTATCATACATACGACCGGGGTTTGGTGTCCGGTGCTACCATGGCCCACGACGGGCAAACCCTGATACTCTACATGACACCTGAAAAAGGCAGCTCATATAATGATCTCTATGTTTGTTTTTTAACAGCCGATGGTTCATGGACTGAGCCGAAAAGTCTGGGTAAGAAAATAAACGGTCCAGAACAGGATGAAATGACTCCTTACTTAGCTTCCGACGGTGTTACAATGTACTTCAGTAGCAATCGCCCGGGGGGATTGGGAGACAATGATATCTGGATGACGAAACGCCTCGATAAGACATGGCAAAAATGGAGCGATCCGGTAAATCTTGGAAGCCCTATTAATACTGAGAACTGGGATGCTTTCTTTACACTCGATGCCGGTGGAGAATATGCTTACCTGACCAGCGGTTTTAATACCTATGGCGAAAGCGACATTGTACGAGTGAAATTATTAGAAAGGGAAAAACCAAATCCTGTAGTGTTGGTTAGCGGAAATGTATACAATAAGAAAACACAGCAGCCGCTAAGCGCTTCACTCATTTATGAAACGCTGCCCGATGGTGCGGAAGCAGGCAACGCCGTATCTAATGCCATTGATGGTGCGTTTAAAATCGTATTGCCGTACGATAAAAATTATAGCATCAGGGCAACCGCAGATAAATTTTTTGCAGTATCTGAAAACCTTAACCTGGATTCATTAATAAAAGCAGGATACAAAGAAATTCATAAAGACCTGTACCTGGTGCCGATTGAAATTGGGCAGGTGGTAAGATTGAACAATGTGTTTTTTGATTTTGATAAATGGGATCTCCGGCCCGAATCTTATGTAGAGCTGGACAGGGTTGTTACATTGCTGAAGGAAAATCCCGCAATAGAAATTGAGATGAGTGCGCACACAGATAGCAGGGGCTCTGATGAATACAATTTTACCTTGAGCGATAATAGGGCAAGATCAGTAACAGAGTATATTTTCTCCAAAGGAATTGCCGTTAACCGGATCGTTTCACAGGGTTACGGCGAAACAAATCCCGAAGTGCCGAATGATACCGATGAGAACAGACAGTTAAACAGGAGGGTTGAATTTAAAATATTAAAGAACTAGAATAAAAATAGTTTGGCCACGAATTACACAAATCAACGGGGATGACATCCATTGAAATGAATGAAAGTATTACATTCATTTCAAAGGATGTCATCCCCATTAATTCGTGGCTTATTCCTTCACATCATTATTCGATCCATTTCTATTTCTGTTCCTCAATTCATCGAGCTCCTCCTCGGCATCGCTTTTACCGTATGATCGGGCTTCATAGTAATCCGCACGGCTACTGCCTGAAAGATTTTCTCCTTCCGACCATCCGGGTGTACCGTGTAAAGCAGTATCCAGTGTTTCTACAACCGATCCATCATTGGTCGCGATTTCAGGAATTTGATTGCCTGCGGTAAATTGATCCTCTTCTTTAAAAGATTCATGGGTATTTTCATCCGGTTTGTTTTCTGGTGCAGCGTTATTTTCCCTGCTGTTTTGTTTGGGTCCAAAAGCATCGTCCGAACCCTGATCGTGCTTATCTGCCATAAAAAATATTTTAGTGATTGTAACGATAGTTCTGCCAAGACTGTGCCACCCGCTTTCAAATACCAGGAAGTGGTGTGTTATTTGAATGTATACCGATGAATGAAAAAGCTGCACATAGTCTTCCTGCTCGCCGCCGGTCTGTTAATAGCTGCCTATTTTTTTGTACGATTCTATTTGCAGGCAGATATTCGACATTCGAGAAATAACGCCCGGGATTCAGCATCAGCGCAAAATGCCGATTCCACACTTGACCTTCGGCCCTTGTTTATTGCCAAAATTCAGCAACTGGTCAGTAAAGGCTCAAAGGGCCTGTATTCTATCGCTATCAACAACATGGATATAGACATGCTGAAGTCGAGGGTAACACTGACAAAGGTTCAACTTCATCATGACAGCTCAGTTTTAGCGGCGCTTGACAGCTTAAAAATGGCGCCGGACGATGTGTTTATCGCCTCTTTTGATACCCTAAAAATTGTAGGGATCAACCTTGATGATGTACTAACACAAAAAGCCATCGATTTCAGTGAAATCCGTTTGGTATCACCTGTCATAGAAGCGTATCATACAAAACGGCCTTATAGTGCCGCCAAAACTGTGGATTCGATTACCCTCTTTGATCGTATTATGAAAGACATGAAAAGTATTGCCATTGGAAAACTGGTAATAGAAAACGGAACTTTTATCAGTCACAACAAAACCAAAAAAAATAAAAAGAACGTATTGAAAACTGTTGAGTTGGAGATGACAGATATTCTAATTGATTCTACAACGGAACATGCAACGGATCGCTTTTTATTCGCCAGGCAGGCTTCTTTAGCGCTCAGGAATTATGAAATGAGAACTGCCGATGATATTTACTTTCTCAGGATTGGCTTATTGACCGTCAGAGCTCCACAAAAGACTATGACCATTGATAATTTGTCATTTGCTTCACAGTACAATCAGCAACAATTTCAAAAAAAACATACTCGTCAAAAAGAACAGTACGATTTTTCAGCACCAAAAATTACCCTCCATAATATCGATTGGTGGTCTTTTATGCAGCAGGATCGTTTTGTAGCAGATGAATTGGTGATGCACAATGCAAAATTAAAAATAAGACTCGACAGGTCCCTTCCACGGCCATTATCCAAAATGGGAAATTTTCCTCAACAGGTAGTGATGAAACTTCCGATCCGGATCGATGTTGGAGTTATGAAGATTCGCAATTTGGATCTTCTTTACCAGGAATATAATCCCATATCGACCCAAACCGGTTCCATCCATCTCGACCGATTAAACCTCGATATATCAAATATTACCAATATTCCATCACAGATAAAAAAGAAAAAGCAAACTGTTGCAACGGGTACAGCATTATTTAAAGATATACCTGTAAAAGCAAGGTTTGTGTTTGACCTGGTGAATCATAAAAAAGGACGTTTTTCTGCCAGTCTTACAACCGGAAGTTTTGAAGGCAAGAAAATGAATGATATCGCACAGCCACTGGGTTTGCTTAAAATCGAAAAAGGATACGTTACAGAATTCAATATAGCCATGCAGGGTGATGAGCACCACGCCTCGGGTAAGATAATGATGCTTTACAACGACTTTAAGATCGCGCTGTACGAAAAAGAAAAAGATGAAAAAGGGCTGGATAAGAAAGGGCTTCTTGGATTTTTTGCCAATGCATTTGTCATTAAAAATGATAACCCATCCAAAAATGAAATTTCCAGAAATCCCGCTGCCGAATTTCAACGCGATCCACAAGCCGGCTTTTTTAACCTCGTATGGAAAACCGCATTGACCGGAATACTAAAAACCATTGGCGCCAATCCTTCAATGGCTGAAAACAAGGCTAAGAGATAAAGATGGAAAAGAGATCATAAGTGGTGTCAAATCTTCCTATAAAATTTGTAAGGTAAGCCGGGTCAGAATATGCCTTAACTTTATCGGCCTGCAAGAAATGCGAACAAAAATGAAATACGAACAAATAAAGCCACCTGATCAGCTACAAGGCCATATAAAATATTACTGGACGATGGAATCTTCCGTTGATTCTGTAACAAACACTTTTAGAACTATTGCTGATGGTTGTCCCGGACTTATATTCCAACAAACAGAAAATGGAGATTTTTATCAGAATAATAAAAAGCTGCCTGGCATCTTCTTATACGGACAAGCCACCAGGCATGCGGAACTTTATATGGCGGGAAGGTCTACCACCGTGGGGATCTTTTTCTATCCGCATGCGCTGAAATCTATTTTTGGACTGAATGCTGATGAACTTACTGATTCCTGCATCGATATGGAGTTGATAACTTCAAGCCAGAATTTCCAATTATCTCAACAACTGATGAATACCTCTTCAACCAATGACCGGATAAAAATATTGTCCTCCTATCTTTTTTGCCAGATCAGAAATGATAAAAGACAGCCGGATGGAACAATAGAATTTGCTTTATCCCTCATTTTGAAATCAGAAGGAAATATTCCACTCAAAGAATTGCAGGAAAATATACAACTCTCTGAAAGAAGTTTCGAACGCAGGTTTAAGCAATCCATCGGCATCTCCCCAAAATTATTTTCAAGGATCTGCCGCTTCCAGGCGTCATTAAACCAATTGCGAAAAAATAAATACAACAAGCTTTCTGATATCGCCTTTGAAAATGAATATGCGGATCAATCACATTTCATCAGAACGTTTAAAGAGTTCGCGGGATTCTCCCCTTTCCAATATCAAAAGCAATCGAAAGAAATCGTTGAAAATTTACTTAATGTGTAAATAACCCATTGTCGGTTTTGCTCTACCTGATTCGCAAAGGGATGACATCCTTTGACTACGAAGTACATTTACCAAGTAAACAAGGATGTCATCCCTTCCTGCAAAAGGATGGAAAATCGTTTTTACTTTTCAAGTGTTTCCCTCTTTGACCAGCATTCATCCATTGCTCCACCTGTTGACTTCTCTCCTTTGTGTCGCCAATCCCCATTTACAAATGAGTAGTCAAAAACAAGCGTTTTGCCTACGCTTTCGGGTGTTTTTGTGAAGAACTCAATATTTTCTGTGTACTTACCGCCGGTAGTTGTGTAAGTTCCACCGCCTGCATTCATAAAAGACCTTGTGACCACATTATAAGCAATCCAATGAAAATATTTACCGGAAAGCAGCTTCATTGTTCGGCGCGGGAAGAACGGGTTCGATCGTTTTGATACGGAATCGTTTCTAAAGTTGCCGGTGATGATCCAGGCTCCCATCAATTCGCCAGGCTTACCATCGTCCAATCTTTCCCATACCTCATTATTCTTCGCAACAACAAGTTTGCCTCCGGTCAGTTGAACATCATCTGTGATCTCTTTCCCAACCTGGTTACTATCTTTTGAATTCCATTCTATTTTTCTGATCATTTTATTTCCCTCAATCCGCCAGGCGCCACCGTAGGAACTGATAAATTTTTTTCCTGGCAGGTCGTAGGCCGCTACCGAAAATATTTTATCGGTATTGATCATCACGGTACGATTTTCAGGCGATCCAAATCCCCAGGCTCCCACAATATCTCTTGTATCTATAATAACCGGTCGCAGAGATGAAAACATTTGTATTGCCGCTATACCTATTATCACAACTATTAAAAATGTCCAGATCGGTTTCATATTTTATCATTTAGTGCAATATTAAAGATAAATATTTCTGATCGGGCCAGCGCTTACAGTTGCAACACGAAAGAATTGCCAATTAAAAGCAATCATGGTTACAGGCACCGGATCCTGATCTGGGAATCGATGCAGCATATTGCAAAGGGGATTCATTAATCCTTTCACCAGGTACATTTCTTTCCTATCTCTGGCTGGATGGCTCAATACAAGACAGATATACTGTGAAAATACCAGGATTATATTCAGTTATTATTACCAATATCTGCGGTTCCGCAAAAATGAAATACTGGTAACTGAAAAAACCTGCAACGTTTCTTTTCCAAATGCATTTTCACCCAATAAAGATGGAAAGAATGGTTTTTTCAAGATGGTAAGTTCTTTCATCTTTCAGGAATATTATCTCGCCATCTATAATCGGTGGGGACAAAAAATATTTGAAACAAAAGATCGCAGCAAAGGGTGGGACGGACACTATACAGGAAAACCTCAACCATCCGGAATCTTTGTATGGTATTGCAGATATAAAAGATCGGGCATCGTATCAACGATGTAATAATTCATTTTCTGCTTTGATAACGCCGGCGTGAATCCGGTCAATCGTATTATTACTAGTTACCTCAGGAAAAAAAGCGAGTCGGGTTGAAGTGTCAGATCTCGTAACCGAATATTTTTTAAATAAAATTATTCAATCAATGGTGCATTAGCTTGATAAAGAGATGCGTCACAAATAAATACAGCTATGGCAGGAAATAATTTAAAACATACTGTGCAAAAAAAATCAGCCAGGTGCTTGCATTTCTGATAGGTCTCTATTATCTTGTTCTCTGTTACTAATGCTCCGAGTCTATTCCAATGAAATACCATGAATTTTAATTCGAGTATTTCATTATCTAAAAATAGACTCTATGATACAAGCAAAAGAACTGCGCTTCGGTAACAAAGTTTACAATCCTAAAAACGCAGAAATAATCACAGTCCAGCAGATTCTCCACAGCACGGTTATTTATGACACACAATTAAAGATTAACAAAGAAAGATCGGACAATGGCTGGTCTTCTATCGTGATCTACACCTCGGAAGTGGTAGAGGTTATTAAGGAAGTGGAGTACCAGGACCTTGATCCGGTTATCCTGACGCCGCAGGTTTTACAAAAATGTGGGTTCCGGAATTTTATCAGGGACGAGTGGATCGTGAGCCATAGTACCGGTCATGCCGATTTTGATTTAACACAGGAAGGATTACGCCTGAGACACCCAACACCTTCCCGTATGCCGATCAGATACCTGCACCAGCTTCAAAACTTTTTCTTTGCGTTAACAGGCGAGGAAATAGAAGTTAACTTATAGAATATTAGCGAGAAAGGGCTGCCTGGGTAGGTCCGGAATTCACAGGCAGCCGCTTATTTTTCACAATTATGTAGAAGGTTTTATTATTGATCAAGAAAACCCTATTTTTAATAATCCAGCTACATTAAGGTATGACTACGACCGAAATATTCAACCTCTTTTTACTTGCCGTTTTAATAGCGTTGGTATTTTATCATTTTATCTACAAGGGCATACTCCAGCTAATTGAAATCAGGAGAATAAAAAGAAAGGGGCAAAGGGTTTTGGCAACGATTGTCGATACCAAAAGAACAAGAGGCCGGGATGGAGAAACATTTTTCCATGCAGTATTTAAGTATACCACTTCCAACGGCCAAACCATTACTACACAGTCAAAATATGCTAAGGGCATTAAACCCGAATTGGGAAAAGAACTTACCATCTACTATTTACCTTCCACTCCCGACAAGTACTATATCCCAAGATCGATCCCTTATGAGATCATTCCCATCATGCTGGCAATACCCGGTTTGATATTCTGCGTTTTTGAGTTATTGAAAATTGCCCACCTGTTCAATTCGAAAGGATAATTTTTCAGCCCATTCATAATTCTCACCACCTCTTTCTGTCTTTCTCTCTTTCTAACCTTATCTCTTAGCCCCCCTTCACCTTCCCTAAAAGCATTGTGCAAAAAAAATCTTTACTTCACTAAAAAATCATGGCATCGCAGGTCTCGCCCGGCGTAATTAAAAGGCCTACTGATCATTTCGGTGCTCCTTTGGCTATGTTGCTGGCCGGGAAAATAAGTGCGGTTTCGCGGAGGTTCAACACAAAAGAATTTTTACATACCATTGAAACAGACTGCCATGAGCTTTCGCTTACACAGAGAGTTGAACTCATCGCCGATAATCTAAAAAAACACTTACCGGGGAATTTCAACAACGCAATAAGCATTTTTCATCAGATCATGGGACCTGAAAATCCAAAGGAAACCGGGATGTTTACTAACTACTACTGGCTGCTTCCTGTAGCAAAATACATTGAAAAATATGGGTTGGAAAATTACAGCGAGTCAATTGAAGCTATTGGTGAAATAACAAAAAGAAATACCGGCGAATATGCCATACGTCCTTTCATCAGGATGTATCCAAAGGAAACAATGAAACAGATGAAGAAATAGGCCGGATCGGGAAACTTTCATCTTCGAAGACTTTCTTCGGAAGGTCTCCGGCCAAAATTGCCCTGGGCATCAAAATTGGATCTGTTTATCGAAAATCCAACTCCTGTATTTGAAATCCTTACCATTCTGAAAGCAGACAAGATCAAATTTGTAAAAAAATCGGTAGCAAATCATCTCACAGATTATATAAAAGTAAATCCAAAAGCCACTCATGAATTTATCGGGCAGCTCAAGAACACAGATAATGAACATACGCTATGGATCATTAAACACGCTACAAGAAAACATCTCCAGATTGTTTAAGATACTTTGATCATTTTATTGATTTCTTATGAAATTACCCATCTGGTTAATAGACACCTTTACATCAATTCCCTTTAGAGGCAATCCGACTGCGGTTTGTTGTAGCAATGAAGAATTAGCCGGGCAAACCATGCAATCGGTCGCACATGAATTGAATTGTCCCGTTACTGCATTCATAAAAACGAAAACAGGTGTGGCCGGCGCATACGATATAAGATATTTTACACCTGTTACCGAAATACCTGCATGCGGTCATGCAACCCTGGCGTCTGTTGCTTTTATAACACAAGGCAAGAACAAAAACGTTAACATCACATTCTATACTGCTAACGGCATTGCTATTGAAACCACTACAAACTCTGATCTGATTATGATGAGCTACCAGGTATATCAAATGAACAACTGCGCGGTGAGCAATGAAATGATGGATGCGCTCCATTTAAAAATGTACCGGATGGCGGGATATTCTACAAACCTGGAAACATTATTTATTGAAATTGATAGTCCCGGCATTTTGAGAACGATCCAGCCGGATTATCAAAAACTGGTCAGGTGTGGTGATCAGGTGAAAGAAGTAGTTGTTACCTGGGCATCCGGTGATGAAGATTATGACTATTTGCTACGCTCGTTTTGCCCATGGATCGGAATTGATGAAGATCCGGTTACGGGCTCAGTACATAGTGTACTGGGAAATTTTTGGAAAGAAAGATTGGGGAAAAATAATATGGTGGCATACCAGGCCTCTGCAAGAGGAGGTGAAATATTCATCAGAGCTTTTGATAATAACGTTGAAATTGGCGGACGATCCGTAATTTTCTTGAAAGGAGAAATAACAGTGAACTGATATAAGTTATAATAACCTGGGTTTCTGTGCCCCATCGGCATCATTTACCGTCAAACTTGTATGCACGTGATCGGATATAAACCAAGTCCACAGTTTTATCAATGTTCTTTGCAATGCGCTGCAGTAATGTTTGGAGCTGCTGCTATCCTGGATAAATATCCAGATCCGCCAGACTGGATTAAAATCGTTTTATTCTTCGGTATCTGGGTTGTTTATGAGCCATTATGCACAAGCTGTGGTTGTACGATTGGAAATTATGTAAAAGGAATCAGGGTAAGAAAACATTCAAATCTGTACCAGCGCATAAATATTTTGCAGGCTTTTGTACGGTACGCCACTAAAGCTTACTAGGGTGGATATCATTCATCCCCGTCAATTTAAATCGCAAAAAAGAGCCATTCATGACTTCGCATCGGGCAGTATTATGATCAAACTGTAGATAGAACAACGAATCACCTTCTTTATCTAACCAGGCTTTTGATCTGGCTATATCGTAAGCGTTTATTGGATGTTAAAAGCATGACATTGCAAAATATTTTGTACCTCCTGCCGTTCTCAGTATTCCATAACAAACTTATCTCCTTGAAAAAAACGATAAAGAGCCTGGCTTTTCCTTGTTTACTGTTTTCGCTTATTTTTTCGTGCAGGTATGTTGATGCCCAAACTATCACCGGTGCCTGGAAAGGAAAAATTAAAAATACAAGGCTTGAATTAAAATTGATCAGGTCGGGAGATAGCCTGACGGGCACTTCTTATTATTATGAGTCGAAGAATAATTTCCGGCGCTATACTGTGAAAGGCTATTTTGATCCCTTAAGCAACGAGGTGATCTGGTGGGATGAGATGCTGGTTACGGATAACGCATCAGGCATGTTTGCAAGAAATCTGGCTCCCGATGCCTTGCTATCAACGGCTGATTTTAATTGCCCGGGAGAAGATAAAATGTTATTGGATGGAACAGCGAGTTTGCGTGATAATAAAGAAATTGAAAAAGGAAATGTCCAGCTTCAAAAAACGGAGACTTCCCTATTTACAGATGAATGGGATTTTGTAATAGAGAATTACACAGTTGGAGCGAATGACCCTTATATTATTGATAGCATTTCAAATATTGCATTTTTACAGCCCCAAGCCCCCGAGCCAAAAAAATCATTGGCATCGGTTCCGGAAACAACGAGGCCTGTGATGAGTAAATCCGTTATAGCGCCGGAAAGAAAGGAATTTGAGTCGCCCAGGTTGACGGTAGAGCAAAAATTTATTGCCCGAAAGAAAACCCTGGCCACTGTGATTCCGGTTACAGGCGATTCGATAGAATTAAGATTTTATGATAATGCTGAAATTGATGGGGATTCAATTGCATTATTCATGAACAATGTGCTGGTATTTAAAAACATTCGTTTAACCGATCAGGCTTATACCATAAAGTTGGCAACGTCTTCATTAGAAAACGACAATGAACTGGTGATGGTTGCTGAAAATCTTGGATCTATTCCGCCTAACACTTCATTAATGGTTGCCATCGTTGGCGACAAAAGATATGAAGCCAGGTTGCAAAGCACCGAAAACAGCAGCGCATTGATCCGGTTCATAAAACAGGGCGATCCCCGCCAATAACGCATGACATGCATAGAACTTGAAACCGTTATCACGGCTCCTGTAGAAATTTGTTTCGATCTTTCCCGTAGCATTGAGCTTCACCAGATTTCTACTGCATCAACAAAAGAAAAAGCAATTCATGGAAGAACAACAGGTCTCTGTGAAAAGGGTGATACGATTACCTGGCGGGCAAAACATTTTGGAATATATCAGCAACTAACCGTACAGATCAGTGAAATGAACATTCCGGTATTCTTCGAAGACAGAATGGTCAGTGGCGCTTTTAGAAGCATGAGGCATAGGCATTATTTCACTCAAACCCACGGAATTACACTAATGAAAGATATTTTCGAATATGAAGTACCGGCTAGAGTAATTGGGAGAATTTTCGATTACCTGGTATTAAAAAACTATATGATAACTCTTTTATTAAAGCGAAATCAGACTATAAAAGATTTTGCGGAAGGAGATTGGCAAGCCATTTTGTAAGGCGTGCCATACCCGTAGATGAATGATGAAATTTATAAGGTAGTATAGCTATCTTATGCTAAGAGAAGCCTAATTATATTACGTTGCGACTATTATGGAACAGCTTTTGTAAAGTTATAGGCAAAGACCTTTGTAATGGAAAGAGACACAAACCGCGATCATCCCGAATCTCTTGTTAGAAGGCTAACGGAAGAGAGAGAAAGATTTGTATCTGCGTGGCAACAAGGTGCAAGACCGGCAGAGTTAACCCAGATACGGCAAAACATAAAGCAATTAAATGATCTGCTTTGGGAGCGAACGCTTCAACACAATGGTGTAGCTGAAGCATACCAATCTGGCGATGCATCTCAAAGAGATATACAAGGCCGTGCAGGGCCTGCAAACCAGAAACCATAGGCCGGAATGATGATGATAAAGAATACGCATGATACTTCGCTGGGACCATTATTACGTGAGATATTGCGATCCATACTGACAATTCATTTGTCATGATGACTTATAAAACAAATGCAATTGGTATATCGTGGAATGAAGCAGCGATTGCTGGATCGCATAAGAGGTTAGATTATATTCTTTACGATCGTACTATTCCTTAGTGGAATTACAGCATTCCCCGTGTACACCGAATTACAATGGATGCACGAGCAACAGAATTTTCGTCAATGCCAGTTATATATGCCTGGCTTGAAAAGGTCTGGAAAGGTGTTGTATTTATATCGGAAAATCATCCTTTTTTATTTTACGGGTTCGACTGGCTGGCATTCGCCTATTTGGTAATTGCATTATTATTTATCGGTCCGAGCCGGAATTCCGTAAAGAATAAATGGTTATTCAATGGGCGCATTTGGAATAATAGGAATTATACCTTTGGGTATTTGCCTTAAAATGATCAATAAACTACAAGAAACTACTTAGAATGGAAAATTTGTGCATTATAATCGCCATTCTGCATCATTTTGGTATTAAACTTGGAGCGATAATTATATGCTGAACGACTTCCAAATGTTTGAAAAGTATATGGCAAGTCCTACATTCAGGAATTTGCCGGATATGGAGAGGGACGAATTTCTCTCGTCTTATCATAATTTGGTCGAAGAGGAGATGGATATTACGTTACAGGAGGCTAAACAGTATCTCGATCAAAAAACAATTGCAGATTTATTTTTTCGCATTTACGGCCATTTAGATAAGCAGTGTTTATCTGAAAAAGATGATCAATGGAATGATACATTTGGTTTCAGGCCTTCTTCAATGATTAAAAACAATACTTCTTCCCGGTAATATTTCTGCCACGAATTTCACAAATTAGCACGGATTATAATTCGTGTTAATTTGTGAAATTCGTGGCAAAAGCTATTTCTGTTCGTTGAGCCAAGTTTCCGCACTTTCAAGGTTTTCAAACGTTTGAACAATGTTTGAAGACCCGGTAGCCCCGACCACACCGCCGGCAGATAACCTGCTCATATCGCTCGATGAATACACCAGGGCAAAGAATTTAACGCCAGCTTCGGCCATACTTGGAAGCCAGTTTGTGCCCATCCATTTAAATGCCGGTGTCCAAATTCCCACAGTATTGGTATTATCGTTTAAAATTTTTGAGCAATTAAATAGCTTTGAGGCCTCGAGCATTTTTTCACAACCCTCTTTAACCGAATACTCTGTCTGGTATCCCTTCCAATCTGCATATAACCATTCACATTGATCGTTATACTCGATAGTAACAAAATCCTGGTAGAAAAAATATTTACTATTCTCCTGGTTTCTGCTGTGCAGCGCCTTTTTTAATTCCTCCTGCAATTGATATTTATTAAACTCTTTCATAAAACACATTTGTCTTCTTCTTGAAAGATAATTATGGTGCCACCGACAACCTGAATCTGTATCTCCCCTTAGTATTTAATACAGTGTATTAAGCCAGAGGCCGCTTTATATGATCATATCCCAATTTACTGGGGAACAAAAACAACATTAAGGGTTTAACCAAAGTGAATATAGGAGGAACAAATTTTGTATAATGTTCCATGACAAAATGTGCTTATCATTAAACGAGGTGTAGTGTATGGGTAGAGGGTATTCATTTAGTCCGGAATTATTGAGAATGATGTTATCGGAAGAAAGACAAAAATTCGTTGCGGCGCTGGGTGTTGAAGCTTCATGGAAGGAGTTAAATCGAATCAGGAAAACGATTAACCAATTAAACGGTCTTCTTGATGCGGAAAACAGATTAGAGGATGGGGATCCATCTGGTAACAATCGGCACAACAAGAATAATGGCCGCCGCGGTGCCGAAAGAGGCAGCCGTTAACGAATTGGTTATAATTGTATCATTGGAATAATTCCCTGATGCAGGAATGTTTTTCAGAATCTCTCAAGCAGTTTCCGCCACTATTTCACGCTGTATGCAAAGGAATATGCATTAAATCATCTTTAGTCACTAGTTCAGGGATGTATTTTTGTTATCCCTGTTAATGCCTAAAACCGCCTTTGTTAATTTGGCGAGCGGATCGGAACTATTTTGTTTCATGTAAGTTATAATACTTTCCAGCATAGTGGCAGCTTGTTCACGAGTCATACCTGTACCGGACATCATCAGAAATATTATATCGGTAATGGATGTTCGGTTAATCTGAGTTTTTCTTTTCACAACGTTCATTTGTCGTATTGAAATCAAAAGCATGCCAGCAAAACATCATGCTTACGAAATAGCCATCGCCCAATTATTCCCCGGCAATGGCTGTCTGATTGTTGAAAAAATTCATCAATGCAAAATTTTACACTACGATATTAACCATCCTTCCTTTTACATAAATTACTTTCTTGGGGGGCTTCCCTTCCAGCCAACGCTTTACAACATCATTGCTTAAAACCAGCTCTTCTACCTGCTGCTGGGTGGCTTCCAGTGCAATGGTTAATTCTGTGCGGGTTTTACCATTGACCGCTACGGGATAATTTTTTGAAGATTCAACGAGGTATTTTTCTTCTATCAGGGGGTAACTGGCATCCAGTATCGAACCCTGGTTGCCGATCAGTTTCCATAATTCTTCACTGATATGAGGGGCATAGGGCGTTAAAGAAACCAATAATTTTTCCAGCACTTCCTTTTTATGACATTTCAGGTCAGTCAATTCATTGACTCCTATCATAAAAGAACTCACAGCAGTATTAAAAGAAAACCGTTCAGTATCTTCTTCCACCTTCTTCAGGGTTTTGTACAAGGCTTTCCATTCTGCGTCAGTGGCTTTTTCATTCTTTATAACCAGGCCTTTTTCTTCATGAGCAAACAAACGCCAGAATTTTCTCAGGAAACGATGAACACCTTCAATCCCTTTAATATCCCAGGGTTTTGAAGCTTCCAGCGGACCAAGGAACATCTCATACATGCGAAATGTATCAGCCCCGTATTTTTCAACTACTTCATCGGGGTTTACTACGTTGAAATAGGATTTACTCATTTTTTCGATAGCGGAACCGCAGATATAAATCCCGTCTCCGGCCCGGCCTCCTCCGCCAGCTGGCGAAGTGGAGACAGGATCTTTTTCCAAAATAAATTCTGCATCAGCAAAATCAGGTTTCCATTTTCTAAAGGCTTCTGTATCCAGCTTTAACCCATCCACGATATTCACATCCACATGCAACGCGTCCACTTCGTACTGATCTTTAAGACCTGCTGAAACAAATTGATTCGTTTTCCGAATGCGGTAAACAAATCTTGAATCGCCGGTAATCTTTCCCTGGTTGATGAGTTTTTTGAAAGGTTCGTCAAAATTCAGGTAACCGAGATCATGCAGGACTTTGATCCATAAACGCGCATATAAGAGGTGAGCAACGGCATGTTCTGCTCCGCCTATGTAAACATCTACCTGCCCCCAGTAATCCAATGCCGTTTTATCGGCAAAAGCCGTATCATTATGTGGATCCATGAACCGCAGAAAATACCAGGCTGCCCCCGCATGGGTAGGCATCGTGTTTGTATCTCTTCGTTCATGTTCATTTATATAGACCCAATCTTTTGCATTTGCCAGCGGACCTTCACCGGTTCCGGAAGATTTAAAAGCTTCCATGGGGGGTAATTCCAACGGCAGATCTTTTTCATCCATCGCGTAAGGAATATCATCCTGGTATACAATGGGAAATGGTTCACCCCAATACCTTTGCCGGCTCCATCCCGCATCGCGCATTTTGTAATTGATCTGTTGCTTTCCTATTCCGGCTTCTTCGATCTTTTTAGTAGCTACTTCAATGGCATCCCTCATCAACAGCCCATTCAGAAAATCACTATTCTGTAAAATAGCGTCTTTGGTTGGATTGGCTTCTTCGCCATTATAATGTTCACCGATAATATTCGTGATCGGGATCCCGAAGTGCTTTGCGAACTTATGATCCCGCTCGTCACCGCAGGGTACGCCCATGATAGCGCCCGTACCATATCCGGCCAATACATATTCGCTGATCCAGATGGGAATTTCGCGACCGCTAAATGGATTGACCGCGTGTGCACCGGTAAAACAGCCGGTGATCTTTTTTACTTCGGCCATCCGCTCTACTTCTGAACGGCTTTGTACATATTGCAGGTATTCTTCAATAGCAGGCTGTTGCTCTGCCGAAGTGATCTCCTTCACTATCTCGTGTTCAGGCGCAACTACCATAAAGTCGACCCCGAAAATCGTATCTGGACGGGTGGTAAAAACGTTTAAAAACAACTCACCCACCGGCCCCTTCTCCGAAGGAGAGGGGGAGACCGATTGAGAAAGGGACTTGCTGATTTTTTGCAATACCGCAGGAAGATCATTTAATATTTCATCATTGGAAAAACGTAACATGCGATATCCATGTTCATTCAGCCATTTGGTGCGGTCATGATCAAACTTCTTTTGTTCTGACTCTTCATGATATCCGCCATCGATTTCAATGATCAATTTCTTCTCGACACACACAAAATCAGGAATATACCCTGCAATAGGATACTGTCGCCGGAATTTAAAGTCCTCCGATTTGCGATTACGCAGTTCCTGCCATAATTTATCTTCCGCTTCTGTAGACTTCTTTCTGTTTTCTTTGGAAAAATCGATTGTTCCCTTCCCTTGTTCCAATGTACTGGCAAAATATCCCGGATCAGTCAATTTACTTCTGGAATCGGAGTTTTCACTCCCCTCTCCTTTGGAGAGGGGCCAGGGGTGAGGTGTTCTGACATCGAACCTTATCTCTGCTCCAAAACTTCTTCCAATCCAGTTCCGCTGGATCTCTTTCATCGATTCGCTAAAATCAATTTCCTCCAACCCTTTCAGCAATCTTTCGGCGTACTCAGTAATGCGCAGGCTCCACTGTCGCATTTTCTTTTTCACAACAGGAAAACCCCCGCGGTAACTCACCCCGTTGATCACTTCATCATTTGCTAAAACAGTTCCTAAGGCTTCGCACCAGTTCACATCCGTATAAGCGAGGTAAGCAACACGGTATTGCATCAGCACTTCCTGCTTAGTCCGCTCATCGAACAGGCTCCAATCCTGTGAACTAAATTTATTTTGCCCCGAGGGCAGTTGATATTTTGTATTGGGAAAAGCATGAGCGTTATTCCCTTCCTTTTCAAAAATCTTTACGAGTGAATCGATCCGTCCGGACTGCTGCGTTTCGCGATTGAACCAACTATCAAAAAGCTGTAAAAATATCCATTGTGTCCATTTATAATATTTAGGATCGCATGTTCGCAGCTCACGATCCCAATCAAATGAAAATCCTATATTATCCAATTGTCTCCGAAATGTATTGATATTGGCTTCCGTGGAAACAGCCGGATGGATGCCATGATCAATAGCATATTGTTCTGCAGGCAATCCAAAGGCATCAAAACCCATTGGGTGCAACACATTAAATCCTTTCAATCGTTTGTACCTGCTGTATATATCACTTGAAATATAACCGAGCGGGTGTCCGACATGCAGGCCGGCTCCGCTTGGGTAAGGGAACATGTCGAGAACATAATATTTTGGGCGTTCAGAATCATTTCTAACGGCATATACCTTATTCTGCCTCCATTGCTGCTGCCATTTCTTTTCAATTTCCCTGAAATTATAATCCATAATCTGATGTGCGATGTTTGATGTACGATGTACGATGTTTCAGGTACGATGTACGATTTTATATTTGTTGCGCGGCCTCTATTGTCTGTGTCTTATTTAGCCCTAACACATTCAACATGGTTGAATGGAAATAAAGTTGAGGAAACGTTAAAAGTTTCATCACTAAAAATTTCGGTAACAATGCAATCGTTAAGTAGGGCGTCAAAAATAAGCATTGTGGTGGTAAAAACCGTTAATTTTGCCCCACTTCAATTTTCTTACTAACCAGTCAAAAACGAAGTTCATGGCTCAATTGGGTAAATCTTCTGCCAGGCGTTCAAAACCATCATACTTTATGGCCATATTGGGTGTTTCCATAGTGCTTTTCTTCGTAGGCATATTTGGATGGCTATTATTGAATGCGAGCCGTTATATTGATCAGTTGAAGGAAGAAGTGCAGGTGCAGGTGTATCTCCGGAATAATGTTGCACAAGAGGACATCGATTCTTTGAAAAATTATATTGCAGCACAACCTTACACAAAATCCGTACAATATGTTGATAAGGAAACTGCAAAGAAACTCTGGCTGTCAAAAGGTGAAACCAATTTTGAAGAATTTCTCGATGAGAATCCCTTACCTGCATCGATAGACTTCAATACAAGAAGTAATTATGTGCAGAAAGATAGCCTGAATGCGATCAAGGCTTTACTGGAACAAAATGTTATGTTGGTGCAGGGAGTGAATTACCCGGCATCGCTGGTCGAAAAAATGGGGCCTACCATGCAATATATACTGGTCGGTCTGATTGCGCTGGCCGGGATATTTTCTATTTTATCGATCATCCTGATCGACAATACGATAAGACTGGCTATGTACAGTAACCGGTTCCTGATCAAAACCATGCAAATGGTTGGCGCTACAAGGAGTTTTATCTCCCGGCCAATGAATATAAGAGCTATCGTAAATGGCTCATTTGCCGCGCTGATCTCCATAGCGCTGATCTATGGATTGATCCTTTTATTCGAAACCTTTTTGCCATACCTGAAAGATCTCCGGGATAATAGCAAATTGCTGATCCTTTTCAGCTTCCTGATTTTGTTAGGCATCAGTATTACCGTATTCAGCACGCATCGTAGCGTGGTTAAGTACTTGAAGATGAAACTGGACGATCTGTATTGATAGTGAGTAATGAAAGGTCGATGGTGAATCGCTGGTGTTTGGAGAAAATCTTTGTATAGTGGTGATCGGTTCCAGGTATACACTTCAGGCTATTCACTTTAATAAGGGCTTTGTGTCTTCTCTTCGTGTTCTTCGTGAACCTTTCTGATGGTGCAGTCAAGGGGTTCACCAAGGACACGAGGAGAGGACACAAAAAATACAAAGATTTTAGAAAGACTAGTAGCCGGACAAGAATGAATGGGGAATGGATAACGGGGAATATTTGTGGCTAAATTGAGTATCAATTTTTAAAAATCAACTTTCATCATTGACCATTCACCATTCACCACTATATTGCAACCCAAATATCAATTAAATGGCAGATAAGAAACTTGTTACCGAGCCCAGGAAAATTGTTACCGAACCAAAAAAACCGGACACCGCGAACAATCTTTTTGGCAGGGAAAATTATATCTGGATCATTGCGGGGATCGCTATTATAGCATTAGGACTCATTTTAATGGCGGGTGGCAGAAGCAGCGATCCAAATGTTTTTGATCCGAAAGAAGTTTATAGTACTACGCGTATTACCATTGCGCCTATCCTTATTTTATTGGGATTGGGGATGGGCGTATTTGCGATATTCAGAAAACCAAAGGATAGCTGATCAATTCAGTTTTACCTTCCGGACAATTTGTGTAATAAAAGAAATCAGGCGATGCGCTCCATCGCTTTTCTTTTGCAACCTATGTAAGATGTGTTATTCTCCCATTTTCAAATCTTCAAACTTTCCATTTAGATGAGTCTTTTCGAAGCCATTATCATTGCCATTGTAGAAGGTGTTACCGAATTTTTGCCGATCTCTTCTACCGGACATATGATAATAACAAGTGCCTTGTTAGGTGATAACCTGCACAAACAGGAATTCACAAAACTTTTTGAAGTGTCCATTCAATTGGGAGCTATCCTGGCGGTGGTGGTTTTGTACTGGAAAAAATTCTTTGATTTTAAACGCTGGCAATTCTATGTTAAACTCATTGCTGCGGTTATACCTGCGCTTGCTCTTGGTTTTATATTTTCTGACAAGATCGATCAACTATTAGAAAGTCCTTTAACCGTAGCAATTACTTTATTGCTGGGAGGCTTTGTTTTGTTATTCATCGATAAAGTATTTCAGCATGGAACGATCGACAAGGAAGAGCACCTGCCATATAAGAATGCAATTATTATTGGTGTCTGGCAATGCATTGCCATGATCCCGGGGGTTAGCAGAAGTGCAGCATCAATCATTGGCGGCATGCAGCAAAACCTTACCCGGCGATTAGCTGCTGAATTCTCTTTTTTTTTAGCAGTGCCTACAATGGCTGCAGCTACTTTATATTCTCTGTTATTTAAAACATGGAAAGAAAACGGTGTTGAATCCAAAGGTTATGAGATCATTTTATCGAGCAATCAGAATCTTCAATCATTCATTGCAGGTAATTTAGTAGCTTTTATCGTTGCTATCCTTGCTATCAAATTTTTTATAGGGTTTTTGCAGAAGCACGGTTTCCGCTGGTTTGGATGGTATCGTATCGTTGCAGGAATTGTATTGCTGATATTGATCTGGCAGGGAGTTATTGGGAGATAGAGTTAAGTACGAAATACGAAGTATGAAGGCACATTTCTTGAATAGCTTCTGTGAAATTATAAAATAGGGCCGCTCTTCTGACTGTTGAGATTACTTATACCCATTATTCAAACAGTATTCAAAATAAGAAATCCTATGTTTCTTCTATGTACCTATGATTCTATGTGGTAAAAAAATCTTGCACAGCTTTAAAACTGACCTGTGTAGTGGCAATTTACCACGTAGAATCATAGGCACATAGAAGAAACATAGGCAGAAAATAATTTTCTGACACGTTCATTGTACAAACTCCTTCGTACTTCAAACTTCGTATTTCCTTTTTTTATATTCTCTATTCTTATTCCTAATTTCAACCATACTAATTCTTCAACCATGCCAACTGCTTCGAAAAAAGTAATCAATGCCTGGTGTTTATACGACTGGGCAAATTCAGCTTATAACCTGGTCATCACATCGACTATTTTTCCTGCCTATTATGAACATATAAGTGGAGATAAAAATCCGGATACAACGGCCGATAAAGTAAGTTTTTTAGGCAGGGAATATGTAAACACAGCTCTTTACAATTACGCATTGGCTTTTGCTTTTCTGGTAGTAGCTATCATATCACCCATACTTTCTTCTATTGCCGACTACAGGGGTAACAAAAAAAGCTTTATGAATTTTTTTCTTACCATGGGTAGCCTGGCTTGTGCGGCATTGTTTTTCTTTGATCAGAATACGATTACTTTCGGAATCATCTGCATGGTCATAGCTTGTATCGGCTATTGGTCGAGCCTTGTGTATTACAACTCTTTTCTTCCCGAAATAGCAGCGCCTGAAGACAGGGATAGGGTGAGTGCAAGAGGATTTTCGTATGGGTATATCGGAAGTGTGATACTGCAGGTCATCTGTTTGATTTTTGTCATGAAACCTGATCTGTTCAATATACCGGAAGGTTCAAACTTACCTTTTCAACTTTCATTCTTACTGGTAGGTGTGTGGTGGTGGGCCTTCGCTCAGGTGCCATTAAGAAGACTTCCCAAATCCACCCCGGCCGGCACTGATCTGCAAAAAAATATTTTGACAAATGGATACCATGAACTCAGAAAAGTATGGCAGCAGCTAACTCATATACCTATAATGAAACGCTATCTGGTAGCCTTCTTCTTTTATAATATGGGTGTCCAGACCGTAATGCTTGCCGCCGCTTTATACGGCAAAAGTGAATTGCAGATCCCGGATAGCAACCTTATCATAGCCATTTTGTTAATTCAACTGATCGCAATACCCGGGGCCATCGCTGTTTCAAGGTTGTCTGAAAGAATCGGCAACCTGAAAGCATTAATGGTTTGCATCGTCACCTGGATCGGGATTTGTTACGCAGGGTACATTATTCCGGCAAAAGGGATCACTGAGTTTTACATCCTGGCAGCTACTGTTGGTTTTGTTATGGGAGGCATACAATCTGTGAGCCGTTCCACATATGCCAAGCTTATGCCTGAAACAAAAGACACCGCATCATTCTTTAGTTTTTTCGATGTTACAGAAAAAATCGCGATCGTGATCGGGATGTTCAGTTTCGGATTCATGAATGAGTTTACAGGATCACAAAGATCTTCAGTGCTGGCCCTGATGGTTTATTTTATAATAGGCCTGATCTTGATTTTATATACGATCACTGCAGACAAACAACACAAAGTGACATGAATTTATATGTTGTCAATACGGGATATTTCAAACTCGATGGAGGTGCTATGTTCGGTGTTGTTCCGAAATCGATCTGGAATAAGTTAAATCCGGCGGATGAAAAAAATTTATGCTCCTGGGCTTTGCGATGTCTTCTGATACAGGACGGCAACAGGCTGATACTTGTTGATAATGGAAATGGCGACAAACAGGATGCAAAATTTTTTAGCCATTATTATTTACATGGCGATGATACGTTAGATAAATCATTGTCGCAGCATGGGTTTCACCGCAATGATATCACCGATGTTTTTTTAACCCACCTGCATTTTGATCATTGTGGCGGAAGCATTGTGAGAGAGGCTGATCACCTTGTTCCTGCATTTAAGAATGCTGTGTACTGGAGCAATGAAACCCATTGGAACTGGGCAACAAACCCCAATGAAAGAGAAAAAGCATCTTTCTTAAAGGAAAATATTCTTCCCATCCGCGAAAGCGGGCAATTAAAATTTATACCAGCCCCCTCTCATCGCATTACCGGCAACGAACCCTTGCCCGGCACCACATTCAGCAACAACATTTCGATCCGTTTTGTAAACGGCCACACGGAAGTAATGATGTTACCGCAGATCGTCTACAACAACAAAACGATCGTCTTCATGGCAGATCTGCTGCCCTCTATTGCGCATCTGCCTATTCCGTTTGTAATGGCTTACGATATGTTTCCGCTAACAACACTATACGAAAAAAAATCTTTTCTGGATGAAGCGTTGAGGGAGGATTATATTTTATTTTTTGAACATGATCCTGTGAATGAATGTTGCACTTTGCAACAAACGGAAAAAGGAATCAGGCAGAAGGAGGTTTTTAGGTTGGAAGAGATATGAGTTGATTAGCCGATGAGGTGTCTGGTAAAACAGTTTAAGAATGGATTAGCTAGCTTTAATTTTTGCTTTAGTTGTGGAAATAATTTTGTTCAGTACTTTATTAATAGAGACCAAATCATTTAGGAGGAATTTTGGTTCATCATATGAATAAGCTTTTTCTATCAATTGCAAATAGAACTCTGCTTCATCACCTTCTTTACAGGAAATTTTCATTTTGTGAACGAAATCTGCGACACTTTCAGCGTTTTGGGATTCCCTTACATTGGCACCAATTGATAACGCAGCCCTGAGTAACTGATTAGCGATTACAAATTTCTTTTTTTCATAAAGCTTATCACAAAATAGCATTACGCCTAAAGCAAAATCGAAACTGATTTTAACTATCAAATTGTCTTTAAGTTTTTCTTTATTCATTTGATAAAATGAATATGACTAAAGTAACTTATTCTCCATCCAACTGATCAGCAATTACCTCACCGGCTAATCGTTTTACAATCGGCTAATCATGACATCGGCTAATCAGTTTCTATCTCACGCTAATCAACGAAGTCAACGGGTGTCTTAAATTTTGACGATTGATCATATCTACTTTGATAGTGCCGACACTAATAGGGCTTTCAATTCGTAAGGGGATATGGTTCCTGTCATCACTTACCCATACGGTCATCTTCTCACCTCCCTCAAAGATCGTTCCCTTAATAAGCAGGGGTTTGAACTTTATTGCCTTGAACTTTCCATACTTTGTTTTAATGGTTTCTTTTCCCAGGTAACGAACATACATGTTGAACACTTCCTTATCCAGAAAAAGATCGAATGGAATCCTGTCACCAGGCTTGTACTTATTAAAATCAATATTCCGTGAATAATAAATGGCGCTCAAAACATCCTGCACACATCCCGGTACCTTGTAAACACCATCATTGGTAATGGCTGTATTGGTAGTTTTATTAAAAGTTACGTTCTCATATTTTTTATATCCCCCCTCATAAACATTGCGGATAAACTTATAAGGCTGCATGGTTGCAGTGTCTATATATGATTCGTATTTATCGCGAACTTTGAAAAAATTATCATAAAAATTATAGGTCTTCCCATCACCGACAATATGATAGACGGGCTTATTATTCAGCGTTTCAAGAGTAGTTGTAAAAATAACCTCCCCTGCCCCAACGTACACACCCGCCAAAGTATAAAATACTTTAAAAGTGAGTTTTTCGCCGGCCATAAAAGAGGTGTTCCGCATCGAACAAAAATCATTTACCGCTTTTAATGGGAAACTGATGACTATGAAAAGAAAAATAATTAAAGACCTTCCAATCCGACCAGTTTTAATTAAATATTTTCTCACTCTTATTTTTTAAAAAATTTTATGCCCAAAATCAATAAACTGCCAATCAAAGCCGGAATCACCAGATTAATAATCCATATTGCAAGCGATGTGGCCAATATGCCGGTAATATTGGTACTGAAGAGCGCCACCAATTCAATACTCGCTTTCCATCGAATGCCCAATTCGGTCAACAACGCAATGCTTGGCACAACGGCCAATATTAAAAAAACAACACTTATAGACCAAAAAGTCTGCCACCAGTTTATCTCCACATCAAAAACCTGGAAAAATAAGAAATACTGAAGAACAAAAACGGCATACCTAAGCACACATAAAGACAATATCCTCAGCAGTATCGTTGCGTTAAAATTGTCTAAAACCCGTATGTAAGCTACGTATTTATTTATTCGCGGGGTTCGTTGTACAAGTTTGGTGAGCCACCTTAACCGGAAATATAACAGTCCTAATATCAGCACGGCCCCCGCAGTAATTACCATCGACAGTTCTATCCATGATTTGACCGATGAAATATTTGATGAAGAAATAATATAACTTTTAACAAATGACAATCCGATTAGGCCAGCTGATAATGTAACCAGTAATTGCGCCATGCTGCACACTATCGTCAGTGATATTGCCTTTATACGATTGCCTTTGCGGATATACAGAATTCTTCCCATATACTCACCCATGCGATTCGGTGTAAAGAATGCGAGGGTTGTTCCGGTAAATATGGCCTTAAAGGCTTTCGGAAAAGAAACGATTTGCACCTGGCTGATGGCAAGTTGCCACTTTCGTGCTTCAATGCCCCAGTTAACCAGCATCAATCCCATCACCAATAAAATTGTCCATACGCTACCACTATCAAATGATCCCCAAATCTGTTGTAAGGAAAGTTTCCAGTCGGGCTGTCGTTGTAGTTGCCTGTAAATAGAATATACCAACACGCAGAATAATAAAGGGCCTATAAAATAATTGAGGATTAATTTGATATTTTTGTTCAGTCTCAGCAAAATTGTTTCACAAAATTATTGAATAGACTCTTCTTGCAAAAAGCACCAAAAATAATTCTTGGCATTGACCCCGGAACATTAATGATGGGATATAGTATTGTGATTGTGCAAGACGGCAAACTGGAATTGGTTGAAATGGATATTTTAAAATTGAGTGCAAAGAAAGATAATTATCAACGATTACAGATCATTCACAAAAAAGTAAGTGATCTCATAACAATATTTCATCCGGATTGCTTTGCCATTGAAGCGCCTTTTTTTGGGAAAAACGTACAAAGCATGCTTAAACTGGGAAGGGCCCAGGGAGTCGCTATTGCCGCTGCCATGAGCGCAGGGCTCGAAGTATGCGAATACTCTCCCAGGAAAATAAAACAATCCATTACCGGAAATGGGAATGCCGGTAAGGAACAGGTATGGCAAATGCTTCAAAGGATAATTTTCATCAAAGAAAAAACAATCCGTTATCTCGATGCGTCGGATGCACTGGCTGTTGCGGTTTGCCATCATTTTCAGGGTGACACCCATCTCAAAACGTCTGCAAAAAAATTAAACGGCTGGGGAGATTTTATTTCCAAAAACCCTGATCGACTTAAAAACCCCGGATAGCAGAATTGCTATATTGCTCTATTGAATATAACCACTCTCTATGTTTATTCTATGATTCTACGAAAGATGTGAAAGAATTTTCTCCTGAGATTTTTTTAACTGATCGGGTGTTAATTTTATTTTGCCCCTTGTAAAATTGAGGTCATCAGCACTATTAATAGGAACCAGATGAATATGGGCATGAGGAACTTCTAAACCGACTACTGAAATACCACAGCGGTCGCAATCAAAGGAAAGCTCAATGGCCTTCGCAACCGGTTTTGCAAACACGAGCATCTCACTGAGGAAGTCGTCCGGCAGATCAAACAATTTATCAATTTCGATTTTCGGTACAACCAGCACATGACCCTCTACCAATGGGAAAATATCCAGAAAGGCAAAGAATTTATCGTTTTCAGCGATCTTGTAAGCAGGTATTTGTCCTGCAATAATTTTTGAAAATATGGTCATACAAATTTGATTAGCCAATTAGCAGATTAGCAAATTAGCAAATTAATTTCATTGGCTAATCTGCTAATCACCTCATCGGCTAATCACCAACTATGCGCTAATATTCTCCACCTTAAACTTCATCATGCCGGACGGTGCCTGCACCTCGGCCACATCACCGATCACTTTACCCATCAGTCCTTTTCCAATCGGCGATGTAATAGAAATTTTATTCAGCTTCAGATTGGCCTCTTTCTCAGAAACGATCTGGTAAGTAAGCTGCTTTCTTGTATTGAGATTTGTAATTGTTACTTTAGTCAAGATAGAAACTTTACTGGTATCTACATTATCAGCTTCTAATATTCTCGCATTGGCGAGATCACCTTCCAGTTTTTTGATACGTGCTTCCAGAATCCCCTGGTTTTCCTTGGCAGCATCATATTCTGCATTTTCTTTTAAATCACCTTTTTCACGTGCCTCAGCAATAGCGCGGGCAGCAGCAGGTCTGTCTACCGTCCTCATCCGATGCAATTCTTCCTTCATTTGCTCCAGTGTTTCTTTTGACACATATAAAACACTCATAATTACCTCCTGTTTTTAACAAAGAAATTTCCTTCCGGAAATAGAAAAAAGAACAACGCCTCAGTTGGGCTGAAGCGTTGCAGTATTTTGTAACAAGACAAAAATAAGAGTTTTATTTATAATAATCGATTCTGATGCCGGAAAAATAAGATTTCAAAGCAACTCAAAAAACAAATTTGCAAATACCCTTCGAATATCAGATAGCCAGCTTTTCAAGTATCAGTTTTGCCATTTTGTAATACGCTTCATGGCTATACCCTGCTATATGGGGCGTAATTAAAACATTTGGTTGTAACAATAGCCAATCGAGCTGTTGCTTTTCTTCGGCAGAGTAAGTTTTTAAATTTTCATTTTCCAATACATCGAGACCGGCACCTGCAATTTTGCTGTTTTGCAAAGCATTGATCAGCGAAGATGTTCGATGAATTTTGCCACGGGAAGTATTGAGGAAATACGGCTTCCTGAGCAAGGAGCTAAAAAATTGATCATTGGCCATATGCATCGTTTCAGTTGTAAGCGGCACATGAAGGCTTATGACATCAGAGTACCGGCACAATTGTTCGAGGCTTGCCTCGTGAACATGTTTCGAAGCAAATCCAAATTTATATTTATCGTAAGCCAGAACGGTGGTATCGAAAGAGCCCAGTAATTTTGCAAAACTGCTTCCGGTATTTCCAAATCCAATGATGCCTACTGTTTTGCCGGCCAATTCTGTTCCGCGATTGTCGTCACGGATCCATTGACCATTGCGGATCTCCTGCATACTACTCGCGATCCGGTTCATCAGGCTTAACAGTAAACCCAATTCATGTTCCGCTACCGCATTGCGGTTTCCTTCCGGGCTACTTACACACCGGATCCCCCTGGTTTCGGCATAGGCGGTATCGATCAGTTCCATGCCACTACCCAATCTACCGATCCATTTTAAAGAATCGGCTTTTTCAAGAATTGATCTGTCCACTTTAATTCTTGTTGTTACTATGAGCCCTGTGGCGGTATTAATTTTATTTCTCAACTCCGTTTCCGTGATGGTCGGGGAATAATCAACCCGGTACCCGTGCTGTTGCAGTTGATCGATCAGATAATTATGAACCGCGGCTGTAACGATCACAATTTTCTCCCCATTTCTTTCTTGTTTTCTGGCATCAATATTTGGCACTTGTTCCATTATTTCATCTTAAATGTTAGTGCTCCGAAATTTTCCACGCTTAGCTGTTCGGCGCGTTTATCAAAAATTTCACTCTTCAATTCCGCTGCGTCGAATAAACTTTTTACTGCATTTCGTAATGTTTTCCTCCGTTGATTGAAGGCCGTTTTTACTAAAACAAAATACGAGCGCTCGCTTTTCATAGGAATATAATTCATTTTTGGTTTTAAACTGATTACAGCGCTTTTGACTTTTGGCGGAGGTATAAAGGCTGATTCGTCTACCTCAAACAGGTAATCAACATCAAAAAACGCCTGCACCAAAGCACTTGTAACACCATATACCTTGCTGCCCTCCTTTGAAACCACGCGTTGCGCAACTTCTCTTTGAAACATTCCTATCATGCCCTGTACACTCTCCTTCCATTCCAGGATCCTAAACAGTATCTGGCTGGAAATATTATACGGAAAGTTTCCGACGACCATGAAAGGTTCTTCAAAAGGCTTTGTGATCTCGAGTATACTTCCGTGAATGATTTTATCGTGAAGCAATGGGTAATTCTGCAATAGCCAGATCACTTTTTCATCATCCAGCTCGATGCATTTAAGTTCAATGCCCGGCAATTGCAGCAGGTATTTTGTCAAAGCCCCGCCTCCGGGCCCTACTTCCAGTAAATGATTAAATTGAAACGACCGCAACGAGTCCACAATTTTATTCGAAATGTTTTCATCTTTTAAAAAATGCTGACCTAATGATTTTTTAAGCGTATACATACAGGCACAAAAGTATGTTTTATATGATCCTGATTGTATATGTACGAAAGCCTCAATCTAAAAAGATTGAGGCTTTCGTACACACTATGGCTATAAAAATCAGATATATACTTTATGGCTTGTTAAATACCATTTTTTTGGTTTCAAGCGGCATTCCGTCAATGACAAGTGAATAAATATAAACGCCCGTTGCGCCGAAGCCGTGATTATAAGTAACCTCATTAATTCCTTTTTTAAGTTGCACCTTGATCTTTTTCACTACACGTCCGTCCTGGTTCCTGATGATCACCCAGGTTCTGTCGGAGAAAAGATTGGTGCCCGAAAGAATGGTGATACGCGTATTTTCATCGAAAGGATTTGGCTGATTTTGCAGCAATTTAATTCCATGAATATCCGGGGCCCGTTCCCTGCTCACCGTTCTGTCTCTGAGGGCAAGAGTTACCTGTTGAAGAGACAAAGTATATTCAGATGAAAAAAGACTTTCTACATTGGTACTATTCACGCTTGAAGCGCTGATAAAAAAGGTAGTGTTGCTTCCATAAGGAACATTAATGGTATCAACCGTTTTACCGGTAATCGTGAATACGCTGTCCCAATCATTTGTTGCCGAACGGATAGCCACCCTGTAAGCAGGAATAGACGCGCCGGAAAATTGTACGCGCACCCTATTAGAGGTAACTACCGATGCCACCAGCGTAATTGTATCCGGGCTCAGCGCAGCCATTGCCATTGAGTTTCCATTTATCAATGTATTTCGTGCGAGGTAGTATTGACTAACGTATAAACTGTCTTCAATGCCGTCGGAATTAAGATCAATTCCAAGACTATCCCTGGTGGTATGCTGCCTGTCTACATAACCCCCACCTGTAGCTGCATTTCCATTTTCATTGGCCGCGGTAAAACGCACTGCAGTAAACCCCCTTGGAGTAAATGGCTGGTGATCGCCTCCTCTTCCGGTACGGTCCTCGGCCGTCATGATACGGATATCCGTTGCAACAGGAACCTGGCTAAGCAACTGTTCCTTGTATTGCAGTTTTATATAGCGTGCCCACTGCTTGTGCTGCGAATTAAATCCTCCAAAAGAGAATATCCTTAAACCGATACTATCAATATGTCCGTAAGATGGACAGCTGGGAGCGGAAGAAGTATATCCGCAGAAAGTGCCACCGGACACATCATTGTTATTCGATGCTTTCATTAAAAGGTTGTTATTAGTAAAATACCTGGCCATAGCCTCTCCGCCATATTTACCCTGTTCCTCACCGGTATTTAAAGAAAACACTATCGTGTTTCTAAAACTGTATTTACTCATTACCCGGGCAAGTTCAAGTACCAGGGCTGTGCCCGTTGCATTGTCTTCAATGCCAAAAGCATTACAGGTAATATCGCATCCGCCTTCACAGCGACTATCAATATGACCCTGAACCAGAATAAGCGATTTATCGACAGTTTGTGTACCAGGCAGTACTGCAATAATATTGCGGTGCTGGGTGGGGCCACAAAGCTGTCCACTTGTTACATTAAATTGAAGATATGCGGGCCTTAACCTGTTTTCGTTAGCGGCACTGTATTGAAGGAACTTAGCGTAAGCCCATCTGCGCGCAGCTCCGATACCGCGTGTATTTGACACAGTATCTGAGCCCGAATTCCTGTTTTGAAAACTTTTTAGCGTAAACAGGTAGCTTTTCAGTGAATCGGGCGAAATACGTGCTAGTAATTCGCTCGAGATAGTGTTTGGGTTATTGATCACAGTGGTAGCCTGGTAGGTAGAAGGCGTATATATTCCTTTAATGATATTATCTACTTCCGTACTGGTTACCGTAATACTTGTCTGTGCAAAAGCAGCCAATCCTGATCCTAATACCAGGATGAAGGCTAATAAATGTTTAGTCATAGGGCGTTTCTCTTGTTGAATATTGGATTATTGATTCGAAACTTTTTGAACTATTATTTTATCTTCATACACTACCTGTAAATAATATACTGACCGTGGAAGGAAAGCAAGGTTCCTTACTTGAAAAATATTATCTCCTTTATTACCAACAAATTTAATTTTTTGTACCTGCATGCCTTTGGTATTCATCAATCGCACAAATACATTGCCGCCCGTGGAAAGCTTCATTTTCAGTATGAGATGATCCTTAAAAGGATTCGGCAAAATTTCTAATTCCGGCCGCATCTTATACGATACAACGACCGTGCTGCTGTATATTTTGGATCCACTGACGTCAACCATTTTCAAGCGGTAATAGGCAGTTGTATTCAGGATTGGAGCATTATCTGTAAAGCTATGCTTGCCTACAACATTTAGTGAACTACCATTTAACTGTGCTACCGGAATGAATGTTCTACCATCAGTTGAACGTTCCACAACAAATGAAATAGTATTTGTTTCATCAGTGGTTGTCCATTTTACGAGTATAGACTGCGACTGCCTGCTGGCAGTAAACGAAGTAAGTTTCGTTGGTAATAACCAAGCCCACTGAAGCATGTATATGGCCGGGGTCAGGTCTTGCTCGCCTGCCAGGTCGACAAAAGCATATTGAAAACTTGTGTTCATTATATTAGCTACTGTAAACTTCACTTGCATCAGGTTTGGATCATAATTTGAAATCGAAGTATTATCAGTAACCAATACCCCGTTATAATACAATTCTGAGTTACTCGGCACTTGTGTGATAACGACTGTTTTTGCAGCGCCTAAAACACCATCTTCGAAATCCAATCCCGATAAAGGTTGTGGATACATCGGACCACCTGCTCCATTCAGAGTAATGAAATCATTCAGATTAGGATTGCCGATTGTATAAGTTTGAGGATCAGAATCCGGCCTTTTTTCTACACCAAAATCAAAGCCCGTTAAATCCAATATACCTGAGTTAAAAGTTACATTCATTGGCGAAGTATATAACCAATCGGACGGTAAGCCTTCAGCGGGGGCCGCAATACCGAAAACCCCGGGAGTTGTTGAAAAGATTATTTTCAAGCCTACTGCATCTATGGGACAGGTAGAAAGTGTGTAAGTACCATCCGCATTTACCGGTGCTGATGAAAGCGAAGTACCTGTAAGTGGATCTACGAGAACCGCGTGAATAGCGCCCCCTGCATTGGTACCTAATTCACCACCTGTTTGAATATTTGTAAAAGTGCCCGCAGCGCTGTTGTCACCATCGTCCCAAACAGTTCCTGAAACGCTTACACAGGCCAGCGTGAGCGTTTGGCTTGCATACAGTTCTATCCCCCAGGCCCAGGTATTAATAAGTCGTGAATTACCAAAGTCGTTACATTGTAAATTGTCAGCATCATTGCCCGCAACTGCCGGAGCAGGAACAGCAAATGTCGGATTGCCATTACCATTCCAGGCATGACCGGGTGATACCTGACCGACTATATCGTTACGGGAGCCTGTACCTGTAGCATTTGCTGTATTAGTAGGACAAGCACCAACGTTGGTCAACAGGGTATCGTTCCAATACAAAGGCAAATTTGGTTGCGAAATAGGGGAAATACCCGAAACGCTAAAACCATTTACATTCAATTCAACATCGTATAAGGGTACATTCACCCGTCCTTTTCGAAAAGAAAAAGTAATTGGAAGAGATGTGTTCACGGGTACAGGCACTCCAAGGCCATCAAGACCATCCCAGGCAACAGAGATAATTCCCTGTGGCTGGCTGATCAGTTCAAAAAAACGATCAGCGGAGGCTGCCTGGAAACCAGGTACTCCATTTAGATCCAATAAAATATAATAATCGCCTGCCTGTGGCGCATGAAAACGGACATTATAGGGTCCCGGTGGGCATCCTGCAATAATAGGATTTACTAAAGTCGGTGCCAGCGGTACAGGTGAAACCGGGTATATCGCCGGGTCGGGCGTATTCAAAAATACACGATAGCTATTGGTCAGCGCCGGCAAGGTAGCTGAGTTCACCGACCGGCGGTCGTTTAACCAGTTACCAGTATTTTGATATCCGTAATCATTAAAAGCAATGATGAAAGAAAGCGGCCTGAATCCAAGCTGAAAATCAATTTTTGCTACTATCGAATCCTTCGTATAAGCATAAAAAATAGCTTGAGATGACAGGGCAGCAGATTGCGAAAAAGTAACAGGGTCAACAACTGAAAATGCCCATAAATTACAATGCAGCCGACCGGTATATTGTGTATTGTTGGTTTCAGCAACAGTCATATCAAAATAAGGGCTGATCATCGACTCACCTGCAGGAAGAGGAGTAACACCCCCGTCACTGCTGCGATAAAATTGTACCCAATAATCTCCATTCTGGGTTGGAGTAAACATAAGAGGATTATAGCCCGCAGGTGTTGCGCCTCCTATATTCGGACCAGTTATAGCCTCAGTATAAGTATTAATAAAACCTGCTCCTGTATTGGGCAGATTAATGAGTGCTACGATTGTACCTGTAGGATCATAAATGCGCATATACACATCCGCATAAGGAGCGCCAACGGCCCCGATGGTAAGAAAACTCCAGCGGAAACCGTAGTAAAGATTTTCTACAGTAAAGTCTTTGATATGAAAATAAAGACGCTGATCAGCGGATGCCGTTCGGTGACTACCAACATTTCCCAGGGGAAAAGCAGCAATGGTTGAAACAATCAATCCGGTTCCATGGGCATTGGTAGGCATTACCTCCTTTGTACCTTCTGCCTGTAGATTTTTGGCAGTCATGGATACAATGATCCATAGAATAGCAATTATGTAAATTTTTTTCATTGGGTTGGGTTTGGGTTCTCTAGGGTTACGATCAATATCAACTGTAAAAAAACATTAAAAAATTCTGGTTTGCAATTTATATGATCAGAATTTACTTTTAAGTTGTCTTATACGTATACCCGTAGTTGTTCCAATTGAAATAACGGGCATTGGAAATTTTTATTGTTTATTTTACGATTAACGCCGTACAATCCCCTACCTCTCAATGATTACAATATGGTATTTTCCCTTTTTGTATTTCTTTCTTTTGGATTGCAACGGGTGCCTGCAATGAGTAGTTCTACTCTTAAAAAAAGATTTATTTGTGCGGCCGGATAATTCCGGATTTGGGAAAAATGATTTGTTTTATTATCATTTCATTCAACAAAATGGTTTGTAAACTTTAAATATCTTGCGGCTTAATAAACCTTTTGCTGTATGATGGTTAAATCTAAAAGCTATTCTTTTGTTCGCCGGCTGACGGTGTTTTGCTTGATGTACGCGATTAAGTGTTAATTTTAAGCCCTTTAATAAAAAATAATGAATTTATTACAAAGACCTGTGTTGGGAATATCAATCGGCGATCTTAACGGAGTCGGCACGGAAATAATCATCAAAACTTTTGGAGATCACCGTTTGCTGGAATTGTGCACGCCTGTGATCTTTGCTTCGAATAAAGTGATAAACTTTTACCGTAAGACTGTTCCGGATATAAATTTTAGTTACCAGAATATAAAGGATTTTACCAGGGTCAATCATAAACAGATAAATATATTCAACTGTTGGGAAGAAGAAGTGGGGATCAACCCGGGACAGCTTACTGAAACAGGCGGCAAATACGCCATCAAATCGCTAACTGCCGGCGTACAGGCATTAAAAGAAAATAAGATCCATGGCCTTATTACTGCACCCATCCATAAAAAAAATACACAATCTGCCGACTTCGATTTCA
>JACMLY010000143.1 GCA_014379345.1 Chitinophagaceae bacterium
AATGACTGAACGGATGAGTTCCGGAAGCCCCCATGGAATGGCCAAGGCTTTCGGCTATACCGGAAATTGTTTTACGTAAAATACCGATATCGTTAAATGCTTCATCGGCATTCTGGCAAATATCGGTGCCTACTTCTACCACCGCCTGGTGCATTTCGGCTTTTACCTTATCCTTGATCACTTTTTGTCCTTCGTGAACAATTTTTTGCTCATGGCTTTTGAGTTCACGGCTCTCCGGATCGAGCACCATGTATTCCTCCTCAATGCCGAGTGTAAAATGCTTGTAGTTGATATGGGCCATAGCAGTTATTTGGTAATAAAAATTTGGTGAAGAGGCGCTTTTAATGCAGGAAATATGAAGGATATAACGGATTCTTCTGTAAAAAAAATAGGCTTTTCAAACAACATATTACTGTTCAATCTAAATACGGCTACCTGCTTATATTCAGGATATACCACCCAATATTCTTTCACCTCATTTTCTTCGTACAGCTCGAGTTTGTATTTCATTTCCGTTTTCGTGTTGCCGGGCGATAAGATTTCAACTACCAGATCAGGAGCTCCGTCAATGGCTCTTCCATCTTTCAATTTCTCTTCATCACAAACGATGATGATATCTGGTTGTACTACGGTAATGATATCCTCATCCCTGAGTTTTTTTTTGTTATTACCTTTTCCTTTTAATTTAACATCTATTGGGGCATGAAAAATAGAGCAGTCATGATTCTCAACGAATCGCCCGAGAATCTTTTCAAGATTGTATGAGATTCTCTGGTGAACTATTGTAGGCGCAGGGCTCATTTTAAAGAGCTGACCGTTTATTAATTCTAAACGCTCCTTAAAATTCCATGTCAGGTAATCAGCATAGGTAAAACCATATTCCGAATACGGTTCTTCTACCAACATTTCTGTTCCATCTTCATTCACTATGGTTAAGTTTTTTTTCATTTTTTGGTCATGAAGACAGATCCTTATATCAACTGTTTTTTTATCGCACCTCTTTTTATATACTCGCCCCATGTAAGATTGTCTTCGCCCGGTTTATGTTGAAGCGCTTTTTCTATGGCATAGTTAGCGGCAGTCTCTACCACCCAGTTAAAATTCTCTTCACCTACGCTCGTTCGTTCGGCATCAGGAGCAGGATTACAAAAATCAATTGCATAAGGTACGCCATCCCGAAGCGCCAGTTCAACCGTGTTAAAATCATAGCCCAGATAATGATTAATGCGGAGAACGATTTCTTCCATTTGTTTAAGTCTTTCCGGGGAAGGACTGAAATCACTTGAATATCTTAAATGATGCGGGTTACGTGGCTCGTAGGGCATAATACGTACATGTTTGCCGCCAATGCAATAACAGCGGTAATATTCGTCAAAAACAATTTCTTCCTGCAATAACATCACCAGTTGCCCGGTCTCTGCATGCTTTTGAAAAAACTCTTCCATGTTATGCAGCTTGTACACATTTTTCCAACCGCCACCTGCAAATGGTTTCATGTAAGCAGGAAAACCAACATAATTAAAAATGCCTTCCCAATCTAAAGGATAAGCGAGATTGCTGAATGAATCTTCACTTGTATCCGGCGGCAGATCGCGTGACGGAAGTATAACAGTCTTGGGCACCGGCACACCAATCTTCACTGCAAGACAATTATTAAAAAACTTTTCATCAGCACTCCACCAGAAAGGGTTATTGATGACTGCAGCACCACAAATGGCCGCGTCTTTCAGATAAGCGCGGTAAAAAGGAACGTCTTGTGAAATACGGTCTATGATTACGGCGTATTCATCGGCAGCTCCCTGAACCACTTTGTCGATCCTTACCGGTTCGGCAGTAATACCTTCTATATTTTTGCTGTTTACTCTTTCAACAAAACTCATCGGAAAACTTCTTTCCTTACCATACAGAATGCCGATCTTTTTCATAATATTTTAATTGAGTGGTGATGTAATTGTCATTTCATTGTTCATCCTGATGATGAGTCAATGATAATGATAGCAGGATGTGTATATTCAAATTTATCGGAACGATCTTGAAAAAAAAAATTTGCTTGAACGTGGAACGACGGCCGTCGGCCGTCCACCGACTTTTGTAATGTGGGTATACATTTTTAAACCCGTCAACCCAATTCAAGTCAAGACACAGTCGACGGTCGACGGTCCCGGTAAACTTTTTTCTTTATTTTTGCCCGATATGGAAATTGAAAACCGTACCGGTATCATTGTTGAGACGATAGAACTGATCTCAGAATTTCTGGAGCGAACAGTGAAAATAGATTTTTACCTCCCGGTTCATATCGGAAATCCTGCAGAAATAAGCCTTCTGTTGATCAATGATGGCCAGGATTTGGTAACGATCGGGTTTGATAAATTATTAGATAAGCTTCATCAGCAACTGCTGATACGGCCTCTGATTTGCGCAGGCATCCATTGCGGTGAAGATCGGAAGAGTGAATATGGTATGATGTCATCGGTAGACTATAAAGGCCGTGGTGCCAAAGCTCCCCAATATCACCGTTTTATTTTCGAAGAATTATTGCCGCATATTTACAGTCAGTATGCTTTGCAATCAGTGAAGGAAAAAGCGTTTGCAGGCTTTTCCCTTGGAGGACTAAGCGCACTGGATATTGTTTGGAATCATCCCGACGTGTTTCAAAAAGCAGGTGTTTTTTCAGGTTCGCTTTGGTGGAGGATCAAAGACAGGAATGACAAAGACTTTAATGAAAACACAGACCGGCTGATGCACCGGCAGATACGGCGCGGATCCTTTCATCCCGGGTTGCAATTCTTTTTTCAATGCGGTGAACTGGATGAAGGCGAGGACCGCAACAGAAACGGTGTCATTGATTCTATCGATGATACGATTGATGTAATGAGGGAATTATTGGCAAAAGGCTACCTCGAAGGCAAAGACATGCAGTATCTTCAATTATCTGATGGGAAACATGATGTTGCTTCATGGGCCAGATC
>JACMLY010000144.1 GCA_014379345.1 Chitinophagaceae bacterium
ACAGAATCCCGGCGTACAGGGTCCGGTGGTGGGGTTAAGTCCAACGGGAAATATAGTTTCTGGTACATTAGATAATCGCCTGTCGAATTTCATTGTGGGGCCTCAATTTTCGGCCGACGGGATTACCCGCCTGAGAGACGGTGCTGCAGAAGCATCCGATCCCGACGGACCTCCCCTTACGTTCACGCCCTATATTAATGAAATTGCACCAAATTCATGGAAACAGGCGGGAGCACGTATCGGCAAATGGCAGTTTTACCAGGGTATGAATTATAACCTAGATAATGATGTGGCAATTTTCAGGTATGCAGATATATTGTTGATGAAAGCGGAATGTACTGCCCGTTTAACCGGTAACTGGAGCGAAAGCACGGTATTGGCAATGGTGAACAACATACGCACTTTACACGGAGGAGCAAACCTTACCCCCTTTATATCCCTCACCGCTCAAACATTTCTGGAAGAAAGATCAAGAGAAATGGCCTTCGAATCTGTAAAAAGACAGGATATGATACGGTTTGGAACATTTAATAGTGCAAGAAGATATAATAATGCGGATCCTTCCAACCATGTAAATATTTTTCCGATCCCGGAAGTACAATTAAATGCTAACCCCAACCTTAAACAAAACCCGGGTTATTAAGAAAACCCAATTTTATAACAGCAAGGGAATGGCTTCGCAACGCCTTCCCTCGCTTTTTTCAATCTTTAAGAGAAACAGGAACTATGAAATATATCAGTTTTTTCCTGATCAATATTTTTATTTTAAATGGATGTAAAAATGATGGTACCTTAAATTATCAAAAGTTGATAGAAACGGAGCTATCAAAAAATAGTCGTGAAGATGAACTGCTATATGGATTGAGATTTGGTATGACAAAGGAAGAGTTTTATGATCATTGCCGCCGAATGAATAAAAACGGGCTTTTTTTCAACAGCGCGGGAAATGCAGCGGTTGTTTGCAGGATACAAGATGAATTTAAATCACCTGTCAAAGTCAGCTTTTACCCTGAATTTATAGACAATAAGATATATAAGTTACCGGCAATTATAAACTACGAGGCATTTGCTCCCTGGAATAAAAACTTATTCGCCGATAGCCTGGTCGCAGACCTATTACAATTCTTCAATAAAAAATTCGGGCAAGCTCCGCTACTTCAAATGACAGACCCTAACAACAAAAATGTATTTGTACGGGTGGATGCCAACCGGCGAATAACCATCACTAAAAAAGATGAACGCGAAACTATCATTGAATTTACCGACCTATTGATCGAGAAAAAGACCAGTAAAAATGCCCAACCATTTTAATATGTTCAAGTATTGCTTACTGCTTTTGCTATTTGCCTATAGTTGCAAAGAACAACAAGAACAACCGAACCAGCGGCTTTTCGAGCTGGTATCGCCTTCCAATTCCCACATCAACTTTATTAATCAGCTTTCATATGATGACCAGTTTAATATTTTCACCTATCGGAACTTTTATAATGGCGGCGGCGTTTCGACCGGCGACATCAATAACGACGGCTTAGTTGATATTTTTTTCACGGCTAATATGGAAAAAAACCGGCTATATCTAAACAAAGGAAATTTTCAATTCGAAGACATTACGGACAAAGCCGGAATATTCAGAAAAGGGAAGTGGTCAACCGGCGTAGCCATGGTTGATATTAATGGAGATGGATACTTAGATATATACGTTTGCAATAGTGGCCATGTAAAAGGCGATGATAAACAAAACGAACTATACATTAATAACGGGAATAATACTTTTTCTGAAAAAGCAGCAGAGTATCGGGTAAATGACAGAGGGTATTCGACGCATGCTTCTTTTTTCGATTTTGATCATGACGGTGATCTCGATTTTTTCTTGCTTAATAATTCCTTCAGGCCTATTGGTACATTTAATCTCCAAAAAAATGAAAGAAATACCAGGGATTCGTTGGGCGGTCATAAATTTTTTAGAAATGATGGAGCCTATTTTACTGATATCAGCGCAGCAGCCGGCATTTATGGAAGTGTGATTGGATTTGGTTTGGGAGTAACGGCAGGCGATATCAATAATGATGGATGGGATGATATATATGTTTCTAATGATTTTTTTGAAAAAGATTATTTATATATCAACAATAAGAACGGAACATTTACCGAATCTTTGGAGCAACAAATGCAAAGCATCAGCTATGCTTCTATGGGTGCTGATATGGCAGATATAAATAATGACGCTAAGCCGGATATTTTTGTTACAGAAATGTTGCCTGAGAATGAGGCGCGACTTAAAACCAATACCAACTTTGAGAATTGGGATAAGTACCAGCTGAACCTGAAATATGGTTACTATATGCAGTTTGCCCGGAATATGTTACATCTTAATAACGGCAACAACAGTTTTTCAGAGATTGGCCGTATGTCGGGTGTATGCGCTACCGATTGGAGCTGGGGTGCTCTAATAACAGATTTGGATAACGATGGTTGGAAGGATATATTTATTTCCAACGGCATTTACCAGGACCTGACGAATGGGGACTATATCCAATATATTTCTAATCGGGAAGTAATGAAAAATATTCTTGCCAGCAAGGATAAAAACAAAAAGCTGATAGACGCCATGTCTTCTCATCCTATACCCAACTATGTTTACCAAAACCAGCACGATCTTACTTTTTCAAATAAAGCAAAAGAGTGGGGCCTTGATCAACCATCATTTTCAAATGGCACTTCTTATGCTGATCTGGACAATGACGGTGACATGGACCTGGTAGTGAACAATGTTAACATGGAGACTTTTGTTTATCGCAATAATAGTAGTCAACTCAAACCTGAAAATAAATACCTGAAAGTAATTCTTGAAGGAGAGGGAAAGAACAAGTTTGGTATCGGCACAAGAGTAACTTTGTTTTACAATCAAACACAAAGTTACCAGGAGCAAATGCCCATGCGTGGCTTTCAATCAAGCGTAGATTACCGGCTAAATTTTGGATTGGGAAAAACCGCTTTGATCGATTCTATGCTGGTGCAATGGTCAGACGGAAAAGAAGCCCGGTACCATAACATTAAGCCTAATCAAACAATGATAGTGAGGCAATCGGAAGGTAAAGCGCCGGCAATGCCCAAACTGAAAATGGAAATGGCAAAGACAATTTTTCGAAACGAGTCCATCATGCCCGGCCTCGATTTTATTCATCAGGAAAACGAGTATACAGATTTTGACCGTGAAAAACTTATATTCAATATGCTATCTACGGGTGGTCCAGCTGTAGGAATAGCAGATGTGAGCGGCGACGGACGTGACGATATATTTTTCGGAGGGGCGAAAGATCAATGCGCAGCCCTATACCTGCAATTACCAGGCGGAAAGTTCAAAAAAACCAACATGGCTTTATGGGAGAAGGATAAGGACAGTGAAGATACAGACTGCATTTTTTTCGATGCAGATGGAGATAAAGACCTCGATTTATATGTATGCAGCGGAGGAAATGAGTTTTCAGCTTATTCAACTGCATTGGCAAATCCCCTTTATTTTAACGATGGGAAGGGAAATTTTGTTAAGTCTCCACAACTCTTACCCTCTGATGCTTTTATGAGTACTTCTTCGGTTGATGCAACTGATTGGGATGGTGATGGTGATCTTGATTTGTTTGTGGGTACCCGATTACAACCTTTGGCTTATGGGCTGCATTGTAAGAGTTTCATACTGGAAAATAATGGGAAGGGTTTTTTTACTGACATTACTGAACGGGTAGCTCCGGAATTGTTGCAAGGAGGAATGGTAACGGATGGTAAATGGTTTGATTACGATAAAGATAACAAGCCCGATCTCGTCATAACGGGCGAATACATGCCAATATGCATTTTTCACAATGAAACCGGAAAACTTAAAAATGTAACCCACCAGGCTGGTTTAGATAGCTCTAATGGGTGGTGGAACAATATTGAAATTGCGGATATTAACAACGACGGATTCCC
>JACMLY010000145.1 GCA_014379345.1 Chitinophagaceae bacterium
ACCAATGCCCTGCCGCTCACCAGTGCTCTTCCATTTACATAAGCGAAGGCATTAGGCGCTATTGTTGACTGGTGGCCTGATTGAATGTTACTGAGAAAAGTTGCTCTTTCTGAATCAGGAATATTTACATCAGTATAACTGTACCTGAACTGGATTGCAGGTAAAGGATCCCCATAAGTTACTGAAACATCTTTTGGAGTTACCAGCAAAGGCATTTTGGTTATGCTCAATACACCTGCAACGGAATCATAAATATAGAGTTCAAGCAATCCTGCGTCAATCGGGTTAGCAGGATCGAAATTTCTTAATGAAGGTTGAATAATATAGTTGTTGACATTGCTTGCACTGGTGGCTGTTGTGCGATAGTTGATCGTGTTAATGCCTAATTGTGAAAGTGATAGCCCGGAATTTGCCAAAGGAACTCCGTCTATCGTAATCGTCGAGGTAAATAGCGGCAATGCTTCGCCGAATCTTTTTGTTTTATTGTCGGCTACGATCATTATATTTTTCTTTACCGGGGCAAAGAATGTAATTGTATTAGACAGGCCACCATCAATGCATGTGGGTGTGAGGCATGGCGTAGAAGCCTGGATGGAAGGATTTCCATTGAACACCGGGATGCTGGCAGTGATCGTACTGTCATTAATGAACGTGCTACTTACAGGTTGTCCCCTAAATAATATCTGTGTTTTGTCGCTTAGAAAGTTTCCTTTTACTGTTACTGTAAATGGAATTGTCCCGGCCGTAATATTCGAAGGAACTACTAGTTGGATCAATGACGGGGTTGCGGCCGCAAACCGTTGAATGGCTGCATCGGCTTTTATGAACCCGTAACCGCTGATAAAATCAAACCCTGGTGTATTCATATCAACAGCCGTGCTTTGTAAAAGCGCCCGTATTTCAGCGGAGCTATAATTCTGCCCATAATATCTTTTCCTGGCTTGTTTCAGAAGCGCTACCACGGCTGCTGCGTGTGGCGCCGCAGCAGAAGTACCAAAAAAGTTTGGTATGCCGTCTGCATCAATATCAGGTGATCCGAAACTTACGGAAGTATTAATTCCATCCGGCGCTGTGAAATCAGGCTTATTGCGGATGATGCCATTTACCGGGGTGCCTCCATAAGAAGAAAATGCTTCAATTTCAGGCACACTGAATCCATAAGCCGGGGTTCTGGTATAGCGTACGGCGCCAATCGTAAGGGCGCCTTCGGCATTAGCCTGCCCTACAATGGTAGAGCTGCCAGAATTGAATTCATTGATGATCGCATCGCCACGGAAAATAACGTATTTGAAAGGTATGTTGCCGGAACCGGAAGCTTTTACAATCAAGATATTGGATTGGGTATTCGCTGTTACCGTGAAAGGCAAAATCTCTATTGGATCACCACTGCCGCCAAGAATATTATTGCGGTTAAAACCAAAAAGAGTTAATCCATTATTATCGGTGAGATAAATATCCAGATCATTTTGTGGACCCGGTTCTCCAAGGGAAGTAAAGCCATCCTGCCATTGCAGAACGATCGTGTACACTCCCGGGCTTAAGGAAATATTCTGGAATATATCTCCACTGGCATTAAAACTGTGTGCCTGACCGGCAATTCCATTAGGTGCAGCAACAGGATTGAAAACAGCCTGGTAAGATTTGTTTGAAAAATTTCCGGCGGCACTTAAATATGTTACTCCGAGTGCATTTACATCGTTAACTGCCTGTGACACCAACCCATCTTTCAAGAAAGGTTCGGTAATATAGGTGACATCATCCACGATCACATCGCATCCGTTTTGTTGTAGCTCGCGAATGCCTTCAGCAAAATCTCCAGCACTTATAAAGCCCGTTCTGAAAGCCAATGTAGCTTTGGGAGCAATATCATGAATGATCTGCAGCATGGCCCGGCCTTCATCAATCCTTCGGCCAAATGGGTAATCCAGTAATACTTCCACAGGCAGGGGATAATTACTGTTGCCTATACCCGGGAGATCGCCATTGTCAACATCTGTTTGTGCCGGATTGCCGGGAATCGTATTATAACTGTCGGAAAGCACCCCCACTTTTACACTATCTCCATTTAACTGATATCCATTCCGTAAAAAATCAGCACGCATCACTCCATCACCCTGGGTTGAAGTAATACCAACATTGCTAACGGCAGGGAGTAATGGGCGACAGTAGGAAATAAGATTGGGAAGACCATCCAGTTTCCTCAACCCGGCGATTGGATATTTACCTGTGATAATAAGACTATTAGGACCGTTATTTACCAGGTCAGTCATTCCATAAGCGGCTGTTTGCAATAATGCAAGCAGGGTTTGATATTGTCCCTGTTTTGCTATTACTTCAATCATCACGCTATCAGATAGGATAATAAAAATAGTTTTTGCCGAATCCTTGACAGTGCCAAAATTCATATACAACGAATTCAGTTCAGCACCGATAAGATTACCGACCTTACCAGTTGCCGGTGGCGGGTAGAATGGCAAAATGCAGGGAATATTGGTTACAACCGCGGTATCTGTAGCAATGCATCCACCCGGTACGGCGACCGTTAATAAATAAGTGCCTGCTGCAGAAACGGTAGGAGTCGCTGTATTTGCACCCGACATGATAACTCCTTTGCCGTTCAGTACCGACCAGCTGAACTGAGCAAGCGCAGTGGCGGATGAACCGTCCAGTTTTACTGTTGGCAAATCACAGGTTATTTGTTTGTCGGGTCCAGCCTTCGCATTTGGAAGATTGCAAAAGATATATGGGTTGTATTCAATGGTAGCACCACTGGAAATTTTTATCTCTTCATTGCTCCATAGAGCGCCAATGATTTTAAAAGGACCGGCGCCAATATCTATCCCTGCATATGGCGCCCAAACTGTACCCAGCCATCTCGTGGAATTTCCTCCTGATGAGCCATTGGCACAGATCATGGCTTCCCTTTTATTATAAGAGGTTGAACCGTTACCATGTATTTCGGTGTATATGCGGGATGGACTTCCACCATTGACCATGCTGACATCCAGTTTATCCAGGTCAACATCTCCATGTACATATATCAGAAAATCCCCAGTGCTGGTGTTTTTAAAATCGAAAACAAATTCATTTTCACTTCCTGAGTTGTTGATAGCGCTGAATATATAAATACCGGGGCCCGAGAAAGTAATTGTTTTTTTCCCTTTCAGGGACAGTTTTCCGTATGCACCCGGCGTAAGCTTTGTGGTAGAGTTGACAATTGTGTTCCCGGCGGCAGGGAAATTCCTGATAGCAGGCATCTGCGGTAGAACAGGAAGCATAGGATTTCCGATAATATTCCCTCCCAGGGGTGTTGGACCAGAATAAATAGTACCCACAGGATGTGTTACTTTTCCGGATACTGTACCACTGTTAATTTTTATATTTCCAAGGATATCTATATTGCCATCGAGCGAAGCGCCGGAGCCAACTGACAGGATGTTATTTGTAGATCTAAAGGAGTTGGAAGCAGTTATTCTCCCTGTAATGGTGTTCTTATTCGCTAATTCAACGGTACCCCCACTGTAAATATTACCTTTTATATGGATACTACCACTTGTTTCAACATGCCGGTAACTTCCGATGGAACCGCCATTAATAAAAGAGGATGATCCAAATTGAACACTACCCCTTGCGAAAACAACGAAGTCGGTAATTTTTAATTGCTGTGCAGTAAGATCACTGGAAAGAGATAAACAAAAAAAAATAATTACGGAACAATACTGGAGGGATTTAAACAGGTAGATATTTCTCATGCCAAAGCTTTGTAGAATTAGTGAAAGGCAAAGCGAATTCGGTTTTAAAACTCCTGCTATTTTCAAATAGCAAAATTCCTTCTGTTAATAGCCCAGATATGTAATATAATAAGGCACAGATTATTAAGTCTGCACGATCGATAAGCTGCGATGAATATGGATTTTACGGTCAGGTTAAAAAGGGCGGAGAAAGAAATACAATTTAAACAATATAATATAACCAAATCCCACCTAAAGATAAAATATCCGAAATTTCTTTTTGTTTTAACCACACCCAAATGGCTCGGTGCCTGAATTATTTATGTGACCAGCCTGGCATTTCAGCTCGTTAATTGTACAGCTTATTTCAATTGGACTGACTTCTCATTCTGTGCCCTTAGACGCTCGCAAAGAATTTTTATAAATCCCCGGGCAACTTCAGGCCTGGATTCGATCAATTCATAAAAAGGTTCCTGGTTTATCCTGAATAATATACAGGAAGAATCTGTAGTGGCATTGGCAGATCTTGTTTCCGCATCCAGTAATGCCAGCTCACCAAATACTTCCTTTTCTTTTAAAATAGCGAGCACCGTATCGCGTTTGTGGATTTTCACTTTACCCTGGTGTATGATGTACATACAATCTCCCATTTCACCCTCCTTAAAAATCAGCGTATTTTCATCCAATTCTTCTTCCTGCATCAACGGTGCCAGGTCTGCAAGGATATGCTCCGGGGTATCTTTAAAAATACTTAAGGATTTAAGGATAAAAACTTTTTCAACAAGAAGTAGCCTGTCCGTACTGGATTGTATCATTTATCTAAATTACGAAGTTGCCGAAGCAAATAAGGCAGTTTCTCTGAGCATTGTGTTTTCAGAATGTATATATTTTTCATACAAGCTGGCATCCAGCCGGTGAAGAAATTTTTTTGAAAAATAAAGTGAACAGGCTTTTGTCCAGCTCTGATATGTAATTGGTTTTTCGGAAAGAATCCGTGCCAGGATATTTTCAACCTGCACAAACTGCTTTTCCGTAAAAAGTGAACGCAATGCTGCGCATCGGTGTTCAATGGCGGTTATATCAAACAGGATATTAAAATTTCTGCCGATGTCCTTTTTCACTGTCAGCTCAATTATTTCCATAGAATTGGCAATACTTTCCTTACGCTTTCCATTAAGCCCGAATTTTGCCTGGTTTATCTTTTCCCGATCATACATACATTCAAAAAGGCATAGTAAAGTTTCGCGTATGTCCTGTATTTCATATTGCAAAGAACTATTAAGCACATGAAAGCCATCGCTTTTTTTGGAGAGATACCGTTGCATGTATAGCAATTCCACTCCATAAATGATATACAAACGGGCAATGTTTTCGAAAAGCTTATGTGTTGATGCATCGGTGGAGTATTTGCTGCGATGAAGTGCTTTGATGATTGCCGCATTCTGCTGCGGTTGCTTTTTTACTAATTCTAACAATACCTGTTGGGCTTTCTCTCCGCCTATCCTTCCACAAAGGCCAATTAGCTTTTGTTTCAAACTATCCGAAACTGTATCAGAAATGATCTGCTCTTTCAAGGGAGTAATTGCTGCTGTGCCAACATGGTAGAGGGCAGCCAATACGCTCTTTTCATTCGTATGAATTTGCTGTACCAGGGCAACAAGAACTTCCATGCAACAAGCTTTGCCGACCGCCGTTATAGCCAAATCCCGGATACGGTGATCCGGATCATTGACCAAATGCATATGTGCGGGATGATCATATTTATCTTTAACCTCAGTTAAGATTGAAATAACTTTCTTCTTATTTTCTGTCTCTGTTGAAAGCAATAAATTGCTGATGGCTGTTTCTGCCATTTTATTTATCTGCACATCATTGTTGTCTAAGATCCCGGTTGTAGCAGCTTTACGTATATCTTCATCCGGATCATCAAGATATTTACTTATTTCCTGCCCATTGTCGGCAATCCTGCACATTGTTTTAACAATTTCATTTTTCACCGTCACACTAACATCGCTTATTAAAAGAGTTTGGAGTTTTGGTTTGATGTTGATGTATTTATTATTGATAAGTCTCAGTGATTCGATCCTGACCTGGTCTGAGGGATGGCTCAACAACTCTATGATGAGGTCTTCGGCAACAGGGTTTACTTTACTAGTCAACATCTTTAGAATGCTAATGACTTCAAGTTCCGTACCGGTTGACATTTTTTTGCGTATGTGTTGAATGATTGTTTCGTCATTGAGATTAAATTCTTCCTGGCTAAAATAGCGGGTGCTGATTGTTTTAATGAGCATTTGCAGGTATTGCCGGTTTACAAGAACAATTCCTACCAGCCATAATACGCCTAAAACCGTTAACGTATAACATAAGAACATCAGATCAACGCGGCCCTGGATATTAAATGAAATATATAATAGCAAACCGCAAAACAAGGATGCAAATGGATCCATCAGGCCCTTAACAATATTATGCGCCCGAAGTCTTTCATGTGTGCTGAGCGGTTGCATCAGGGCGAGTAAAACAGGCGCATTAAAAGAGGTTCTTAATACATCAACTATTATTGAAGAAACGCCAAAAAGATAAAATACTATTTTTATATCAGTAGACATCCAGCCTGCAGCGATAATAGAAGCAGTTAATATCAGCATACCCAGTGGGGTGATAAACAATGCGGGCCTTATACCGATCGATTCAGTCAGGCGGCTCGAAAAAAGCATTTTTGTTACCAGGGCGGTAATACGCAAAATCACAAAAAAGGATGCAATAAACCTTGCCAATGCAACATCATCCTGGTAAGCTTTGCGAACTTCAGCATAAAAACCGTAATTGATCAATATTATGGAAGCAGATGCAATCAGTGAAATAAATGCTATGCGACGGATAAAAATATTAGTAGCAAAATTCTTTACGAGCTTTCCTATCTGCCCGCGTGATTGTTTTTCCTTATGTATTTGATCAGATCGGTCAATAAGTTCCAATTCACCTGATTTTAAAATACTTCTTAAAAAAGGAATTGAAGCCAACATGCAGGCTGCGCCCATAAATAACAGATTTCTTGTTCCTGTATAGGGAACAAAGATCAATGCAAGCGTATAGCCGAAGAACTTGGCTGGTATATCGCCGGCTGATATCACGGCGAATAAACGTTTGCTTTGGCGGAGATCGAAAAATAGTGTGGCTATTCCCCAGAATTGAAGATTATTTACGAGATACAATACATTAAACCAGGCAAGCAACAAGTAATAAAACCAATTTTGTGCTACAAAGAAACTGGCTGTCGCCAATAATAAAATGCTGGCGATCATTGTACCGATCACGATCATATTGAATCGACTGATTGAAACAGCATGCTCGAGCCGGGTATAAAAAAATCCAACAACCCACAACAGCAATGCAGAAGAAATCAACACAATCGAAAGCTCTGTAATGGGGAATTTTTCAAGGAAAAGAGCAAAAACAGCAGTAAAAAAGAAGGCAATCCCCGCGCCCTGAAAAAATTGAAAAAGATACAGGCGTTTTACAATCCACCATTCGTTCGGATATACATTAAGCAATCTTAACCAAAATGAGCCTGGGTTCATAAAAATTTTTAAGGGCTCTGGTCTACCAGCTTTTGTTTCAATTTTTCGAGATGTATAAGCTTTCCAGGGTAACGTTCTTTTATTGAAGTGTCAGTGAAATACAAATGATTTTCAATAAATCGAACCTGTAGTTGATCCCACTCATGTTCACTGCCAATAATATTATACGTTAAAAATTCCTGTTTCAGGCAATTACTGATCACTTCAAAATCATCCCTTCCCAGATAGTCAAGATCAGCATCACAAATAATTTTTTCAGGCAATGTACTGGGCGATTGAGGAATTTTTGTAGCCATGATCATGCCCTGGATCATCGTTAACTCGTTTTTTTCAAACAGTTTTGAATCGAGACTTTGAAGCATAATTTCGCAGGATTTTTCCTCGTGCCCCTGATAAGTATAAAGAAATCCGGCATCATGAAATAGCGAAGCAATCTTGATCAGCAGTAATACACGGGCATCAGAAATGTTTTCTGATTTGGCAATGCGTTCAGCCTGTTGCAAAACGTCTTTTGTGTGTCCAAGACTGTGGTAAATCAGCCTGGGATCCAGGCCATCATGCAACTTCAGCAGAATTACTTCTTTTAGTTGCTGGAACCCTGATTCGGTCATAAAAAGAAAATGTAAGCTAAATATAGGCTTTTCACAGCGAAAATTAATTTCAGCATGCCCCGATTGTGGCTAACAACAATCTTTGGGGTTACAAAAATTTTATTGGTTTGTAAAATTCCTATCATACTGAATAACCCGCATTTGTTCTCTACTGATGAATTATATTTTTTACGATCACCAATCCAACTTTAATAAGGAAACCCCCTGGCGTGGCAATGAAATAGTAATGACTGCTTTCCCTGATTTGACTTTCATTTTCCCGGTCTTTCCCATCGTTTTTAATTGCCCTGCTTTTTCAAGCTGAGCAATCTGGTCGAGGGTTGGACTTTGCGGAGATCCCATTTTTTTCCATGCCTCGTAAGAATTGCTATGCTCGCTATCAATTCTGAATTCCGTTAATCTGAAATTGTTTGCAGGTATATTGCTGATATCAATTTGTATGGATTCACCGGGCGACTGCTTATCCTCGTCATGATAATTCCATATCATGATAGCTGCGTTTTTTTTATCCTTTGCCGCCAGGGCGCCAATCTCAGGTTGTTTCCTTATACTTGAATCCAGAATAGTTTTCAATTCATACATCCGGTTACTTTCTACCCCGACACGATTTCCTTTCATCATACCAAACATCCTGAACACATTGAGAACCGGTTTATCTACTCCATTCGTTGCCAGGTCGCGGAAACCGTAGAACCAGGGCTGGTCTTCAAATTCGAACGACCAGGAGACCGCACCAATAAGATTGCCATTGTACTGATCTGCCAATTCATATTTTCGTGCAAACGTGGCCGCCGTATAACTTGAGTACATAGTTCCGTTGCGGTACGCATTTGAAGGATTGGTTGCCATTCCGCAGGCAGCGCAACCTTCCGGATCCGATTCACCAACAATTAAAGGAAGATTTTTTGTTTCGGGATAAGTCCCTGCAATTTTAATTCCTGCAGCTATATCCCGTAGCTGTGGCGCCATATTCATCCATACCAGTCCGTTTTTAAGTGTAGGACTTCCTTTGGCATGAAATAAAATAACTTCAAGCGGTGAGCCTTTTTTTCCCGTTGCAAAATTTGTTTCGTATAGGCAGTGCTTTATAAAATTATGCATCCAGTTAGTAGCGTTGGCGCTTGAAGTGCCGGCAATATTCGGTCCTCCGATACGTGCAGTTGGCAAAGCACGCTTTAATCCATCAGCAGCATAATCATACAATTTAAAAAATTCTTCCTGTGTTCCTTTCCAATAGCCATTGGGTTCGTTCCATACTTCCCAATACCAGCTCTCCACTTCTTTTTGTCCATAGCGTTCTACTGAATGTTTTACCCACTGGTACACCAACTCCCGCCATTTATTATAATCCTTTGGTGGATATGCCCAGCCTGTAAAGATATTGCCGTATGGATCACCGGGCTTCCAGTTATGCTTGTAAGGCGTGGGCTTAACAGATAATGCCTCAGGCATAAAACCTATCTGCGCAAGGGGTTTCATCCCGCGTTGTATATATGTATCGAATATGCTGTCGACTATCTTCCAGTCGTAAACCGGGTGGCCATTTGCATCCTCGGTATAAGCGTTGGTTGATCCCCATTTTAATGCAGCGGTTCCATCTCCTGTACATAATAAACTATGCACACGCACATATACAGGTACAGGACTCAAAGCGGCAATTTCCGATAATAATTTTTTGCCATCCTTCATATATGTATAGTTCGGTTCATCATAACCAAACCATGCCCAGATGGGTGTCATGGGGCCTTTCTCCCTGGCTAAATCAACCTTTATTGTTGCGGAACCGGGTTTCTCCTGTCCGCAAACTTTAGAGGTTATTACAGCAATAAAAATAAAATACCTGAAAAGCAGACGACAATTGGCAATCAGTTTTTTCATTTGCAAGTATAAAGATTTATAATAGCCCTCTGTGTTTCTCTGTGCTATACCTCCTGCTACTCTGTGGTTACATCGAATCTTGAACATAAAGACTTTTCGGATGCGAGAGTTTTTTAACCAGAGGTGCAGCAGGTATGGCACCGAGGATCACAGGGGAAGACACGAAGATGAAGGTGCAAAGATTTACTTAATTATCCGGCATCCAAATAAGCCTCCTGCCGTACTACTCGGTATCGCCTGAAAACGAATATTGATTTTTGATTTCCCTTTTACAAGCGGCGAAGGTATTGTATAATAAATATCCATAAACTCATTTGGCTTTTCGCCACTCAGTTTTTGTGTTGCAATTTTTTCTCCGTCTATCCATATCTCAAATTCACGTCCCCGGTCACTGCCCCAGTATGTACACAATAACTGTAAGGGTGAATTGTCCGATACAGCCATGTCGAAAGAAAACCATCCTCCGTTTGATGCATGTCGCCATTTTCGACCGAATGCTTCACCCGTTTCTGTATTTTTCCCCTGCAGGTTATGATCACGCTCCGGTTGCATTTCGCCAATACGCATTTCATCAACAGTGCGTTTTTTTAATTCTTCTATACGTTGTAGTTCAATTTCATATTCCTGCTTTTTTTGCTTCCATTGCTCATTGGTAAAAACATCCCAATACACTGCATGGCGTTGGTGGTGCATGCGATAAAATGGAACAAGAGATACATTTTTATTTTTGTTTTCGGCAAATGCCAAAAAAGACAAATTATTGTTTTTTGACGTCTCCACCCATTTATTAATATCTGCATTCTTCCCTACAAATACCGGGATATCTACCGCCGGCATTTGCTCTTTGCCCAGGGCGCCTGATAAAACCAATGGTCCATACAACAATGCGATACGGGATGGGTTATCCACCATCGATTCTGAATACAATGACATCGGAAAATCCAGGCTAATAATGTCCCCAGCCTTCCACTGTTTTTTTAGAGTGATATAGCTCCCGGGTTTTCCATCCACGCTTATACTCTTCCCATTTATTTTTACAGTAGTTCCTTTAACCGCCCATGCCGGATGGCGTACGCGTATTGAAAATGCCGCCGCTTCCGCACGCAAAATGGTGAGATTTATATTTTGCTTTTCAGGATACGCAGTTTCTATCTTAACAGAAATGCCCTGGGGAACATCCAGTACCGAAGGGATGAATAAATTTACATAAAGGCTTTTATCGTTACCTGCATAATATATGCTTTCGCCATATTTTACATGGTTCTCCATGCCTGTACCAGTGCAGCACCAGAAAGATTCTTCGGCTGTACCATACGTTTTTTGTGCGCCGGATACAAGAGGTACATAATAACAGGTCATCCCGTTATCCGGATTGATCGATGCGAGGATATGATTGTATAAAGTACGCTCGTAATAATCCATCAATGCTGCGGACGGATTGAGTGAAAATAAATGCCTTGTCAGCTTCAGCATATTATAACTGTTGCAGGTTTCGGTAGTATTCGTACTAAGACGGGCTGATAATTTATCAGCCTCACCAAAGTGTTCGTGATCGCTATTGCCACCAATGACATACGAATGATGATTGACAACCTGCTGCCAGAAAAAATTACTACTGTTTTTTTCGTTTTCGCTCCCTGTCAATTCGTACTGTCGTGATGCCCCGATTATTTTCGGGATCTGTGTGTTCGCATGCTTTCCGGGTAATATATCCTGAGCCTGGGAAAGGGGATCTAATATTTTTTTATGGTTGAACCTGTATGAAAGCGCAAGGTATTTCTTATCGCCCGTGATCGCATAAAGGTTTGCCAGCGATTCGTTCATGCCACCATGTTCGCAATCCAGCATTTTTTGAAATTGCGTTTCAGACAGTTTACTAAACTTGGTATCGATCCAATCTGCAAATTTTACAGCTACCTGTTTTGCCTGTTCGTTCGCCGTATAATAAAAGGCGTCGATCATACCCTCAAAAACTTTATGCTGCGTATACCAGGGAACCCATCCGCCATTTAAATCAAAACCCTGGGAACGGATATCTCCTGATGCCACCTGGTCGAATATTTTATCTTCATTGGGTATTCCCCCAACATACCCGGTTTTTCGTGCTTCCTGGCATTCTGCCAATTCATTGATAATATAATCTGTCTTTTGCTTAAACCGCTGGTCGCCGGAAGCAGCATACATCATGGAACATGCAGTAAGATAGTGTCCTAAAGAATGGCCGGATACACCCATACGTTCCCATCCCCCATAAATACTATCTTTTGGCTGCAACCCGGCATTTAGTCTGAAGCGAGATAGCAACCGGTCAGGCTTAAGCGACAAAAGCCAATCTCCATCTTTTTGCATGGCGTTTTTAAAAGGGCTCTCAAGTAGTCTTGTGTATTGCAAAGGATAAGGAACTGCCTTTGCCTGAATAACGGCAGTTACCCTGTCCTTTTGCTGAGCCGGGGCAGCAAAATTCAGAAAAGTTAAAATGAAGCAAAGAGAATGAAGTCTTATATCCGATACATGTAAAGCTTTTGTCATTAGTGTAATTTGATATTTGATTCATTTAAACCGGCCCACTTCATCTTTTCAAAAAATAATACTGCCCGCCTCCACTACCACATTGTCAATGTTGTTTTTGTCCCGGACTTGAAACCTGGCTGTTATCAAAGCTGTTTTGCGGGGAGTAGCTCTAAGATCGCTATTATGCGTATGAAAACCATCATATAGCCTGCCCTTCTCTTTAAAAAAATCCCCATGGCGGATCCGTTCTGTGTAACCCTCCGTTGCCTCTGTGCTACCCCTCCCTCGCCTCTGTGGTGAAAAAAACTTCTGCATTAATAGAGGTATTATGTTTAAGTCCAAAGTTAACCACAGCGGTAACGGAGGTATGGCACGGAGGCGCACACAGGCTGCGGTGTTTTTTTGCTATTTGTAAAACTTAATACTAGATTGACGGCAAATAACCTCCGGTTCCAATACCAGTTTACGAGACTTGGTTTTATACAAATTCATTTTGTCAAGTCCCTCAAAAAATAAGCGGGCTGCTTCCTCACCCATACGAATTGTTTGCTGATTCACGGTTGAAAGAGAGGGTGTCAGGTATTCACCAAAAGCTTCGTTTGCAAATCCAATAATGGCAATCTCTTCGGGCATTTTCTTGTTGGCGTTTTTGATGGCCTGCATGGCACCCAATGCGGTAAAATCTTCAACTGCGAAAACGCCATCCGGTCGCTGGGATCCTTCCAATAATTTTTTCATGCATTCCTTGCCCGAGTCGATGCTCACTTTGCCGTACACGATCAGATCTTCATTCACCGGAATGTTGTGTGTATTCAATGCATCGATATAACCCTTGAGCCGTTGATTGAAAATATTTACATGCTGCTGCCCTCCGATATGGGCTATACGTTTGCATCCCTGTTCAATCAAATGTTTGGTTGCCGCAAAGGCGCCGGCATAATCATCCACTACTACGGAAGAAACATCCAGGGCGTCACTTACGCGGTCAAATAAAATAAGCGGTACGCCCCGCTTCTTAATTTCATTATAATGATCGAGGTTAATGGTCTCCTTGGAGATTGATGCCAGTATTCCATCCACCTGCGATTGCAAAAAAGTCTGCACTCCTCTTTTTTCGTATTCGTAAAGTTCATTGGTTTGATATATCAATACGTTGTAGTTGTTTTCATTCGCCATTTTCTCAATCCCATGTATGACAGAACCAAAAAAATTAATTTCAGCGCTGGGAATGATCACTCCAATAATATTTGATTTACCAAGCCGAAGAGAGGAAGCCAGTTTATTGGGTTGATAATTTAATTTAACGGCAGCTTCCCTCACAGCTTTTTTGGTGGTTTCCTTTATACGGGGGTGATCATTCAAAGCACGGGAAACGGTAGCTGCCGTAATGTTCAATTCACGTGCAATATCTGATAATGTTGCTTTGGAAAAAATTTCACTCATAATATTCTCTTGGATAACAATTCCATCAATTGCACTCCTGCGCCTCTGTGCCTTACCTCTGTACCTCTGCGGTTAAAACTCTTGCCTTATAAGACTTCCTATGTGCAACACCTAATTTTACCACGGAGGTAAAGGAGGGAAGGCAAAGAGGCGCAGGAGGAGCGGAAATGGTGCGTTTATCTGATTTTCAAAATAAGACCCGCTGTAGAAACAGCAGGTGAACTGCTAGTATGAAAAAAACAAGTTGCTATTTGATGCCATTCAATTTTTTGATCAGGTTGATTTCATCCTCTCTATAAGCAGAGCCATCGCGTTTAAAAATATCGTGAAACCATTCGATTGGTTGACCGCCGTCAGGTACCGGAGCATCCCAGGCATAGATCGTATTGGTTTTTCCTTCTACAAAACCCCAGTTGATAGCACCTACATTTTTGTCTTTTAGAAGAGGAAGAACTGTGGAGAACCGGCTGTTACGCGTACGTGCCATGTACTCCGTACAAATCAGCGGTTTACTACTTGCCTTTAGCAATTCAATCACGCGTTTATGCCATTGCGCCTCTTCGTAATTGTGATATGTAATAATATCCGAATTATTTAGCTGAAAGTCATTCAACTTTTCAAAATCCCACGACCACAAACCAGCACTGATCGGTTGATCGGGGTTAACAGCTCTTGCCCATTGAAACACCTTTGTAAGTAAATAATAAGAAGAATCTTTTTTGCCACTATTGCCTGGCTCGTTGTACAGATCCCATAACAATATGCGTTTGTCTTTTGCAAAGACAGTGAGCACGTCCGTTACGTATTTCTCCAGTTTTGGAAAATTAGTACTGTCGTATGATTCTTTTTGCCCGGGATCCTGCACCCAACCTGAATTATGAATGCCAGGTTTGGGAGCAGGCTGCGTTCCAGGCTTTGGTTCTTTGTTCCAGCAGTCATCAAAGAAAACAAAAATGGTCTTTATACCACGCTTGTCGGCAATAGCCAGGTAATCATTCATGCGCTTCTTAAATCCTTCCTGATCATTCTCCCATGCAATATGATGCAAAAAAACCCGCATCGTATTAAATCCTATACTTTGTGCCCATCCCAATTCTTTATCGATAGTAGCAGGATCAAAAGTTTGCGCCTGCCACATTTCTAACTGGTTGATCGCGGTTGCCGGAATATAATTAGCTCCTGTGAGCCACTTATGTTCCCTGTACCAGGCATTTGCTTTTTCTGCAGACCAAACTTTGCCCTGCATTTGCGCTGGTGTTGCCACTTTCTTTGGCTTCTGTGCCTGTGCAACGTTCATCGCGAAAGCCATTAAAATCAAACCAAAAAATTGAAGCTTTCTATTCATATTCCATTGTTTTAAGTTGGTTATTACCTCACCCACGCCTACCGGCCGGCAGGCCCAACCCC